>NZ_JAHVAB010000035.1 GCF_019264445.1 Hydrogenophaga sp.
TCGGGCAGCTCCACCTGCGCCAGCCGCGTGCGCGCGGCGAGCAGGCGGCGGCGGATGCGCTCGTCCTCTTTTTTCCAGCGCGCCACGAAAGCCTCGGCGTCCTGCTCGAATGCGTCGCGCCGCCGCACCACCTCGACCCGCTCGGCCAGCTGGTCGGGGGTTTTCACCTCGACCGAGAGCCCGAAGCGGTCCAGCAGCTGCGGGCGCAGCTCGCCTTCTTCGGGGTTGCCGCTGCCCACCAGCACGAAGCGCGCGGGGTGGCGCACGCTCAGGCCTTCGCGCTCGACCACGTTCTCGCCCGAGGCGGCCACGTCGATCAGCAGGTCCACGAGGTGGTCCTCCAGCAGGTTGACCTCGTCGATGTAGAGGAAGCCGCGGTTGGCCTGGGCCAGCAGACCCGGCTCGAATGTCTTGACACCTTGTGAGAGGGCGCGCTCCAGATCCAGCGAGCCGACCACGCGGTCTTCGGTGGCGCCCAGCGGCAGGTCGACAACCGGCACCGGGATCGCGTGCGACTTGAGCGGTTTGCCCTGTCGCAGCCGGTCGCAGTCAGGGCAGCGGCCGGCGCTGTCCTGCGGGTCGCAGCCGTAGCGGCAGCCCACCACCGCCTTGATGCTGGGCAGCAGCGCCGCCAGCGCCCGGACGGCGGTCGACTTGCCGGTGCCCCGGTCGCCCAGCACCAGCACGCCTCCAATGTGGGGGTCGATGGCGGCGATCAGGATCGCCGTTTTCATCTCTTCCTGACCCACGATCGCGGAGAAGGGGAACGCATGTGCCATGGAATTCAGTATGGCACAGGCCGCCGGATTTTGGATTTATGTACAGGCCGTTATGTCAATCTGAGTGGACAGATGCGGCAAAGGCAGGCCGTCCTGTTTCTGGAAACACCCGGGCATCCCCAGGATGGGTCATGCGCCGCCTGCAACGGCCCTGCCGTGGGTGATCTCACGCCTATCATGCGGGCCGGCGGTGCGCCCGATGGCGGCCGTCCGATCTGGGAGACCACGCATGGCAAAGCTGATTCTGGGGCCCGTTCTTTCTTACCGAGGTGGCGGCGCCGATGGCGCGTGGCGCGTGAGCGCGCTCATCGGCGTGGAGGACAACACCGGCGCCCTGGCGCTTCATCTGGGCGGTCGGGCGGTCAAGCCGCCGGTGTTGCTGCTTCAGCAGGGTGGGCGAAGTTACTTTCGCTACGACCTGAGCTGCAAGCAGGGCCAGGAGGAGCGCCGGGTGGACTACCGGCTGGAAGGGGTTGACGGGCAGTGGAGCTTCACAGTGCCCGGCAAGGGCCAGGCGCCGCGCATGGCCTACGTGTCCTGCAACGGTTTTTCAGACCCCAGTGGCATTCGCAAACTCATCCGTGCAGAGAACGCGGTGTGGGAAGACCTGCTCTGCAACCACGACAGCACCGTCCGTCCGCCCGGGTACGAGCTCGACAAAGAGCAGCTCTGGCATGAGGCACGCACGCACGACAAGGGACGGCAGCGCTTCCACCTGCTGCTGATGGGGGGCGACCAGATTTACTTCGACTCGATCTGGGAGGACCTCAAGGAGCTCAAGGGCTGGATCGGTTTGCCCAGGGATGAGCAGTTGGTCTACCCGGTGAGCGCCGCGCTCGACAAGAAGATCGAGGCCTACTACCTTCAGCTCTACAGCGCGCGCTGGCTGCCGGCGGAGCGCCACGCGTGGGGCGCCCAGGACCCCACGCTGGACGCGGCGCTGGCGATGGCCAGCATGCCCACCGTGATGATGTGGGACGACCACGACATCTTTGACGGCTGGGGCTCCTACAGCGCGGAGATGCAGCGCAGCCCGCTCTTTCAGCGCCTGTTCCACCACGCGCGCAAGGCGTTCTGGGTGTTCCAGATGCAGCACGCGGTGGAGCTGCTGCCCGAGCTCACGCACCGCAGCGACATCCGTGTGCGTTCCAACGACCCCCTGTTCGAGCCCATCGACTGGAAGCAGGTGCTCAAGCCCGACAAGCTGGCATTGCCGCTGCTCGACCAGCAGCCCGGGTTCTCTTTTGTGCACGCGCTGGGGCCGCTGCAGCTGGTGGTGGCCGACCTGCGCACCGAGCGCTCGCACGAGCAAGTGCTCGGCCCCGAGACCTGGCGTGCCCTGCAGGGCAGCCTGGGAGCGATCCCCGGCCAGGACGCGTCGGCCTCGGCGTGCCAGCACCTGCTGTTCATGTCGTCGGTGCCCGTGGTGCACCCGAAGTTGTCATTGGCCGAAGCGTTCATGGACGGCTTCGGCTCGGACCATGTGCTGGACAGCAGCGCAGACGACCTGAAGGACCACTGGACGAACGACGACCACGAGGGCGAGCGCAAGCGGCTGATCGAAACCCTGCTGAAAACCGCCCGGGACAAGCGGTTGCGCGTCTCCATCCTGTCGGGCGACGTGCACGTGGCGGCCTGGGGCACCGCGTACCGCAGCGATGTGGAGCCGCAGGACAACTGGGCGCAGATCCAGCAGTTCACCTCGACCGCCGTGGTGCACCCGTCGCTGGTGTCGGTGACCGAGCGCCTGTTCTTTCATGTGCTCAATGCCGTGGCCCGGTCCAGGCAGGCGCTGGATGTGAACCTGAAGGCGGAAATGATGCTGTTCCCTGGATCGAACCGCTATGTGCTGGCCGCGCGAAACTGGTTGGCGTTGGAGCTGGACGCCCCGGGCGGCCACGCAGGCGGCGCGAAGCTGTGGACCACTTGGCGGTGCGAGACCAAGAGCGCATTCACCAACCATTTGCTGGCCACCGAGCCGGCCAGCACGCAAACGGGCTGAGCCCGCGACAATAGGGCTTCTGCAGCCGCCCTGTTTCCCGTGACCACTCCCCCCAGCGACGACAGTCTCTCCCCCCTCGCGCCCTTGCGCCGGCCCGTGTTCCGCATGCTGTGGACCACCTGGCTCATGGCCAATGTGTGCATGTGGATGAGCGAGGTGGCGGCTGCGTGGATGATGACGTCGCTCACCACCAAACCCCTGTGGGTGGCGCTGGTGCAAACCGCCGCGACGCTGCCTGTGTTTCTGCTGGGCCTGCCCAGCGGCGCACTGGCCGACAACCTGGACCGCAAGCGCTACTTCCTGTTCACCCAGCTGTGGGTGGCCTCCGTGGCCACGCTGCTGAGCGTCGTGATCTTCCTGGACGTGATGTCGCCGGCCCTGCTGCTGGTGCTGGTGTTTGCCAACGGCATCGGCATGGCGCTGCGCTGGCCGGTGTTCTCGGCCATCGTGCCCGAGCTGGTGCCACGGACGCAGTTGCCCGCGGCGCTGGCGCTCAATGGCGTGTCGATGAACGCTTCGCGCATCATCGGGCCGCTGGTGGCCGGCGCGCTGATCGCCAGCGCGGGCAGCGCGTGGGTGTTTGTGCTCAATGCGGCGCTGTCGGTGGGCGCGGCCATCATCATCAGCCGCTGGAAGCGCGAGCACACGCCCAACCCGCTGGGCCGCGAGCGGCTCGGTTCGGCCATGCGCGTGGGCCTGCAGTATGTGAAGCAGTCCTACCTGCTCAAGGGGGTGCTGCTGCGCATCTCGATCTTCTTCTTCCACTCCACCGCGCTCATGGCCTTGCTGGCGCTGGTCGCGCGCGGCATGCAGGACGGCGGGGCGGGCACGTTCACCGTGCTGCTCGCATCAATGGGCGCGGGGGCCATCGCGTCCACCGCGTTTCTGCCGCGCCTGCGTCGCCGCTACGCGCGCGACAGCCTGGTGTTGCGTGGCGCTGCGGTGCAGGCGCTGGCCATGGCGGTGATGGCGGTCACCCACCAGCTGTGGATCGCGGTGCCGGCCATGTTCCTCGGGGGCGCGGCCTGGATCACCGTGGCCAACACGCTGAGCGTCTCCATCCAGATGGGGCTGCCCGACTGGGTGCGCGCGCGGGGCATGTCGATCTACCAGATGTCCATCATGGGCGGCAGCGCGGCCGGCGCGGCCATCTGGGGCCAGGTCGCCACCTGGACCAGCGTGCCGGTGTGCCTGGGCATCGCGGCGGTCAGCGGCATCACCGCCATGGCGGCGGTGAACCGCTGGATGCCCGACGCCGGGCTCGAAGACGACCTCACGCCCAAGCGCATCTTCCCCGCGCCATCGATTCCGGAGCCTCCCAAACATGGCCATGTGATGGTGCAGATCGAGTACCTCATCGACCCGGCGCGGGCGGCGGAATTCCGTTTCCTCATGCTCAACGAGAGCCGGCGCAGCCGCCTGCGGCATGGCGCGCTGTCATGGGAGTTGCTGCACGACATCAACGAGCCCGGCCGTTTTGTGGAGGTGATCGTCGACGAGTCGTGGACGGATCACCTGCGCCGCTTTGACCGTGTTACCGCGGCCGATGTCACGCTGCGCGACCGCAAGCTGGCGTTTCACACGGGCAGCGAGCGACCGCGCGTGAGCCGCAGCCTGATGGAGACCACCGTCTGAGCGTGCGGCAGCGGCGCGCCCGTCAGCCGGCCTGCGCGGGGTCTGCGCCCGCTTGCTGAGACAGCTCTCGCGCCGCCTCTTTCAGCCACTGCGCAATGCGCTTGACCTGCGGCGCGTCCACCCGCGCGCTGGGGCCGTACACCGCGAGCGACCCCATCACCTTGTTGCCCGCTGAATGGAACGGCGCGGCAATGGCCACCGCGCCCTGGATGAGTTCGTCGCGGCTGATCGCGTAGCCCGCTTGCCGGATGCGCGCGAGCTCGTCGAGATAGTCCTTCTGCCGCGCCTTCGGAATCTTGCCGTGGATGTAATGCGACGCGTCGTCGGCAAACGCCAGGATCGCCCGCCCGCTGGCGCCCAGGATGACTTTCTCGCTGTGGCCCACGCCCCGCTTGAAGCTCAGCGGCTGTGCGCTCGGCATTTCGGCCACGCACACGCGCTCCTCGCCGTGGTGCACGAGCAGCGCCACGGTCTCGCCCGTCTGTTCCCACAGGCGCCGCATCATGGGCTGCGACAGCGTGGCCAGATCGAGCCCTGACGTCCACATGCGCGCCAGATGCGCCACCGACGGCCCGAGCTGAAAGCGCTGCGGCTCGCCCACGGAGACGATGAAGCCGCGCTGCTCCAGCGTGCGCAGCAGCCGGTACAGCGTGGGTCGGCTCAGGTCCACCCGCTTGAGCAGCTCGCTGGCGCTCAGGCGCGGATCCCCGGCGCGAAAGGCCATCAGGATGTCCAGCGCGCGGTCCACCGCCCGCACGCCTTCGCTGTTCTTGTCGGTGCTCATCGTCATCTCTTCGGGTCAGGAAGCCGGCATTGTATGAAATGCGTCCGTCAGACGGACACATGGCTCATATTCTTTGACGTGCATCAAAGCCCGTTCATAAAATGGACAGACGTCTCATCTGTCGTACACACGAAAAACCACGGAGTCCCGCGAGTGAACAAGGAAATGTCAGAAACGCTCACCCGTGTCGGTCCCGGCACGCGCATGGGCAACCTCATGCGCCGCTACTGGGTGCCCGCGCTGATGTCGAGCGAAATCCCCGAGGCCGACGGGCCGCAGGTGCGCGTGCAGCTGCTCGGCGAGAAGCTGCTCGCGTTTCGCAACACCGACGGCAAGGCCTGCCTGATTGGCGAGTTCTGTTCGCACCGCGGCGTGTCGCTGTATTTCGGTCGCAACGAAGAAAACGGCATCCGCTGTGCGTACCACGGCGTGAAGTTCGACGGCAACGGCCAGTGCGTGGACGTGCCCTCGGCGCCGCAGGCCTGCGCGCGCATGCACATCAAGGGCTACCCCTGCGTGGAGCGCGGCGGCATTGTGTGGGCCTACATGGGCCCGGCCGACCAGCAGCCCGCACCGCCCGAGCTGGAGTGGTGCACGTTGCCGCCCGAGCATGTGTTTGTCTCCAAGCGCCTGCAATACAGCAACTGGTTGCAGGCCATGGAAGGCGGCATCGACACCGCGCACGTGTCGTATGTGCACCGCTACGAGGTGGACACCGACCCGATGCACCAGGGCGTGAAGGCGCTGGACTACATCAAGGCCGACGGCAACGTGAAGTTCGAGATCGAGCAGACACCGTTTGGCCTGAGCCTGTTCGGCCGCCGCAACGGCGAGCCGGACTCTTATTACTGGCGCGTCACGCAGTGGCTGTTTCCATGGTTCACGCTGATCGCGCCGTTTGGCGACCACGCGCTGGGCGGCCACGTGTGGGTGCCGATCGACGACCACAGCTGCTGGGCCTGGAGCATCAACTGGCAACCGAGCCAGCCGCTCACCACCGAAGAACGCACGGCCATGGAAGAGGGCAAGGGCATTCACGTGGAGTACGAGGCACCGGGCAGCTTTGTGCCCAAGGCCAACCGCGACAACGACTACGGCATGGACCGCCGCGCCCAGCGCGAGCAGCGCGCGTACAGCGGCGTGTTCGGCTTCTCGGCGCAGGACTATTCGCTGCAGGAGAGCATGGGCACCATCCAGGACCACGAGGCCGAGAAGCTGCTGCCCACCGACAAGGCCATCGTCATGGCGCGGCGCATGCTGCACGAAGCCGCGGTGGCGCTGGAGCAAGGCCAGACGCCGCCCGCGCTGGACGCGAGCGCCCAGCATGTGCGCCCTGCCGGTGTGCTGTTGCCCAAGGAGCAGGACCCGGTCGCGTGGGCGCGGGAGCACCTGGCCGATGCCACGAAAAAACCGGTCTTCAGCCTTTGACAGGCTGGCCTTCTCACCCCCACAACAGACCCCACAGGAGACATCCATGACAACCCCCTTCAAGTTCGCAGCCGCCATGGCGCTTGTGGCGTGTGCGGCCACGTCGGCCTGGGCGCAAGGCGCGTCCGACTGGCGCCCGAGCAAGCCGGTGCGCATCATCGTGCCCATCGTCGGCAGCACCAACGACGTGCTCGCCCGCTTGATTGGCCCCGAGCTGCAGAAGGCGCTGGGCCAGCCCTTCGTGGTCGAAAACAAACCCGGCGCGGGGGGCAACATCGGCGCACTGGAAGTGGCGCGCGCGGCACCGGATGGCCACACGCTCCTGATCGGCTACAACGGCCCGCTGGCCATCAACGTCACGTTGTTTGACAAGATGCCCTACGACCCGATGAAGGAGCTCGCGCCGATCACGCTGGCCGTGAAGTCGCCGCAATACCTGGTGGTCAACCCGGCGGCCGGCTTCACCGACGTGAAGGACTTCATCGCCAAGGCCAAGGCCCAGCCCACCAAGTACAGCTACGGCTCCGTGGCCATGGGCAGTGCCTCGCACCTCACCATGGAAATGATGAAGTCCGCCGCCGGCTTCCACGCCACGCACATTCCCTACCGCGGCGCGGGCCCGGCTGTCACCGACCTGATTGCGGGCAGCGTGCAGGCGGGCTTCTTCGTGCCCGGCAACGTGCAGGGTTTCGTGAAAGAGGGCCGCCTCAAGCTGCTGGCCTCCACCGGCACCAAGCGCTTTCCCAGCACGCCCGATGTGCCCACGCTGGCCGAGTCCGGTCTGAAGGACTTCGAGGCCACCTCCTGGATCGGCCTGCTGGCGCCCGCCGGCACGCCGCCGGCCATCATCAACCGCTACCACGACGAGATGGTGCGCATCCTCAACTCGCCCGACATCCAGAAGCGCCTGCACGACATGGAGTTCGAAATCGTGGCCAGCTCACCGAAGCAGTTCAGCGACTGGATCGGCACCGAGATCGTGCGCTGGGGCAAGGTCATCAAGGACACCGGTGCAAAGGCGGAGTGAGCTGACATGAGCGAACCCCGACGCGACCCCCGACGCGAACCCCGCCTGGCGGGCAAGACCGCGCTGATCACGGGTGCCGGTGCCGGCATCGGTGCGGCCACCGCACACCTCTTTTGCCGCGAGGGCGCGGCCGTGTTGCTGGTGGACGCCGATGCGCAGGCGCTGGCGCGCACACAGGCCGCGATCCTCCAGGCACAGCCCGACGCGCGGCTGGCCACACTGGGTGCCGACGTGGCTGACCCCGCCGCAGCGCTGGCGGCGGTTGAGCAATGCACCGCACAGTGGGGCGGGCTGGACATCCTCGTCAACAACGCCGCCATGCGCAACTACACGCCCGCCGCCAACGCCACGCCTGCGGAATGGCAGGCCATGGTGGGCGTGAACCTGGTGGGGTTGTCCAACTACTGCGGCGCGGCCTTGCCGGCGCTGCGGCAGTCGGTGGCCGGTTGCATCGTCAACGTGTCGTCGTGCTACGCGGTGACGGGCCGCAAGGGCATGGCGCTGTACGACGCCACCAAGGCCGCCCAGCTGGCGTTCACGCGCAGCCTGGCGTTTGAGGAAGCGCCGCATGGTGTGCGCGCCAACGCGGTGTGCCCGGGCTCCACGCTGACCGACTTCCACGTGGGCCGCGCGCGGGACAAGGGCAAGAGCGTGGAGCAGCTCAAGACCGAGCGCCAGGACACGTCGCTGATCGGCCGCTGGGCCTCGCCCGAAGAAATCGCCTGGCCCATTCTCTGGATGGCGTCCAGCGAGGCGTCGTTCATCACCGGCACCACGCTGATGGTCGATGGCGGGCTGCACATCATGTGAGCCCGCACGCCCGCGCCCTCAGGCCGCCTGCGGCGCGGGTTGGGCCGAGGCGGGCAGGCCGAAGATGCGGTCAAACAGCAGGTTGAAGACGAAGGTGTAGACCAGGAAGAACACGATCAGGCCCAGGTCCAGCACAAAGGCCTGCCAGAGCGAGATCTCCAGCCACCAGGCAAACAGCGGCACCAGCGTCACCACCAGGCCGCCCTCAAAACCGATGGCGTGCACCGCGCGGCGCAGCAGGCTGCGCCCGCGCGTGGCCTGGCGCGCTTCCCAGCGCTCAAAGAGGGTGTTGTAGACCAGGTTCCACACCACGGCGATGGCCGAGGCGGCCACGGCGGCCACGCTCGCATGGCCCATGTTCGCGCCCGACAGCAACGCCAGGCCGGCGGTCGACATGGTGATGGCGATGATTTCGTACAGGGTGATGTAGACGACTTTGCGTTTGATGCCTTGCATGGCACGACTCCAGGGAACGGGGCCCGGCCGGGTTGGCGGGGCAATGGAGGCATCGTATGGCGGTCCGCCTGACGGTAAAAGTCAGTTAGTTTCAGAATTTCTGATAAGTTGCGGCCCATGGCCTTTTCCAGCGACAACGTGCGGGTGTTCCTGGCGGTGCTCGACAGTGGCTCGTTTTCGGCCGCCGCGCGCCAGCTGGGCCGCGTGCCCTCGGCCGTGAGCATGACCATTGCGAACCTGGAAGCCGAGCTCGACCTCACGCTTTTTGACCGCAGCACGCGCGAGCCGCGCCCGACCGACGTGGCGCGCGCGCTCGAGCCCCAGGCCCGCCAGCTCGCCAGCCAGTTGCGCCAGCTGCAGGCGCACGCCGAGGGGCTGCACCAGGGGC
>NZ_JAHVAB010000047.1 GCF_019264445.1 Hydrogenophaga sp.
CCTCGGGGGTGGGCGGTTCGGGCGGTGGGGGTCTCAGGCGTATTCGGGGCCGGCCACGGCTTGCACGATGGCGGTGTGCGCAGGCGCCAGGGCATGGCCGGCATGGCGCACCATGCGCGCAAAGGGGCGCTCGGGCGTGAAGCCGGCGGCCTGCAGGCGCGCTTCCATGCGGGGGCGGCCTTGCGGCACGTCGATCACCAGGGCCTCGGGCCTTGCCGCCGCGATGGCGTCGAGCAGGGCCGCGCCGTCGGCTTCGTCGTGCGCGTGCATCGGGCCGATCTGGGTGGCGGTACGCCCGGGGCGCAGCAGCGCGGTGGCATCGCCCAGGCGCAGGCACATCGCGCCCTCGCGCGCGGCCAGGCCGCGCAGCAAGGCCGCGCGTTCAAAGCCCAGGGCCTGCGCGTCCAGGCGCAGCAGATGGTCGACGCCATTGGCCATGGGGAGTGCACCCCCGGTGACGGCCTCTTGCCTCGCGCGGCGCCACCGTGTGAAACGCCATTGCGGCTCGAAGCCGAACTTTGCATACAGCGCCTCGCCTTGCGGGGTGGCATCCAGCATGGGCACGCGGTGGTCGGCCAGCACTTGAGCCAGGCAGCTGGCAAACACGGCGCGGCCCAGGCCACAGCCTCGTTGCGCAGGGCTCACCAGGATCATGCTGATCCACGACACCGGCGGACCCGGCGCGGTGGGCGCGCCCATGGGCAACACCGCACCGCTGGCGGTGATGGCACAACCCGCGTCGCGCACGGCATGCACCGTGCCGAGCTGGAAGAACTGCGCCCAGTCGGCCGGGAGCTGGTTCCAGTGACTGTGCACCACCAGCTGCTGCAGCTGCGCCTGCACCTCGGGTGTGAGGGCTGGCACGCGCTGCACGGCGATGGCTTCAGTATTTGCCATCCCGCTTCTCGAACTTGGTGGGCTTGCCCAGCATGCGCTGCTCGTGGGCGACCCATTCGGCCACCCAGCCCATCATCTGCTTGAGCGCAATGCGCGGGTAGCCGAACAGGCGCTCGGCCTCGCCGGTGTTCATCAGCCAGGCGGTGGGCGCTTCTTCACCCGTGATTTCCACCGGCTTGCCGAAGCGGCGCGCAAACTCCTGCGCCAGCCAGCGGATGGAGGTGGTTTCCGGGCCGCTCACGTTCAGCGGCGAGGTGGGCACCGTGGCGGCCGCGAGGCAGCGCAGTGCCTGCGCGTTGGCATCGCCCTGCCAGATCACGTTGACGTGGCCCATGGTCACGTCCACCGGCTCGCCGCGCCAGACCTTGGAGGCCACGTCGGCCAGCACGCCGTAGCGCATGTCGATGGCGTAGCTCAGGCGGAACAGGCGCCCCGGGGTCTGGTGCAGTTGTGAAAAGTGTTCGAACAGGCGCTCGCGGCCCACGCAGGACTGCGCGTATTCGCCCGGCGGGTCGGGCGGCAGGTCTTCAGCGGCGCCCTGGCCGTTCACCGGCACAAAGGGGTACACGCAGGCGGTGGAGAAGGCCACGATGCGCGAGCGGCTGAAGGTCTCGGCCACCATGGCGGGCACGAGCGCATTCATCGCCCAGGTGAGCGGCAGGTTGCCGTCGCCACCGAACTTGCGGCCGGCCATGAAGATGATGTTGGGCGCCTGCGGCAAGGCTTGCAGCGCCTGGCGGTCGAGGAGGTCGCAGGCCAGGGTTTCGATGCCGTGGGCGTTGAGGCTTTCCTTCAGGCCGGGCTCGCTGAAGCGGGCCACGGCGATCACGCGGCGGTCTCGCGCCATCGCGTTGCGTGCCAGGCGCGCCAGCGTCGGGCCCATCTTGCCGCCCACGCCGAGGATCATCAGATCGCCCTCGGTGCGCGCCATGTCGCGCACGAGGTCTTGCGAGGGCACGGCCAGAAAGTCGTCCAGCGCCTCTTCCGTGGGGAAACGTTCGGGGAGCGGCAGGTCTTCGAGGAAGGGTCCGTTCAGGGTGTCGTGTGGGGTGGTCATTGCAGTCTCGCGTCCTGGGTGATGAAGAGCCGTTCCAGCAACAGAACGAGCCCGTAGAGAAGAACGCCCAGTGCCGTGATGAGCAGCACGGCCATGAAGACCGCGGGCGTGTCCAGCGAGGCCTGCACCTGGATCATCAGGTAGCCCAGGCCCTTGTCGGAGGCGATGAACTCGCCCACCACGGCACCGGCCACCGCCAGCACGGTGGCGACCTTCATGCCGGAGAACAGGTAAGGCAGGGAGCCCGGCAGCTGGATGTAGCGAAAGAGTTGCCAGCGCGAGCCGTTGAGTGCCTTCACGAGGTCCAGCAGGTCAGGCTCGGTTTCGTTCAGGCCCCGGATCGTGGTGAGCAGGATGGGGAAGAAGCACAGGCTGAACGTGATGAGGATGTTCGGCCCGATGCCGTAGCTGAACCACACGATGATCAACGGACCCATGGCGACCTTGGGCACCATGTTCAGCGTGACCAGCACCGGGAACAGCAGCAGCGTGAGCCGCTTGCTCGTCACGAACAGCAGTGCGCCCAGCACGCCCGCCACCAGGCCCAGCAGGTAACCGCCAAACACCTCCATGGCCGTCACCAGCGTGTTGGAGAACCACGCGTGGCTGGGGTTGTCCAGGGTGGCAAGAATGGCCGACGGCGCGGGCAGCACGAAGCTGCGGACCTCGAAGACGCGCACCACCACTTCCCACAGCACCACCAACGCGATGTGGACACCTGCGATGGTGGCCCAGCGGTGCCAGACAGGGGTATCTCCCGTGCCCTGCACGGGCCTTGCAGCCGGCGCCGTGGCGGCGGCAGGTGGAACGCTCATTTGCAGAACTCCTTCGCATGGGTGCCTGTGCCACGTTGGCAAGCACCTTGCGGCGAATCATAGGGAGCGGGTGATTCGCTGTCAACTATTTAGTTGACAAGAGTTTCCTTGGGTCAGCACTCGATCACGTTGACGGCCAGTCCACCGCGTGAGGTTTCCTTGTATTGGGTCTTCATGTCGGCGCCGGTCTGTGCCATGGTCTTGATGACCTTGTCGAGCGACACGTAGTGCTTGCCGTCGCCGCGCAAGGCCATGCGTGCCGCGTGCACCGCCTTCACCGCGCCCATGGCGTTGCGTTCGATGCAGGGCACCTGCACGCGGCCCCCCACCGGGTCGCAGGTGAGGCCGAGGTTGTGTTCCATGCCGATCTCGGCGGCGTTTTCCACCTGCAGTGGCGTGCCACCCATGACTTCGGCCAGCGCACCCGCCGCCATGGAACAGGCCACGCCCACTTCGCCCTGGCAGCCCACTTCGGCGCCCGAGATGGAAGCGTTTTCCTTGTAGAGGATGGCGATGGCGGCGGCCGTGAGCAGGAAGCGCTCCACACCTTCGGCATTGGCGCCGTTCACGAAGCGCGTGTAGTAGTGCAGCACCGCCGGCACAATGCCGGCCGCGCCATTGGTGGGCGCGGTGACGACGCGGCCACCGGCTGCGTTTTCCTCGTTCACCGCCAGCGCGTACAGGCTTACCCAGTCCAGCACCACCAGCGGGTCGAGCAGGCCGGCCTGCGGGTTCGCATGGAGATCGCGGGCCAGCTGCGGCGCACGGCGGCGGATGTTCAACGCACCGGGCAGCACCCCTTCGCGTGAGCAGCCCGATTGCACGCAGGCCTGCATCACCCCCCACAGGTTCGCGAGCGCCGCCGACGTCTGGTCGGCCGGGCGGTAGACCGCTTCGTTGGCGCGCATCAGCGCGCTGATCGACAGCCCCGTTTCGCGGCAGCGCGCCAACAGCTCATCACCCGTGCGAAAGACATGGGGCACATCGACAGCGGATGCGGCGCCTGGTCCCTGGCTTTGCGCGTCAACCACAAAGCCACCGCCCACCGAGAAGTATTCGCGCGCGTCGATGGTTTCGCCATCCGCATTGCAGGCTTCGAAGCGCATGCCATTGGGATGCCCTGGCAAGGGCTTGCGGAAGTACAGCAGGTGGTCGGGCTCGCTGAAGCGCACCGGCACCTGGCCCGCGAGGTTCAGGCTGCGCGTGGCGCGGATCTGCGCGATGCGGGCTTCCATGGCGGGCACGTCCACCGTTTCGGGCTGTGCGCCTTCCAGGCCCGCCAACACCGCGCCGCTGCTGCCGTGCCCCTTGCCGGTGGCGCCGAGCGAGCCGTGCAGTGCCACGCGCACGCTCGCCACCGAAGGCAGCAAGCCCCGCCGGGCCAGACCATCGACAAACCGGGCGGCCGCGCGCATGGGCCCCACGGTGTGCGAGCTCGACGGGCCGATGCCGATCTTGAAGATGTCGAGCACACTCAGTGTCATGGCCTGCTCCGTGGTTCAGTCGGTGCCCGGGCGCAGGGCATTGAGCGTGAACTCGATGACGTGCTTGCGGCGCTGTGCATGTGCCGCGCGGCTGCTGAGCTTCTTTGCAAAGATGACCGACAGCGTGTGGTTGTTGGAGAAGAAGAAGTACGACAGACCCGCCACCGAGATGTAGAGGTTGATGGCGTCGTAGTCGTCGCGAAACACCTTTTCGGTCACACCGCGCGCGAGCGTGGCCTCGAGCATTTCGACCAGCGGCAGGTGCATCTGCTGCAGCGACGCCGACTCGCGGATGTGCTGGCCCGCGTTGCGGTTTTCATCTGCCAGCAGGGAGATGAATTCGGGGTGCTCACTCAGGTAGTCGAACGAAAAGCCCACCAGAGCGGCCATGGCCTCCGCAGGGGCCATGTCGGCCAGGGACAAGGCGCGCTCCTTCTCGCGCAGCTGGGCATAAACAGCTTCAAGCGCGTCGCGGTAGAGGCCTTCCTTGTTGCCGAAGTAGTGGTAGACCAGCTGCTTGTTCACACCGGCCGAGGCGGCGATGAGGTCGACGCGCGCGCCGGCAAATCCGTTGCGTGCGAACTCTTCGACGGCGGCCACCAGCAACGCTTCGCGGGTGGCCGCGGCGTCGCGCAGCGGCAGGTTGGCGCGCGCCCGGGCGGCGCGGGCGGGGGCCTGTGTGGCCTTTGCAGCGGGGGCGCGCGCCGCCTTTTTGGCGGGGCTTCGGGCTGGGGTCTTTCGCGCGGCGGTGGTCATGAGAGGTTTCCCGTCGTTGTCCTGCGGGTCACTCTACCCGACACGGTGGTGCGGCCTGGCCGCAGGCACCGTGCGTCGCGCGCGGCGCGACGGAGTGACTTTTTCAAACGTCCAGTTGATTATCAACAAAAAAGTTGATACCGTACACATCTCTTCAACCAACCCTGGGTCATCATGAAAAAACTCATCGCCGCAGCGAGCACCGCCCTCTTGTCCCTGGCAGCAGCGTCCGCCTCTGCGGCCGACGTGACGCTCATGCTGAACTGGACGCCCACGGCCGATCACGCACCGCTGTACTACGCCAAGTCGCAAGGTTGGTTCAAGAAAGAAGGGATCGACCTTTCCATCGAGTCGGGTCGGGGTTCGGCCGCCACTGCCCAGCGCGTGGGCTCGGGTGGTTCGCAGATGGGCATTGCCGATTTGCCCACGGCCATGCAGGCGCGCGGCAAGGGCGCCGACCTCACCGCCGTGATGGTGATCTACGCCAACACGCCGCAAGGCTTCTACTGGCTCAAGTCGTCCGGCATCAATGGCCCGAAGGATTTCGTAGGCCGCAAGATCGGCAACCCGCCCGGCGATGCCGCGCGCCTGATGTGGCCGGCCTTTGCCAAGAACGCCGGGATCGACGCCGGATCTGTGAACTTCGTGAACCTCAGCCCGCAAGCCAAGGTGGCCGCACTGAAGGCCAAGTCGGTGGACATCATCTCGGACTTCTACAACGAGCACGACCTCAAGGTGCGCGAGTTTGGCAACGACCTGGGCTTTGCGCCGTGGCGTTCGGTGGGCCTGAACGTGTACGGCAATTCGATCGTGGTGAACCGCGCGTTCCTCGACAAGAACAAGGACCTCGTGGCCAAGTTCGTGGCGGTCACGCAGCGCGCCTACGACGCCTGCGTGAAGTCCTTCGACCCTTGCCTGCAAGCCCTGATGGCGGACGTCAGCGGCCTGAGCGCCGACAACCAGCGCGACCAGTGGGGGCGCATCAAGATGCTGATGCGCGACGACACCACGACCAAGGTGGCGCTCGGCGCATTTGACGCTGGCCGCGTGAAGGCCGACTACGAACTGGTGGGCTCGCTCATCGGCATCGACAAGGCGTTCGACCCCGCCACCATGTTCACCAACGATTTCCTGGACTCTAAGGTGCGCATGACGGGGCAGTGATGGCATGCAGCGGGCCACCTAGCCCGCGATCAGGCTCTCAAGCCTGAGGCTTCAGCCGCAAAACGCCCCGCGCGGCGGCCCGACACGAATGCCCAGGCCAGGTGGTGGCCGTGGCCCTTGAGCAGCAAACCGCCCTGGCCGGTGGAGCCGGCAGCATAGAGGCCTGGCAACACCTGGTCGTTGGCACCCAGCACGCGGTGCTGGGTGTCCACCATCAGGCCGCCCTCGCTGTGCACGAACACCGATCGCACGGGGCCCATGGCCACAAAGGGCCCCGCGCCCAGGGCGCGCACGCCACCTTGCGCGGCGCTGTGCACCAAGGCTGTAGCGTCCATGCCCAGACGTTGCGCCAGCGCCTCCAGCGTGGGCGCTTCAGTGAAGACGTCGGGCCGGTTGCGGCGGTAGTCGGGCACATAGGCATACGCGACACCCGGCGCGGTGGACACGAAGTCCGGCCATTGCGAAAAGCGCTGCGCGAGGGCAGCGTCGATCACGATGTAACCCACCTTGCCGGGCTGGTCGGGCAGGCGCCATGCCGGGCGGTCGCGTTCGTCGCCAAAGCGCTCGCCGCGCCGATTCACCAGCACCGCGCCCGCATCAAACAGCGTGGTGGAGGGCGCCAGCGCCGTGGTGAGGAATTTCATCATCAGCGGACGCAGGATGAAGGGCGGCACGTGGTCGATCGCCCACTCCATGGTGACGGCGAGCCAGCGCCACGGCGGCAGGCGGCGCATGAAGTTTTCGGTGGCTGGCGCAATGAAACGGATCTCGGGCCCGAGGGCCAGGTCACCGTTGACGATGCGTGCGCCCAGCGCTTCGCCCATGCGCTGGCCGTCACCGGTGGCGCTGACGTTCACGCCTTCCACCTTCGCCTCCTGTTCGCCCATGAAGCGCGCCTTGAATTCCGGGCCATTGGTGAAGTCACCGGCGGCCAGCACCACCCCGCCGCGGGCCAGATAGCGCGCAGGCTCGCCAGCACCCTCGCGGCTGGCGCGCACGCCCACCACGCGATCGCCCTCTTGCAGCAGCGCGTTCACGCGCAGCCCGGTGCGAATGTCCACCCCGGCGCGCCTCGCGCGCCGCAGCAGGTGGTAGATGAAGGACCGTGAGTTGGGGAGCACGTTGTGCATGCGCGGTTGGCGGTGCGGCGGTTCGGGCATGGGGCCCATGAAGCGCACGCCCGAATCGAGCAGCCACTGAAAGGTGCCGGGGATCTCGTCGCACAACACGCGGCGTAGGCCATGGTTGTCGCGATCGGCGAGCTCGCCGGCAAAGCCGGGCATGTCGGCCCAGTGGTCGGCCGGCGTGTCCTGGATGCCGCGCCTGCGCTGGTGCGGGGTGCCACTGGAACTCACCGAGCCGATCGACCAGGACGTGGAGCCTCCGGGCTGGGGGTTCTTCTCCAGCAGCACCACGCGCCGCCCGCTTTCGGCCGCCTCGATGGCCGCCGCCAGGCCCGCGCCACCGCCACCCACCACCACCACGTCGAAAGTTTCTTCCTGCAGCATCCACATCCTCACTGACCACCGTCACACGGTCCGGGACTGCTCAAGGTACCCGGGGTCTTCCATCAATCCACCTTGATGTTGGCCGTGGTGATCACGGCGTTCCACTTGGTGGTTTCCATCTGGTTGCGCTTGAGTGCGTCGGCCGGCGTGCCGCCGAGCGCCACCACGCCCTGCGCGTGCCAACGTTCGACCAGATCAGGCGCCTTCAGCACGGCATTGATCTCGGCATTGAGCTTGTTGACGACGGCAGCGGGCACGCCGGCGGGTGCGGAGATGGTGTACCAGGGCACCGACGCGTAACCCGGCACGCCCGCCTCGGCCACGGTGGGCACGTCGGGCAGGCTCGGGTCGCGCTGTGTGCCGGTAACGGCGATCGCACGCACCTTGCCGCTCTTGAGGTGCGGGTGGGCGGTGCCCAGGCTCTCGAAAAGCAACTGGATCTGCCCGCCCAGCAGATCGGCCATGGCCGGTGCGCCCCCGCGGTAGGGCACGTGCACGTAGTCCACCTTGGTCATGTAGCGAAACAGCTCGGCGGCCATGTGCATGGCCGAACCGTTGCCGGCAGAGCCGTAGCTCAACTGGCCTGGCTTGCTTTGCGCCAGTGCCAGCAGCTCTTTCACGGAGTTCGCGGGCACGCTCTGGTTGACCAGCAGCACGCTCGGGCTTTCCGCCACCAGGATCACGGGTTGCAGGTCTTTGGCGGGGTCGTAGCGCAGGTTGTTGTAGAGCTTCACGGCGCCGTTGTGCGCGATGGTGGCAAGCACCAGCGTGTAGCCATCGGGCGCTCCTTTTGCCACCTGCTCGGCACCGGTGTGACCCCCGGTACCAGGCTTGTTTTCGATCACCACCGGTTGCCCCAGGCGCGGCGCCAGGCGCTCGCCCACCATGCGCGCGAGCATGTCGGCCGGCCCGCCCGCGGCATATGGCACCACCAGCTTGATGGGCCGCGAAGGGTACGTATCTTGCGCGAGCACGGGCAGGGCCAGTGCGCCCAAGCCCAGGGCGAGCACTGTTCGATGGAAAGTTCTTTTGAGCATGTCGCTTGTCTCCGGTTCTAAGGGGTGAAGGGCTCAGTCGAGCTGCAGGTTGGCCGCTTCGATCACGCGGTTCCACTTCACCGTTTCGGTCTTGAAAAACGCGGCTGCTTCGGCCGGCGTGTTGGGCGCGTAGTTCAGTCCCAGCTGGTTGTAGCGGGCCACCACTTCTGGCGAAGCCAGCACGCGCTGCACGTCTTTGCTGAGCTTGTCCGCCAGTGCGGCCGGCATGCTGGCTGGCGCTGCAAACGTGAACCACGAAGTACCGCTGTAGCCAGGGACGCCAGACTCGGCGATGGTGGGCACGTCAGGGAACCGCGGATCGCGCCGGGGGCCGGTGACCGCGAGCACGCGCAGCTTGCCGCCCTGGATGTGCGGCATGCTCGACGACATGTTGTCGAACATCACTTGCACCTGGCCGGCCATGAGGTCCACCAGCGCCGGGCCACTGCCCTTGTACGGCACGTGCGCCATGCGCGTGCCGCTGGCCAGTTCGAACAACGCGGTGACCATGTGGATGGACGTACCCGCGCCGGCCGAGGCGTAGTTGACCTTGCCGGGGTGGGCTTTCACGTCGGCCAGAAAATCACCGAAGGTCTTGTAAGGCGAATTGGCAGGTACCACCACCAGGTTGGGCGCTTCGCCCAGGATGGCAATGGGCTGCAGCTCCGTGGCCGGGTTGTAGGTGAGCTTCTTGTAGCTGCCGTAGGCGGCATGAATGCCGATGGTGCCGACCATGAGCGTGTAGCCGTCGCCTGGCGACTTCGCCACGAACTGCGCACCCAGGTGCCCACTGGCGCCGGGCTTGTTCTCCACGATCACGGGCTGCCCATATTGCGCCTGCAGGCGCTCGGCCAGGATGCGCGCGAGGATGTCGACAGCGCCACCGGGCGCCAGCGGCGCGACGATGCGCACCGTGCGGGTCGGATAGTCCTGCGCCTGGGCCAGTGCAGCATTTGCACCGGCCAGGGCGAGCAAGCCGGCAAGGCTCAGCCGGGCGAGGGAACGTCTTTTCATGGGGCTTGTCTCCGGTCGTTGAGTTGGTCGAGCGTGATCACGGGCCGCGCTTCGTAGGGCAGGTTCCACTGCTGGCAATTTCGGGCGTCCACGATCTGCACAGGGAGTTCGATGCGCTCGGGCACAGCCTCGCCGCGCAGATGACTCACCGCGCATTCCGCGGCGAGGTAGGCCATCTGCATGGCGTTGAAATCGGCCGTGGCCAGCATGCGGCCAGCGGCGATGGCGTCGATGGCCTGCGGAATGGCGTTCACGCCCACCACGGTGGCGTGGCGCCCGGCCGCGTCCAGCGCGTCGAGCACGCCCACGGCCATGATGTCGTTGGCCACCAGACAGGCGTCGGGCCCGCCGTGCCCTTGCAGCCATTGCGAGGTGCGCTCACGCGCCACGCTGCGGTCGTAGTCGCCGGCGATCACGCCCGCCACGGCGATGCCGGGGAACGCCGCCACGGCGTCCCGGAAACCCCGCAAGCGTTCATTGCTGGTGTAGGAAGCCTCGGGCCCGGTGACGATGAGCACACGGCCGGCGCCCTGCAAGTGCTGGAACAGGTGGCGTGCAATGCCCAAGGCGAGGGCGTGGTCGTCCGAGCTCACGTAGGACACGCTGGGTGCGGCGTCGATGGGATTGACGAAGCCGATCATGGGAATGCCCGCTTCGGCCACGCGGCGGATGGCTGGGTCCACCTTCGTGGCATGCACAGGCGAGAGCACAAACGCGTCGGGGCGCGGCTGCAAGGCCAGCGCCTCGGCGATGAGCGCGCTCTGTTGCACCGGATCGTCTGGTGTTTGCGGTACGAAATGCAGCACTTCCACACCGCCCAGTGCTGCGGCGGCGCGCTCGGCACCCAGCCGCGCCGCGCCGTAGGCCGGGTTGGTGAGGTTCTTGGTGAACACGGCGAGTCTCATGCGTGGCCGCTCCAGTGCCTGCGCCATCGGCTCACACCATGCCGCCGTTGGGCTGCACGATCTGACCGTGCACCCACGAGGCCTTGTCGGATGCGAGGAAGGCCACCACTTCGGCCACCTCTTCGGGCAGGCCGACGCGGTTGAAAGGGCTCATGCCGGCCGAGCGCGCCACGGCGGCGTCGTCCTTGCCTGCCCGGAAAAGGTCGGTGTCTACCGGCCCCGGTGCGACGCCATTGACGCGCACCTTGCGACCCGCCAGCTCCCTGGACAGCGAACGCAGCAGGCTTTCCACCGCCGCCTTGCTTGCGGTGTACGGACCGCCGCCGGGCACCGCCACGCGCACCATGGAGGTGGTCAGGCCAATGATGTTGCCGCCATCGGCCACGTGGCGCGCCGCGGCGCTGAGCACGTTGAAGGCGCCCACGATGTTGACCTCGACCAGCTTGCGGAAATTGGCAGGGTCAAACTGCGCCAATGGTCCGGGCGGCACGTTGATGCCGGCGTTGGCCAGCACGCAGTGCACCGGCCCGCCAAAGTCGCGCGCAACATCGGCAAACACCTGCTCCACCTGGGCGGCGTCGCAAATGTCGACCGAATAGCCGCGCGTGTGTGAGCCACCGATCTGCGCTGGCAGGCCGGGCGCGCTGCTGACATAGGTGTAGGCCACGTCGTAGCCGCTCTCGGCCAGTTTTTGCACACAGGCCGCGCCGATGCCGCGCGTGCCACCAAATACCAGGGCTTTTTTCTTGCTCATGGGTTCTCCAATCGTTGAGGATCGCGATGTCTTGTCCAGGGCTGACACGGAAGGGGCTGTACCGGGCCGCGGGCAGCGTCCCCCTTCCGGGGGCAAGCCGCGTCAGCGGCGCAGGGGGGTCATGCCTTCCATGGCTTGCCGTAGATCGGTTCCTTGTAGGGAATCGGGGGCAGTTGCCAAGTGCCGGTGGACGGCGGGCGCACTTCGGCGTCCACGTGCACATCAATCACGCAAGGGCGCTTGTTCTTCAGGGCTTGCTGCACGGTGGCGCCGAGGTCCTGCGGGCGCGTCACGGTGTAGCCGTCGGCGCCACACGCCCGGGCCCAGGCAGCGAAGTCGGGGTTGTAGCGCTCGCCCGTGGTGCCGTTGTAGAAGGCGGTGCCGATTTCCCGACCGTCGAACAGGCCGTACTGCAGGTCGCGGATGGCCCCCCAGGCGAAGTTGTTCCACACAATCCAGACCACCGGCAGGTTGTATTCGACGGCTGTGCACAACACGTAGGGCGCCATGGTGAAGCCGCCATCACCCACCACCGCCACGCAGGGCCGGTCGGGTGCCGCCAGCGCAGCGCCCATGACGCCGCACACACCAAAGCCCATGCTGGAGTAGCCCCAGCTGTTGAGCATGCTTTGTGGCCGTTTGGCCTGCCAGAACTGCATGAACCAGTTGTGGTGCACGCCGGAGTCCAGCGCCAGGATCACATCGTCGGGCAACACCTTCTGCAGCGTGCCCACCACAAACTCGGGGCGCAGCGGGTTGGTGCTGTCGCCAAAGTGGGGGCGCACGAACGCTTCCCACTCGGCCTGCCAGCCCTGCACTTCGGCCAGCCAGGGCGCGTAGCGCGCCGCCGTGATGCCGGTGCGCGCGGGCAGCGCGTTGAGCAGCTGGCGCGTGAAGACCTGTATGTCGGCAATCACCCCGAGCGTGGGCGCGTAGTTGCGGCCGAGTTCCTGCGGGTCGATGTCGACATGCACCAGCTTCGTGCTGGGGAAGTTCCACGAATAGCCTTCGTGCCAGCTTGACGAGCTGCGGTCGTCAAAGCGCGTGCCCAGCGTGATGACCAGGTCTGCGCGGCGACCGGCCTCGTTGGCGGGGTAGGCGCCGTTGCGCCCGATGAACCCCAGCGCCAGCGGGTGATCGCCAGCGATGCAACCCATGCCGTTGGGCGAAGTGATGACAGGAATGCCGAGCAGTTCGGCCAGCGTGGTGATCTCCAGGCCGGCTTCCGACAACGTGGCGCCGTGGCCAATGAAAAGCACCGGCTTGTGGGCTGCCGCCAGCAGGTCCAGCGCGGCGGCAACGTCCACGTCGCTGGCGCCGGGGCGGTGAGCGCGGTGGATATGCGAAGGCGGTGGCAGTTCCACGTCGGCTTCTTCCTGGTACACGTTGTACGGAATGTCCAGGTTCACCGGACCGGGCCGACCGGTGACCATGGTGTCCATGGCTTGGCGCAAGGCCAGTGGCAGCATGTCCACGCGCGAGGGCTGGAAAGCGCGCTTGACCACCGGGCGCATCACCTGCGCGAAGTCGGCCTGGTTGTGCTTGTAGAGCTCCTGGAATGGTGCGCGGTTGTGCTGCGAGGTCGGCACATTGGAGGTGATGCACAGGAAGGCCGAGGAGTCCGAGAGCGCGGTGGCACAGGACATCACCATGTTGGCCGAGCCGGGACCAGTGCTGGTGAGCGTGGCCACCGGCTTGTGCTTGACACGAAAGTAGGCGTCGGCCATGTGGCCCGCGCACTGCTCGTGGCGCGGCGAGATCAGCTTGAGCTCATCGCGCACGTCGTACATCGCGTCCAGGATGCCCACGTTGCCGTGACCGCAGATGCCAAACACATAGGGCACCTTTTCCTGAACCAGGTATTGGGCGATCAGCTCGCCGCCTTTCATCTTGGGCATGTCTTGCTTTCGGTCAAATCAAAAGTGTTTGCACTGTCTCACGCGGTCGTGAAGGTCACCACGCGCTCTTCGGTCATTTCGTGCACGGCATAGCGCGGACCTTCGCGGCCAAAGCCGCTGTCCTTGGAGCCGCCGTAAGGCATGAGGTCCACGCGCGAGCTCGAAGTCTCGTTGACGTGCACGCCACCCACTTCCAGCTTCTGGGCCGCCGCCAGCGCATCGCCCAGGCGGTTGGTGAAGAGGCCGGTGGCCAGCCCGAAGGGCGTGGCGTTGACACGGTCGATGGCTTGCGCCAGTGTCTTGAACGGCACGATGCAGACCACGGGGCCGAAGATTTCGCTGCACCCCACGCGCATGCCGTCGTGGATGCGGGTGAGCAACGTGGGCGCCACCACGGCGCCCTCGCGTGTGCCACCGGCCAGGCATTGCGCACCGTCAGCCACCGCCTGCGCCACCCAGTCTTCGATGCGGCGCGCTGCCTCTTCGCTGATCACGGGGCCGACAAACGTCCTGGGGTCCATCGGGTCGCCATAGGGGAGCGCCTTGACCATCTGGGCCAGGCGCGTTTCCACCGTGGCCTGCAGCGATTCATGCACCAGCAGCAGCTGCACCGAGGTACAGACCTGGCCGGCCTTGCGGTAGCCCGCATTGACGATCTTGGGCAAGGCCATGTCGAGGTCGGCGTCCTCACAGACGATGGTGCAGGCGATGGAGCCGAGCTCCATCTGCGTGCGCCGAAGGCCCGCCGCCTGCTGGATCAGGCGGCCCACCTCGGTGCTGCCGGTGAAAGCAAAGAAGCGCACGCGGTCATCGGCCTGCAGATGCCGCACCACGTCGCCACTGCCGTGCAGCAGGGTGAGAAAGCCCGGGGGCACGCCGGCGTCCAGCAGCACCTGCACCAGCAGGCTGGCCGTGAAGGGCGTGTGTGTGGACGGTTTGAGAATGAGCGCGTTGCCCGCAGCCAGGGCCGGCGCGACCTTGTGTGTGACGGTGTTCAGCGGCGAATTGAACGGCGTGATGGCGGCCACCACGCCCAGCGGCACACGCAGCGTGAAGCCCAGGCGACCGGCCTGCCCGGGCGCGCCGGCGAGGGGAATCACGTCGCCCGCCAGGCGCCGTGCCTCCTCCGACGACAGCCGCAGCGTCTGAATGCAGCGCCGCACCTCGCCCGTGGCGTCGGCCTGGGTGAAGCCGGCTTCGATCTGCATGGTGCGCACGAAGGTCGGCAGGCGCTCCTCCATCAGCGCGGCGGCACGGTCGAGCACCATGCCACGTTCGTAGGCCACCGGGGCGCCACGGCGGAAGGCCGCATGTGCCGCATCCACGGCCAGGCGTACTTGCGCCGCGTCGGCGGTGGCAATGGTGGCGCAGGGTTGCAGCCGGAACTTGTCCTGCACGGTGACGCGGGGACCAGCGCCTTCGACCCAGGCGCCAGCAATCAACAACTGGTGCGTCGCACCCATGGCCGTGTCAAACACGGCGGTGGCCTGTCGGTCCATCAGCGCGTCTCCTCGTCGTCGCTCGCGGGCGTGGTGATCACCAGGAACACCAGGCCTTGCGTGCCCGTGTTGGTGAAGCTGTGCCGCACGCCGGGGGGCACATACACGTAGTCGTGGGGGCGCATCAGGTTCTTTGTGTCATCCAGCGTGAGGATGCCCTCGCCCTCGAGCACGTAGTACACCTGCTCCTGCACCTTGTGCACGTGTTCTTCCACGTAGGCGGCAGGGGCGTAGCGCGAAATGCGGAAGTCCACGCGCGAGCTGCCGGTGGTTCCTGGCCCGGCAAGCTCCTTGGACAGGGCGCCGCCGAAATGGCCCGGGTATTCCTTCCAGGGCATGTTGGCCATCTTCTCCAGCAGCAGTCGCAGCGCCGGTTTCTGGTTCATGTTGTGTCCTTCCTAGTGGTTGTCAGAGCCAGAGGATCTGTTTGCGGTAATCGAGATCGGTGAGCAGCGGCTCGGCCGGCCCTTCATGGAACACGGCGCCACGCTCCAGCGCGTAGACGCGGTCGGCCAGCGCGAGCACGAGGTCGAGGTTGTGTTCGACGATGACGATGGAGATGTGCTGGCGCAGCCGGTCGAACACGGTGAAGAGTTCCTGCACCACCGTGGGGGCCAGACCTTCGAACGGTTCGTCGAGCAAGAGCAGCTTCACGTTGCCCGAGAGCGCTCGCGCCACGGCCACCATCTGCTGCTCGCCGCCAGACAGATAGTCCGCCGCAATGTGCATGCGCTCCTTGATGCGCGGGAAGAACTCGAAGATCTTCTCTTCGTCCCACACCACGCCGGTGCTGCCGTCGGTGGGCCGGGACAAGCGGCCGAGCGACAGGTTTTCGGCCACGGTCATGCCCGCGAACAGCCCGCGGCCCTGAGGCACGTAACCAATACCCAGCCGCGCGATGTCGGGTGCGCTCAGACCGGCAATGTCCCGCCCGTTGAACATCACACGGCCGCTGGCGGGTGGCACCAGTCCCATGAGGCTCTTGAGCAGTGTGGACTTGCCCGCCCCGTTGCGTCCGAGCAGGGCCACGATCTCGCCTCCGCGAACCTGCAGGCTGGCGTCATTGAGGATGTGGCTCTTGCCGTAGAAGGCATTGACCTGGTCGAAGTCCAGCACCAAGGCGCGGTCGCCGGTTGCCTCCCCGGTGCGCCCGGTCACGGGTGGCGTGCCGGTGCCGGTGTAGATGGCCTGGACGCGGGCGTCGTCGCGCACTTCGGCGGGCGAACCGCTCATCAGCACCTCGCCCTGGTTCATCACCGTCACGCGGTGCGACAGCGCGAGCACGCGGTCAATGTCGTGCTCCACGATGAGCACCGGAATGTTGCTGGCGATGGTGGTCACCAGCCGCGAGACACGCTCGCGCTCGGCGGCGGCCAGCCCGGCCAGTGGCTCGTCCATCAGCAACACCTGGGGCTTGGACCCCAGCGCGATGCCCAGATCCACCAAGCGTTGTCCGCCGTACGACAGGTCGCCGCCGCCCACCGCCTCCATGCCCTGCAGCCCGAGAAATTTCATGAGCTCGGCCGTCTCGGCATGGATCTCGGGATAGCTGTCGATGTCGCGCCAGATGTTGAAGCGCGCCGGGTGCCGCGCCTGCAGCGACAGGCGCAGGTTTTCCTCAATCGTCAGACCCTTGAAAAGGTTGGTGATCTGGAACGAGCGCGCCAGGCCTTGCTGGCAGATGCGGTCGGGCGCCAGCGCGTGAATGGGCTGCCCGTGCAGGCGAACGCTGCCGGTGCTGGGCGGGAACATGCCCGAGATCAGGTTGAAGGTGGTCGTCTTTCCGGCACCATTGGGGCCGATCAGCGCGTGGATCTGGCCGGCCTGCACCGAGAGATTGGCACCGCGCACCGCCTGGATGCCGCCAAATCGCATGCCGATGTCGCTGGCTTCCAGCACCGCGCCATCGCGCCGCTTGGGCCGAAGAAACTCCGGCAGGGGCAGGCCTTCGTAGATCTTGCGCTTGCTCATGGCCGCGCCGTCTTCGGGCGGTGGCCGCAGGCGCCGCTGGATCTGCCCCCAGATGCCGGTGAGGCCCGACGGCGAGAAGATGATGAAGCCAACGAAAATGAGGCCGAACCACAGCAGCCAGTTGTCGGTCCACATCGAGAACAGCTCGCGAAACAGCAGAAAGAACACCGCGCCCAGCGCCGGGCCCAGAAAGCTGTGCATGCCACCGATCACCACCATCGCCAGCAATTCGCCAGAGAAGTGCACGGCAGTGGACTCGGCCGCCGCCAGGCGGTGCAGAAACACCATGAGCGAGCCGGCCAGGCCGGTGACCGTAGCCGACAGCACAAAGGCCACCAGCTTGTAGCGCTCGACGTTGTAGCCCTGAAAGGTGGCGCGCTGCTGGTTCTCACGGATGGCCACCAGCACATGCCCGAAGGGCGAACGCACCACGCGGTGCAGCAACACCAGCACCGCAAAGCCAATGAGCGCGGCGAACACGTAGTAGCTCAGGTGGCCGTTGAGATCGATCGGCCCGAAGGTGGCGCGCTCGATGCCGCCAAGACCGCCCTCGCCGCCAGTCAGGCTGGTCCAGCGGAACGAGATGGCGAAGGTCAGCGCGCACAGCGCCAGCGTCAGCAGCGAAAAGTACACCCCACGCCGACGCAGGATGAGAAAGCCGATGACCAGTGAGAGCGTGGCGGTGAACAGCACCGAAAACAACATGGGCAGCAGCATCTGGTTCTTGAACCAGTGCAGTTGCGCCAGGCCGGCGGCATAACCGCCAATGCCGAACCAGGCCGCATGGCCGAAGGAAACCAGGCCGGTGTAGCCCACCAGCAGATTCAGCCCCATGGCCGCCACGGCCAGGATGACCACCACCGTGGCGGAATCCAGCGTGAGGCCGATGGCCTGGAACACAAGGGGCAGGGCCACCAGGCCCACGGCGCCGATCCACAGGGCGCGGTGTTTGGAAGTCAGAAAGGACAACATGGTTCGGGATCTCACTCGAAGCGCTCGATGCGCTCGCCCAGCAGGCCGCGCGGACGGAACATCAGGACCAGGAACATCAGGACATACATCGATGCCTCGCTGGCCGCCGGCATGAAGTGGGTGGTGATGCCCCGCACCACGCCCACCAGAAGCGCCGCGGCCACCACGCCCCAAAAACTGCCCAGGCCACCGATGACGACCACCACAAAGGCCACCGTCATGATCTCCATGCCCATGGCCGGATGCACGATGGCAATCGGGCCGAACAGCACGCCGCCCAGCGCTGCCGTGGCCACGCCCAGCACGACGATGGCTGTCATGTAGGGCTGCAGCTTGATGCCCAGGGCCGCCACCATGTCGGGCTTTTGCACACCGGCGCGAACCACGCGGCCAAAGGCGGTCTTGTGCATCAAAAGCCAGATGCCGGTCATGACCACGATCACCACCGCCAGGATGAAGAGACGGTATTTCGACAGCAGAAACTCGCCCAACATCACACTGCCCTTGAACTCGGGTGGCATGGTGGAGGCCAATGGGGCAGAGCCCCAGATCATGCGCAAGGCCTGCTCGGCCACCAGCGCCAACCCGAAGGTGACCAAGAGGCTGAGGATCGGGTCGGCCGCGTAAAAGCGGCGCAACAGAAACCGTTCGAACAGGATGCCTAGCAAGCCCACCAGCAAAGGCGTGATGAGAATGCTCGGGCCGAAGCCGGTGACCTTGATGACTTCGAGCGACAGGTAGGCGCCCAGCGCATAAAAGGCGCCGTGCGCCAGGTTGACGATGCCACCCACGCTGAAGATGAGCGACAGGCCCAGGGCCAGCAGCAAGTAGTAGCCCCCGAGCACCAGGCCGTTGACGACCTGCTCGAGCAGAAAGACGATTTCCATGGGAGTCCGGAAAGGGAAGGAAAACCGGCACCGAGCGGTGCCGGAAAGGGCCGCTCAGCGCGCGTTTACATCTTGCAAACGCTCTCCGACTTCGGCGGGGCGAGCTTTTCAAGGGGCTCGTTGGCGCCAGGCACGGCTTCACCGAACTGCAGAAAGTCCTGCTTGTTTCTGGCCTGCCCCTTGGGCTTGACGGTGAAGGGATAGGCCTCCTGCATGAGCTGATGGTCCCAGCTGCGGAAGTACGCCTTGCGTGCCTTGAGCACGTCGAATTGCGCCTCGCTCTCGAAGTACGCAATGACCTTGTCGGTGTCCACAGACTTGGTTTCCTTGATCGCCTGCACCAGCATCATCAAGGACACGTATTCGATCCAGGCGTGGTTCTCGGGGATGCGGCCGTACTTCTTGGTGAACTTCTCCACAAACGCCTGCGAGCCCGGTGTCTTGAGTTCGTGGTGCCACACCGTAGGCCAGATGCCGCCCAGGTTGCCTTCACCGGCTGCCCACGCATCGGCGGTGTTCAGGTTGAAACCCGCCACCGGAATCTGCAGACCAAACTCCGCGTACTGCTTTACAAAGTTGGTGACCTGGTTGCCGCCCAGGTTGGTGGCAATGAGATCGGGCCGCGCCTGGCGGATCTTGATCATCTGCGAGCTGAAGTCCGTGAGGTCGGTAGGGACCAGCTCATCGCCAATGACGGTGCCGCCGTTGGCCGCGAAGAAGCGCTTGGCCTGGCGCGAGAGATCGTGGCCAAAAAGGTAGTCGGAGGTCAGCGCATAGATCTTCTTGCCCTTGACCAGGCCCTCGCGCATCAACGCTTCACCCGCAGCGTTGACCATCACGGTGACCGGGATGTCGACGTGGAAGGTGTAGCGATTGCAGTCTTTGCCGCGCAGGGCATCGGAGCGCGCGCCGATGCTCATGAACAGGGTTTTGTTGCGTGCGGCCACCTGGGAGATGGTGAGCGCCGAAGCGGAGTTGATCTCGCCCATGAGGAAGGCCACCTTGTCGCGCTCGATCATGCGCTGCGCCTTGCTCGAAGCAGTCTGCGGGTTCACCGAGTCCTCGCTGATCAGATCGATCTGGCGGCCCAGCACACCACCGGCGGCATTCACTTCTTCCACCGCCATCTTGATGCCCTGCACGGCATAGTCGCCTAAAGCGCCCAGAAAGCCGGTGAGCGGTGTGAGATGCCCGATTCTGATTTTTTCAGCCTGCGCATTGGCCACCATGGGCAAGCCCAGTGCCGCGCTGCCTGCCACCAGGGCACCGGTCTTGAGCATCGTGCGGCGATGCGCCGAAGCCACCTGCGATTGCGTTTTCGATTCCATGCGCTTGTCTCCTGTTGTAAGGGTCTTCCGGGATGCAGGCGCGATCATAGGAAGGACCTTCTCAGAGGGAAAATACTGTTTTCCGAGATGGGCTATCGCTTTTGCTTATGGCCTTGTCCACTATGCTCGGCGCACACCAGAAGGAGACACGGCATGGACCTGCGACAACTCAAATACTTTGTGCAGATCGTGGAAAGCGGGAGCCTTGCGAAGGCTTCACGCCAGCTCTACATCGCGCAGCCGGCGCTGAGCCAGCACGTGGCCAAACTTGAAGCAGAGGTCGGAAAGCCCCTGCTCATCCGCACCGCCAAGGGTGTCACGCCCACGGAGAACGGTGCAGCCTTGCACCACCACGCCCGCTTCATGCTGCGCCAGCTGGACCAGGCTCTGTCGATCGCGCGGCAGGAGCCGGGCACCGTGCACGGCATGGTGTCGGTGGGCCTGGCGGCCACCACGGTGTGCGCGGTAGGCGTGCCCTTCATGCGTCGGGTTCGCGAGAAGTACCCGGGCGTGGTGCTCAACGTGGTGGAGGGCATGAGCGGCCACCTGGCGCAGATGATGCGGCTGGGCCAGCTCGACCTGGCCATCCTGTTCAGCCGCGACGCCGTGCCCGACCTGCCCGCCGAACCGCTGGTGGAGGAAGAGCTCTTCGTCATGCTGCCCGACGACAGCGACCTTGTGGCCCCGCGCCGCATCAAGCTCAGCTGCGCGGAAACGGCCGAGCTGCCCCTCATCTTGCCCACCGGCATTCACGGCCTGCGCCGCCGCATCTCCGCCGAGTTCGAGCAGCGCAATCTGACCACGCGCATCGTGGCTGAGATCGATTCACTCTCGCTGCTGATGACCTGCGTGCGCGACGGCATGGGCGCCACCATCAAGCCCATGTCAGCCGCGCTGCTCGAGGGAAAAATGCGCGAGCACTGGCGCACCCTGGCGTTTTCCGACGCCGACATGAAGCGACCGAACTATCTGTTTTCAGTGGTGGCCGACCGCCTCACGCCTGCGGCAGCGGCGGTACGCGCTGAGCTGCGGGAAACGGTGAAAGACTTGGTGACCAGTGGGGACTGGCGAGGCGTGAACCTGATCTGACGGGGTGGGGCCACTGGCCTGCGCCATGCTCTTTTGCCGCTGCGGGTCTGCGTTAACCTGCTAACCCACGCGCATCCGTTTCACCCCTCAAGGCCTCTGGCCCAAGGAGCACCCATTTGACAGAGCCCACCCAGCACCTGCCGCATGCCCCGCTGCCCGACTACTACCGCGACGAAGCCGACCACACGCGCTACGTGCGCCGCATCTTCGACGAGACCGCCGTCGACTACGACCGGATCGAACGCACGATGGCATTCGGATCGGGCAGCTGGTACCGGCGCGAAGCCTTGGTGCGGGCCGGTCTGGCCGCGGGCGACAAGGTGGTGGACGTGGGCATTGGCACCGGCCTGCTGGCGCGACAGGCCTGCGCCGTGATCGGCGAGAAAGGTCGCCTCATCGGCGTGGACCCCAGCCCCGGCATGCTCGCGCAGGTGGACCTGCCCGGCATCGAGTTGCGCGAAGGCATCGCAGAGGCGCTGCCTTGCGCCGATGGCGAAGCGGACTTTCTGAGCTTTGGCTACGCCTTCCGGCACGTGTCGGACGTGGACGCTGCGCTGCGCGAGTTTCACCGCGTCGTGCGGCCGGGCGGGCGCGTGCTGATTCTGGAAATCAGCCAGCCTTCGAGCGGCTTCTCGCGCGCGATGCTGAAGTTCTACATGCGCCGCATCGTGCCGACGCTGGCGCGCGTGGTGGCCCGCGCGCGCGGCAGCGCGGAGCTGTGGCGCTTCTACTGGGACACGATCGAATCGTGCATTCCGCCGGAGCAGATCCTCCAGGCCATGGAGCGCGCCGGCTTCGTGCAGGTCAAGCGCCACACGGAGCTGGGGATCTTCTCGGAGTACACGGCCATTCGGCCGTGATGAGAGCCCGGCGCTTGCCTCACGCCATCAGTTGGCGGTGATCTTGCGTTCGCGCACGATGGCGCTCCACTTCGCATCTTCCTTGCGCATGAACTCGGTGAGTTCGGCCCGGCTCATGGGCTGGGGCGTGAGGCCGTGCTGATTCAGGGCGCTCTTCACTTCGGCGTCGTTGAGCACCTTGACGATCTCCTGGTTCCAGCGCTCCAGCAGGGGTGAAGGTGTCTTGCCCGGCGCCACGAAGGCGTACCAGTTCAGGGCCTCGAAGCCCGGGTAGCCGGCCTCGGCCACGGTGGGAATGTTGGGCAGGTAAGCGGGCCGGGTCAGGCCGGTGGTGGCCAGCGGCACGAGTTTGCCGGTCTCGATGTGCGGCAGGGCCGTGGGTGGCGCGGCGAAGTAAGACGCCACCCGTTCGCCCAGCAGGTCTTGCAGCGCCGGCGCTCCGCCCTTGTAGGGCACGTGGACCATGTCGATGCCCGCGCGCTGGTTGAAGAGCTCGCCGGCCAGGTGCGAGGCGGAGCCCGCGCCGGTGGAGGCGTAGTCCAGACTGCCGCGCTTCTTTTTCTCCAGCGCAACAAACTCCGCGAGGTTCTTTACACCCAGGCCGGTGTGCGCGACCAGCACATTGGGAAAGTTCACGCCACCGGAGACGGCGGCAAGGTCCTTGAACGGGTCGTACGGCACCTTCATGATGTGCGGCGCAATGGTCAGCGGGCCGATGGAGCCGAAGAGCAACACCGACCCGTCGGGCGCGGCATTCGCGACGAACTGGTGCGCGATGTTGCCGCCCGCGCCGCCCTTGTTGTCGACCACCACCGACTGGCCGATGTTGGACGCGAGCTTTTTCGCGATCAGGCGCGCGGCCGCATCGGCGGCACCGCCAGCGGCGAAACCCACCACCAGCGTGACCGACTTCTTGGGCGGGAAGTCCTGGGCCTGTGCGGGCCCGAAGATCAGCGCAGCGGTGGTGATGGCGATGGCCCGCAGCAGCAGTTGTCGTTTGTTCATCGTGGTCTCTTTCAGGGTGGGTGAATCAATCCGCGCTCAGCCCCACCGGGTTCGGCAACCGCTTCTCTACCGCGAACCGCAGCAGCGACGCCGTGCGGAACACACCGTGGGCGAACTTGCCGTAGGGCAGCGTGGCAAACAGGGCCATCACCGCACCGAGGTGCAGGCACAGGGCGATGGCCAGCGCGGGTGTGCCGCGCAGCAGCCACAGCGCCAGGCCTGTGGCGCTGGTGAGAAAAAGCAGGGCGATGAAGCCCAGGTCCATGGGCTTTTGCGCCACGTCGCCATGCAGCGGGTGGCGGCGGCGGTTCAGGCGCCACAGGCCAACAGTGCCGATCAGCAGGCTCACGCCCCCCAACACGCCGAGCAGCTTGGGCAGGCTGGGCAGCTCGTAGGGCGCGACCCAACCGAACACGTAGTGGTAGACCGTGGCCACGCTGGTGGCGGCGAAGCACAGCATGAAACCGTAGAAGGTGAAGTGGTGGAAGCGGCGGCGCGAGAGCGTGTAGGCGTCGTCCTCGTTGGGGCAGCCGTCGCCGTGGCCGCCGTCCAGGTACTTCAGGCGCAGTGCTGCGTGCGTGGCCTCTGTGGTGGCCGGCAGATTCAGCGGCGCGCCGCTGGTGGCGGGGGTCACGTCGCGCCAGAAGCGTGTGACGCCCATGCCGAGCGCCAACACCACGAAAAGGAATACCGGCGCGAACAGGCTCACCAGCAGGTTGTGCGGGAACAGGTTGTAGAAGTTGCCCGCAAGGTCGGTGGGCCACAGGCTGCCCTTGAGCGCCACGGCCAGCAGCAGGAAGATGGCCAGGCCGGCGGCCAGCGCCACGCTCAGCGTGAGGCCGTTGCGCTGGTAGAGCTTGCCCAGCGCAGGTGGCCAGGCGTAGTCGGCATAGGTCTGGCCGCGCACCTCGGCCATGGCCTTGGGGACGTTGATGGCGAACTCGTGCGGCGGCGCGTACTGGCAGGCATGCAGGCAGGCGCCGCAGTTGTGGCAGAGGTTGGCCAGGAAATGGATGTCGGCCTTGCCGAATTCGAGCCGGCGCGTCATGGCCGGGAACACCGCGCAGAAGCCTTCGCAGTAGCGGCAGGCATTGCAGATCTGCATCTCGCGCGCCACTTCGGCCTCGGGTGCGGAGAGCACGATGTCGCCAGCGGCGAGGGCGCGTGCGTCGCGGGTGAGGGCTTCAAGCGCTTGCATGGCGGGCTCCTTGCTGCTGTGCGGCGCGTGCGGCCTGGGTGCCCGCGATGCGGCCAAAGGCCGTGCCGATCGACATGCCCACCCCGGCGGTGTAGCCCTTGCCGAGCACGTTGCCGGCCATCATTTCGCCAGCCACAAACAGGTTGGGGCTGGGCTGGTCGTTGAAGCGGACCGCGGTGGTGTCGTCGGTGCGCAGGCCCAGGTAGGTGAAGGTGACGCCGGGGCGCACGGCGTAGGCGTAGAAGGGTGCGGTGTCGATGGGCCGCGCCCAGTGGGTCTTGGCCGGTGTCACGCCGTCGGTGTGGCAGTCGTCGAGCGCGGTGTGGTCGAAGGTGCCAACGCGGCAGGCGGCGTTGTAGCTGTTGAGGGTGTGCATGAAGGTGTCCACGTCCAGGCCGAGCTGGCGGGCGAGGTCGGGCAGGGTGTCGGCTTTCACGCCCGGAAACACGGGCGGCATGAAGCGGCCGATGGCCTTGCTGTCGATGACCGAGTAACCAATCTGCTGCGGTTGCTGGGCCACCAGGCGGCCCCAGATGGCGTAGCGCTTGGGCCAGAAATCTTCGCCCTCGTCGTAGAAGCGGCGCGCCTCCTGGTTGACCACCACGCCCAGCGAGACGCAGTCGATGCGGGTGCAGATGCCGCCGTCGTACAGCGGTGCACGCGCGTCGATGGCGACCATGTGCGCCTGGGTGGGGTCACCGATGCGGTCGGCGCCGTGGTCGTCGAGCAGGTGGCGCAGCAGCACGCCCTTGTTGTAGGCGGTGCCGCGAATGAGGAAGTTGTCGGCGGGCCACTCGCCGCGCTCGTTCTGCCCCCAGGCTTCACGCAGCCAGGCGAGGTCGGATTCGAAACCGCCGGCAGCGAGCACGCAGGACTTGGCGGTGATGCGTTCGCCAGCCCGCGTGTGCGCCGCGATGAAACGGCCGTCCCGCATTTCAATGCGGTCCACCGGCGTTTCGTAGCGCACACCCACACCGAGCCGCTCGGCGCTGCGGTAGTACGCGTTCACCAGGGCTTTGCCTCCGCCCATGAAGAAGGCGTTGGTGCGCGCCACGTGCAACGCGCCGGATAGCGGTGGCTGAAAACGCACGCCATGGCGGCGCATCCAGTCGCGGCAGTGGGACGACGCGCGGATGGTCAGGCGCGCCAAGTGTTCGTTGGTTTGTCCGCCGGTGACCTTGAGCAGGTCTTGCCAGAACTCTTCTTCGGGATAGGCCTCCACCAGCACATCTTGCGGCGCGTCGTGCATGCAGCGCAGATTGCGGGTGTGAGCAGAGTTGCCACCGCGCCATGCCCGAGGCGCGGCCTCGAGCAGCAGCACGCTGGCACCGGCCTCGCGCGCCATGAGCGCCGCGCACAGGGCGGCGTTACCGCCTCCAATCACCAGAACATCGGGTTCCACTCTTCGCTCCTTGCAGCGCACCGGCAAGGCCCGGTGCTGGTCGCCAATGTAGGGAGCGAGCCGCCGCCGGTGAAGCACACCGACGGCATGAGGGCATCACGGTTCGTGATGGGTCAGGTGGGTACCAGGCCAGCGGCCGCTGTTCACCAATTCGCGCACGGTGTCGCGGATCACGACGCGCGCGGCCAGGGCCACAGGCGAGAGCTCGTCTTCCGACAGGCTGCAGAGCAGGTTGACGCGGCTGGCCTGGGGGTCTTCGATGCGGACCACGTCGAAGCGTTCTTGGGCATCGGGGAAACGGCCGAGCGCGGCGCGCGGCTGCAGCGTGGTGCCCAGACCGGCGTCCACGGCGGCCATCAGCATGGCGAGGGAGTCCACCTCCAGCACGATGCGCGGCTCCACACCGGCACGCGCGAAAGCCGCGTCCAGCGTGCTGCGCAGCCCGTGCGGACCGGTCGGCAGGATGAGGGGTTCGTCCGCCAGCGCGGCCAGCGGCAGCGATGGCGGCCAGACACGGTCAGGCTGTCGGGCACCGATGAGGAACAGGTCTTCCGACAGCAGGGACTGCACCTGCCAGAGGCGGCTGCCAGCCCCTTCGGACTGGGATTGCAGGCGTGCATCGAACAGCACAGCCAGGTCCAGCTCGCGCGCATTGAGCAGGGACGCGAGGTGGCCGGACATGCTCTCCACCATGTGCAGCCGCACGTCCGGGTACCGGGCCTGCATGGCCTGCATCAAGGGCAGGCCAAGCATGGCCGCGGTCGTGGGCGCCAACCCCACGCTGACCGAACCCGAGAGCCGGGCCTGCTGCGCCGCGCGCACCGCCTGCGCGGCATGGCGCAGCGTGAGCTGCGCTTCGCGAAAGAAGGCGGCACCCGCTTCGGTGGCCACCACGCCACGCGGCGTGCGCTGCAGCAACCGGGTGCTCAGCTCGCTCTCCAGGCGGCTGATCTGTTGGCTCAGGGCAGACTGCACGAGGTCGAGGTCGATCGCCGCGCGGCCCATGGAGCCCAGCTCCACCACCCGCACGAAGTAGCGCAGTTGTCGCAGTTCCATGGGGCGTGCTCCGTCGGTTGCCATCACACATCGTGATGTGCGGAATGATCGCATGCGGGTCTGTGCCCTTGCCAACGATGGGCCATTCAGCTGGGAAATATGACGATCATCATATTTCCCGCTACACTCCCGCCACCATGGAAATCGCGCCCAACCGCAAGGCCCTCACGCACGAACGCATCCTGGACACCGCGTCCAAGGCGATCCGCCGCGCGGGGTTTCAAGGGGTGGGCGTGGCCGACATCATGAAACAGGCCGGGCTCACGCACGGCGGCTTTTATGCGCACTTCGCCTCGCGCGACGCGCTGCTGGCCGAGGCCCTGGCGCACGCCGGGCAGCAGAGCGCCGAGCGCATCGCCAAAAGCACGGCCCGGCGCGCCGCCGCCGGGGCCAGCCCGTTGCGCGCGCTGGTGGAGGGTTACCTGTCGGATGCGCACCTGGGTGGCACCGAGACCGGCTGCGCGGTGGCCGCGCTCGCGTCCGAGATGCCACGCCAATCGGCCGATGTGCGCGAGGCCGCTGCGCAGCGCGTGCGCGGCCTGGTGGCGACGGTGGAGCGCGCGCTGCCCGAAGGCGCCGCGCCGGGCACCGCAGCCGCCTTGGCGAGCCAGATGGTGGGCGCGCTGCAGCTGGCGCGCGCGCTGGGCGACAACGCCGAAGGCCGCGCCTTGCTGGCCGCCAACCGCCGCACCTTGCTGGCGCAACACGACACCACCGGCTCACCCGGCTGAGCCATGGACTTCACCCTGCCACCGCGTTCGCGGTCCAGATCTCCTTCACCCTTGAATATGACACCCGTCATATTCGAGGGCGCTTCCATCCGCCCGGGACTCCCCTCATGAAACGCCACCCAGCCACCGCCTCCATCCAACGCACCTGCCTGCGGGGCCCGCGCGCATGACCGCCCAGAACCGGGTGCAGCAGATGCTGCACGCGCCCTTGCTGCCCACGCTGCTGCAACTGGCCACGCCCAATGTGATGGGCCTGTTTGCCACGACCGTCGTCATCGGCTACGACGGCTACATCCTGGGGCGGGTGGGTGCCGATGCGCTCGCGGGCATCGCGCTGGTGTTTCCGCTCTCGATGCTGATGCTGCAGATGTCGGCCGGCGGCATTGGCGGCGCCACCACGGCCGCCGTGGCGCGGGCACTGGGTGCGGGGCGGCATGAGGATGCGAGCCGGCTCGCGCAGCAGGCACTGCTGATCGCCGCCTTGCTGGCGGTGCTGTTCATGGTGGCGTTGCTGGGTTTCGGGCGCGGCATTTTCAGCGGCATGGGCGGGCGCGGTGCCGCGCTGGGCGCGGCGCTGGCGTATGCCCAGGTGCTGTTTGGCGGCGCGGCGGTCATCTGGTTCACCAACGTGCTCGCGGCGGTGGTGCGCGGCGCGGGCAACATGTTGCTGCCTTCCTTGCTGTTGCTGGGCACCGCGCTGCTGCACCTGGCGCTGGCGCCTCTGCTGGTGTTTGGCTGGGGTCCGCTGCCCGGCATGGGGGTGGGCGGCGCTGCCGCCAGCACGCTCGCGGTGAACGCGCTCTCTGCGCTGGTGATGGTGGCTTACCTGCTGCGCCCCCAGGGCGTGGTGAACCTGAGGCGCACCGCTTGGTTGCCGCGCGCAGCGCTCTGGCGCGACATCCTGCGCGTGGGGTTGCCGGCCTCGCTCAGCCCGGTGATCAGCAACGCCTCGATTGCGGTGGCCACGGGCTTCGTGGGCCACTACGGCACGGCCGCGCTCGCGGGCTATGGCGTGGCCGCGCGGCTCGAATACATCCTGGTGCCCATTGCCTTTGGCTTCGGCACGGCACTCACCGCCATGGTGGCCACCAACATGGGCGCGGGGCAGTCGGCGCGCGCGGTGCGTGTGGCCTGGCTCGGTGGCGGTGTGGTGGCGGCCATCACCGGCACCATCGGCGTGGTCACCGCCATCGCGCCTGGGCTGTGGATGAACCTCTTCACACAAGACGCAGAGGTGCTTGGCGTGGGCGCGCCTTACCTGCGCATCGTGGGCGGCTGCTACGCGTTCTTCGGCCTGGGGCTGGCGCTGTTCTTTGCATCGCAGGGCGCAGGCCGCATGCTCTGGCCGCTCACCGCCAGCATGGGCCGCCTCGTGGTGCTGGTGGTGGGCGGCTGGCTGTGCGTGCACGTGTTCGAGACGTCCGCCACGGCCCTCTTTGCTGTGATCGCTTTCAGCCTGGTCGTCTATGGTTCCACGCTCGCCATCGCCATCCGCATGGGCAGCTGGACACGTTGAATCCCTTCTTTCCTTCATCACCCCAGGAGACCTTCATGACCGACCTCACCCAGCAGTTCAACGCACGCGGCGAAGGTGCCTTGCCCGGCCACCTGGGCCTGGTGTTCACGCTCGTGAGCCCGGCCGAGGTGCGCGCCGAGCTCGCCGTGAAGCCGCACACCATGGCCCCGAATGGTTTCCTGCACGCAGGCAGCATCGTCACGCTGGCCGACACCGCCTGTGGCTATGGCTGCGTGGCCAACCTGCCCAAAGAGGCCAACGGCTTCACCACCATCGAACTCAAGAGCAACCACCTGGGCACCGCACTGCAAGGCACCATTGAGTGCGTGGCACGCCCCGCGCACGTGGGCCGCACCACGCAGGTGTGGGACGCGGTCGTCACCCACCACGACACGGGCAAGACCATTGCGCTGTTTCGCTGCACGCAGATGGTGCTGTACCCCAAGGCCAGTGCCTGACAAGGGTCCGCCCGCGATTTTGTGAGCATTTGTGTCGATGCCGATTTTTTTTGAATCCAGAGGGCAGGGTTAACGCGTATTCAGTGGGCAACCCAACGCTGGCTCTGCCGGCACAACCGAAAGGAAACCCTCATGAAAACCGCACGCCTCTCCCTCATCGCCTTGGCCCTGACCACCGCTTCCGCCGGCATGGCTTTCGCAGCCGACGCCTCCGCCCCCAAGACGCGTGACCAGGTCCGCGCCGAGCTCATGGAAGCCCAGCGCAACGGCACCCTGATCGCCGACGGCCAGACCGGCGCCACCTTCCGCGACCTCAACCCCGGCCGCTACAGCGCGATGCCCGCCACGTCGATGAAGACGCGTGCCGAAGTGCAAGCCGAGCTGCGCGACGCCTGGGCGCGTGGTGAACTGGTGGCCGATGGCCAGACCGGCGCCACCTACCGCGACCTCAACCCCGGCCGCTACAGCGCACAAACCATGGCCATGCAGCCCGTGCAGCCGCGCGTGAACATGTCCACCCAGGTGGGCCAGCTGCAGGGCGACACCACGCTGCAACTGCGTTAAGCCACTCACCGCACACAAGCCCCCACGCCCTCGAAGGCGCGGGGGCTTGCTGCCTTGTGCGGCGGGTGGGTGAGGGCGGGCGTGGCGCTACAGTTCAGCCCATGTCCCGCATCGCCGTCATCGACTTTGAAACCACCGGCATCTCGCCAGGCCTGGGCGACCGTGCCACCGAGGTGGCCATCGTCATCACCGAACACGGCCGCGTGGTGGACCGCTACCAGAGCCTGATGAACGCGGGGGTGCGCATCCCTGGTTTCATCACACAGCTCACCGGCATCACCAACGAGATGATCGCCTCGGCCCCGACGGCGGAAACCGTGATGAGAGACGCCGCACGCTTCGTGGACGATGTGCCCATGGTCGCGCACAACGCTTCTTTTGACCGGCGGTTCTGGGCGGCCGAGCTCGAGCGCGCTGGTGCACAAGCTTTGCAGCCCTTTGCCTGCACGGTGCTGCTTTCGCGGCGCCTCTACCCCGAAGCGCCGAGCCACAAACTGGGGTCACTGGTGGATTTTTTCCGGCTGCCACGCACCGGGCAAGCGCACCGCGCACTGGCCGACGCCGAGATGGCCGCCGAGCTGTTGGGCCGCATTCAGCACGACCTGCGCACCCGCCACGGCGTGGGCGTGCCCGATCATGCGTTTCTCATGGCGCTGCAACGCTGCACGCGCGCTGCGCTGCCGCGCTTCATCCAGACGCACACGCAGCGCGCGGATGTTGCCGCGCTCAGTACACGCGCAGCTTGAACTGGACAATCACCGCGCCGTCCACCTTGCCGATGGATGGGATCACGCCGACGTTCACACCATAGCGCTTGCCTTCCCAGGTCGCCATGGGCAAGGCGGCGAAAAAGGTGCCGCCCTTGGCCAGCGACGGGTAGCCGTCCATCACGCCCACGGTGGCGCCGAGCTTGATGGGACCGATCGACCAGGGCTGCCAGTTCACGGCGGCATACGTCGTGGTCTTGCGCACGCTGTTGTAGTAAGCGCCGGCCATGTACGACACCTCGGGGCTGGTGCGGTATTCCGCGCCAAGGCCGAGGTTGTTTTCGTTGTACCCATTGCTGCGCGAGAAGTGGCGCGAGAAGCCGCCCACGTTGAGCCACACCTCATTGCGGGGGGCATCGAGCTGCATGGCCGGTGGGCTGGCGGGAGCGGTCTGGGCCAGCACCGGGCCGGCTGTGACGCACAGCGCCGCCATCGCGAGGTAAAAAGGTTTCATGCGGGCCTCTGTCGTTGAGCCACCCAAGAAGGGTGTGTGACAACTTGTTTCGACCCGCGAGCGCCCGGCTTGAACCCGCTCATGCCCCAGAATCCACCGCTGCGTGACTTTTTGGGCATTTGCCACGGCGTGGCGCCACCCTTTGTCATGAACACGACACACCGACCCGCATGAAAACCCACACCCCCCACACCGTCCTGACCACCCACGACACCACCCGCATCGACGACCTGCGCATCGGCGCGGTGCGCCCGCTCATCACGCCCGCGCTGCTGCAGGAATGGCTGCCCGCACCGCTCGAAGCCCAGGCACTCGTGGAGTCCAGCCGCGCCGCAATCTCGCGTGTGCTGCACGGGCAGGACGATCGCCTGGTGGTGGTGGTCGGCCCATGCTCCATCCACGACCATGCACAGGCCATGGCGTACGCGCGCCTGCTCAAGGCACAGGCCGATGCCGTGCAGCAAGACCTGCTGGTGGTCATGCGCGTGTACTTCGAGAAGCCGCGCACCACCGTGGGCTGGAAGGGCTACATCAACGACCCGCACCTCGATGGCAGCTTCGCGATCAACGAGGGGCTCGAGATGGCGCGGGCGCTGTTGCTCGACGTGCTGGCGCTGGGCTTGCCGGTGGGCACCGAGTTCCTCGATCTGCTCAGCCCCCAGTTCATCAGCGACCTCGTGAGCTGGGGCGCCATCGGCGCGCGCACCACCGAAAGCCAGAGCCACCGCCAGCTCGCCAGCGGCCTGAGCTGCCCCGTGGGCTTCAAGAACGGCACCGACGGCGGTGTGAAGGTCGCGTCCGACGCCATCCAGGCGGCCAGCGCCTCGCACGCCTTCATGGGCATGACCAAGATGGGCCAGGCCGCCATCTTCGAGACACGCGGCAACGACGACTGCCACGTCATCCTGCGGGGCGGCGTACAACCCAACTACAGCGCCGCTGACGTCAGCGCCGCCTGCGCGCTGCTGCACAAAGCCGGGCTGCGCGAGCAGGTCATGGTGGACGTGTCGCACGCCAACAGCAGCAAGCAGCACCGCCGGCAAATCGACGTGGCCGCCGACGTGGCGGCACAAGTGACCGCAGGCGACCGGCGCATCGTGGGTGTGATGATCGAAAGCCACCTGCATGAAGGCCGCCAGGACATCGTGCCCGGCCAGGCGCTGCAGGCCGGCGTGAGCGTGACCGATGCCTGCATTTCGTTTGAACAGACCATGCCGGTGCTCGAAGGCCTGGCCGCGGCGGTGCGTGCGCGCCGCGCGCGAGGCTGAACACAATGGCCCTGGCCTGGCGCGCGGCGCCCGCTGTCAACCTCGCCCTGCAAGGCGGTGGCGCGCACGGTGCTTTCACCTGGGGCGTGCTCGACGCCTTGCTGGAAGACGGTCGGCTGCCATTCGAGGGCGTCAGCGGCACCAGTGCCGGCGCGATGAACGCGGTAATGCTTGCGCAAGGCCTGATGGTGGGTGGCGCCGACGGCGCACGTGCGGCGTTGCGCGACTTCTGGATCGCGGTGGCCACCAGCCTGCCTTTCGAAGTGGCCCAGCCCACGGCCGACGGCAAAAACATGCGGCTGGCGCCCGCCATGCAGCTCCTGCTGCAGTGGACGCAATACTTCTCACCCGAGCAGCTCAACCCTTTCGATCTCAACCCGCTGCGCCAGATCCTGTCAAAGCAGGTCGACTTCGAGCGCCTGCGCGCGCACAGCCCGGTGAAGCTGTTTGTGGCCGCCACCCACGCCAACAGCGGCAAGCTGCGCTTGTTCCGCGAACCAGAGCTCACGCCAGACGCCGTGCTGGCCTCGGCGTGTCTGCCCACCCTGCACCGCAGCGTGGTGATCGATGGTGAACCGTATTGGGATGGAGGCTATGCGGCAAACCCGGCGGTGTTTCCGCTGTTTCACGAGTGCCGTGCGCGAGACATCCTGCTGGTCATGCTCGCGCCGCTAAAGCACAGCGCCGTGCCGCAGTCAGCGCCAGACATCCGCAGCCGGATGATGGAGCTGGCGTTCAACGCCACGTTCCTGCGCGAGATGCGCATGTTTGCAGACCTTCGGGAGCGGGCGGCGCGCACCGCGTGGTGGCGAAGGGGCGACCTGGACCGGCGACTGGCCGGCACGCACTTTCACGTGATCGAAGCCAGTGACGTGATGCGCGAGCTGAGCACCGAGAGCAAGGTGGCCGCGAACATGCGCTTTTTCGAAATGCTGTTTGCGCTGGGCCGTGAGCACGGCAGCGCGTGGCTGTCGGCCCACCATGCCGACGTTGGCCGACGCAGCAGCGTCGACCTTCAAGCCCTGTTTGACTGAAGGATCAGCGCGGCTTGCGCGGCACCATCGGGCCGCGGCCTTCGATGTGGCGGAAGTTGATGCGGCCCTTGGTCAGGTCGTAAGGCGAGAGCTCCAGCGAAACGCGATCACCCGCCAGGATGCGGATGTGGTTCTTCTTCATCTTGCCGGCGGAATAGGCGATCAACTGGTGACCGTTGTCCAGCGTGACGCGAAAGCGCGTGTCGGGCAGCACCTCGTTGACGATGCCCATCATGTCGATCAGTTCTTCTTTGGCCATGGTGTTTCCTTTGCTTGAAGTGTATCGGTCAGTTGGGACGGGCCGACTGGCGGGCAGCATCGTGCACCCAGTCAATGCCCTGCGCAAGGCCGTAGTCGGCCGCGGCGGCGTGTGTGGCAAAAGCGCTGTCGAACCGCATCACGCGGGCGGTGGATGCACTGCCTTGCCCGCTGGCGATGGACACCTGGGCAGCAAAAAGGCCACCGGGGAGAAGCCGCGGGGAAGCCGCAATGCGGTACTTGCCCAGCGTCAGGGGAGCGTGCGTGGCAGTCGTTGGAATCGTGGAAATCGTTGGAATCATCAAAAACATCAGTGGGCCAGAGCCCTGGTCAAAGCCATGACATCGGTACGGCCCGAAACACATACAGGTGGCAGCCCCAAGCGCCGGGGTGCCCCACCGGTTCTTCCGGCACTGGCCCAACGCGCAAGGCATCAGGCCGGAACCGGTGCACGAGCCACGGCAGAGGCATCGGCAACAGCAGGGAGAAAGAGGGCCACGGTGCTGTGAGAGAGCCGTGTGGCACGCGCCTTGGAGGGGCTGGACCAGCAGCCCCTCTGCCGGGGGCGGGTGCGTCCTGGCGGTGAAGCTGGGGCGCGGCTGGTCGCTCAAGGCGACCGCGCACTGTAACACGGCGCGGCAAAACGCGCAGCAGCACGTTTTGGCGGCCGGGACTTACTTGCGATCCGGGAGCTCAATCTTCACTTCGAGCACATCCAGGTTGTCCTGGCGGTCGAGCTGAACCTTGATGTCGTCCTGGTTGATCTTGATGTACTTGCTGATGACCGCCACCAGCTCACGCTGGAGGGCGGGCAGGTAATCCGGCTCGGAAGCGCTGCGTCCGCTGCGCTCATGCGCCAGGATGATCTGCAGCCGCTCCTTGGCGACGCTGGCGGTCTTCTTTTTCTCACCGAGCAGGAAGGAGAGTATCGACATGCCTTACTTCCCTCCAAACAGGCGCTTGAAGAAGCCCACTTTCTCGGCCTCGATGAAGCGCAGCGGTTTTTCGGCACCCAGAAAGCGGTCGATCACATCGCTGTAAGCCTCGGCCACATCGGTGCCCTTGAGGTGGATGGCCGGTGTGCCCTGGTTGGACGCGGTCAGCACACTTTCGCTCTCCGGGATCACGCCGATGAGCTTGATGCGCAGGATGTCCTGGATGTCTTCAAGTGAGAGCATCTGGCCGTCGGCCACGCGGCCCGGGTTGTAGCGGGTGATCAGCAGGTGTTCCTTGACCGGTTCCTTGCCTTCGATGGCGCGCTGCGTCTTGCTGCCCAGCATGCCCAGGATGCGGTCTGAGTCGCGCACGCTGGAGACTTCCGGGTTGGTCACGACCAAGGCCTCGTCGGCGTAGTGCATGGCCATGAGCGCTCCAGTCTCGATGCCGGCTGGCGAGTCGCACACGATGTACTCAAAACCCATCTCGGTGAGGTCGGTCAGCACCTTGTGCACGCCTTCCTGGCTGAGTGCGTCCTTGTCGCGCGTCTGGCTGGCCGCCAGCACAAACAGGTTGTCACACTGCTTGTCCTTGATCAGCGCCTGGTTCAGGTTGGCTTCGCCCTGAATCACGTTGATCAGGTCGTACACCACGCGGCGCTCGCAACCCATGATCAGGTCCAGGTTGCGCAGGCCCACGTCGAAGTCGATCACGGCGGTCTTGTGGCCGCGCAGGGCGAGGCCCGACGCGAAGCTGGCGCTGGTGGTGGTCTTGCCCACGCCGCCCTTGCCGGAGGTGACGACAACAATCTTGGTCATGGTGAGAAGTCCTTCAATTCAAACAGTGGGGGCGGTCTCAGGCGCCAATGGCGTCGATCACCAGTTTGTCGCCGTCAGGGCCGGGCACCAGGCGCACCTGAGCGGTCTTGCCCTGAACGGATTCGGGCAGGGCAACCTCGCTGGTGCGGTAAATGCCGGCAATGGAAATGAGTTCGGGCGCCATCGACAGGGCGAAGATGCGGGCATCGGCGTTGCCGCGCGCCCCTGCAATGGCCTTGCCGCGCAGCGGCGCGTACACGTGGATGTGGCCGTCGGCAATGACCTCGGCACCCGGATTGACCATGGCCATCACCACCAGGTCGCGGCCACGCGCATAGACCTGCTGACCCGAGCGCAAGGGCTTGTCGATCACCAGCGCACCGGGGGGTGGAGCGGTGGGTGTCGTCGGCGCAACGGGCTCACGCACCGAAGCGATGTCGGTGGGTGATGTGGCCGGGGCCGTGCGCTGCACGGTGGCGTCGGGCGTGGGCGTGAGGCCCGCGGCCATGGCCAGCGACGTCTGTTCGATGGTCCCACCCCGCACCGCCAGCGGCGTCAGGCGGTACTGCCGCAGCAAGGTCTGCAGTGCCCCGAAATCGGGCAAGGCGTTGGCCTCGGCCACATTGAGCGGGTGCAGGTCGATGACCAGCGGGTCGTTGTCGAAAAAGTCGGGAATGTCACCGAACCGCTGCGCCAGCTCTTCGGCCAGGCGGGTGAGATCGGACGACTTGAGCATGAGGGCCACCAGGGGCAGGTGGGCACTCTTGATCTCAAAAGTGGCGGGCGCGTTTCCTGCAAGGGCGACAGACATGGGCGAAACAGATCCAAAAACGGGCCAGCCGCTGGAACGCCGGGTCGGCAGCTGTGGCTGTGGAAGCGGCGCATCTTAACAGCCGGGTCGGGCCATCCCGCGCTGCTGCCCGGTGCAGGTGTCAGGGCATGTTTCACACGGTCGATCCGCCCTTTCGGGCACAACCCTGTGTGTAACTTTTGAACAAGCATCAGGTTGTCCACAGAAGATGCGCCAGCTCGCGGGTTATCCCAGTTCATGACCTTGAGAAACCGGCCACTTCACACAGGCTTCTGAGCGCGCCAAGTCCTTGATACGACAAGAAAAAGGGCGCTTGTCCACACCGGACAGCGCCCTCTACTACTACTGCTATTCAGTATTTAAGTATCTATAAGAACAAGAAGACAGAACACCGCTCGGGCTGGCGGCCGGTGGTCAGACGGGCACGCCCATGCGCTGGTGGCCACCCTGATGGTGGTGCTTGCCATGCTCGCCACGCATGCCGGCGCGCTGGTAGCCCGACATGAATTTCGCATCGAACACCTTCTGCTGGTCGGCGTTCAGTGCGGCGTAGAAGCTCTTGATGGCGTCGGTGCGTTTGGCCATGGCCGCATCGCGCTCGGCCTTGAGCGCCTGCATCTTGTCCAGGCGTTGCGGTGTGGTCAGCTTGGACCAGTCTTCCCGGGTGTGTTCGCGTGCGGGACGTGCCTGGGGCTGGGTGCGGGCCACAAATGCGTTCCAGGCCGGCTCTTGTTCGGGCGTGAGCTTGAGTTCGGTCTTGAATGCGGCCTGGCGCTCGGCCATCTTCTGCTGCATGCGGGCGATGTGTTCGGCGCGCTTCTGGTCGCGCTGTTCGGCCGTGGGTGCCGTGGGCTTGGCGGCTGGGGTGGCCTGGGCGAGTTGTGCTGTGCCGGGTGTGGTTGCGCCTGCCGAGGGCTGCAGGGCCGAGGCCTGCACAAGGGCGGTGGCCGACATGCCGACCAGGGCGGTGGCCAGTGTGGCGGCGATCAGGGCGCGTGGGTGAAGCGATTTCATGAGAACTCCTGGTGACTGTTGAGGATGAACCTCCACACGACAGGGTGTCTGGCTGCGGAGTGACTTCAGTGTCTGGCGCGGGTGTTTCCGCGCTGTGCCCCCGGTGTGGCGGGCTTGTAAAGTTTCGGCTCGCTTCGTGCAGCAAATGTGGAAGCGGGCTGGCTCAGGTCGTCCAGGATGGGGCAGTCGGGTCGACCATCGCCCGGGCACAGGTGCAGCAGATGACCCAGCGTGCGCTGCATGGCCTGCAGGGCTTCGATGCGCTGGGCCAGTTCGTCCAGGTGTTTTTGCGTGATGCGTTTGACATTCGCGCTGCTGCGTTTGCGGTTGTGCCAGAGGCTCACCAGTTCGGTGATGGCGTCCAGTCCGAAACCCATGTCGCGTGCGCGTCGGATAAAGCGCAGTGTGTGCACGTCGGCTTCGCTGTACTGGCGGTAGTTGCTGTCGGTGCGGGGCACGGCGGCCAGCAGGCCCAGTGATTCGTAGTGGCGCAGCATCTTGGGTGAAATGCCGCTGAGCTCGGCAGCCTTGCCGATGCTGACCGGCCAGCGGATCGGTGCGTCGGCGTCGGTGGGTTTTCCGGGCATGGCGATCAGGCCGCGACCGCGTAGCCTTCTTCCCGGATGGCTTGCTCCAGCGATTCGCGCGGCTGGGCGGACTCCACTTCGACGCGGTTCTGGCTGCGGTCAATGACCACCCGGGCCTGGGGGTCCAGCAGGCGGATGGCCTGGGTTACGGCCTTTTCGCAGTGGCCGCAGGTCATGCCCTGCACGGTGAGGACTTGTTTCATGTTGCGATCCTTTTCAGTGATTGGGATGAACGCATTCTGATCCTTGACACCGTGTCAAGGTCAAGAAAAATGGTTTCTCCCGCGACGGCCTGGAACGCTTGACCTTCCCACGATGGCAAAGCTTATGCTGACTTCATGGACACCATCACCGACCCTTCACCAGCTTCCGTTGCCCACGCTTTGCCATTGACCCAGATCGACATTGGCGTGGGTGGCATGACCTGCGCGTCGTGTGTCGCGCGGGTCGAGAAGGCTCTGCGCAAGCAGCCGGGGGTGACCGACGCTTCCGTGAATCTGGCGACCGAATCTGCCAGGGTGATGCTGAGCGCAGGTGACGCTGCGGAGTCGTTGGCGCGCGTCAAACGCGCGGTGCGTGATGCGGGCTATGAACCGCGCAACGTGGAAGCCATGGACGCGGTGGACGAACCGCGCGTGATGGGTGTGCCACGCGATGCCTGGCCTGTGCTGATCGGTGCGTTGTTGTCGGCACCGCTGGTCGTGCCGATGGTGGGAGACCTCTTCGGCCTGCACTGGATGCTGCCCGCCTGGGTGCAGTTTGTGCTGGCCACACCGGTGCAGTTTGTGCTGGGTGCGCGGTTCTACAGGGCGGGTTGGCATGCGCTCAAGGCGTTCACCGGCAACATGGAATTGTTGGTGGCGATCGGCACATCGGCGGCCTGGGCGTTGTCCACCTGGTTGTGGTGGCGGGGCGAAGCAGGTGAGATGGCCCACCTGTACTACGAGGCTTCGGCGGTGGTGATCACGCTGGTGTTGCTCGGCAAGTGGCTGGAGGCCCGCGCGAAGCGCCAGACCACCACAGCCATTCGGGCGCTGCATGCGTTGCGCCCTGCGCACGCGCACCTGCTGCCCGATGGTGTGCGCCGCACCGAGCTGACCGATGTGGCGGTGGACGAACTCCTGCCTGGCGATGTGATCCGCGTGTTGCCCGGTGAACGTTTTGCGGCCGATGGCACGGTGGTGCAAGGAGAGACGCAAGCCGACGAATCGATGTTGACCGGTGAATCGCTGCCGGTGCCCAAGCAGGTGGGCGATGCTGTGACGGGTGGCTCGCTCAACGGAGAAGGTGCGGTGGACGTGCGCGTGCGTGCCATCGGCGCGCAGAGCGTGCTGGCACACATCATTGGCCTGGTGCAGGACGCGCAGGCCGGCAAGGCCCCGGTGCAGCGCATGGTGGACCAGGTGGCGGCGGTGTTCGTGCCGGTGGTGCTGGTGATTGCTCTGGCCACGCTGGTGGGCTGGTGGTGGGTGGGCGTGCCCATGGAAGAAGCCTTGCTGCACGCGGTGGCCGTGCTGGTCATTGCGTGCCCGTGTGCATTGGGCCTGGCGACGCCGGCTGCCATCATGGCCGGCACGGGTGTGGCCGCTCAGCACGGCATTCTCATCAAGGATGCGCAGGCATTGGAGATCGCCCACCGGGTGGACACCGTGGCGTTGGACAAGACAGGCACCTTGACCGAAGGCCATCCGCGCCTGCTCGGCATGGACGTGGCACCGGGTGTGGACGAGCAGGTGGTGCTCCTGTCGGCCGCTGCCTTGCAGGCGCAAAGCGCGCACCCCCTGGCCAGGGCGGTGATGGAGGCCGCTGCGGCCCGGGGCATCGACGTGGCACCCGATGCCGCGATGGCGGTGCAGGCGGTGTCAGGCCGGGGCGGGCAGGGCCGTGTGAACGGCGTGCCGATGGCGCTGGGCAGTTTGCGCTGGATGGAAGAACTGGGAGCTCCGCTGGGCCCGTTGCAGGCGCGTGCCCAGGCCTTGCAAGAGGAGGGTGCCACGGTGTCGGTGCTGGCCCATCAGACGCCAGGCGCGGGTGACACGGCGGTGTGGTCGGTGCTGGCGTTGCTGGCTTTCGGTGACGAGCCCAAGGCGGGTGCGGCCGAAGCCATCCGCCAGCTGCGTGAGCAAGGGGTGCGGCTTTTCATGGTGTCGGGCGACAACCGGGGCGCGGCGCTGGCCATGGCCGCGCGCCTGGGTCTGCGCGCCGATCAGGGTGAGGTGATTGCCGAGGTGCTGCCGGGCGACAAGGCCGCGGTGGTTCGTCAACTGCGACTGAACGAAGCGGGTGCCTCGGTGCACACGGTGGCGATGGTGGGGGATGGCGTGAACGACGCGCCCGCGCTGGCTGCCGCCGACGTGGGCATGGCCATGAGCCACAGCCAGGGCGGCAGCGCCGATGTGGCGATGCACGCTGCCGGCATCACGCTCATGCGTGGCGACCCGATGATGGTGATGGCGGCGCTGGATGTGTCACGGCGCACCGTGAGCAAGATCCGGCAGAACCTGTTCTGGGCCTTTGCCTACAACGTGGCGGGCATTCCGCTGGCGGCGCTGGGTGTGCTCAGCCCGGTGGTGGCGGGTGCGGCGATGGCGCTGAGCTCGGTGAGTGTGGTGAGCAACGCATTGCTGCTCAAGCGCTGGAAACCGCCCCGGCGCTGAGCGGATGTGTTGACGCACGTCAAGGCGGGCCGCCTGGCGTGGCTTCATGCTCGGGTCAACTGCCGGAGCATTCCCATGAAACACGAATCGATGCGCGTGATCTTTGACGAACACGCCAACCTCAGCGCGATGTTGCAGTCGCTGTCGCACATGGTGCGCGTGGGGCCTGACGCCATGGTGGGCTGCAACCGGGACGGTTACTTTGACGTGCTGCGCGCCATGTTGTTCTACATCGATGCGTTCCCGGAGAAGAACCACCACCCCAAGGAATCGAACCTGCTCTTTCCGCGCCTGGTGCGGGCGGCACCGCAGCTGCTGCCCACCATCGAACAGCTTGAGCGCGACCACATGAGCGGTGAGATGCGTGTGCGCGAGCTCATGCACCTGCTGATGGCCTGGGAGTACATGGGTGAGATGCACCGCGCAGACTTTGAAAACGAAGCGGTGCGTTATGTGGCGTTCTACCTGGAGCACATGCGGCTGGAAGAAACGGCTTTGCTCCCGATCGCCGAGCAGGTGTTGACCGATGAAGACTGGAGGGTGCTGGACAGAGAGTTTTCCTGCCACGAAGACCCGCTGAGCTACCGGTTGCCGCGCGATCCCAAGTTCGACCGGCTGTTCACCCGCATCGTGCTGCGTGCACCCGCGCCGCTGGGCCTGGGCGGCAAGTGAATTCAGGGGTCGGCGAGCGCGGCGAGCAGCGCGTCGAACACCTGGAGCAGTTGCTCGACATCCTGCGCCGTGGTGGCGGGTGAGACCAGCAGCATGCTGTGAAATGGCGTGAGCAGCACGCCGCGGTTGAGCATGAAGAGGTGCGTGAGGGCTTCGAGTTCGCCGCGCGCATGGTCGCGCACGTCTTGCGCATGTCGGGGCGTCTCCGGCATGAACTGCAGCTCCATGCGCGCACCCAGGCGCGTGACGGTCCAGGGCATGCCGGCGTGTTCGATGCGTTCGGTCAGGCCGTGTTCCAGCCGTTCGGCCAGCGCGAGCATGTGCGCGTAGCTGGCGTTGGTGTGCAGGTGGGTGAGCGCCGCCTGCAGGGCAGCCAGCGCCAGCGCATTGCCCGACAGCGTGGTGCCAATGCCGCTGTGGCCCTCGGGCGCGGCTTGCTTGGCCTGGCGCATGCGCTGAGCCACTTCTTGCGTGAACCCGTACACCGCGCAGGGCAGACCGCCCGCCACGGCCTTGCCCACCACCAGGAAGTCGGGCGCGAGGTCATTGGCACGGGCGTAGCCACCGAGGGCGGTGGAGATGGTGTGGGTTTCGTCGCAGACGAAGAGCGTGCCGTGGGCGCGGCACAGGGCGCGCGCAGCGGCCCAGAAGCCGGGCTCGGGGGGCACCAGGCCGAAGTTGGTGAGCGCAGGTTCGGCCAGCAGACAGGCCACATCGCCCTGCACCAGCGCGGCTTCGAGGGCGGCCAGATCATTGAAGGGCACCACGCGGGTGAAGTGGGCGTGGTTGTGCACCTGCCCGAGCACGGAGGGCCGCGCCAGCATGTGGCCCGTGACGGGGTCCAGGTCCACCAGGGTGTCGTCGACGGCACCGTGGTAGCAGCCGTCAAACACCAGCAGCTGCGGGCGCTGCGTGATGGCGCGGGCCCAGCGCAGCACGAAGCGGTTGGCGTCGCTGGCCGTGAGCGCCATCTGCCACATGGGCAGGCCGAACACGCGGGCCAGGCTTTCGCCCACCGCCAAGGTGTTGGCCGCCGGCAGCATGCAGGTGAGGCCGCGCGCCGCCTGTTGCGCGATCGCCTGTGCCAGTGGCTCGGGGCTGTGGCCGAACATGGCGCCTGTGTCGCCCAGGCAGAAGTCGGTGTAGCGCAGGCCGTCGGCGCATTGCAGCGTGACGCCTTGTGCTTCGTTCACGAACAGGGTGGCCGGGCTGGGCCAGTCGCGCATCCAGTGCAGCGGCACGCCAAAGAGGTAGTGCGCCTGGGCAGCGTCGGCCAGCGCGAGGGAGGCCGGGTGCGTGGCCATGAAGCGCTCGCGCTCGGCCTGTTGCAACGCGGCGATGCGGTCGGAAGACGGGTGCTGAGAGGTCATGGCGCCAGCTTACGTGCGACAGCGCGCGCCCAGCGCGTTGGCAGGCAGTGGACATTTCGTGGCGCGCCGAATTGGCACCGCTGCAGGCACCGCTGGCCGGGGCCCCGGATGAACCACAATGGCCCGGCCATGGACCACACCGCCGCGCACGACGCCACACCCCCCGCACCCGACACGACGCCTTACCTGCGGCTGGCGCTGGCCCTGTCGCTGGGGGCGGCGGTGTCGCTGGGCATCACGCGGTTTGCCTACGGTTTGCTGCTGCCGCCGATGCGCGAGGACCTGGGCTGGAGCTACACGCTGGCCGGCGCCATGAACACCTTCAATGCGCTGGGCTACCTGCTGGGTGCGCTGGTCACGCCCTGGCTCATGCGGCGCCTGTCGCCCACGGGCCTGCTGCTGTCGGGTTCGTTGCTGGCGTCGTTGTTCATGGGGCTCAGCGGGTTCTTCACGTCGGCGGCGCCGCTGCTGGCGCAGCGCCTGCTGGCGGGTGTGGCCAGTGCGCTGGTGTTCATTGCCGGCGGCTTGCTGGCGGCGCGGCTGGGCGCGCGCCAGCCCCGGCGCAGCGGCTTTCTGCTGGGCCTGTATTACGGAGGCACGGGCCTGGGCATCGTGGTCTCGGCGCTGGGGGTGCCACCGGTGCTGGCGGCAGCCGCAGGGCAGGCCCACGGATGGGCCTGGGTGTGGTGGGGCCTGGCGCTGGTGTGTCTGCTGGCCACGGCGCTGATGGTGTGGCCCGCGCGCGTGCTGGCGGGCCAGGCGGCACCGGCCGCAGGCGTGCAGGGCGGTGGCGTGCGCGTGTTCCGTGTGCGGGACTTTGCGGCGTCGCTCGCGGGCTATGCCGGTTTTGGCGTGGGCTACATCGGCTACATGACGTTTGTGATCGCGCTGCTGCGCGAACAGGGCAGCACCCCGGGCGCCATCACGGCGTTTTATGCGCTGCTGGGGGCGGCGGTGGTGGCCTCGTCGCGCATCTGGGCCGGGCTGCTGGACCGCCACCGCGACGGCCAGGCGCTGGCGCGCCTGAACGCCTTGCTGGGCGTGGCGGCCATCGTGCCCGCGCTCACCGCCAGCTGGCCCTGGGTGCTGGCTTCCGGCCTCGTGTTCGGGGGTGTTTTCCTGTCGGTGGTGGCGTCCACCACCGCGCTGGTGCGGCACAACCTGCCGCCTGCGCAGTGGGCGGCCGGCATCAGCGCCTTCACCATCGTGTTCGCGGCCGGGCAGATCGTCGGCCCCACGGTGGTGGGCCTGATCGCCGACGGCCCCGGTGGCCTGGCGCGTGGCCTGGTGTTCTCGGCCGTGGCGCTCTGGGTAGGCGCCGCCCTCGCCACACGCCAAAAATCGCTGGCGTGAGGTAGCCCCGTCCAGATGCCCACGGAACCGGCTCCGCCGGGCCGCAGGGCATGCCCCCTGGGGGGTGACGCCGCAGGCGGCGCGGGGGGGGTCTAGACCAAGCCTTCCGCCTTCATCGCAGCCTGCACGCCAGGACGCGCGCCCACGCGGGCGCGGTAGGCGGTCAGGTGGGCATAACCGGTGATGTCCACACCCACGCGCGGAGCCCAGTTGGTGACGGTGAACAGGTAGCCATCGGCCACGGTGAAGGTGTCGCCCATCAGGTACGGCTTGCCGGCCAGTTCGCTGTCGACCCACTTCAGGCGTTGTGCCAGACGGTCTTTGGTCATGGTCTTGTAGTCCTCCGGCGTGGCCGGGTTGAACAGCGGGCCAAAGCCCTTGTGCAGCTCGGTGCCGATGAAGGTCAGCCATTCCTGCAGGTGGTAGCGCGCCATGGTGCCGTTGGCGGGCGCCAGGTTTTTCTGCGGCACCTGGTCGGCGATGTACTGCACGATGGCCGGGCCTTCGCGCAGGCGCTCGCCGCTGTCGAGCTCCAGCAGGGGCACGTAGCCCAGGGGGTTGATGGTGTAGTAGTCGGTGCCGTCGGGCAGCTTGTGCGTCTTGGTGGGCGCGGCTACGGCTTCGAAGGCCAGGCCGGCTTCGTGCAGGGCGATGTGCGGGGAGAGCGAGCAGGCGCCAGGTGAGTAGTAAAGCTTCATGGGGGTTCGTCCTGAAATGGCGATGACGCCGGTTGGCGCATCGGCCCCGATGCTACCGGCGGCGGGGCTTTGGCGTGGTCACAGGACAGGCGGCGCGGCCTTGCCCACAATGCCGCCATGCGCCGCGTCCTCCGATTTCTGGGCTTCGCCCTGGGCCTCACCGTGCTGCTGGTCGGACTGATGGTGTTTGCCCTGCACCTGTGGACCGGCTCCGACGGCTTTCGCCAGCGCGTGGAGCGCGAGGCCAGCGCGGCGCTGGGCGTGCCGGTGAGCCTGCAGCGCGTGACGGTGGCGGTGTGGCCCTTGCCGGCGGTGGCGCTGGAGGGGCTGAACATCCAGGCGCAGCCCGCGCTCACGCTGGACCGTGTGGAGGCCCGGCCGGTGTGGACGGCGCTGCTGGCGGGCCGTCTGGAGGTGTCCACGCTCACCGTGCGGCAGGCGGTGCTGCCGCAGGCCACGCTGGTGCTGCTGGGCGCACGCCTGCAAGACCCGGCGCGGCCCACTGCCAACGCAACGCCCAGGCCCGCCGGGGCCGAAGAAGAAGGCGCTTCGCTCGACCTGAGCTGGCTGCCGCGCAGCGTGGTGCTGGACGGCGTGACCTGGGTCAACGAACAAGGCCGCCGCACCACCGTGCAGGCCACCGCCCGGCTCGACGACGACGGCTGGCCCGCGCAGGCCGAGGTGCAGGTGACCGAGGGCGGGCTGCAAGGCGCGAAGGCGCGCCTGGCGCGAGACGCTGGTGGCCAGACGGCCTGGACACTGCGGCTGGACGTGGGCGGTGGCACGGTGCAAGGCCCGCTGAAGGTGACCCTGCCCGTGGCCGGCGACCCGAAGGCGCGCGACCTGCTGCTGGAAGGCTCGCTGCAAACGCGCGGCGTGGAGGTGTCTGCCCTCACGGCGCCCAGCCGCCCGCTCACCGGCCGGCTCGAAGCCGACACCACGCTCTCGGCCCGCATCAACCCCCGCGGCAGCGGCGCAGCGCTGCGCGAGGCGCTGCACACGCAGACGCGCTTCAAGGTGGACGGCGCGGTGCTGCAGGGGCTCGACCTGCTGGAGGCCGTGGCCACCGTCGGCCTCTCGCGCGGCGGGGTGACGCGGCTGGACACGCTCACCGGCGAGGTGGGCACGCGCGGGCAGGCGGTGCAGCTCAGCGAGCTGGTGGCCCGATCCGGGCTGCTCTCGGCCACGGGCGAGGTGGCGGTGGCGCCCTCGCGCGCGCTCTCGGGCCGCTTGCGGGTGGACGTGACGCGTGGCGCCAGCGGTGGCGTGGCGAGCGTGCCGCTGGCGGTGGGCGGGACGGTGGACGAACCCACCGTGATGCTCACGCGCGCGGCCCTGCTGGGTGCGGCCATCGGCACCGTGATCGCCCCCGGCGTGGGCACCGGTGCGGGCGCCAACATCGGCGACCGCATTGGTGAAGGCCTCAAGGGGCTGCTGGGCAAGTGAGCCCCGAAGAGACGCTCGCTCAGCCTCGCGATGGGTGTGCCAGACGTGCTGCGTCTGAGGTGGGGTGAATGCGCTGAATGGGCGCCGCGGCAACGGCTTGTTGGGCTTTCTCGCGGGCACTGGCCATCAGGGCGCGGGCGTCCCAGTCCAGTGGCCAGCCTTGCCACAGCCGCACGCGGCCCTGCACCAGCACGGCTTCGATCTGGCTGCGGTGGGCCAGGCGCACCAGCTCCCAGCCCAGGTCCCACGACGGTGTGAGTTCGGGTACGTCCAGATCGATCAAGAGACAGTCGGCCGCCAGGCCGGTGGCGATGCGCCCGGTGACGCGGGACAGGCCCGCAGCGTCAGCGCCCGCGGCCGTGGCCATGGACAGCCAGGTCCAGCCCGCGCCGGTGGAGAAGTCGCCGATGTCCATGCCGCTGGTCAGGCGTTGCGCGGTTTCGGCCGCGTCCATGAGCCGGAAGCCGTCGCTGCGGGTGCCGTCGGTGCCCAGGCCCATGCGGATGCCCAGCCCGTGCATGAGCAGGGCCGGGGCCACGGCGTTGCCCTTCCAGCTGCTGGCCACGGGGTTGTAGCTCACGGCGGCGCCGCTGTCTCGCAGCAGGCCGATTTCGCGCGGCGTGACCATGGTCGCGTGGGCGGCGAGCAGCTCGGGCCCGAGCGCCCCTGCGCGGTGCAGCACCTCCAGCGGGCGCAAGCCGCGCGCAATGAGCGAGCGCTCGATGGAGGCGAGATGCTCGTTGAGGTGAACCTGAAACGCCACCCCGGCGTCGCGGCAGAGCCGTGCCACGCGCTCGAGCATGCGGTCGCTGGCGGCTTCGGGGATGGAAATGCCCAGCGAGGCGTGGAGCAACCCGCTGGAGTGCGAGGCGGCGAGGTGCTGCTCGGCCTCGCGCTCGATCTGGCGGCCCGCGCCGTCGTCCAGGCCGGCGTCGTTGCAGATGCGGGCGAGCACGCACCGGATGCCGGTTTCGTGCACCGCCGCTTCGATGGCGCGCAGGCCGTGGGCCGAGCGCGTGCCGGCGTCGCACACGGTGGTGAAGCCGCCGCGCAGGGCTTCGAGCGCGGCCAGGCTGGCGGAGAGGTGCAGACCCTCTTCGTCCAGGTGCTGTTCCAGCGGCACCCAGATGCGGCGAAAGATCTCGGAAGGCTCGCCAAACGCCAGCGCCTTGCCGAACGACTGTGTGAGGTGGTGGTGGGTATCGATGAAGCCGGGCATGAGCAGGCGGCGCGGGAGCGGCACCGGCACTAGGTGCGGGTGGCGCGCCTGCAACTCGGTGGCGGACCCGACGTCGGCAAAGTGGCCGTCGCGCAGCACCACGGCATGCCCGGCGAGCGGTGCGTCGTCGATGAGTGTGAGTTCGGGGCACAGCAGCACTTCGGGGGCGGCCAGGGCGTCGGGGAAGTTCATGGGGTCGAAGAGGTCAGGAAAAAAGGAACCAGGCGCCGGTCGCCAGCAGCACGCTGGCGGTGGCGGCCTGCAGGGCGCGCACGTCGGTGCCGCGCGCGAGGCGGCGGCCCAGCCACGCGCCCACCACGAGCGCCACGGCCACGGCGGCGCCCAGCACGAAGTCGATGCGGCCGGCCAGCGCGTGCGCGGTGCTCGCGGCCAGCGCAATGGGCAGCTGAATGATTTGCGCGGCCACGATCGCGCGCGCCACGGGCCGCTGCATCAGCATGAGCAGGGGCAGCAGCATCACCGGCCCGCCGGTGCCCGAGAGGGCCGAGCCCACGCCCACGGCCAGACCCAAGGCCACCTGCGCCGGCGCGCCGGGCCAGGGGCGCACGGTGGTGGGCGTGGCCTGGCGCAGGCGCAGCACCGCGTGCACGCCCGAAACCAGGGCGAGCAGGCCGATCCACATGCGCACGGCGTCGGCCGGCAGCCAGGCGGCGAGGGTGGCACCGGTGGCGGCGCCCACGAGAGCCGCCGCCAGCAGCGGGCCTTCGTGGCGCACACGCGCCAGCGCGCCCGTGCCGCTCAGGGCAAAGGCACCCGTGACGAAAAAGGCCAGGCTGGAGACCGCGATCGCGGTGGGCAGGGGCACGCCCAGCAGGGTGGTGAGCACGGGCACGACGAGCACGCCCCCGATGGCCGTAGCGCCAATGGCGGCACCGGCCAGTGCGATCAACAGCCAGGCGAGCAGCTCAGTGCCCATGGTCGGGTGTGGTGGGGTGCCGCTCAGCCATGCGTCATTCCGGTTGAATGCCGGCTGCCTTCACCGCCGCAGCGAGGGTCTCGCGTTCGCGCTTGAGCAGTGCGGTGAACTCGTCGCGCTCAATGCTCATAGGCTTGAGGCCGGCGGTGTTCATCTTCTCGAGCAGGGTCGGGTCTTTCAGGGCTTCGCGCAGCGCAGCGGCCACGCGGGTGACGATGGCGGCATCGGTGCCGGCGGGCGCGAAGAGGCCGTACCAGGAGTCCACGTCCACCGACTTCAGCGCCGGCGTTTCGGCCAGCGCCGGCACCTCGGGCATGGAGGGCCAGCGCTGGCGGGACGTGACGCCATACGCCTTGATCTTGCCGTCCTTGATGAAAGGCTGGGCCAGTGTGACCGGCATGACCGCCAGTTCGATCAGGCCCGAGGAGAGCTCGGTGAGCACTTGCGGCCCGTTCTTGTAGGGTACGTGCACGATGTCCACGCCCGCGCCGAGCTTGATGATCTCGGCGGTGAGGTGCATGGAGGTGCCCACGCCGTCGGTGCCGTAATTGAGCTTGCCGGGTGACTGGCGCGCCAGCGCGATCACGTCGGCGGTGGTGGGCGCGGCGAGTTTGGGCGTGCCTACCAGCACAAACGGGGAGCTGGCGACGGTGGCGATCGGTGCGAAGTCCTTGAAGGCGTCGTAGCGCACGATCGAGGGCTTGACCACCGGCGCCACATTGATGGGGCTGGCCACCGCGAAAAGCAAGGTGTAGCCGTCGGGTGTGGCGCGGGCCACGCGCTGGGTGCCCACCGTGCCGGAGGCGCCCGCCACGTTCTCGACGACGAACGGTTGCTTGAGCCGGTCGCCCAGGGCTTGCAGGGTGAGGCGCGCGGCGGAATCCACGCTGCCACCTGGTGCAAAAGGCACCACGACGGTGACGGGCCGCGCAGGATACGCAGGGGCTTGCGCCAGCGTGGTGCCTGCGGTGCAGGCCATGAGGGCGGCAATAGCCAGGCGGCGGGAGAGGGGGGCGCTCAGGGACATGGGAAACTCCGGTCTGAAGTGGGACGGCACCAGTCTGGTGGCTGAATTCAACTTGATATAACAAGTCATGACAAGAGAAGCAAACTTCGTTCCAGCAACCGGATGGCAGCCCACGGCATGAACACGACACCCGACACCCCAGGCGGCGGCTGGACCTTGCGGGCCCGCGTGCGCGAGGCTCTGCGCGAGCGCATCCTGCGCGGCGAATGGCAGACCCACGAGCGCCTGCCCAGCGAAAACCAGCTCATTGAGGAACAGGGCGTGAGCCGCATCACCGTGCGGCAGGCGCTGGCCGATCTGGTGGCCGACGGGCTGATCGTGCGGGTGCATGGCAAGGGCTCGTTTGTGGCACCGGCGCCGGTGCGCCAGGAGCTCTCGCGGCTGCAGGGCCTGTCGGAAGCGCTGGGAGGCCAGGGCCGCGAGGTGCTGACCCGCGTGCTCTCGCTGGGCCAGGCCAGCCTGCCCGCGCGCGCGGCCAAGGCGCTGGGCCTGCCGGCGGGCACGCCCTGCGTGGAGCTGCAGACCCTGCGGTTTTCCGATGGCCAGCCGCTGTCGCTGAACAGCACCTGGATCGAACCCACGCTGGGCGCCAGCCTGGACAAGGACACCCTGGCCCAGACGGACCTGCTCACGGTCTACGAGTCCACCCTGAACCTGCGCGTGATCCGCGCGGTGGTCGACATTGGCGCCGCCCTGGCCAACGCGCGCCAGCGAAGGCTGCTGGCGCTGGAGGCGCCGGCCGCGGTGCTGGTGGTGGAGCGCACCGTGTTTTCCACGGGCGAGCGCCCGGTGCACTTCGAGGCCAGCACCTACCGGCCCGACGCGTTCAGCTACCGCCTGGAGCTGGCGCGCTAGCTGGTGGCGCGGTGGACGCCGGCCTGGCCGGCCAATTGGACTCATGCGGGCCACCGCCCGGCGGTATCTTCTGGCACCCTTTTGCCTTCCACCTCCTGAGGACGCCGCCATGGCCCTGGGTCAGTTCGCCTACGCCAACCACACCAACCGTTTCCTGGGCTGCGAGCCGCTGGCCGACCAGCCCTTTGCCATCGCGGGCGTGCCGTTTGACGGCGTGGTGACCAACCGCCCCGGCGCGCGCTTCGGGCCGCAGGCCATTCGCACCGCCAGCCTGATGCTGTGCGACGGCACGCACCCGGTGTTTGACGTGTCGCCGCTGGCGCACCTGGGCGACGCGCTCGACATGCGCCTGCCCAACGCTTCGCCCCTGCCCGAGGTGCGCCGCCATATCGAGGCGCAGGCCGCCGCGCTCATGGCCCGCCACCACTGCGTGTTTCTGGGTGGCGACCATTCGGTCACGCTCTCGCTGCTGCGCGCCCTGAAAGCGCAGCAGGGTGGCGAGCCGCTGGCGCTGGTGCACTTCGACGCGCACTGCGACACCTGGGCCGACCATTTCGGCGAGCCCTCGGGCCACGGCACCTGGACCTACGAGGCCTTGCAGGAAGGCCTGGTGAGTGCGGCGCACACGGTGCAGATCGGCATTCGCTCCAGTGGCGAGCGCGCCGCGCGCGAGTACGTGGCCGACCAGGGCGGCCAGATCTTCACGGCCCGCGCGCTGCGCGGGCTTGATGGCGCCGGCCTGCAGCCCACCATCGATGCGATCCGCGCGCGCATCGGCCAGCGGCCGTGCTACCTCACGCTGGACATTGACTGCCTGGACCCCGCCTTCGCGCCCGGCACCGGCACGCCCGAGCCCGGCGGCATGACGAGCTCGCAGGTGCTGACCCTGCTGGAAGAACTCGCCGACCTGCACTGGATCGGCATGGACTGTGTGGAAGTGGCCCCCGCCTACGACCACGCCGAACTCACCACCAACGCGGCCGCCACCTTTGTGTGGACTTACCTCAGTGGCCAGGTGGCCAAGCGGCTGCAGGCCGCGAAGGGAGCCTGAGATGTGGGCGCGGTCACTGATCGGGTCGGACACCCAGCTCAACCAGAAGAGCTACTACGAGGCCAGCGTGCAGCGGCCCGCCGCGCAGCCTGCGCTGCAGGAGACGCTGGACGTGGACGCCGTGGTGGTCGGCGCCGGCTTTGCCGGCCTCAGCGCGGCGCTGGAGATGGCGCAGCGCGGCCTCTCGGTGGTGGTGCTGGAGGCCGATCGCATCGGCAGCGGCGCCAGCGGGCGCAACGGCGGCCAGGCCATCGTGGGCTACGCCAGCGGGCAGGGCCCGTTCGAGCAGCAGCTCGGCGCGGCCGACGCCCAGCGCGCCTGGGACCTGTCGCTCGAGGCCATCGATCTGATCGACACGCGCATTGCCACGCACGGCATTGAGTGCGACCGCGTCAACGGCTATGTGTATGTGGCCGACTCCGCGCGCAAGGCGCAGGAGCTGCACGAGGAAATGGAAGGCCTCAAGCGCCGCGGCATTGCGGTGGACTGGGCTGAAGGCGCCGACCTGCCGCGCCTCATCAACAGCCCGCGCTATGTGGCCGCCGCGCGCGAGCAGCGCTCGGGCCACCTGCATCCGCTGAAGTACGCGCTGGGCTTGGCGCGCGCCGCGCAGGCCGCGGGCGTGCGCATCTTCGAGCACTCGCCGGTGACCGGCCTGCAGCGCGGCGCCACGCTGGTGGCCAGCACCGCCCGGGGCCAGGTGCGTGCGCGCTTTGGCGTGCTGGCCGGCAACTGCATGCTGCCCGAGTACGGCCCGCGCGTGGCCCCCGAGGTGACGCCGCGCATCATGCCGGTGGGCACCTACATCGTGGGCACCGCACCGCTGGACCCCGAACTCTGCGCGCGCCTCATCCCGCGCAACGCGGCGGTCTGCGACAACAACTTCGTGCTCGACTACTTCCGCTTCAGCGCCGATCACCGCATGCTGTTTGGCGGCCGCGTGAGCTACACCACGCGCACGCCCACGAACCTGGAAGCGGTGATGCGCCAGCGCATGGGCGAGGTCTTCCCGGCGCTGCGCGAGGTGCCGGTGGAGTTCGTCTGGGGTGGCTTCGTCGACATCAGCATGAACCGCGCGCCCGACTTCGGCCGCCTGGGCGACAACCTCTATTACGTGCAAGGCTTCAGTGGCCACGGCGTGGCCCTCACCGGGCTGGCCGGGCTGCTGGTGGCCGAAGCCATCGAAGGGCAGGCCAGCCGCTTCGATGTGTACGCGCGCCTCAAGCACCGCCGCTTTCCCGGCGGCCCGCTGCTGCGCACGCCCAGCCTGGCGCTGGGCATGCTGTGGCACCGCCTGCGCGACGTGATGTAGCGCCCCGGGGGGCCCACCAGCCCCCTTGCCGGGGCTGCCGTTGGTCGGGCCGTTGGCGCCGTGTGACGGACCGCACGGCGGCGGCGCCCTGTCGCGCAGCCGGCGACGGACGGCCCTCAAGCGCCTCGGTGGCGCGTCGATTCGTTCGGCAACACAGCGGCCACTTGAGCCGGTTTGTATGCCACGACCCACCCAGCTTCCTGTTTCCCGGCCCACGCGGATCGCGTGGAAGTGCGCCTGCGCGTGGGCGCTGGCCGCTGTGCCGTGGGCGTGCGCGCAGGCGGACTGGGCCTACCTGCTGCCCTCACCCGGTACCACCAGCCTGATCGAACTCCGCCAGGGATCGGAGCTGTCCCGTCAGGTGAGGAGCCTGCACGGCCAGGGCTATGAGTCGTCGGGCGGCGAGCGCGTGGAGTTCGCCGCTTGGTACAGCTCGAACTGGACCGACATGCGCGCCACCTGGATGACGCCGCTCTCGGCCAATACCGGCTTCATCTGGGGTTTTGGCACGGGCGAGCGCGGCGCCAAGTACCGCATTGACCCCAGCCTCAAGCTCGGCTTCATCCACCGCGCAGCCCTGGCCCCCCACACCGTGCTCACCGTGCGCGCCACCACCACGCTGGGAGGCCGCCTGCGCGAGAAGAGTTGCACCGCCGACTACGGCGACATCGGCGGTGTGCAGACCGTGAACTGCCGACTGGCCGCGTCCACCCTGGAGCCGGCCGAGACGCTGCGTTACCTGTTCAACGAAACACCGCGCGACCGGCACCAGATCTCGGTGTCGATCTCCCGCGCGTTCTAGCTCCCCCACCACCGAGAGAAACCATGAAAACAACCCCCTCAATCGCCTTCACGCTGTGCGGCGCCTTGTCTGGCGTTTGGTGTGCCGTGCCCGCGTTCGCCCAGCAAGGCGAAGCACAACTGGAGGCCTCGCTGAGCGCCGCCGCCGCCACCCCCGCCTGGATGAGCACCGAAGTCGGCGACGCCTGGGCGAAGGGCTACAAAGGCAAGGGCGTCACCATCACCGTGGTCGACGATTTCAGAAGCAACTCCATGCTCAACGGCAAGCTCGGCACGAGCAGCCAGTCGCAGCGCCACGGCCAGTGGACCACCCTGGAAGCCAGCATGATCGCGCCGCTGGCCACCGTGGCCACGCAAGACTTCGGCAGCGGCACCGCAGTGAAGCTCAACAAGGGCCTCAACGTGCTGAACCTGAGCTACGGAATGATGGCCACCGCCGGCTACACCGCCAGCCAGATCCGCTGGAGCGCGCAAGAGAACTCCATCATCAGCTACGCGCAAAACGGCACCGCCGTGGTGTCCAAGGCCGCCGGCAACGACGGCATTGCGGTGCTGGGCAAGAACGCACGCGGCCAGACCGACTACCTCAACCTCGCGCTCAAGGGCACCAAGACCGCCATCTACGTGGGCGCCCTCAACAGCAACGGCACCACGGCGGCACCCGCCACGCTGGCCTCGTACTCGAACACCGCTGGCACCGATGCCGCGATCCAGAAGCAGTTCCTGGTGGTCGGTGTGGAGGGCAGCAAGACCGGTCTGTACGGCACGTCGTTTGCCGCCCCCGTGATCACGGGCTACGCCGCCGTGCTGGGCAGCAAGTTCACCAGCGCCACGCCGGTGCAGATCACCAACCAGCTGCTCAATACCGCGCGCCAGGACACGATCAAGGGCTACCAGGCGCAGCTGCATGGCCGCGGTGAAGCCAGCCTCACGCGGGCCCTCGCGCCCGTGGCGATCAAGTAAACGCAGGCGCAGCGCGCAGCGCGTTCTCCTACAGCGCGCGGCGCGCCTTTCCTACGGCGCAGGCGGCCGCACGGGGTGACGATGCAGTCTCTCGAAACCCACAAGGAGATCGCAACATGTACATCAAGACCTTCACCGCTGTGGCGCTGTGCGCCGCCTCTGCATTCGCTTCTGCCCAGACCATGACCAAGGCCGAATACGACGCGGGCAAGCAGCGCATTGAGATGAACTACAAGATTGCGAAGAAGGCCTGCGACACCGTCAAGGACAACGCCAAGGACGTGTGCGAACAGGAGGCCAAGGGCAAGGAAAAGGTCGAGAAGGCCGAGCTGGAGCACCAATACCAGAACACCCCGGCCAACGCGCTCAAGCTGGAAGAGGTGAAGGCGGACACCGCCTATGACATCGCCAAGGAAAAGTGCGAAGACCAGGCCGGTGACGCCGAGAAGGTGTGCAAGGCCGACGCCAAGGCCGTGCATGAGCGCGCGGTCAATGCCGCCAAGGCCAAGGCCAAGGGCTGACCCATCGGGCTCGGTCACTGACCCTGCGCAAGAGCCGCCCTTCGGGGCGGCTTTTTTGTGCCCGCTTCAGGCCGAGCCCAGCACCTGCTGCACCGCTGCGGCCAGCACCGGCCCGCAGCGCTCGATGTCGGCCAGCGGCGCGTAGCCGTAGCCGATCACCAGTCCGCGCAGGTCGGTGCGTTGCAGGCAATAGGCCGAGAGCGGCCGCACCGTGAGGCCGTGCTGGGCGATGCGCTGCGCCAGCGCGCGGTCGTCCACCTGGGCCGGCAGGCGCAGGCACAGGTGCAGGCCCTGTTCGGCGCCGCTGATGCTGGGGCCTTCGGGGGTGTCGCGCAGCACCGGTTTGAGCGCTTCGAGCAGGCACTGTCGGCGTTCGCCATAGTTCTGCCGTGCGCGTCGCAGCGCGCTGGCGAAGTGGCCCATTTCAATGAACTCGGCCAGCGCGGCCTGCACCGGCATCTGGCCCGGGCGGTTGAGGTCGTAGTGCGCCTGCTTGAAAGCGCCCACCAGCGGCTTGGGCACCACGAGGTAGCCGATCTTCAGCCCCGGGTAGAGCACCTTGGAGAAGGTGCCCATGTAAAACACGCGGCCATCGGTGTCCAGGCCTTCCAGGCTGGAGATGGGTGGGCCGCTGAAGCGGTACTCGCTGTCGTAGTCGTCTTCGAGCACCCAGGCGTCGTGCGCGCGCGCGGTGGCCAGCAGCTGGTGGCGACGCGGCAGCGACATCACCGCACCGGTGGGGTACTGATGCGAGGGGGTCACGTAGATGAGGCGCGGGGGCCGGGCGTTGTCGGCCGTGCTGGGCTGGATGCCCTCTTCGTCCACCGGCACCGGGTGCAGGCTCAGGCCGGTGGCCATGAAGGCTTTCACCGCGCCCCAGTAGGCCGGGTCTTCCACCCACACGGTGTCGCCGTGGTCGGCCAGCAGCCGCGCGCAGAGCTCGATGGACTGCTGCGTGCCGCTGGTGATGACGACCTGGTCGGCCTCCAGGTGCACGCTGCGGAACACGCGCAGGTAGTCGGCCACGGCGCGGCGCAGGGGCGCGTAGCCACCGGAGGTGTTGTAGTCCAGCATGTCCGGGTAGGTCATGCGCCAGTGCTTGTTCTGCAGGCGCTGCCACAGCGTGAGCGGGAAGGCGCTGAAGTCGGCAATGCCGGGCGTGAAGGGCTGCACCTCCAGCTCCGTGGCGCAGAAGGTGCTGGCCAGCGCCTGCCCGCGGCTGGAGAGGCGAGCGGCCTGCACCGTGGCCGCCTGGCCGCCCGTGTGGCGCGGGGTGCGGCCGGGGGTGGCGCGGGGCACGTTGTCGTTGACGAAGGTGCCACTGCCCACGCGGCTGGCCAGGTAACCCTCCACGCCGAGCTGGTTGATCGCGGCCACCACGGTGTTGCGCGAGAGCCGGAGGTCTTGCGCTAGGTCGCGGCTGGAGGGCAGGCGCTCACCGGCGCCCAGCTTGCCCTCCAGCATGGCGCGGCGCAGCGCTTCATAGAGCTGGCGGTGCAGGGGCAGGGCGTCCTGGGCGCCCAGGCGGCTCATTTCAGCGAGAAGAAATTCAGACAGCATGAACAGATCCCAATGCATGACCGGCGCGAGAGTCCCCATCCAGACGCGACAAGGATCCGGCTTTGCCGGTCCGAGGCGCGGTCCCCCCACCGGGGGGAAGCCGCGTCAGCGGCGCAGGGGGGTGCCATTGGCACCATAACATGGGGCCAAATGGCCCTCATCCTGATCCAATTGGCCCTCCACAATGCATGCCATTGTCTGGAGTCATGATGAACAAGCCGCCGTGCATGGTCTGGCTGCCTGCCGACCACCGCCTCATGGGCGATCACGGGCATCAGATGCCCTTTCTTCTGCTGGGCGACAAGTACGCCCGGGCCGTCAAGGTGGGGGCAGATGCCCAGCCGGTGATGTTCCCGCTGGCCGACACCGGCCAGATCAGCGAGCTGCTCGCGCTGGTGGACGGCGTGATGCTGACCGGCTCGCCCTCCAACGTGCACCCCTCCCATTTCGACGAGGCCGTGGCCGACCCCAGCCTGCCGCTGGACGCCGACCGCGACCTGCTCACGCTGGCGCTGGTGAAGGCCTGCGTGCACGAAGGCGTGCCGCTGCTGGGCATTTGCCGGGGCTTTCAGGAAATCAACGTCGCCCTGGGCGGCACGCTGCACCAGCGCGTGCACGAAGTGCCCGGGATGATGGACCACCGCGAGCCCAAGACGGCACCGCCCGACGAGCAATACGCGCCGCGCCACAGCATCCGCTTTGTGCCGGGCAGCGTGTTCGAGCAATGGGCGGGCGGCCCCGAGACGCAGGTCAATTCGCTGCACGGCCAGGGCATCAACCGCCTGGCCGCCGGGCTGGACGCGCTGGCCCATGCGCCTGATGGCCTGGTGGAGGCCTTTGGCGTGCGCGGCGCGCGCACCTTTGCCTACGCCGTGCAGTTCCACCCCGAGTGGCGCTGCTGGGAAACGCCTTTCTATGCCGCGATCTTCGAAGCCTTTGGCCGCGCCTGCCGCCAGCGCATGAACCTGCGCCTGCAAGCCGCCGACCTCGCCAGAGCATGACGTGAACACACCCTATAACCACAACGGAGATGGCACATGACAGCCCCCCAAAAGATGAGCTTCAACGATCTGGAAAACTGGCTCAACCAGAACCGCGTGACCGAAGTCGAGTGCCTGGTGCCCGACTTGACCGGGGTGGCGCGCGGCAAGATCCTGCCGCGTGAGAAGTTCACCGAAGACCGGGGCATGCGCCTGCCGCAGGCGATCGTGGCGATGGGGGTGACGGGCGAGTTTCCGGCCAGCGGGCCTTATTACGACGTGATCGAGCCGACCGACCGCGACATGCAGCTGCGCCCGGACCCGACCACCGCGCGCATCGTGCCCTGGGCCACCGACCCGACCGCGCAGGTGATCCACGACTGCTTCGACCACGCCGGCAAGCTCGTGCCCTTTGCACCGCGCAGCGTGCTGCGCCACGTGTGCGAGTTGTTCGACGCCGAGGGCCTGGACCCGGTGGTGGCGCCCGAGCTCGAGTTCTACCTGACCGCGCGCAACACCGACCCCAACACGCTGCTCAAGCCGCCGATCGGTCGCAGCGGCCGTGCCGAGACTTCGCGCCAGTCGTACAGCATCGACGCGGTCAACGAGTTCGACCCGCTGTTTGAAGAGATCTACGACTACTGCGACAAGATGAAGCTCAACGTGGACACGCTGATCCACGAAGCCGGTGCGGGACAGATGGAGATCAACTTCTTCCACGCCCACCCGCTGGGCCTGGCCGACGAGGTGTTCTTCTTCAAGCGCACGGTGCGCGAGTCGGCGCTGCGGCACGACATGTACGCCACCTTCATGGCCAAGCCCATCGCGGGCGAGCCCGGCTCGGCGATGCACGTGCACCAGAGCATCCTGAACAAGAAGACCGGCAAGAACATCTTCAGCAACGACGACGGCACGCCCTCCGAATCGTTCTACCACTACATCGGCGGCCTGCAGCGCTATATTCCGGCGGCCATGGTGCTGGTGGCGCCCTACGTGAACAGCTACCGCCGCCTCTCGCGCCACACCGCAGCTCCCATCAACATCGAGTGGGGCCACGACAACCGCACGGTGGGCATCCGCTCGCCCATTTCCAGCCCCGAAGCGCGCCGGGTGGAAAACCGCGTGATCGGCGCCGACGCCAACCCCTACGTGGCCATGGCCATGACGCTGGCCTGCGGCTACCTCGGCCTGAAGAACAAGATCAAGCCCAAGCCGGAGATGAGGGGCGACGCCTACCTGTCGCCGTACTCGCTGCCCCGCAGCCTGGGCGAGGCGCTGGACTGGCTGCGCCGCGAAACCGACCTGCACGACGTGCTGGGCAAGGAGTTCATCACGATCTACACCGAGATCAAGGAGCTGGAGTTCGACGAGTTCATGAAGGTGATCTCGCCTTGGGAGCGCGAACACCTCCTGCTGCATGTCTGAGCTCCCCCCGCGCCGCCTTCGGCGTCACCCCCCAGGGGGCAACGCTGGCGGCCCGGCAAAGCCGGTTCCGCGGCGTTACTGGATAACTACCCCTCTCTGAAAGCGAGCCTGTTGTGAACACCTCGACCCTCATTGCCCCGCCTGCCCTGGTTCGCCGTGCCGAGCAGCAGGACACCAAATCCATCCAGGCGCAAGACAGCGCGCACTTCATCCACCCGTTCACCGACCACGCCGGCCTGGCCGAGCGTGGCGCGCGCGTGATCACGCGGGCCGACGACATCTATGTCTGGGACTCCGAAGGCAAGAAGATCCTGGACGCGATGAGCGGCCTGTGGTGCGTCAACGCCGGTTACGGCCGCAAGGAACTGGCGGACGCGGCCTACCAGCAGACGATGACGCTGCCGTTCTACAACAGCTTCTTCAACACCACCAACGTGCCCGCCGTGCAGCTGGCCACCAAGCTGGCGTCGCTCGCACCGCAGGTGGGCGGGCGCAAGTTCGAACACGTGTTCTTCTCCAGCAGCGGCAGCGAGAGCAACGACACCAACGTGCGCATGGTGCGCCGCTACTGGGACCTGCTGGGTCAGCCCCAGCGCAAGGTCATCATCAGCCGCCACAACGCGTACCACGGCAGCACCATGGCCGGCGCCTCGCTGGGTGGCATGAGCGGCATGCACGCACAGGGCGACCTGCCCATTCCCGACATCGTGCACATCGAGCAGCCGCACCACTTCGAGAACGCACGGCCCGGCGAGAGCCAGGCGGACTTCGGCGTGCGCGCCGCGCGCTGGCTCGAAGAAAAGATCCTCTCCATCGGCGCCGACAAGGTGGCCGCCTTCATTGCCGAGCCGGTGCAAGGCGCCGGCGGCGTGATCATTCCGCCGGCCACCTACTGGCCCGAGATCCAGCGCATCGTCGACCAGTACGGCATCTTGCTGATCTCCGACGAAGTGATCTGCGCCTTTGGCCGCCTGGGCCACTGGTTTGCGTACGAAAAGTTCGGCTACCGCCCCGACCTCATCACCTTCGCCAAGGGCGTGACCAGCGGCTACATCCCGCTGGGCGGCGTGATGGTGGGCGACCGCGTGGCCCAGGTGCTGATCGAGAAAGGCGGCGAGTTCAACCACGGCTACACCTACAGCGGCCACCCCGTGGCCTGTGCGGTGGCGCTGGCCAACATCGAGCTCATGGAACGCGAGAAGCTGGTCGAGCGCGTGAAGAACGACACCGGCCCCTACCTGGCCGAGCGCTTCGAGGAACTGAACCACCACCCGCTGGTGGGCGCGGCCGAAACCTGCGGCTTCGTGGCCGGCCTGGTGCTGGTGAAGAACAAGGCGACAAAGAAGCTGTTTGACGAGAGCGTGAGCGCGGGCATGCGCTGCCGCGCGCACTGCTTCAAGAACGGGCTGATCATGCGCGCCGTGGGCGACCGCATGATCATCGCGCCACCGCTGGTGATGACCCGCGCGCAGATCGACGAGATGATGGACCTGATCCACCTCTGCCTGGACGCCACCGTGGACGAATTGCGCGCCGAAGGGCTGCTGGCCTGAGGGGCACGCGGGGCGCGAATGCACGGAATGGGTGCGAAGTGGCCCTAGAATGTTTTCCGCATACCCCTACGCGGTATCCCTGCTGCAGCCGGCGTGCGTTGGGTCTGGAAATTGCTAGCGCATTGGCAACGATTTCAGCCCCTGCCGGTTGAGTTCTTTCGGTCAACAACCATTGGAGTGAGCAACACCATGAAAAAGCAAGTTCTGGTTCTGGCGATGTCGGCAATGCTGCTGGCAGCCTGTGGCAAGAAAGAGGAGCCGGTGGCCGCTCCAGCCGCCCCGGTGGCTGCCGCCCCGGCCGCGCCCGCTGCCCCCGCCGGCCCGGTGCTGGACGCTGAAAAGGTCCTGAACGTCTACAACTGGCCCGACTACATCACCGAAACCCTGGTGGCCGACTTCGAGAAGGAGTACGGCATCAAGGTGAACTACGACACCTTCGAGAACAACGAGGCGCTGCACGCCAAGCTGGTCGCCGGCAATTCGGGCTACGACATCGTCATCCCCACCGCCGGTTTCGCCAAGAAGCAGATCGACGGCGGCCTGTATCAGCCCATCGACAAGAGCAAGCTGACCAACTACGCCAACCTCGATGCCGACTTCATGGCCAAGATTGCTGGCGTGGACCCGGAGAACAAGCACCTGGTGCCATGGGCCTGGGGCTTCACCACCGTGGGTATCAACAAGCAGAAGGTCGAGAAGGCACTGGGCGGCATGCCCATGCCCGAGAACGCGTGGGATCTCGTGTTCAAGCCCGAGTACTCCAGCAAGCTGCGCTCCTGCGGCATCGCCTACCTGGATTCGCCGAGCGAAATCCTGCCGGTGGCGCTGCACTACGTGGGCAAGCCGGCCTACAGCGAGAACCCGGAAGACTTCAAGCTCGCGGGTGAAATGCTCAAGAAGGTGCGCAAGGACGTGCGCCTCTTCTCCAGCACCATGATCGACGACATCGCCGGCGGCAAGGCCTGCGCGTTTGTGGGCTGGTCGGGCGACATCAACATCGCGGCCGACCGCGTGAAGGAAACCGGTGGCAAGGACGAGATCGTGCCGCTGCTGCCCACGGGCGGCGGTCTGGTGTTCATCGACACCATGGCCATCCCGAAAGACGCCAAGCACGTGAACAACGCGCACGTCTTCATGGACTTCTACCTGCGCGCGGCCAACGCTGCAGCCATGGCCAACGAACTGAACTACCCCACCGGCAACAAGGCTGCGCTGGCCGACATCAAGGACGAGGTCAAGGGCAACAAGACCATCTTCCTGAGCCCCGAGGACACGGCGCGCCTGATCCCCACCGGCGGCTTCTCCAACGACATCTCGGGCGTGTTGAACGAGACCTACAACGCGTTCAAGCGCGGCAAGTAAGCCGACCGACTCCCCTCGGGTACAAGGGCCGCTCATCCTGTCTGGTTGAGCGGCCTTTTTATTTCGTTCAGCGAAGAAACGGACTTCAACATGGCAGACACAACGGGTTTTCTGGTGACCGAGAAGCTGGTCAAGCGCTTTGACGAAGCGGTCGCGGTCGACGAGGTGTCGCTCTCGATCGGCAAGGGCGAGATCTTTGCGCTGCTGGGCAGCTCGGGCTGCGGCAAGTCCACGTTGTTGCGCATGCTGGCCGGCTTCGAGAAGCCGACCTCCGGGCGCATCCTGCTCGGCGGCCAGGACGTGGCGGCCATGCCGCCCTATGAGCGGCCGGTGAACATGATGTTCCAGTCGTACGCGCTGTTCCCCCACCTGGACATCTGGGAAAACATCGCCTTCGGCCTCAAGCGCGAAGGCCTGCCCAAGGCCGAGATCAAGCAACGCACCGACGAGATGCTCGCGCTGGTGCAGCTCACGCCGTACGCCAAGCGCAAGCCGCACCAGCTCTCGGGCGGGCAGCAGCAGCGCGTGGCGCTGGCCCGCAGCCTGGCCAAGCGGCCCAAGATGCTGCTGCTGGACGAACCCCTGGGCGCGCTGGACAAGAAGCTGCGCGAGCAGACGCAGTTCGAGCTGGTCAACATCATCGAGAAGGTGGGCGTGACGGTGGTGATGGTCACGCACGACCAGGAAGAGGCCATGACCATGGCCAGCCGCATCGCGATCATGAGCAAGGGCCGCGTGCTGCAGGTGGGCACGCCCGAAGAAATCTACGAGCACCCGAGCAATCGTTTCGTGGCCGACTTCATCGGCAACGTGAACCTGTTTGAAGGCCGCCTGACGGTGGACGAAGCCGACCGCTGCGCCGCCACCACCGGCATCGGCGAGATCCACGTGGGCCACGGTGTGAGCGGCACGCTCAACATGCCGGTGGCCATTGCCGTGCGGCCGGAAAAAATCGAGATCAGCAAGCAGCGCCCCGACACCGGTGGCCCCAATCTCTTCACCGGCAAGGTCAAGGAGATTGCGTACTTCGGCTCGTACAACACCTACATCGTGGTCGCCACCGACGGCTCCAAGGTGAAGATCACCGAGGCCAACACCTCGCGCCACGACCTCTCCGACATCACCTGGGAAGACGACGTGTACTTCTGGTGGGACGACCGCGCCGGTGTGGTGCTGAGAGATTGACCCCCTGCGCCGCTGCGCGGCTTCCCCCTGAAAGGGGGACGGTGCGAGAGGCCCGGCGAAGCCGGTTCCTCCGCACCCCTGGATAGCGTGTTTGGTTTGCCTACTTTTGCAGGAACTTCGTATGGCCTCTGTACCTATACCCGGCAAGCGTTTCGTGATCGGCGTGCCGTATGCGTGGCTGCTCCTTTTCTTCTTCCTGCCTTTCCTGATCCTGCTGTACATCAGCTTCGTGGACATGGGCGGCGACATCAGCCCCTTCAAGCCCATCTGGGACCCGGTCTCCGGCATCCTGAGTCTGAAGTACGAAAACTACCTCGCGATCTTCCGCACGGAAGAGGGTGCGCCGCTGTTTCGCACGCTCTACATCGACGCCTACCTGCGCTCGATCTGGTACGCGCTGTGCACGGCCTTCTTCTGTCTGGTGATCGGCTACCCCTTCGCCTACTTCATCGCGCGCTCGCCCGCCAGCATCCGGCCGGCGCTGCTGCTCATGGTGATGCTGCCGTTCTGGACGTCGTTCCTGCTGCGCGTTTACGCATGGAAAGGCATCCTGGCCGACCAGGGCGTGCTCAACCGGCTGCTGATGTCGATCGGGCTCACCAGCGAGCCCATTCCCATGCTGTACACCAACGTGTCCATGCTGATCGGCATGACCTACGTGTACCTGCCGTTCATGATCCTGCCGCTCTACGCCAACCTGGTGAAGATGGACTTCCGTTTACTGGAGGCCGCGTACGACCTGGGCACCACGCCCTTCAAGGCGTTCTGGCTCATCACGGTGCCGCTGTCCAAGGCCGGCATCGTGGCGGGCTTCATGCTGGTGTTCATTCCCTGCGTGGGCGAGTTCGTGATCCCCTCGCTGCTGGGCGGGCCGGAGAACCTCATGATCGGGCGCGTGGTGTGGGACGAGATGTTCACCGCCAACGACTGGCCGCGCGCCACCGCCCTCGCGGTGGTGATGATCGCGCTCATCGTCATACCGCTGGCCTTCTACTACCACTACACCGGCGACGCTGCCGACACACGCAAGTAAGGGCCAGCCATGAAACCACTGCTTGAAAAACACTTCGGCAAGTTCTGGCTGGCGATGGTCTTCGCCTTCCTGTACCTGCCGCTGGTCTTCATGATCGTGTTCTCGTTCAACAGCACGCGGCAGGACGCGCGCTTCACCGGCTTCTCGCTGCGCTGGTACGAGGCCCTCACACGCGACGACAAGATCGTTGAAGGTTTCTTCCTGTCGCTCAAGGTGGCGGCCATCACCGGCGTGCTGTCGGCCGTGCTGGCCACCTTCGCCGCCTTCGTGCTGGTGCGCTACCGCCGCTTCCTGGGCCGCACCATCTTCAGCGGCATGGTGAACGCGCCACTGGTGATGCCCGAGGTGATCATCGGCCTGTCGCTGCTGCTGCTGGCCGTGGGCGCACAGAACCTGTTTGGCTGGCCGCAGCGCGGCATGCTCACCATCATCCTGGGCCACACGCTGCTGGGCATGGCCTACGGCATGGTGGTGGTGCAGTCGCGCCTGATGGAGATGGACCGCTCGATCGAAGAAGCCGCCATGGACCTCGGCGCCAAGCCGCACCAGGTGTTCTTCCTGATCACACTGCCCAACATCTTCCAGGCCTTGCTGGCGGCGTTCCTGCTGGCGTTCACGCTGTCGTTCGACGACGTGGTGATCTCCGAATTTCTCTCCGGCCCGGGCGTGAACACGCTGCCGCAGGTGATCTTTGGCTACGCGCGCCGCGGCATCAACCCGACCATCTACGCCGCGGCCACGCTGCTGATCGTGACGGTGACCGTCGTGATCGTGAGCTACGCCGTGTGGGTGGCGCGCTCCACGCGCCGGCGCGAGCGCGAGATTGCGGCGGCGCTGAAGAGCTGACCTCCCCGCGCCTCGCCTGCGGCGCGTCACCCCCCAAGGGGCAACACCTGCGGCCTGGCGAAGCCCGTTCCGCGGTGTTCTGGTCCGGTTTGCCTCATGCGGAGCGGGCCAGTGCGGGCAAAGTGGACTGGCCGATTGCCGTGTTCAGGGCGTAGCATGAGGCCACTTGCCCACCCCCTCCGTTCGGGCTGAGCGGGTCGAAGCCCTTGCCCGTGCGGTGGTGGGCCCTTCGACAGGCTCAGGGCGAACGGATCTTTCGCCTGCTCACGCCATGACCACCACTGTCACCCAAGCATCCTCCCTCACCTTCGACGGCCGCGCGTTCATCAACGGCGAGCGCATCGCCGCGCGCGACGGCCAGACCTTTGACTGCTTCTCGCCAGTGGACGGCCGTCTGCTGACCGCCGTGGCGCGTTGTGGCGAGGCCGATGTGGACGCGGCCGTGGCGGCGGCCCGCGCGGCGTTTGAAGACCGGCGCTGGAGCGGCATGGCGCCGGCGCAGCGCAAGCGCGTGATGATCAAGTTTGCCGACCAGCTGCTGGCGCATGCCGACGAGCTCGCGCTCACCGAGACGCTGGACATGGGCAAGCCCATCAAGTACGCCAAGAGCGTGGACGTCAACAGCGCGGCCAACTGCATCCGCTGGTACGGCGAGGCGGTGGACAAGGTGTACGACGAGATCGCGCCCACCGCCAGCACGGCGCTGGCGCTGATCACGCGCGAGCCGGTGGGTGTGGTGGGCGTGATCGTGCCGTGGAACTACCCCATGATCATGGCCGCCTGGAAGATCGCGCCCGCGCTGGCCGCCGGCAATTCGGTGGTGTTGAAGCCATCTGAAAAGAGCCCGCTCACCGCGCTCAAGCTGGCCGAGCTGGCGCTGGCCGCGGGCATTCCGCCCGGTGTGTTCAACGTGGTGCCGGGCTACGGCCCCGAGGCGGGCAGCCCGCTGGCGCTGCACATGGACGTGGACTGCATCGCCTTCACCGGCAGCACCCGCGTGGGCAAGCAGATTCATGTGATGGCCGGGCAGAGCAACCTCAAGCGCGCCTGGACGGAGCTGGGTGGCAAGTCGCCCAACATCGTGTTTGCCGATTGCCCCAACCTCGACCAGGCCGTGGAGGCCGCGGTGGGCAGCATCTTCTTCAACCAGGGCGAGAGCTGCAACGCGCCGTCGCGCCTGTTTGTGGAGGCGTCCATCAAAGACGCGTTTCTGGAAAAGGCCCTGCAGCTCGTGCCGCAGTACCAGCCGGGCAACCCGCTGGACAAGGCCACGGTGATGGGCGCCATCGTCGACAAGGTGCAGATGGACAACGTGCTGCGCTACATCGGCCTGGGCAAGAGCGAAGGCGCGAAGCTGCTGGCCGGTGGCGAGGCGGCCCTGCCGGTGGCCGGCGGCCACTATGTGCTGCCCACCATCTTTGACGGCGTGACGCCGCAGATGACGATTGCGCGCGAAGAGATCTTTGGCCCCGTGCTTTCGGTGATGTCGTTCACCGACGCGGCCGAGGTGGTGCGCGAGGCCAACCGCAGCGTGTACGGCCTGCAGGCCGCCGTGTGGACGCGCGACATCAACAAGGCGCACGGCGTGGCGCGTGCGTTGCGCGCGGGCACGGTGCATGTGAACCAGTACGACGAAGACGACATCACCGTGCCGTTTGGTGGCTTCAAGCAGAGCGGGGTGGGGCGCGACAAGTCGCTGCACGCGTTCGACAAATACACCGAAACCAAGACGACCTGGATACGGATTGACAGCCCCGTTTAAGGAGACAGCCATGAATGCCATGACCGACATCAAGACCGACACCACCAACGCCGCCTGGCACCAGCGCCGGCTCGACGCCACACCGCGTGGCGTGGGCGTGTTTGGCGACTTCTTCATCGACCGCGCGAAGAACGCCGAGTTCTGGGACATCGAGGGCCGGCGCTTCATTGACTTTGCCGGTGGCATTGCGGTGCTCAACACCGGCCACGTGCACCCCAAGGTGCAGGCCGCCATTGCGGCGCAGCTGCAGCGCTTCACGCACAGCTGCTACCAGGTGGTGCCCTACACCGAGTACGTGGCGCTGGCCGAGCGCATCAACGCGCTGGTGCCCATCGACGGGCCGGTGAAGACCGCGTTTTTCTCGACTGGCGCCGAGGCCATTGAGAACGCGATGAAGATCGCGCGCTCGGCCACGGGGCGCAGCGGCGTCATCGCGTTTGGTGGTGCGTTCCACGGCCGCAGCATGTTCTCTGTCGCGCTCACCGGCAAGGTGCAGCCGTACAAGGCGGGCTTTGGCCCGTTCCCGCCCGAGATTTACCACGTGCCGTTTCCGTGCCACTGCGCGTCGCTGGACGACACGAAGCGCGCCATCGAACAGCTCTTCAAGTGCGACATCGAGCCCAGCCGCGTGGCGGCCATCGTGTTTGAGCCGGTGCAGGGCGAGGGCGGCTTCAATGTCATTCAGCCCGCCGCCGTGAAATGGCTGCGCGAGCTGTGCGACCAGCACGGCATTTTGCTGGTGGCCGACGAGGTGCAGACCGGCTTTGCGCGCACCGGCAAGATGTTTGCGATGGAGCACTTCGGCGTGAGCCCCGACCTCATGACCATGGCCAAGAGCATGGCCGGTGGCACCACGCTGTCGGCGGTGAGCGGCAAGGCCGCCATCATGGACGGCCCGGCCCCCGGCGGCCTGGGCGGCACCTACGCGGGCAACCCGCTGGCCATTGCGGCGTCGCTCGCGGTGCTGGATGTGATGACTGAAGAGCGCCTGCCCGAGCGCGCCCAGAAGCTGGGCGACCAGCTCATTGGCCACCTGATCGCCCAGCGCGCCGTGTACCCCCAGCGCATGGGCGATGTGCGCGGCCTGGGTGCCATGGTGGCGTGTGAGTTCGTCGACGCCAAAGGCGCGCCCGATGCCGACACCACCAAGCGCGTGCAGATGGCGGCGCTCAAGCGCGGCCTGCTGCTGCTCACCTGCGGGGTCTACGGCAACGTCATCCGCTTTCTGTTCCCGCTCACCATTGAAGACGCCGTGTTCGCCGAAGGGCTGGCCGCGTTTGACGCGGCGCTGGCCGAGGTGCTCGCTTGAGCCTGGTGCCGGTGCCCACACTGGCCCAGCGCATCGAGGCCCTGCGCGCGCAGGGCATCCACTCGGTGCTCGCCACCTTCACCGACCTGCCCGGCGCGCCCAAGGGCAAGCTGATCCCGCTCGATGGCCTGCCCGGCGCGGTGCAGCACGGCGCCGGTTTTGCCGGCCCCAGCATTGCCGGCACCGGCCTGCCGCGCATGGGCGCGCGCAGCGAATACATGGGCCGCGTGGTGCCCGAGAGCCTGCGCCCGCTGCCCTTCATGCCCGGCGTGGCACACGCCGTGTGCGACGGCTTTGCCGGCGGCGAGCCGCTGGACACCTGCCCGCGCCAGGTGCTGCAGCGCCAGGTGCAGCGCCTGCAAGCCGAACGCGGCTGGACGCTGTGGGTCGGCATCGAGCCGGAGTTCTTCCTGCTCCAGCGCAACGCGCAAGGCGCCTGGTGCGTGGCCGATGAGCAAGACCGCCTGGGCAAACCCTCTTACGACCTGCAGGCCATCGGCCGCAATTTCGGCTTTCTGGACGGCATGCGCCAGACGCTCACCGCGCTGGGCTTCCAGCTGGAGCAGATGGACCACGAAGACGCCACCGGGCAGTACGAGATCAACTACCGGCACGACGACGCGCTGGCCGCCGCCGACCGCTACCAGCTCTTCAAGCTCGCGGCGCATGCGGTGGCGCAGCAGCACGGCATGGTGTTCTCCACCATGCCCAAGCCGCTGGCACACGCGCCCGGCAGCGGCCTGCACTTTCACCTGAGCCTGACCGACGCCCAGGGCCGCCCCGTGATGGCCGACCCCGCCGGCGCGCTCGGCCTGAGCGAAGCCGGCCACCGCTTTGCCGCCGGCCTGCTCCACCATGCCGACGCACTCGCCGCCCTGTGCGCACCCACCGTCAACAGCTACAAGCGCCTGGCCGCCAGCCGCAGCGCGTCGGGCACCACCTGGTCGCCCGTGTGGAAGGCCGTGGGCGACAACAACCGCACCTGCCTCGTGCGCAGCGTGGCCGGGCGCATGGAATGGCGCCTGCCCGACCCCTCGTGCAACGTGTACGCCGCCCTGGCCGCCACGCTCGCTGCCGGCCTCAGCGGCATCGACCAAGCGCTGCCCGCCGCCGAGCCCTGCGCGCACGACCTCTACGAACGCCACGCCCATGGCGACAGCCTGCCCGCACGCCTGCCCCGCGACCTGCTCGCCGCGCTGGACGCGCTCGCCGCAGACGACACCCTGCGCGAAGCCGTGGGCCCCGCGTTCTGCGCGCAGTTCCTCGCGCTCAAGCACGACGAATGGGCCGCGTGGAGCCAGCAGGTGAGCGACTGGGAGCTGCAGCGCTACGCGGCTGCACCTTGACTGACCACCCCCGCGCCGCCTGCGGCGTCACCCCCTCAAGGGGGCGTACCTGGCGGCCCGGCGGAGCCGGTTCCGCGGGTGCCTTGAGGAATCGGGATAATTTCTCTCCTTGAGCACCTCCAGCCCCACCCCCACCGCAACCACCAAGACCTGGACCAAGAACGCCGACCGGCCCTTGCGCACGCTGAGCAAGTCCGTCGGCATCTGGGCGTTTGCGCATTTTGTGGGGGTGCCCGTGCC
>NZ_JAHVAB010000051.1 GCF_019264445.1 Hydrogenophaga sp.
CGCGCCACCAGCGTGCCCACGGGCACGCCGGGCGGCGCCTTCACGGTGCGGCCGCGCACCTCGTCGGCCATGCCCCAGCGCTCGAAGAGCTGGGCCAGCGCCACGCCGCTGGGTCCGGTGGAATAGCTGATGCTGCGCGCGTTGCGCACGGCTTGCTGCAGCGCAGCTTCCGAGCTCACATCGGGCACGGGAGCGCCCGCGCGCACCGCAATGGCCACACCGGAGCGCACCAGGTCCACGCGGCTGCCGGCGCGCAGATGCCCGGCGGCGATGAGCCTGTCGATGGCGTCGGAGGCGAGGATCACCACATCAAAGGCCTCGCCGGCGGCCACGCGCCTGGCGGCATCGACGCCCCCTACCGACTCGATCGCGACGCGGCAACCCGTGCGCTGCTCAAACGCTGCGCCCAGATCGGCCAGCACCTGCCGGGTGGCCATGGACGAAATGCCGCGAAGGGTGGGGTTTGTCTCTGTGGTCATGGGGCGCTTGGGTGGACTGTGCATTGTGGGCCTCGCCTCCTCTCGAGAAAAGACACAGGCTCGGCTATCAGCTAGAACAAAATTACATAACTATGATGGGGCCCCACCCCCCCGGCTCACATGGACCTGAAACAACTCGAATACTTCGTGCGCGTGGCCGAACTCGGCAGCTTCACGCGCGCAGCCATGGCACTCAACGTCGCCCAACCCGCGCTCTCGCGCCAGGTGCGCCTGCTCGAAGTGGAACTGCGCCAGAACCTGCTGGTGCGCAACGGCCGGGGCGCCACGCCCACCGAAGCCGGCAAGCTGCTGCTGGCGCACGGCCGCGGCATCCTGCACCAGGTGGAGCGGGCGCGCGAAGAGCTGGGCCGCGTGCGTGGCGCGCTCGCCGGGCGCGTGGCCATCGGCCTGCCGCCCAGCCTGGCGCGCGTGCTCACGGTGCCGCTCACGCGGGCCTTTCGCGCCCAGCTGCCGCAGGCCAGCCTGTCGATCAGCGAAGGCCTGTCCATGTCGATGCACGAGTCGCTGGTCACGGGCCGGCTGGACATTGCCGTGCTCTACAACGCGCAGCCCTCGCCCGACCTGGAGATCCACCCGCTGCAGGAAGAAGAACTCGTGCTGGTGGAGCCGCGCCCGCCCGGCCTGCCCGAAGACCCCCCGCCGCCGCCCATTGCGCTGCGCGAGGTGGCGCCCATGCCGCTGGTGATTCCGAGCCGGCCCAACGCGATCCGCATGCACGTGGAAGCGGAGATGGCCAACATCGGCTGCCGGCCCAATGTGGCGCTGGAGATTGACGGCGTCTCCGCCATCCTCGATCTGGTAGCCGATGGCGCGGGCGCCGCCCTGCTCTCGCGCAACGCGGTGTCCAGCTCGATCCGCCCTTCGGCCTACCGCATGCGCGCCGTGAGCGACCCGCCCCTGCGCACCCGCCTGTGCCTGGCGGTGAGCTCGCAGCGCCCCGCCACGCTCACACAGCAGACCACGCTGGACCTGATTCGCCAGACGCTGGACGCACAGAAACGCCGCTGACTCAGGCCAGCCAGCCCGCACTGTGGCGCATGAGCCAGAGGATGGCGCTGAGCGAGAAGAACGAGGTCACCGTGGCCGCCAGCAAGGCCGCCGCCGTGAAGCCTTCAAACCCGTGGCGTTGCGCCAGCAAGGGGTAGATGCCCAGCATGGGCATGGCCGCCGAGAGCACCACCGCCGCGCGCAGCTCACCTGTGAGCGCGGGCAGCCCGATCAGGGGCAGCAGCAACACCGCAGCGAGAACGGCGGCCGGGTGCACCAGCAGCTTGCCGATGGCGATCTGCGCGACCTGGCGGCGCAGGCCGCGCACCTGCAGGCCTACCAGCGTGCCGCCAATGATGAACAGCGCCAGCCCGCCACTGGCCGCGCCAAAGAGGTTGACGGTGCGCGCGATCACCGAAGGAATGGGCCAGCCCAGCAAGGCCACCACAAAGCCCAGCACGATGGCCACGATCATGGGGTTGCGCACCAGGCGCTGCAGTGTGTCGCGCAGGGCCTGCTTCCAGGAGGCGTGCGCCTTGCCCGAGGCGCCCACGTCGGCCATGGTCATGAGCAAGGGCAGCTTGATGAGGTTTTCCACCAGCAGGTTCATCGCCAGCGCCACACCCGCCAGCGGCCCGATGGCCAGCAGCACCACCGGGTAGCCAATGAAGGTGCTGTTGCCACAGGTCATGCCCATGGTCATGTAGGCGCTCTCGACCACGCCACGCCCCTGCACCCGCCGGGCCAGCCACAGGCTCACCAGCAGCCACACCACCGAGCCCGCGCCAAACGCCAGCAGGTACGCCGGCTGCCACAGCTCGGCCAGCGGCCGCGAGGCCAGCGCGTTGAACAGCAGCGCCGGCAACGCGAACTGAATGACGAACTTGCCCATCACCCGCATGTCCGCCGGCGAAAACACGCGCCAGCGCACCGCCGCATAGCCCAAGGCAATGCAGAGGTAGATCGGCCCGGTGATGGCCAGGATGTCGAGCAAGGGAGGGAAAGAAAAGAGGAAAGAAAACAGGCAGCCGGAGCACGGCACCCCATCCAGGGCACCCGAGGATCCGGCTCCGCCGGTCCCAGGGTGCGCCCCCCTCCCGCCGCAGGCGAGAGAGGGGGGAGCCGCGCAGCGGCGCGGGGGGAGCTTACTGTTTAGGAATCTTCGCCCGCTCGATCACACCGCTCCAGCGGCGGATGTCCGAGGCGAGCAGCGCAGCCGTTTGCTCCGGCGTGCTGGAGCGTGCATCGATGTTCAGGCCACGCAGCTTCTCGCGCACGGCAGGGTCGGCCACCGCAGTGGCGATCTCGCGCTGCAGGCGCTCGACCGCAGCGCGCGGGGTCTTCGAGGGCACGGCCAGCGCGTTCCACGACGAGGCGATGTAGTCCTTCACGCCCGCTTCCACGGCGGTGGGCACATCGGGCAACACGATGGAGCGCTTCTCGCCCGTCACGGCCAGTGCGCGCAGCGCACCGCCCTGGATCTGCGTGAGCACCGGCGCAAGGATTTCCACCGCCACGTCCACCTGCTGGCCACGAATGGCGCCGATCAGCGCAGGCGAGCCGTTGTACGGAACGATCTGCGCGTCGATGCCGGCGGTGCTCTTGAACAGCTCGGCCGCCAGGTGCTGCGTGCTGCCGATGTTGATGCTGCCGATGTTGATCTTGCCGGGGTTGGCCTTGGCAAAGGCCACCAGCTCGCCCAGCGTCTTGTGCGGCGAGTTCGCGGGCACCACCACGGCGATATCGAAGTACCCCAGGGTGGAGACGGGCGTGAAGTCCTTGACCGTGTCGAAGGGCAGCTTCTGGAACAGGCTGGCGGTCACGGCCGTGCCGTTGGACATGAGGAACATGGTGTGGCCATCGGGCTCGCCGCGCGCGACCGACTCGGCCGCCACCACGCCACCGGCACCGGGGCGGTTGTCGATCACCACGGTCTGGCCCAGCTGGCTGGCCAGCTTCTCGGCCACGATGCGCGCGGTGAGGTCACCGACGCCACCCGGGCCAAACGGCACGACGATGCGCAAGCCCTTGGAAGGGAAAGCGGGTTGTGCCGCAGCGGGCAAGGACAGGCCCAGGGCTGCCGTGGCCAGGGTGGCACCGAGCACGGCACGGCGGCGCAGGTTCAGGAAAGTCGTCATCAGGTTACCCCACGAATTGAACAAGCCACAAGGAAATGGGCGGGAAGAACAGGAGCAGCAACGTGCGCACCACGTCGCTGGCGAGGAAAGGCATCACACCTTTGTAGCTCTCACCGATCGGCACGTCTTTGGCCAGACCGTTGACCACGTAGACGTTCAGGCCCACTGGCGGTGCGAGCAGGCCAAAGCCCACGGTCATGAGGACCATGATGCCGAACCAGATGGCCACCGACTCGGGCGGCATGCCGAAGTCCAGGCCCATGATCACGGGGAAGAAGATCGGGATGGTGAGCAGGATCATCGAGAGCTCGTCCATCACGGCACCCAGCACCACATAGAACAGCAGGATGGCCGACACCACCATCAGCGGCGGAATGCTCCAGCCGTTGATCACCTCGGCCAGCATCGCAGGCACCTGGGTGAGCGCGAGCGCCGAGTTCATGAGGTCGGCGCCGATGAAGATCATGAAGATCATGGCGCTGGCCGCAGCCGTCGAATAGAAGCACTGCTTGACCTTGGCGACGGTCAGCTCGCCCTTGAGCACTGCGGCGATGAAGGTCGCGGCAGCACCCACGCCAGCGCCCTCGGTGGGCGTGAACAGACCGCCGTAGATGCCACCAAACACGATGATGAACACGAGCGCGATGGGCGCCACACCCATCAGCGCTTCCATGGTGAGCTTGGGGTGGTCGGCGTGGTCGGGGGCGTGGCCGGGCACGAGGCGCACATAGGTCGCGATCGCGATCATGTAGCCGACCATGGCGATGATGCCGGGCACCATGGCCGCGGCAAACAGCTTGGCGATGTTCTGCTCGGTCAGGATGGCGTAGATCACCAGCGGTACCGAAGGCGGGATCAGGATGCCCAGCGTGCCGCCTGCGGCCAGCGTGCCGGTGGCCAGGCGCCCCGAGTAGCCGTGGCGCTTCATTTCAGGCAAGGCCACCGAGGTGATGGTGGCGGCCGTGGCCACCGAAGAACCGCAGATGGCGCCAAAGCCCGCGCTGGCCAGCACGGCGGCCATGGCCAGCCCGCCCTTGAAGCGGCCCATGACCACGCTGGCGAACTGGAACAGCGCCTTGGAAATGCCGCCCTGCGTGGCGAAGTTGCCCATCAGGATGAACAGCGGAATCACCGACAGGTCGTAGCTGGCGAAGCGCGCAAACGCCAGGCCGTTGAGGTTGTTCAGAAACGGGGGCAGACCCACCTGGTAGATGTAGCCGAAGGTGCCCGCGGCAAACATCGCCACCGCGATGGGCACGCGCACCGCCATCAGGACCAGCATGGTTGCGAAGATCATCCCCGCCAGACTCAAAGAACTCATTCGCCCTGCTCCGAAAAATTGCCAAAGAACACCTGATACAGGGCGATCACACCGGTCAATGCGAACGGCGGCACCATCAGCCAGTACGTGATCCACTCGGGGAAGCCGAGCATCATCGTCGTGGTCTGGGAGGCATAGGCGCTCATGCCGCCAATGGCCGTGCGCCACGCCAGCGCAAACATCAGCAGGCCCAGCATCAGGCTGCCAAAGCGGTCAAGCATGGCAATGCCGCCAGAGGAGACCTTGGCGGTGAAGAAGTCGACGATGATGTTTTCGCGCTTGAGCTGGCACCACGGCATGAAGAGCGCGATGGCCGCACCCGCCGTCACGGCCGTCAGTTCGTAGTCACCCACAAGCGTGACGCCAATGGTGTTTCGACCAATGAGGCTCACGCAGGTGATCAGCGTGATCACGGTGAGAAGGACACCGGCCAGGATCGCACACGCCCTGGCCAACACAGACAGCAATTTCAACTTGTCACCTTCGAAAAAAAACAACCAATCCGCTCCCGCCGGACGCGGCGAAAGCGAATCGGTCACTCAGTCGAAGCGCAGCCTTTGGGGCGGCCCTTCAGGGGTGCGGGATTATCGCTGGTACTTCGCGATCAACGCCCGCGCTTCCGACAGGAGTTTGGTCCCGTCAATGTTCTTGCCCTTCATCTCGTTGATCCAGTCGGTTTCCACCGTGGCGGCGGTGCGCCTCCAGCGCTGCGTCTCGGCGATGTCCAGCGCCACGATGTTGTTCTTGGCCTTCTCGGCGATCTCGCGCCCGACCTTGTCGCCTTCGTCCATGGCACGGCCAAACAGCGCCGCCGTCTCGATGCCGGAGTTCTTGTCGATCACGGCCTTGAGGTCGGCCGGCAGCTTGTCGTAGCTGGAGCGGTTCATGGAGAACGCAAACGTCTGGGTGTACAGGCCCTGCTTGCCCGCAAAAGTGGTGTGGTTCTTCACCAGCTCGGTGACCTTGAGCGAAGGTGTCACTTCCCAGGGAATGGTGGTGCCATCGATCGTGCCCTTGGAGAGCGCGTCGGTCACGGCCGGCACCGGCATGCCCACCGGGGTCGCGCCGAGCTTGGTGAGCATGTTGTTGATCACGCGCGAGCCGCCGCGCACCTTCATGCCGCGCAGGCTTTCAAGGCCCGTCACCGGTGTCTTGGTGTGGAACAGGCCAGGGCCGTGGGTGTGCACCGCGATCAGCTTGACCTCGCGGAATTCGTCGGCAGCGAACTTCTCCACGTACTCCTGGAAAGCGCGCGAAGACTCTTCGGCCGAACCGCTCATGAACGGCAGCTCGAACACTTCCGACTTGTTGAAGCGCCCGGGGGTGTAGCCCAGCACCGTCCAGGTCAGGTCCACCACGCCGTCGCGGGCCTGGTCAAACAGCTGCGGCGGCGCGCCGCCCAGGGCCATGGCATTGAACAGCTGCACCTTGATCCTGCCGCCCGACTCGGCCTCCACCTTTTGTGCCCAGGGCACGAGCGCGCGGGCAGGAATGGTCGCCTGGGGCGGCAGCATCTGGTGCAGGCGCAGGGTGACCTGCTGCTGCGCCAGGGCCTGGCCGGCCATCGATGCGGCAGCCATGGCGCCCAGGGCCATCAGTGCGGTGCGGCGTGGGATGAATGTCATGTATGTCTCCAGTTCCTGTGTTGCCGGGCCGGGAGCGTGTGGGCGCACTCCGGATCCGGCAGGCTTGAAGAACCTCTTGCCCACACTGTGCATGTCAACCGGCATCTCTGCCAGCCAGATAACCGACTTTCAGATATGCCGTTTTTCTATGAAACCTGCGGCGCAACCGGTCATGCGCCACCCCGTCGAATCAGCTTGATGGCCGGCATGGACGCGGGCGCATGCACGGTGGCGTGGCCGGCCAGCACCTCGCGCAGGTTGCGCTGGGCCAAGCGGGAGTGCTCGCGCATGATGGCCTCGGCCCGTGCGCCCTCGCGCTGCTCGATGGCGTCGAGCACCTGGCGGTGCTGGTCCTGCGCCACCACCAGCATGTCGCGCGCGCGCTGCGAGTGCGCCTGCATGACCACGAAGCCCGACGGGGACGCAAAAGGAAGGCTGAGCACGCGCTCGAGCTGGCGCACGGTGGTCGGGCTGTCCGCCATCGACCACAGCAGGGTGTGAAATTCGATGTTGCGTGCGACGTAGGCGGAAAAGCCTTCGTCGTTGAGCGCCGGTGCGGCCAGCACCGCGTCGATGTGTTCGAGGCAGGCGCGCGCCCGCGCCAGCGCCGCCGCCGGTGCGCCGCGCTCGGCCGCCAGCCGCGCGAGCAGGCCTTCGAGCGTGCCGCGCAGCTCGATGGCATCGGCCACGTCGCGCTCGGAAAAGGTCTGCACCACGTAGCCGCCGTTGGGCAAGGCCTCCAGCAAGCCCTCCTGCTCCAGGCGCATGAGCGCGGCGCGGATCGGCGTGCGCGACACCCCCAGGCGCTCGACGATGGCCAGCTCGGCAATGCGCGAGCCACCGGGCAGCTCGCCCGAGAGGATGAGTTCACGTAGCTGCAGCAACGCGCGCACCTGGGCGCTTTCGGTGGCACCGCCCGCGTCGGTGCGCGCGGCATCCAGCGGAGGGGTGGGGTGGACAGCATGCAGGCTCATGGGGTCTGCAATGTATACAGAACCACCGGATTTTCAAGAGATTTGGCGCCTGCTCGGGGTTTTCCATAGGTTTATGTATGCAATGAAGGCTGGCACAGTGCGCCTTCACCCGTTGTCTGGCCCCTCCCACACAGGACGATTTCCATGACCCTGCGCTCCCATGCCCCGTTTCGCGCCGACCACGTCGGCAGCTTTCTGCGCCCGGCCTACCTGCTCGAAGCGCGCGAGAAAAAAGCCAAAGGCGAGATCACGCCCGCGCAGCTGCGCGAGGTGGAGGACCGCGCCATCACCGAGATCGTGAAGTTCCAGGCCGATGTGGGCCTGCAGTCGATCACCGACGGCGAGTTCCGCCGCACGTACTTCCACATCGATTTCCTGGAGCAGCTCGGCGGGGTGAAGACCGACATCCCGGTGACCATCCGCAAACCCGATGGCACGGAAGAACTGGCGCCGCCCGTGATCCGCGTGATCGACAAGGTGCGCCACGCCAAAAACGTCCAGCTCGCCGACTTTGAATACCTCAAGGCGCAGGTGGCCGCCCTGGGCCTGAAGGCCGTCACGCCCAAGGTGACGATTCCCTCGCCCACCATGCTGCACTTTCGCGGCGGGCGCGCCGGCATCAGCAAGGAGGCCTACCCCGAGCTCGACCCGGTGTTCTACGACGACGTGGCCAAGGCCTATGGCGAAGAGCTGCAGAGCCTGGCCGATGCCGGCTGCACCTACGTGCAGATGGACGACACCAACATGGCCTACCTGTGCGACGAGCGCATGCGCGAAGCCGCCCGCCAGCGCGGTGACGACCCCAACGAGCTGCCGCACCGCTACGCGACCTTCATCAACAAGGTGGTGGCGCACAAGCCCAAGGGCATGACACTGGCCATGCACCTGTGCCGCGGCAACTTCAAGAGCACGCACGCCGCCGCCGGCAACTACGAGCCGGTGGCCGAGGCGCTGCTGTCTGAAATGAAGCTGGACGCCTTCTTCCTGGAATACGACGACGACCGCTCGGGCGACTTCCGCCCGCTGCGCTTCCTCTCGAAAGACAAGATCGTGGTGCTGGGCCTGGTGACCACCAAGTTCGGGCAGCTGGAGAGCAAGGACGCGCTCAAGCGCCGCATCGACGAGGCCGCGAAATACGCGCCCCTCGATCAGATGTGCCTCTCGCCCCAATGCGGTTTCTCATCCACCGTGCACGGCAACAACATTGCCGTGGAAGACCAGCGCCGCAAGCTGGCGCTGGTGGTCGAAACCGCGCAGGAAGTCTGGGGTTAAGCACAAGCCACCCCCGCCGCGCTTCGCGCGACCACCTCAAGGGGGCAGCACCTGCGGCCCGGCAAAGCCGGTTCCGCGGTGCTTCTCGATTCGAGCACCTCGCTCGCGGTGGCCGGTTGCTTTACTTGCTGTGCTTGGCAATCGCGGCGCGGGCTTCGGCCACCAGCTTGGCGCCGTCCAGGTTCTTGCCCTGCATTTCCTTGACCCAGTCCGCCTCCACCGCCGCCGCGGTGGTCTGCCAGCGGCGGGTTTCGGCGGCGTCGAGCGTGACGATGCTGTTGCCCGCCTTCTTCGCCACCTCCAGGCCCACCTTGTCGCCCTCGTCCATGGCGCGGCCGAAGAAGGCGGCGGTGTCCACGCCCGAGTTCGCGTCGATCACCTTCTTCAGGTCGGCTGGCAGCTTCTCGTAGCTGTTGCGGTTCATCACCAGCGCAAACGTCTGCGTGAACAGGCCCGTGCTGCCCGAGAAGGTGGTGTGGTTCTTCACCAGCTCGGCGATCTTGAGCGACGGCGTCACTTCCCACGGGATGGTGGTGGCATCGAGCACGCCCTTGGTCAGCGCCTCGGTCACGGCGGGCACCGGCATGCCCACGGGCGTGGCGCCCAGCTTGAGCAACATGTTGTTGATCACGCGCGAACCGCCGCGCACCTTCTTGCCCTTGAGGCTGTCCAGGCCCGTGATCGGGAATTTGCTGTGGAAGAGCCCCGGGCCGTGCGTGTGCGCGGCCAGCAGCTTGACCTCACGGAATTCGTCGGCGGCGTTCTTCTCCACGAACTCATGGAAAGCGCGCGACGCCGGCTCGGCCGGGCCGCTCATGAACGGCAGCTCGAACACCTCGGCCTTGTTGAAGCGGCCCGGGGTGTAGCCCAGCACCGTCCAGGTGATGTCCACCACGCCGTCACGGGCCTGGTCAAAGAGCTGCGGTGGCGAGCCACCCATGGCCATGGCGTGGAACAGCTGGACCTTGATGCGGCCACCCGATTCCGTCTCGACCTTCTTGGCCCAGGGCACGATGGCGCGCGCGGGAATGGTGGCGGTGGGAGGCAGGAACTGGTGCAGGCGCAGCGTGACGGTCTGCTGGGCCAGGGCGCTGCCCGTCAGGGTGGCGGCGCCCAGGGCAGCCATGGCCACGATGGCGTTGCGGCGTCGAAGGAAGGTCATGGAGAAGCTCCTGTCGTGAGGGGAAAGGGAAATGCGAAGCGAAGGGCGGGCCCGCTGGGGCATGCCAGGACATGTGCCACGTCAGACACAAGGCCCGCACTGTGCCGGCATCGCCCCACATACACCAGCCCGTTTCACGACTTGCAGCTATGCCGTGTTGATATGAAACTCCCGCCGCCCGACGCGATCGGCACGCGGTGCGTGGGTACCATGCGCGCATGAACCGCCCGCTCGATTTCCACTTCGACTTCATCTCGCCGTTTGGCTACTTCGCTTCGCTGCGCATCGAAGCCCTGGCCGCGCGGCACGGGCGCACAGTGAACTGGCACGCCATGCTGCTCGGTGTGTCGGTGATGAAGGTGATGGGCCTCAAGCCCTTGCTGGACACCCCGCTCAAAGGCCCCTACACCGAGCACGACGTGCAACGCTACGCCCGCGAGCACGGCCTGGTGATGGCGCGCAAACCGAGCGACGCCGCGATGAACCCGCTGCCCTGCGCGCGCGCGTTCGCCTGGGTCAAGCAGCACCACCCCACACACGCCGCGGCGCTGGCCCACGCCATCTACCGCGCCTACTGGGGCGAAGGCCAGGACTTGTCAAAGCCTGAGGCGCTGCGCGGCCTCGCGCTGCCCCCAGGCCTGTCGGCCGATGCCGTGGCCGACGCTGCGGCGGGCGAAGAAGCGGCCGCGCTGCTGCGCGCCATGGTCGATGCCTCGCTCAAGGCCGGTGTGTTCGGCTCGCCCACCGTGGTGGTGGACGGCGAAATGTTCTGGGGCGTGGACAAGCTCGACCAGCTGGAGCGCTGGCTCACGCGCGGCGGCTGGTAAGGCCGCCGCCTTTCACTCAAACCGCAGTTCGGTCTGCACCGCCATGGCGGCCAGGCCCTGCTGCAGGCGTTCGCGCAACGCGCCGTCTGGCGGGCCGGCCACCGTGATCACGGCAGTCTGCCGCCCACCCTGCTCCAGCGCCTGCACGCGCGCAGCCACGCCCGGCGCCCACTCGCGCAGGCATTCGGTCAGCTTGATCTCGATGGCGCGCAAGCGCAGCTCGGGCTTGAACACCTTGCCGATGGCGGTCATGGGCAAGGCCTCCAGCAGCACCACGCGCTTGGGGACCGCGGGGCGCTCGTACACCTGCGGCGCCACGGCAGCCAGCAACGCATCGGCGCCGAGTGTCGCGCCGGGCTTGAGCGTCACGAAGGCCACGGGCACTTCGCCCGCGTAAGCGTCGGGTTCGGCCACCACGGCGCACAAGGCCACGTCGGGGTGCGCGAGGAAGGCGTCTTCCACCAGGCCGGGGTCGATGTTGTGCGAGCCGCGAATGATCACGTCCTTGGCGCGGCCGGTGATGTGGATGCGGCCCGCGTCATCGAGGTGGCCCAGGTCGCCGCTGACGATCCAGCCTTGTTCGAACAGGCCGGCGTTGCGTGCGGCATCGGTGTAGCCCGGGCTCACGTGCGGGCCGCGCAGCACCAGCACGCCGGTCTCGCCTGCGGCGCAGCGTTCTTCCAGCTTCGCCTCGGCATCGCGCCAGGGCACGGCGTGCACCTCGGTGTAGGGCAGGCGCAGGCCGGCCGATCCGGGTGTGCGGGGACCGCGCAAGGGCTCGATGCTCACCAGGCCCGCGCATTCGGTCATGCCCAGGATGTTGCGCACGGGAATGCCGGTGGCCGCTTCAAAGCGCTGCGCCAGTTCGGAGGGCAGGGGCGAACCACCGGTGTAGGCCGCGCGCACCGAGGCGATGTTCGCGTCCACCGGCACGCCCATCACGCTGGCCAGCACCGTGGGCACGCAGGCCAGGTGCGTCACGCCCTCGCGTTCGCAGAAGCGCCAGTAGCGCTGCACGAAGCCCGCGTTGCGCATGCCGCTGAGCGTGGGCAGCACCTGGCGCGCGCCCACGGCCAGCAGCGCCAGGCCGTACACAAAAGCGCCGGCCACATGGAAGAGCGGAAAACCGTTGATCTCCACCGCGTGCTCGTCCACGTCGTAATACGCGTGCGCAAACCACGCGGTGTGCGCCTCGTTGCCTTGTGTGTGCTGCGCCAGCTTGGGCGCGCCCGTGGTGCCGCCGGTGTGGAACAGCGCCACCACGCGGTCGGGGTTCAGGTCGGGCTCGAAGGTGAGCACATCGGGCTGTGTGGCCAGCAGCTCCTGCAGCACCGGCACCGCCTGCGGGCCGTCGCCCGGCCCCACGCACAACTGCAGCAGCGGCACCTCGTGGTGGCGCACCACCTGCTCGGCCACCGGCCACACGGCCAGCTCGCTGTTGGGGCCGAGGGCCACCAGCACGCGCGCGTTGGCGGCCTTGAGCAAGGCGGCGATGTGTTCGGGCTGCAGCAGGTAGTTGATGGGGCACACGCGCCCGGCCAGCTGCGCGCCCCACAGCACCGCATGCGCCTCGGGCGTGTTGGGTGCGAGCAGCGCCACCGCATCGTCGGGCCCGACGCCCAGTGCGCGAAACAGGTTGGCCGCCCGGTGCATCTGGCCGAGCAGCGCGGCGTAGGTGGTGCGCACCGGCGGCGTGTCCAGCGCGGCGTCGGGCAGAAAGGTGAAGGCCTCGCGCCCGGGAAAGCGCTGGGCCGCCGCGCGGATCAGCGCATAGGGGCTGCGGTGCGGTGCGGCCTGCGCCAGTGGCGTGCGTTCCAGCCGCTCGATGTCGGCCAGCGTGGCAAAGGGCTGCATGGCGGGCGCCTCAGGCGTCCAGACCGAGCAGGCGCACCGCATTGCCTTTCAGGATGCCGGGCATCACCTCGGGCTTGAAGCCGGCGACCTCGAAGTCCTTCATCCAGCGCTCGGGCGTGATCAGCGGGTAGTCGCTGCCAAACAGCACGCGGTCCTTGAGCAGCGTGTTGGCGTACTGCACCAACTGCTTGGGGAAATACTTCGGGCTCCAGCCGCTCAGGTCGATCCACACGTTGGGCTTGTGCGTGGCCACGCTCAGCGCCTCATCCTGCCAGGGAAAGCTGGGGTGGGCCATGACGATCTGCATGTCGGGGAAATCGATCGCCACGTCGTCCAGGTGCATGGGGTTGCTGTACTCCAGCCGCAGGCCGCCGCCGCAGCGCATGCCCGAGCCGATGCCGCTGTGCCCGGTGTGAAAGATCGCGGGCAGCTTGTGCGCGTTGATCACTTCATAGATGGGCCAGGCCATCTTGTCGTAGGGGTGGTAGCCCTGCACCGTGGGGTGGAACTTGAAGCCCTTGACGCCCTCCTCTGCAATCAGGCGCTCGGCTTCGCGCGCGCCCATCTTGCCCTTGTGCGGGTCGATGCTGGCGAAGGCAATCATCATGTCGCTGTTCTCGCGCGCGGCCTGCGCGATCTCTTCGTTCGGGATGCGCCGGCGACCCAGCTTGGACTCGCTGTCCACCGTGAACATCACCAGCCCGATTTTCCTCTCGCGGTAGTAGGCAATCGTCTCGGCGATGGTGGGCCGGCGGTTGCTGCCGAAGTACTTGTCGGCGGCGCGGTCGTACTCCTCGCCGTAGTTGTCAAACGGGTTGCGGCAACTCACTTCGGCGTGGGTGTGGATGTCGATCGCGAGGAGGTTCTTGTGGTCCATGGCTGTCTCCGGTACCTAGGGTAAACACGGGGTCGGTTTTCGACCGGTGCGCTTGTTTTGGTTATTGTTTATAACAATAATGCGGACTCACTTCAAGCACACAAACCCGACGCACCGGGGCCGCGACACCGAGAACTTTCATGCCCATCCACTCGAACGACATCAGCCTGAGCCTGCAAGGCGAATCCAGCGAAATCGCGGTCATCACGCTCACGCGCCCGGCCAAACGCAACGCGCTCAACGACGGCCTGATCCTCGCGCTGCGCGACATCTTCCAGGGCATGCCCGCGGGCGTGCGCGCCGCGGTCATTCACGGTTCGGGCGACCATTTCTGCGCCGGCCTGGACCTGTCCGAACTGCAGGAGCGCGATGCCGGCCAGGGCCTGCACCACTCCCGCATGTGGCACGCCGCGCTGGACTGCGTGCAGCTCGGCCCGGTGCCGGTGGTGGCCGCGCTGCACGGCGCGGTGGTGGGCGGCGGCCTGGAGCTGGCCAGCGCCTGCCACATCCGCGTGGCCGACACGTCCAGCTTTTTCGCGCTGCCCGAAGGCTCGCGCGGCATCTTCGTGGGCGGCGGCGGCTCGGTGCGCATTCCGCGCCTGATCGGCGCCGCGCGCATGGCCGACATGATGTTCACCGGCCGTGTGTACAAGGCCGAAGAAGGCGAGCGCATTGGCCTGGCGCAGTACCTCGTGCCCGAAGGCACGGCGCTGGAAAAAGCCATGGAGCTGGCCACGCGCATCGCCACCAACGCCCCACTGACCAACTACGCGCTGATGCACGCCCTGCCGCGCATCGCCGAACAACCGGCCGACCAGGGCTTCTTCACCGAAGCCCTCATGGCCGCCATCGTGCAGAACGCCCCGGAAGCCAAGGAGCGTGTGCGTGCGTTCCTGGAAGGCCGCGCAGCGAAGGTGAAGCGCGACTGAGGTCGCGC
>NZ_JAHVAB010000045.1 GCF_019264445.1 Hydrogenophaga sp.
CGCTGGTGATGGGCCGCGACGAAACCGTCAACGCCATCACGGCCGAGGCGCTGGCCGAGGCCGCCAGCCGCGCCGCGCGCGACGAAGCGCTGCTGCGCGCCTTTGACGCCAGCGGAAAAACGGTGGAGGCGTTTGCCGACATGTACGGCATGCCCGTGCAGGAGGCCCGCCGAACACTGGACCGCGCACGCGCACGGCAGGACGGCGCTGCCCGCGATCAGGGCATGGTGAAAACCGTGAGCACGCCGGTGTAACCGTACAACTGGTGGTGAGCAATCTCGCCACCCGCAAAAAACCCCACCAGGGGCACGTCTCCCAGTGCACGGCGCACCGTCTGCAGCTCGGCACTCGGGCTGCCAAAGTGCAAGCCGCCACGCCCTGAGCAACTCACATAGATGGCACCGGCAATGCGTCGGGCGGGATGCGGGCGCGCGTCCACGTCGCTCGCCGCCAGCGATGCGGCCACCGACAGGCTCACCTCTTCGGGCTCCAGCTCCTCGCGCACCTCCGCGCACACACGCACGAGATCGGCACGCGCGGCCTGCACGTTGCGCTCACAGAACGTCAGGCGCGTGCCCACCGGCGCCATGTCGGCAATCGCCACGCCACGCCGCCCCGGGTCCAGCCCGATCAGGTGGCGAACCAGCACTTCGGCACCAAACTGGCCCCGCATGCGCGGCACTTGCAATGCGTCCTCACCGGCAGGTGCAGGCGACGAAAGCCCCACCAACGTGGCGCGCAAGCGCGGCATGGCGCGTTCGGGCTGCTCCAGTGAGATGTCACGCTCTCGCAGCAGCACGTCCAGCGCCGGTTCATCGTCGAGCATGAGCACCAGATTGCCATCGGAAGCCGTGACGATGCGCTCCCGATCCACGGGTTGTGCACCCTGCGTCACGCGCGAGACCAGGCCGACCCCGGCACCAAATGCCACTCCACTCAACCCACCATGGAACACCCCACTGGCAGCGCCCTGGCCACTGAGATGACCGGCACTGCCCATGGAGAACTGCACGCTCGGGCCACGGCTGAGCGCCAGGCCACCAAACACGTAGCCGCTGTGGGTGCGCTCGGCCATCTCGGCAATGAGCTCGGCCAGTTCGGGCGTGGCGCCATCGGCATGCACCAGCGCGGTGTGGGCCACAAAACCTTCAGCGCCGACGGCGCGGCCGCTGGCCGAGAGCGGCGCCACGCCGCTGAACACGCGGTATTGGTCGGGCGCCAGGTCGCAGAGCATCACACACAGTGCGGGCTCGTCGAAGTACTCCACGTTGTTGGCCGCCACACCCACACCCACGGTACCGGCCCAGTCGGTCACCTCGGGCAGCTCGGCGCTGAGGTGCTCCAGAATGGCTTGCGCTTCGTCGGCGTAGTGGTCGGTGATGTAGAGCAAGGCCAGCGACGGCGACGCAGCGAAGTCGGGCAGGGCCATTTGCGCGCGCAGCTGGGCGAGTACCAGAGCGGCGGCCATGCGCCATTGCGGATGGGTGGCGTGGGCGTAGGGAAATAGCTTCATGAGAAGGCCAGCCGCGCTCAGCGCGGCTGGCACCGTTGGAGTGTCAGCGGCGGCTGGTGCCTTTGCGAACCGGGGCTTTCTGGGTCGCTGCGGGTCGAGGCGCAGCTTTCCTGACCGCCTTCTTGGCGGCCTTCTTCGGCGCGGGCGAGCTGGACGCGGCGGGCGCTGGCGATGCAAAGCCCGGGAAGAAAGCCGCGGGCATCGTCCAGGCGCCGGGCGAGAAGGGCTGGTGCGGCTTGGCACGTGCGGCGGTTTTGGGCGCTGGCGAGCGAGCGGGCGCCTTCTTGGCGGGGGTGGCGCTGCGGCCACTCACCGCACGGGCGGCGGCGCGGCCCACGCCCGCTGCCGCGCCCACATTGCGCGCCACGGTCCCGCCCAGATTGCGCGCCGCCTTGCCGGCGATGCCGGTGGCGGTCTTCACCGCCTGATCGGTCAGGCCGGTGGCCACCTGGCGGGTCGTGTCCAGCGCGGTCTGCTTGGCCACGTCCTTCATCGCGTTGCTGGCAATCTGCTGAAACTGCTGTGAGAGTGCCCCCCACCACTGCACAGGATCCACCACACCACCCGCGGCGGGCGCAGGCGCGCCTGATTTCTTCGCCGCCGTTTTGCGCGGCGCAGCTTGCGCTGGCGCCGCCTCGGGCTCCGCAGGTGCGGACGCGCCGTATGTGCGCGGCGGAATTTCCAGGCCTGCAAACGCGGCAGGGGCGGGCGCTGGGGCGGCACCCGTGAAGCCGGCAAGCGTGTCCGCGGCCTTGATCTTGAGTGCGTTGGCGACGTCACCCATGCTGAAGTTCATGGTCTTGAGCGTGGACAAGGTCATCTTCTGCACTTCGAGCGCCTGAATGGTGGCTGCCAGCGCCTTCGAGTTCTGGTCGAGCCAGAAATGCACGGCCTTGAGTTCCTCGATGCGCTTTTCGAGGTCTTCCACGTTGAAAGTGGGCGCCACCCAGCTGCCCAGGTTGGGCAACTGGGGGATGTTCTGGCTGATGCCCTGCGCCACACCGCCGGCCGCCTGGCCCGCAAGGTTTTGCAGGAACTCGAAGCCGGGGACGAATTTGCCGAAACCGCTGCTGGGGGCGTCGCTCATGGAAGTCTCCTGTCGTGCCGTCGGGGCTGGTCTCAGCCGTCCACGCCGTAGCGGGGTGCGCGGCGCTCACGCAAGGATGCCACACCTTCGCGCACATCGGGGCCGGCAAAACCCATGAATTCCAGAGCGAGCGAGGTGTCAAAAGCCGGTCCGGCCTGACGCAGCCAGTTGTTGAGCGAGTACTTGGTCCAGCGGATCGCCGTCTGGCTGCCGCTGGCGAGGCGCTCGGCCACTTCGTAGGCCTTGTCGAGCAACGCCGCGTCGTCCACCGCGAGCGACACCAGCCCGATGCGCTCGGCCTCTTCCCCGCTGATGGGGTCACACAGCATGAGGTAGTACTTGGCTTTGGCCAGGCCGCACAACAAGGGCCAGACAATGGCCGCGTGATCGCCGGCGGCCACGCCCAAGCGGGTGTGCCCATCGACGATCTTGGTGCTCTTTGCAGCGATCGAGATGTCGGCCAGCAAGCCCGCCACCAGCCCGGCACCCACCGCCGGGCCATGCATCGCACTCACGATCGGTTTGTCGCAATTGATCACGTTGTAGACCAGGTCGCGCGCTTCTTTCCAGACGCGTGTGCGCACCTCGAAATCGGTGGCCATGTCCTGCACCAGCGCGAGGTCTCCACCACCAGAAAAGCCCATGCCGCTGCCACGCAGCACAGCGCATCGCACCGAGTCATCGCGCCCCACGTCGCGCCAGATCTCGCTCAGCTCCCAGTGGCCTTCGTGCCCTGCGGTGGGCAGCTTGCCATTGCCACCGGGGCCGTCGGCGCGCATCTGGATATCGAGCACCGAAGGCACACCGTCAACGCAGGGGCCGCGGCGGGTGATGGTGAGGGTCTGATAGCGGCTGTAGTCCACGGGGTTCATGTGGGTCTCCTTGTGCGTGTCGTGTCCGGGCATTTGATTGTGCTTGACATGCGTCAATACCCATGGCGGCGGCGGGTGCCATGCTTCGTTTCAAGGAGACCCAGCCATGAACCAGATCACCGCACAACTCTTCGAGGCGCAGCTGCACGACATGCGTGCCGAGTTGCTGGACCGCCTGCACATTCAACGCGGCGGCGTTCGCGGCCGCGCCGAAGCGGCCCACGAAGCCCGCGAGCACCTGGATGCCACGCACTTGCGGCCAGACGAAGGCTTCGACATGGAGGTTGCTCTCGAAGAGCACGAAGCCGCCGATCTGATGGCCATCGACAAGGCGCTGCAGCGCATGGAAGCAGGCCAATACGGTCACTGCATCGACTGCGCGCAGCGCATCGTGGATGCGCGCCTGCAAGCCCAGCCCACCGCGCTGCGTTGCCTGGACTGCCAGACCCGATTCGAGTCCGCCTGAGCGCCATGGCGCTATGCTCGGCGCCATGAACGCCGAAGCCCCCATTCAGACCCGAAGCCTCTTCCATTTTTCGTTCAACGTCACCGACCTGAACGTCGCGCGCCGTTTCTACGGTGGTGTGCTCGGCTGCACCGAAGGCCGCAGCACCGAGAGCTGGGTGGACTTCGATTTCTTCAGCCACCAGATCTCGCTGCACCTGGGCGAGCCCTGGAAGACGCAGCGCACAGGCCGCGTCGGCGATACCCTGGTGCCGATGCCGCACTTCGGCCTGGTGCTGCTGCGCCCGGACTGGCAGACCCTGGCCGACCGGCTCACCCAGGCCGGTGTGGATTTCATCCTGCCGCCTCAGCTGCGCTTTGAAGGGCAGCCAGGCGAGCAATGGACGATGTTCTTCTGCGACCCCTTTGGCAACCCGATCGAGGTCAAGGGGTTTGCCACGCTGGAACAGGTTTACGCCACCTGAAGCCTGGCGGGCCGGCGCGACATCAGGCCTGCAACGGCACGATCTTCTGGTCAATGGCGCCAAACACGCTTTGGCCGTCCTTGCCCTTCATCTCGATGCGGATGGTGTCACCGTATTTCATGTAGGCGGTGGAGGGCTGACCGTCCAGAATGGTTTCGATCGCGCGCTTCTCGGCAATGCAGCTGTAGCCCTTGGGCCAGTCTTTGCGGCCGTCGACTTCCACGCCTTTGTTGCTCACCGTGCCGCTGCCCACGATGGAGCCGGCGCGCACATTGCGTGTCTTGGTGATGTGGGCCACCAGCTGCCCGAAGTGAAAGGTCATCTCCGGACCGGCTTCGCACATGCCGACCTTGCGGCCGTTCCAGGTCGACTGCATGGTGAGGTGCACGCGACCGCCCTGCCACGCATCGCCCAACTCATCGGGCGTGACCGCCACCGGGCTGAACGCGGTGGCCGGCTTGCTCTGGAAAAAGCCAAAGCCCTTGGACAGTTCGGCCGGGATCAGGTTGCGCAGCGACACGTCGTTGGCCAGCATGAGCAGGCGAACGCTATCCAGCGCCTGCTCGGGCGTGGCGCACATGGGCACGTCTGCGGTGATCACGGCAATCTCTGCCTCGAAGTCGATGCCGAAGTCTTCACTGGCCACCACCACGTCGTCGCAAGGGCCAATGAAGTCGTCGCTGCCGCCCTGGTACATCAGGGGGTCGGTGTAGAACGAATGCGGCACTTCGCTGCTGCGCGCCGCGCGCACCAGTTCAACGTGGTTGATATAGGCCGAGCCATCCGCCCACTGGTACGCGCGCGGCAGCGGCGCCATGCACTGGGCCGGGTCGAAGGGAAACGCGTGGCGCGCCTTGCCCTGGTTCAGGGTGACATACAGGTCTTGCAACTGGGGGCTGATGAAGTTCCAGTCGTCCAGCGCCTGCTGCAGTTTGTGCGCGATGCCGGTCGCATAATGCGCCGTGCTCAGGTCGCGGGAAACCACCACCAGTTGTCCGTCGCGCGAGCCGTCTTTGTAAGTGGCGAGTTTCATGCAAGTCTCCTGCTGCCAAATGGGTGAGAAGAGAGGAGCCAAGTCCCCTCGGGCGGGTGGGTGGCACTCTCGATGGAGGCGCCGTCATTACGGATAGTGAAATCGATTCACCTATCCGTAAGGCCGGAATTCTAGTCGATCCTCCCGCACCCTGCACAACAAGTCCATGTGCTGCGGAACCTGAAGCCCGCTGCTTCGTCCAATTTCAGTGACCATTCTTCCCATGTCCATTTCCAAACGCCCCGCCCTCGACGCCGAATCCCCTGACGACGCGGAACCGTTGCGCGCGGGCATCCAGTCGGTGGAAGTCGGCTTCGAGTTGCTGGACGCCCTGTCGCAAGCGCCGGGAGCGCTGATGTTGCGCGACCTTGCCGCCGCTGCCGGCATGAGCGCGGCCAAGGCGCACCGCTATCTCGTGAGCTTTCAGCGCATGGGCCTGGTGGTGCAGGATCCGGTCAGCACCCGCTACGACCTGGGGCCTGCTGCGCTGCGCATCGGTCTGGCCAGTCTCTCGCGCATCGATGCGGTGAAGCTCGCCCGCGAGCGCATCGACCAGCTGCTGCTGGAAACCGGCCACACGCTGGCCATCGCCGTCTGGGGCAACCAGGGCCCCACGATGGTCCACTGGACCGAGGCGCCCCAGACCGTGCCCGTCACCTTGCGCCTGGGCGATGTGATGCCGCTGCTGACGTCGGCCACTGGCCGTTGCTTTGCCGCCTTCATGGGCACCGAGGGGCGTGACGCCCAGCGCATCGCCCCCATGGTGCGAGACGAGCTCGCCCGCCTGAAGAAGCTGCCACGCAACGGCGACGTGTCCCAGGCGGACGTGCCGCAGTCGCCGCAGGACGTGCAGGCTCTGCTGGAAGACACCCGCCGCCGAGGCCTGGCCCGCGTGGTGCACAGCCTGCTGCCCGGCGTCGGCGGTTTCTGCGCGCCCGTGTTCGACGCCCAGGGGCGACTCGCGCTGGGCCTGGTGGTGCTGGGATCGGTCGCCACGCTGGACACCGACTGGCAAGGCGAACCCGCTACGGCCCTGCTGCGCTGTGCCCGTCAACTCAGTGCCGACCTGGGGCACCGCCCCAGCCCCCCCACGCCGTGAAACGCCTTCCCCACGCGCCCTCTGCAGCGCCGCGCTGGCCCATCCTGGGTGCTTTGGTGGCCGTGGTGCTGGGCGCACACCTCGTGCTGCTGGCCGGCGGCTTCACGCTGAACCTGCCCGGGCTGCGCCACGGTGACTCCAACCCCGCGATCGAGGCCGTCGGCGCGGTGGGACCGACGCCTGCGGCGCACGCCGGCGCGACGCCCGCCCCAGGCATTTCTGCGGTGCGGGTGAGTTCGGTGCGCTGGATTGCGCCAGCGCCTGCCTCACAAGCGCCGGCACCCACGCTCTTGCCGCCAGCCCCCCCGGCGGCTCCGGCCCCGCGTGCAAAGATCCAGCCCCTGCCACCCGCCGTCCTGGTGCCCACCGTGGCCGTGGTCGCGCCGCCGCCCGTTCAAGACGTGGCACCGGCCCACGAGACTGCGCCGCAAGAGCCCGCCTCACCACCCGAAGTCGCCATCGAACCCGCCACCGAATCCACCGTAGCCGACGTCGCCACCACAGAGACCGACGACACGCTGCTCGCCGCAGCGACCCCGGGCAAGCCACGCACCAGCGCCCCGACCAGCCAGCTGCCACCCGCCCAACTGCCCGCCAGCACCCGCTTGCTGTACGACGTGACCGGCCAGGTCAAGGGCATTGGCTACCGAGCCGAAGGCACCCTGAACTGGACCATGGCCGATGGGCGCTACGACGCGCGCATGGAAATGCGGGTGCCGCTGCTGGGCAGCCGATCGCAAACCAGCGTCGGGCGCGTGGGGCCCGGCGGCCTCATGCCCGAGCGCTTTGCCGACAAGAGCCGCAGCGAAAAGGCGGCGCACTTCGAGACGGAGAAACAGCGCATCACCTTCAGCAACAACGCGCCGGAGGCGCCCCTGCAGCCCGGCGCGCAGGACCGCCTCAGCCTGTTTCTGCAGCTCGCCGGCCTGCTCCAAGCGCGCCCACAGGCCTACACCACGGGCCAGACCGTCGACATGCAGGTGGCGGGCACCGGTGACGCACCTCTCTGGCGGTTTGAGGTGGGGGCGGAATCCACACTCTCGCTGCCCGCGGGCGAGTTCAAGGTGCGCCGCCTGGTTCGCCTGCCCCGCAAGGAATTCGACAGCACGGTGGAGATGTGGCTGGCCCCCAGCCTGGGGCATTTGCCGGTGCGCCTGCGGGTGACCCAGTCCAGCGGCGACGTCGCCGATCAGCAGCTGCGCCAGATGCCCTGAGGCGGGCACCCCATTTGTGCCCAAAAACACACGCATCTTGAAGCGCGAGGGAACGTCTCCACGTAAAGCTCACTCCGACCTCCATTGCGGCGCAGATTTGCCGATATAAGGTGGTCAGGAACGCAGGTTTTTCTATATAAGGATTTCAGTCATGCACATGCTTTACGACTCGGATGCCTTCGCTGTGGTCCACATTCTGGCCAACGCACCCGCCGACAACGACACCGAGGTCGCCGACGGCCCGCAGATGCCTCGCCACGGCTTCGAGATCGTCGACAAGCGCTCCGGCAAAGAGGTGTACCTCGATGGTTCCTGGGCAGAAATGTTCCAGCTCCAGATCACCGCCTGGCAACAAAGCACGCCTTCGCAGGAAGAGGTGGAAGACACGCTGGAGGGCTACGCCACGCTCGCCCAGATGCCTGTCGTCATGCACTGAAGGCGCCGGGCGCTGCCTGCGCGCAGGCGTTGCCAAAAGGGCCGCTGGTGACAGCGGCCCTTTTTCATGGCCGGGCGTAACGCCAGCGGTACACCGGCTCGGCCAGCACCAGCACCGCCACGAGGCGACACACCTGGAACGCCGTGACCACCGGCACCCCCAGCTGCAGCACCTTGGCGGTGATGGCCATTTCGGCAATCCCACCCGGCGCCGTGCCCAGCAACAGCGTGACCGGGTGCAGATGCGTCAAACGGGCCAGCAGCCAGCCAAAGCCCGCGCACAGCCCCATCATCACGAAGCTGGCCAGTGCAACGCTGGCCAGCCAGCGCGGCGCGGTGTGCACAAAGGCGGGCGTGAACCGCACCCCAAGGCTCACACCGATCACCAGCTGCGCGGCGTTGGACAAGGCGGTCGGGATCGCCGAAAAAGTGAATCCACAGAGCGTCACGGCCATGGTGACCACCAGCGCCCCCATGAACCATGGGTTGGCGCGCCCCAGGCGCTGCATGACCAGCGCCCCCAGCAGCGTGATACCGCTGAGCGCCAGCAGCCCCCATGGCTGCACATCCCGCACGCCTGCGGCAAGCTTGTCGAGCCCGCTCACGCCCGCAAACTGCAGGGCAAAGGGAATCGTGACGGTGACCAGCAACACCCGCAGGCTGTGTGCCGCGGCCACCAGATCCGTGCGGGCACCCTGGCGCTCGGCGATCAGCGTCATCTCGGAGGCCCCGCCGATCGCGCCCGCAAAGTAAGTGGTGCTGCGCAATGCCGACGGCGACAGCGCGGCCAGATGACCTGCGTGCACATGGCGCAACCAGGCGCCAAACCCCAGGCCCAGCGCCAACGCCCAGGCAATGCCCATGACGATCGCCCACCACAGGCTCGCCACCAGCGCGCCCACCGCCGGCGTGAAATACAGCCCCAGCGCCGTGCCAATCACCCACTGCCCCGCGTTGCGCAGCGGCGTCCAGCTCTCGGTGGGCGCCCCCAGCACCGACACCAGTGCCGTTGCCACGAGCGGCCCGATCATCCAGGGAATGGGGGTACGAAGTGCCACACAGAGTTCTGCGGCGCCCAGGGCCAGCAGCAACGTCAGGGCAACACGCGACCAGGATGCGGGCCGCCAGGAGGGCAGAGAGAACACGCGGTAACGGGGTAAAAATGCGCACGATGCGCGCGCTGATGAGTGCGCTTAGTATCCACGCATGACCTGTCGCCCTGCTGTCGCCCTTCTGCTCGGCACATGCCTGCTGGCGGCCTGCGCGCACCGCCCTGCGCCGGACGTGGAGCAGCTGCTCGGCCGCGTGCTGCCCACACCGCTGCTCCTGCTGGGCGAACAGCACGACGCCGCCGCGCACCAGGCCCTGCAGCGCGATGTGGTGCTGACGCTGGCCTCCCGAGCGCAGCTCGGTGCCCTGGTGATGGAGATGGCCGAGCAGGGGCGCAGCACGCAAGGCTTGCCGCCCGAGGCAGACGAAACCCGCGTGCGCGAGGCACTGAACTGGACCGATGACGGCGGCTGGCCATGGCCGGTCTACGGCCCCGTGGTGATGGCCGCGGTGCGCAGCGGCGCACCGGTGCTGGGGGGCAACTTGCCGCGTGCTCAGATGCGGAGCGCCATGGGCAACGCGTCGCTGGACCAACTGGTGAGGGAGGACGTGCTGCAGCGGCAGCGCACCGGCATTCAGGAAGGCCACTGCGACTTGCTGCCGCCAGGCCAGATCGCCCCCATGACGCGCATCCAGCTCGCGCGCGACCAGGCCATGGCGCAAACGGCCGTGCAGGCAGTCATTCCAGGCAAGACGGTGGTGCTGGTGGCAGGCAACGGCCACGTGAGAAAGGATCTCGGCGTGCCCCTGTACCTGCCCGCGAGCCTGCCCTACCGCGTGGTGATGGCGCAGGCAGGCCCGGCGAAAGACAGCGCCCTGCCCTCGGACGCCGTGTGGAACACGCCCGCCCTGCCCGCGCACGACCACTGCGCCGAGCTCCGGCAGCAGATGAAGCGCTGAACGCGCGAGGTTTTCAGGCCAGCCGCTTGATCGCGTCGGCCAGCGTGCCGACCATCGTCTCGATCTGTGCGCGGTCGACGATGAACGGGGGCGCAAACACCAGGTTGTCACCCGCATTGCGCACCAGCACGCCCCGGTGGTAGCAGTCCATGAAGGCATCGAACGCGCGCTTGCCCGGCATGCCCGGCAACGGCGCGAGTTCGACAGCGGCGGCCAGGCCCAGGCTGCGAATGCCGATCACATGCGGCAACCCCTTGAGCGCGCTGTGCATGGCGTCCCCCAGCACCGGGCCCATTTCGCCCGCGCGGGCAAACAGGTTCTCCTCGCGGAACAGGTCCAGCGTGGCGATGGCTGCCGCACAGGCCACGGGGTGGCCTGAATAGGTATAGCCGTGGAAAAACTCGATCGCGTGCTCCGGCGCACTCGCGTGCGCGCCCATCATCGCGTGGTAGATGCGGTCGGTACAGACCACACCGCCCAGCGGGAACACGCCGTTGGTCACGGCTTTGGCGAAGTTCAGCATGTCGGGCTGCACGCCGTAGTAGTCGGCCGCGAAGGCGGTGCCCAGGCGCCCGAAGCCGGTGATGACCTCGTCAAAGATCAACAGGATGCCGTGCTTGTCGCAGATCTCGCGCAGGCGCTTGAGGTAGCCCTGCGGCGGCACGTACCAGCCCGCGCTGCCCGCCACGGGCTCCACGATCACCGCGGCCACGTTGCTCGGGTCGTGCAAGGGCAGGATGCGGTTTTCCAGCTCGAGCAGCAGGTCTTCGTCCCAGACGGGCTCGGTGTTGTGGATGTAGGCGTGTTTCACCGGGTCGTGAATGAACCGCAGGTGGTCCACGCGCGGCAGGAGGCTGGTGCCGTACACCTTGCGGTTGGCAGGGATGCCGCCCACGCTCATGCCCCCGAAACCCACGCCGTGGTAACCGCGCTCGCGGCCGATGAACACATTGCGATGCCCTTCACCGCGCGCGCGGTGGTAGGCCAGGGCCACCTTCATGGAGGTGTCCGCCGCCTCGCTGCCGGAGTTGCAGAAAAGCACCTTATTCAGGTCGCCAGGCGCCATGGCCGCGATCATCTCGGCGGCGCGAAAGGCCTTGTCGTTGCTGACGCTGAAGGCGGTGCTGTAGTCCAGCGTGTCCAGCTGCTGCTTGATGGCTTCGTTGATCGGCTTGCGGTTGTGCCCCGCACCCACGCACCACAGGCTGGAGATGCCGTCGATCACCTGGCGCCCGTCGTGCGTGGTGAAGTACATGCCATCGGCCGCCACGAACACCCTCGGGTCTTTCTGGAAGGCACGGTTGGGGGTGAAGGGCAACCACTGGTTGTCCATGCGCAGATCGTTGTAGGCCATGTGGGCGTCTCCAGCAGCGTCAGAAAGGAAGCGGCATTTTGTCACCCGCAGCAGGCTCCGGGGGCTCCATTGCCCTCGCGGCGACCGGGCCCACCGGGCGTTGCTGCGACAATTCGCACGCCATGAATCACACCTACGTTCTCACCCTGTCGTGCCCGGACCGCCCGGGCATCGTGCACGCCGTCTCCGGTTTTTTGCTGGAGCATGGCGGCAACATTGAAGAAGCCGCGCAGTACAACGACCACGCCACCGGGCTCTTCTTCATGCGGGTGCAGTTTGCCTGTGCCCAGCTCACACACGACGACTTGCGCCTGCACCTCAAGCTGTTCGCGGAACCGTTTTCCATGCAGTGGAGCCTGCACCCGCTGGCCGAGCCCGTGCGCACCGTGATCTTCGTGAGCAAGGAAGGCCACTGCCTCAACGACCTGTTGTTCCGCTGGAAAAGCGGCCTGCTGCCGCTGGACATTCGCGCCATCATCAGCAACCACCGCGACTTCTACCAGCTCGCCGCCAGCTACAACGTGCCCTTTCACCACATTCCGGTGACCGCCGCCACCAAGCCACAGGCCGAAGCACGGCAACTGGAAATCATCCAGAGCGAGGGGGCGGAACTCGTGGTGCTGGCGCGCTACATGCAGGTGCTCAGCGACCACCTGTGCCGCGAGCTTTCGGGCAAGGCCATCAACATCCACCACAGCTTCCTGCCCAGCTTCAAGGGCGCCAAGCCGTACTACCAGGCGCACGACCGCGGCGTGAAGCTGATCGGCGCCACCGCCCACTACGTGACGGCAGACCTGGACGAGGGCCCGATCATCGAGCAGGACGTGGCCCGCGTGGACCACACCGACGCCGTGGAAGATCTCACCGCACGCGGCCGCGACACCGAAAGCCAGGTGCTCGCACGGGCCGTGAAGTGGCACAGCGAACACCGCGTGCTGCTCAACGGCCACAAGACCGTGGTGTTCAAGTGAGCGCGTTGCCGCAGGACGTGAGGCTTCCATGAGCATCCGCATCCCCCCGATCCAGTGCCTGCTGACCTTCGAGGCGCTGGCGCGGCTGCGCAGCGTCACGCAGACCGGGGAGGAGCTCAACGTCACGCCAAGCGCCGTGAGCCACCGCGTGCGGCAACTCGAACAGATCCTGGGCACCAAGCTGTTTGGCCGGGCCGACTTTTCGCTCACCACCGAGGGCAGCGAGTACCTCGCCCACGTGCGCGAGGGTCTGGGCATCCTGCAGCGATTCCCGAGCCACAACGCGGCGCCCGGGCGGCGCAAGCTGCGGCTGGCGGTCACTCCCACGTTTGCGCGGTCCATCCTTCTGCCCAAGCTCAAGCAGTTCAGCGACGCATACCCCGAAATCGACCTCACGCTGCAAGTCACCATTCCGCTGCTGGACGTGGTGGCCGAAGACGCCGATCTCATGGTGCGCTTTGGCACCGGCCGCTATGCCGACGTCGAACACGTGTGCCTGGCCAAGGACGAGGTGTCGCCCATGGCGTCGCCCGCTTTTTCGCGCGAGCACGGGCCCTTTGAAGCCGCTCTGGACCTGGAGGGTGTGCCTCTGCTGCGCAGCCCGCTGGAGCCGTGGCGCACCTGGTTCGCCGCACACGACCTGGACTGGCCGGAGCCCACCGAAGGCTCGCAGTTCAACGACATTGGCTTGATGTGCGACGCCGCTGCGGCCGGCATGGGCGTGGGCCTGCTGCGCTACAAACTGGCCGCACCCTGGCTGGAGAGCGGCGCACTGGTACCGCTGTACCCGCGCCGCGTGCCCAGTCCGCATGCGCACTACCTGTGCTGGCGCAGCGGCACGATGGAACGCTGGGAATGCGCGGCCTTCGCGCGCTGGCTCCAGCAGGCGATGGGCTGAGGAACCTCACCCGGGAAAACGTGACAAGCCACAAGTAACGCTGCTGTTACATTCCCCGCACTACACAAAGAGGGGGATGGAATGTTTCAGCGATTGGTGATCGTCGCGAGCTGTGTGGCCGCGACAGGGTGTGCGTCCGTGATGAACGAGACCACCCACCCGATGAAGGTCGAAACCCGAACGGAAGCCGGCCAGGTGGTCACCGGCGCCGAATGCGCCCTCTCCAACGAGCGAGGAAACTCGTCCGTCCGATCGGGTGACATCACACAGGTGCGCCGTTCCAGCACCGACCTGGACATGGTCTGCAAACACCCCGGATACCGGGACGCCATCGCGCGGGCCATCTCCCGCGCCAACGCGGGCATGTTCGGCAACATCATCATTGGCGGCGGCATCGGCGCCATCATCGATCACAACAAGGGCACGGCGTACACGTACCCCACCTGGGTTCAACTCGTGTTCGGACAGACACTGGTGTTCGACCGCAGCGACGAAAAAGAAGGTCAACCCACGCCCGGCTCCAACAACGGGGAGCCCACGAAGGCCACCACCAGCCCAGCGAAAGAAGCCCCCGTCCAACCGAAGCCAGCGGGCAGCGTGACCATGGACGATCTGAACGGCCTGCTGCCCCCTGCTCGCTGAACGCCCGGCGTTCAGACACCCTGGCGCCCAACCCATGCCCGGGGGCTCAACCCCACGGACAAGTGCTCACTCGATCGTGAGCCGCTGGGCGGCGCCGGCCGTCTTCTTGGGCAGCGTGAGGTGCAACACACCGTTTTCGTACCGCGCCCTTGACGCGTTGTTGTCGATGTCCACAGGCAGCTGGAAGCTGCGCGACACCGCACCGTAATAGCGTTCGCTGCGCAGCAACTTGGCTCCTTCGGTCTGGCTGTCCTGCTGCTTGATTTCCGCGCGCAGCGTCACCACCTTCCCGTCCACGTTCACCTGAATATCGTCCTTGGCCACACCGGGCACTTCTGCGTGCAGGGTGTAAGCCTCGGGCGTCTCTTTCACATCCACGCGGATCTGCGCGGGTAGCGCGTCGCCGTGCAGGGGTTTGACGTAAAAGGCGGGCGCGACGTCATGGAAGAACTCGTCGAGAAAACCGCGGCGGGCAGTCAGGCTGTTCATGGCAACACACTCCTTGAAGGATGGAAAAACCAAGGCGCACCGTGCGCCCTGCGATGCACAGAACATGATGTCCGGCAGGCGCGATTTCAAGGGTCCTTTTGTCGCGATCCGCCGATCCGCTCACACACCTGTGCAACTTTCTTCAATACGCCACAGGAGGTTTGGCCTAGACTGCCTTGGTCGTCTTTGTGACCTGCCAGGCCCGCCATGAACGCCCCCATTTCCCCCAGCGAAGCCACCCCGATCCTGCGCGCAGAACAACAGGCCAAAGTGGTCAACGCCTTGAAGGCGGTGGTGCCTGGGCACGCCCTGTTGTGGCAGGCCGAGGACACCGTGCCATACGAGTGCGACGGGCTGACTGCCTACCGCGAACGCCCCCTGGTGGTGGTGCTGCCCGAAACCGAAGCACAAGTGGCGGCGGTCCTCAAGGCCTGCCATGCGCTGCAAGTGCCGGTGGTGGCGCGCGGCGCCGGCACCGGGCTCTCCGGCGGCGCGATGCCACACGCCTGGGGCGTCACGCTCTCGCTGGCCAAGTTCAACCGCATCGTGCGCATCGATGCGCGCTCGCGCACGGCAGTGGTGCAGGCGGGCGTGCGCAACCTGGCGATCTCGGAGGCTGCCGCACCACACGGCCTGTACTACGCGCCCGACCCGAGCAGCCAGATCGCCTGCACGATTGGCGGCAATGTGGCGGAAAACTCAGGCGGCGTGCACTGCCTCAAATACGGACTGACGCTGCACAACGTCCTGGCCGTGCGCGGCTTCACCGTAGAAGGCGAACCCGTGCGCTTTGGCGGCGAGGCGCTCGACGCCTCCGGGCTGGACCTGCTGCCGCTGGTCATTGGCAGTGAAGGCATGCTCGCCGTCACCACCGAAGTCACGGTCAAGCTCGTGCCCAAGCCCCTGCTGGCGCGCTGCATCATGGCCAGCTTCGACGACATCCGCAAAGCGGGGGACGCCGTGGCGTCGGTCATTGCCGCCGGCATCATTCCCGCCGGGCTGGAGATGATGGACAAGCCCATGACCGCCGCTGTGGAAGATTTCGTGAAGGCCGGCTACGACCTCAACGCTGAAGCCATTCTGCTGTGCGAAAGCGATGGCACACCCGAAGAAGTAGCCGAGGAAATCGGCCGCATGAGCGAGGTGCTGCGGGGTTGCGGAGCGACCGCCATTGCGGTCAGCCGTGACGAGGCCGAACGCCTGCGCTTCTGGAGTGGGCGCAAGAACGCCTTCCCCGCCAGCGGGCGCATCAGCCCGGACTACATGTGCATGGACTCGACCATTCCCAGAAAGCGCCTGGCCGACATCCTGCTGGCCATCGCCGAGATGGAAAAGAAATACGGTCTTCGCTGTGCCAACGTTTTCCACGCCGGCGACGGCAACCTGCACCCGCTGATTCTTTTCGATGCCAACGACGCCGACCAGCTGCACCGCTGCGAGCTGTTTGGCGCCGACATTCTGGAAACCAGCGTCGCCATGGGAGGCACGGTGACGGGTGAGCATGGCGTGGGCGTGGAGAAGCTCAACAGCATGTGCGTGCAGTTCTCCCCCGAAGAAAATGCACAAATGTTCAGCGTCAAAAATGCCTTTGATACCAATGGGCTACTGAACCCAGGCAAGGTGATACCCACCCTGCAACGGTGCGCTGAGTACGGGCGCATGCTGGTGCGCGCAGGCCGCCTGACGCACCCCGACCTGCCTCGCTTCTAGCTGTCAAATTTCACACTTAAGAAATAGTGCTGTCGGGTACAGTTGTGCCGAATGAGCACGATTTTCCCGCCGCAAGACGACCGTCTTGACGACCACAGGCCCGATCGCTCGGCTGTGGAGCGCGAGCGTGCATTGCTGCTGGAGCTCGAAGCCCTGCGCGCCGAGAACGAACATCTGCGCCAAAGCTACGCGCAGCAGCTCGGTGGGCGCGCTGCCATCCACGACGGCCACGGGGCGAGGGCCCAGGCCCACCTGCCGCTGGCACTCGAAGCCGCACTCGAATCTGTCTCGTCGGACCTGTCCCCCGAACAGGCCCGCCTGGAGTACGAAGCGCTGTTCTCCGCGCTGGCCAGTGTGTTTCCTATTGGCGTCTTCCGCACCGACCATGCGGGCGTGCTCACCCATGTGGATGAGCAGCTGCAAACCATCTTTGCCCTGAAGAAGCAGGACTTCCCCAACTTCGGCTGGCTCAGCCGCGTGCATCCGGATGACCTGGAGCGAGTGCAGAAACACTGGTTTCACGCCGTCACCCACGGAGAATCGCTGAGTGTCGAGTTCCGCCTGGTGCGACCGGGCGACGACATCGCCCATGTGCTGGTCCGGAACGCCCCGCTGAGGGACGCCAGCGGAGCCATCGTCAGCCAGCTGGGTTTCTTGCAGGACATCACGCCCATGCGTGCGCTGGAAGCCGATGCGCGGATCAAGGACGAGCTCAACCGACAGATCATCGCCAGCAGCCCCGATTGCACCAAGGTGCTCGACCTGCAGGGACGCGTGGTGCAGATGACGGCACAGGGCTGCCGCCTAGTCGAGGTGGACGACTTCGAGCAGGTCCGCAACAGCGACTGGACCAACTGGTGGCCTGACGATGGCGCATTGCTGTCGCGAGAGGCCCTGGAAAGCGCGCGGAAAGGGAAAAGCGCCCGCTTCGTGGCCTTTGGCCCCACGTTCAAGGGTTCGGACCGGTGGTGGGACACGATGGTCACGCCGATCTGCGATGCCCGCGGTCACCCTGTGATGGTGATGGCGGTGTCGCGCGACATCACCGCCCTGCACCACCAGCAGGAGGAAATCCAGCGATTCAACACAGAGCTGGAGGAACGCGTCAGGCAGCGGACCGATGAGCTCGCCGAGGCCAAGGAGCGCATCCATCAGGCGTTGCGTGATGCACAGGCGCTCTACAACCAGGCGCCTTGCGGCTACCATTCGGTGAACGCAGATGGCGTCTTTGTGTTGATCAACCAGACGGCTCTCGACTGGCTGGGTTACGAACGCAGCGACGTGGTGGGCAAATTGCGCTTTCACGACATCGTGCAGCCGGAGCACGTGGAACGGGTCAAGGAGCGGCTGGCCCGCATGACGCGTGGTGAAAAAATCGAGGCCGCGGAGTTCACCGTCCGGCGGCGAGACGGCAGCACCTTCCTGGCCTTGCTCAGCAGCACCGCCGTGCTGGACGAACAGGGCAACTTTGTCCGAACCAACAACACACTCGTCGACATCACCGAGCGGAAGGCCGCGGAGACCGCACTGGCGGCGCAGGGCAGTTTTCTGCAAGCGGTCACCAACAGCGTGCCCGTGCAACTGGCCTTCTTTGATCGGGACCTGGTCTGCCGCTTTGCCAATGCGAGTTACGCGCGCTGGGTCAATGGAAACACGGCAGATCTGGTGGGCATGCGCCTGAGCGATATCGTGGCGCCGCAGCACTTCGACTCCAATCGCCAGCGACTTGAGGCCGCGCTCTCAGGGGAAATACAGCGATTCGAAGGCGAGCGCACGTTCCCGGATGGCCACCACTTTTATGCCGGCGTCGAGTACACACCGTACTGGCACGATGGCCAGGTGCAAGGCATCATCATTCAGATGGTGGACCTCTCGCAGCGCAAAGCATCCGAAGACTCGGTTCGTCATGCGAACAGCCAGCTCAACAGCGCGCTCAAGCAATCGCAAGACCTCTACAACAACGCCCCCTGCGGCTACCACTCGCTCGACATCCATGGCATCTACGTGTCCATCAACGACACCGAGCTCGAATGGCTGGGATACAGCCGCGACGAAGTGGTGGGCAAGATGGCATTCCGCGACTTCATGGCATCGCGGCAGCTGGAGCAGCTCCAGAGCCGGATGCAGAAGATCCTGAAGGACGATGCGCTGGAAGCGGTTGAGTATGAAATGCGGCGCCGCGACGGAAGCACCTTCTTCGTGCTCCTGTCGTCATCGGCGGTTCGCGACGAAGCAGGACAGTTTCTGCGAAGCAACACCACGGTCGTTGACATCACCCGGCGCAAGGCCGCCGAGCAGGCGCTGCGCAACAACCAGCGCTTCCTCCAGACCATCACCGATCACGTCCCGGGATTGATCGCCCACCTGGACGCCGGGCTGCACTTTCGCTTCGCCAACGCCGAGCACATGCGCGTGTATGGGCTGGACCCGCAATACATCATCGGCCGCCACATCGGGGAGTGCGTCAGAGCCGACGTCTGGAGCCACATCGAGCCGCGCATGCACGCTGCGCTGAACGGACAGCCGCAGCACTTCGAAACCTGGCGACCCACCATCGATGGCCATCAGATCTTCGTGAGCGCCAGCTACCTTCCCGACATCAACGAAGAGGGGGTCGTGCAAGGCCTCTTTGTGCAGATCATCGACATCACCGAGCGCAAGCGTGTGGAAGAGCGCGTGGTCCATCTCAACGAAGAGCTGGAACAGCGCATCAAGGAGCGCTCACTGGAGTTGCTGGAGAGTGAGCAGCGGTTCCGCCTCATGGTCGACAACCTTCGCGACTACTGCATCTTCTTCATGGATGCCGAGGGCACCATCACCGACTGGACCGACAGCGCACAGCGCATGGACGGCTACTCTCCGACCCAGATGGTGGGCAAGCACTACGGTGTACTTTTTGATCCGATCAACCCCGAGCATGGCAAGGTCGGTGCGATGCAGATGTTGCGGCTGGCCGCTTCGCGCGGTCAGCACGAACTGCACAACTGGCACAGCCGCAAGGACGGCTCGCAGTACTGGTCTCACTCCGTTCTGATCGCCTTGCGCGACGACAGCGGCGAGCTCAAGGGGTTTGCCAAGATCAACCGCGACATGACCGACGCCAAACGGCTTGACGACTTGATGCGCAACATCAACGACGAGCTGGAGAACCGCGTCGTGGAGCGCACCGAGCAGCTGCTGGCCGCCAACAAGGACCTGGAGTCGTTCTCGTACTCCGTGTCGCACGACCTGCGCTCACCCCTGCGCCACATCTCAAGCTTTGTCAGCCTGCTCGAAGAACATCTGGGCGGCAATTGCGACGAGGTGAGCGCCCGCTACCTGAGCACCATCGGGAATTCCGCCCGTCACATGAGCCAGCTGATCGATGGCCTGCTCGCTTTCTCCCGACTCGGACGCTCTGCGGTGAACCTGACGGCCGTGGACTTCACCTTGCTGGTGGATGCGGTGGTGGGCCAGATCGGGCACGACACCGAGGGCCGGGTGGTGGACTGGGTGGTGGCGCCCGACCTGCCCGTGGTCCAGGGCGACGCCCTGCTGCTGCGCGAAGTCTGGGCCAACCTGTTGGGCAATGCCTACAAGTACACGCGGCCCAGAGAAAGGACGCGCATTGAAGTGGGCTGGAGCGTTGACCCAGTTGTCGGCTATACGTTCTTTGTTCGTGACAATGGCGTGGGTTTTGACACAAAATACGCGCAGAAGCTGTTTGGCGTCTTCCAACGCTTGCACCGCGCGTCGGAGTTTGAGGGAACGGGGATCGGCCTGGCCCTCACGCGGCGCATCATTGAGCGACACGGGGGCACCATCTGGGCTGAAAGTCAGCTCGGTGAGGGCAGCGTGTTTTATTTTTCGCTACCTTTTGAAGGCGCCCACGGGCTTGAGTCCCCCACCGACTCCATGCCAGCCGCCCTGGAACCATGAGCAAAAACGCCGACGCCATTCTCCTCGTTGAAGACAATCCAGACGATGCAGAGCTGACCAAGCTCGCGCTGGCGCGTCATGGCCTGGATGGACGCGTCACACATGTGTCCGACGGCATGCAGGCCCTCGACTATCTCCACCGCCGCAACGGTTTCACGAACCGCTCAGGCAGCAACCCGATGCTGGTGCTGCTGGACCTCAAGATGCCGCTGCTGAACGGCATTGGCGTCCTCAAGGAAATCAAGGGCTCCGAGAACCTCAACCACATCCCTGTGGTGGTGCTGACCTCCTCGACGGAGCCGAGCGACCTGCTGCGCGCGTACGACGCCGGCACCAATGCCTACATTGCCAAGCCCACCGAGTTTTCGCAGTTCCTCAGTGCCATGAAGCATGTCTGCGAGTTCTGGATCAACATCAACCAGACTGCGCCGCAGCTGCCCAGCGCGGGTGTGCGAACCACGGGCTTCGGCGACCTGATGTAAGCGCCGGGGCGGCAAGCCGCCTCACCAGGTATCAATGAAACGCCGGGTTCCTAGCTCCCTCACCTTGGCTCCAGCCAGGCCTTTGATGAGCCAGTCGCGCGTGTGTGCGGGATCGATCACCGCATCGATCTCCAGTGTGGTGGCCATCTGCATGGCCGCTCCATTGGCAATTTGCTGCGCCAAAAGCCGTTCAAAGAGGTCCTCGCGCTGGGGCCCTTCGGGCACGGCGCCCAGCTCTTTGCGGTAACCCAGCCGAACCGCTCCCTCGAGCCCCATCGCACCAAACTCTGCGGTGGGCCAGGCCACCGTAAACGCCGGGGAGTGGAAGCCACCGGCGGTCATGCCCATGGCGCCCAGGCCATAGCCCTTGCGCAGGACGACGCTGAAAAACGGCACGCGCAAGCCCGCCGCACCGACGAAGAGGCGGCTGACGTGGCGCACCTGGGCTTGCGCCTCGATGTCGGGGCCCACCATGAAGCCTGGCGTGTCCACCAGGCTGACCATCGGCAAGCCGTGCGCATTGCACAGCTGCATGAAGCGCGCGGCCTTGTCCGCGGCATCGGGATCGATCGCGCCGCCCAGATGCATGGGGTTGTTGGCCATCAGGCCCACGGCACGCCCGTCAATGCGCGCCAGCGCCGTGTGAATGCCGACGCCGAAGCCCGTGCGCAGGGGAAGGAGACTCCCCACGTCCACCAGGCCAGCCATCGCAAGCGCCGTGTCGTACACCCGCAGGCGGTTTTCGGGCACCACATCGCGCAGGGCCTGTGCGTCGGGGGCCTGCCCGCCCGGCACGCGCCCCTGAAAGAACGAGAGATAACGCCGGGCTGCCGCCACTGCCTGCGGCTCGTCGTCCACGAGCACGTCGATCACGCCGTTGGCGTGCTGCACCGCACTGGGCCCGATGTGCTCCGGACTCACCACGCCCAAGCCACCGCCCTCGATCATTGCGGGGCCGCCCATGCCGATGTGGCTGTGGCGGGTGGCGATCACCACATCGCAACAGCCCAACAGGGCCGCATTGCCGGCAAAGCAGCGCCCGCTGGCAATACCCACCACCGGGACCTGGCCAGACAGGCGGGCAAATGAGGCAAACGTCCCGACATGCAGCCCGGCCACGATGGGCATGTCGGTGTCGCCGGGACGCCCCCCCCCGCCTTCGGCGAACAGCACCACAGGCAGTTGTTGCTCGAGCGCGATACCCAGCAAACGATCGGTCTTCTGGTGGTTTCGCATGCCCTGCGTGCCCGCGAGCACGGTGGCGTCGTAGGCCATGACGACAGCGCGTGAACGCTCTGGCCCGTGGACAGCGCCATTGATCGAGCCGATACCCGTGACCATGCCATCCGCTGGCGTGTGGTCGATCAGGTCTTCTTCGCTGCGGCGACTGCGCTGGGCTGCGATCGCCAGGGCGCCGTACTCGATGAAGCTGTCTTCATCGCACAGGTCGCCCACGTTCTCGCGTGCGGTGCGAAGGCCTTGCGCGTGTCGTCGCGCCACCGCCTCCGGCCGTGCGGCGTCCAGGGTCTTGGCCTGGCGGTCGATCAAACGTTGCAGATCGGCACGAAGGGCGCCCTCTCCAGGTGGGCGGCCCACCGTCGCCGGGGGGGGAGCGCCCGCCTTGCGACCCGTCGGTTGCACGGATTCGCTCGTCATCAGCACATCGCCCGCTTGCACCGATTCGCCCACCGAATACCGCAGCTCGATGACACGGACAGACGCCTCAGCCCGCACCTCGTGCTCCATCTTCATCGACTCCAGAACGACCAGCAGGTCGCCGACGCCGACCTGGTCGCCTGGAGCGACTTTCCATTCCACGATCTGGGCGGCGAGGGGTGAGCGCAGGGCATTCATGCGCCGATTCTGCGCGGCCAGGGGGCGCGCCGACGTCAATCGGGAGACACGAACAACGTGGACGCCTGGCGCAGCAAGGGCACAGCGGCCCGGGGGTGCGTCAGTAAATGTCGGAGTCGGCCCACTGGGATGAAGGACCATCCTCGGCCGTCACGGGCACATTCAGGTTGAGCACAAAGACCACTTCGCCACCAAAACGGCCGACGCCCAGGCTTTTCATGAGCGTTTGTTCCTGCTCGGGACGTTCCATGCGCAGGAAGCAGATGGCCTGCTTTGTGCCTTCGTGCATGGCGGTGAGGATGTCGAGACGCGTGATGCGGCCAAACTCACTGCACAGTTGGTGCAGGGCGGATTTCAGGCTGGAAACGTCGCTGTATTGCCTGAGTTCTGCGAGTGTGCTCACAATCAACTCCATCAAGTGTCGGACCGGCAGTGGCGATTCGATGGCACAGCATTTTGGGCTGGCATCGAGAGTGCGGCCATGTTAGAACATAAGCAACAAAAACTCACACTTGGGTTACAAATTCTCCCCACATTTGGGGAGCCCGTGCAGAAGTTCACGCCACGGCACGAGGCTAACGCGGTCTCCGGGCGCAACGGACGGCAACCGCTCTGTATGCTGGCCTCTGGACCGAACCGATCACCACACCTCATGCGCCCTGGAACCGACAACCGCACCCCCCTGTTGGCCGAGACAACGTTCGAGCGCACGGGCGCCTGGACGGTCCCTTCCCAGCGCACGGAGCTCGACCGCCTGGCCGAAATGGCCGCACAACTCGCAGGCACCAGCGCGGCGCTGCTGGTCGACGCCTCCCACAAGCCCCCGGAAGTGCTGGGTGCGCACGGCGTGGACACCGCTCAAGCCACCGCCGTGCTGGCGGGGTGCGCCACGATGCTGCAGGGCCAGCTGGACACCGAAGGCTGGTTGCCGGGGGAGCCAGGCGCGGGCCATCCCTTCCGCTATGGGCATTGGCTGCCCGTCTTTGACGCGGTCGGGCAATCTGCCCTGCTGCTGCTGCATCACGAACCCCGCGAGCGTCCTGCGCCGGGTGCTCCGACACTCAAGCTGTTGTCACAACACGCTGCGGACGTGCTGGCCCTCGCCCGCCGCTGTGAGCTGAGCGAGCAATACAACGCCAACGTCCTGCGCGAGAGCGAGAGCCGGCTGAACCTGACGGAGCACACCGCGGGCGCAGGCAGCTGGTCGCTGCAGCTGTCCACCCGCGAGGTGGTGCATTCGGACGAGTTCGCCACGATCCTGGGCCTGACCGACCATCGCCAGGTGCGCAATCTCGAAGACATGGTGCAACGCTACACACCCGAGTGGCGCAACGGCATCCGCCAGCGGCTGGAACGCTGCGCCCAGCATGGCGAGGGCTTTGACGAGGAAATCCAGGTCACCGTGGAAGGCGGTTCGCCCAAATGGGTCCGTACCGTGGGCACGGCGGTGCGGCGGGCCAATGGCCAGATCGTGCGCATTCAGGGCGCGATCCAGGACATCTCGGCACAGAAGCAGGCCCAGCAGGACACGCTGCGCCTGGCCATGCGGCTGACCACGACACTGGCCAGTATCACGGAAGCCTTTGTCACGCTCGACCGCCAGTGCTGCTTCACCTACCTCAACCAGGAAAGCGAGCGGTTGCTGCAGAAAACCACCGGCGACCTGCTGGGGCTGGAAGTCTGGCAAGGCTTCAGCGCCGGCCTGGCGCAACGCCTGAAAGACCAGCTCACCAAATCGCTCAACACCAACCGCCGCGTGGAGCTGGAAGACTTCTTCCCGACGCTGGGCAAGTGGCTGGAGGTGCGGGCGTACCCGTTTGCCGAAGGCCTGGCGGTGTACTTCCGCGACGTGACCGAGCGGCGCCGCTCCCAGGAGCAGCTGATGCTGCTGGAGACCAGTGTGTCCCGTCTCAACGACATCGTCGCCATCGCCGAGACAGGCGCTGGCAGCGACGATCAGGAGCCGCGCATTGTGTTCGTCAACGACGCCTTCGAGCAGCACACCGGCTACAGCCGGGCTGAGGTGCTGGGGCAGACGCCGCGCATGCTGCTCGAACTCGACCCGGCCATTCCCAAGTTGCGCGAACTCGCCCAGGGCCTGCAGCAGACCCGACAGGCGCGCACCGAGCTGATGGTGCGACGCAAGAACGGCGCCATGTTCTGGGTCGAGCTGGAGGTGGTGTCGGTGCAGGCCACGGCCGAAGAAGTGACGCACTGGGTGGCGGTGGGACGCGACATCACGCAGCGCAAGACCGCCGAGGACATGATCCGCCACCTGGCCTTCTACGATGCCCTGACCGACCTGCCCAACCGCCAGCTGCTGCTGGACCGCTTGCAGCAAGCCCTGGCCGCCAGCGCTCGCTCGGGCCAGCACGGGGCGCTGATGTTCATCGACCTCGACAACTTCAAGGTACTCAACGACACGCTGGGCCACCACATGGGCGATCAGCTCCTGCAGAAGGTCGCCGCGCGCCTGACCAAGAGCGTGCGCAAGACCGACATGGTGGCGCGCCTGGGGGGCGACGAGTTCGTGGTGATGGTCGATGACCTCAGCACCGACCCCGATGCCGCGGCGTTCAAAGCCACCGCCCTGGCGGAGAAGGTGCTCAACACGCTGCGCGAACCTTTCCAGCTCAACGGCCACCAGCACTTCACGACGCCCAGCATCGGCGTGACCTCGTTCAACGGTCAGCAGAGCGATGTGGGTGAGCTGCTCAAGCAGGCCGACCTGGCGATGTACCAGGCCAAATCGCTGGGCCGCAACACGCTGTGTTTCTTCGACCCCAACATGCAGGCCACGGTGAGCGCCAACGCCAACGTGAGCTCGGATCTGCGCGTCGCGCTGAACGAGCAGCAGTTCGTCGTGCACTACCAGCCGCAAGTGGACCGCGTGGGCGTGATCACCGGCGTGGAGGCGCTGGTGCGCTGGCAGCACCCGGAGCGCGGGCTGGTGTTCCCGGCCGATTTCATTCCGGTGGCCGAGGACACCGGGCTGATCCTGCCGCTGGGGCAGTGGGTGCTGGAGAAGTCGTGCGAGCAGCTGGCCGCCTGGGCCGACCGGCCGCAGACGGCCAACCTGAGCATTGCGGTGAACGTGAGCGTGCGCCAGTTCCGCCACCCCGACTTCGTCGACATGGTGATGGCCGCGATCACCCGCACGGGCATTCGCCCGCACAAGCTCAAGCTCGAACTCACCGAGAGCCTGCTGGCCGACCGCATGGAAATCACCATCGACAAGATGGGCATGCTCAAGGCGCTGGGCGTGACCCTGTCGCTGGACGATTTCGGCGTCGGCTACTCGTCGCTTTCGGTGCTCAAGCGCCTGCCGCTGGACCAGCTCAAGATCGACAAGGGCTTCGTGGCCGATGTGCTGACCGATCCGAACGACGCCGCCATTTCGCGCGCGATCATTGCGCTGGCGCAGAGCTTGAGCCTGCAGGTGGTTGCCGAGGGCGTGGAGACGCAGGAGCAGCGGGACTTTCTGGCCTACCAGGGCTGCGACCAGTTCCAGGGCCACCTGTTTGCCAAGCCGCTGCCCATCGAAGCGCTTGATGCGCTGCTGCAGAACCCCACCGAGGGCATGCTCGTGCTGTCCTGAACGCCGCCCTCACCAGCTGGTGATCGTCGGGTTCCTGAAGCTGTAGTGGTTGGGCAGCGCGAGGTTGGAAAACGAGAACGACAGGCTCACGTCGAGCGCGGTCACCTGGTGCCACCAGCCCAGCGGCAGAAACACCGTCTCGCCGGGTTCCACGACCACATCGAGCACCGTGGCCTGCCCGAACAGCGGATACCGGCTCAGGTCGGGCCGGTCAATATCCACCGGGCTGTAGACCTCGAAGTGGTTGTAGAGCAAAGGCGTCTGCAAGGGCGAGATGAAGCGCCAGCGCTTGCGCCCCACGATCTGCGTGTGGCAGAGCATGAGCGTGTCGTGGTGCAGCGGCGTGACCGTGCCTGCAGGCCCGAACCAGAACGATGCGCGCTGCGCCAGTTGCGCAGGGTCGCAGAACGACGGCAGCGTGCCGATGTCGGCCAGGATGGGCGCAAACCCCGGCTGGCTCAGCAGTTCGTTGTTGGCGGTGAGGTAGTAGTCGTTGGTGGCGCCGCCGGCGAGCACCTGATCCACAAAGTCGGCGAGGCGCACGCTGCGCTTGTGGTCGAGCTTGTTGACTTCGTAGTTCGGGTCGGCGCTGCGCTCGGCTTGAATCTCCACCTGCAGGTGTCCGAAGCGCTCGCGCAGATCCTGCGGCGACCATCGCCCCAGCGCCGGCCAGTCGCGCGCCACATCGGTGAGCACGAGCGGACGGCTGCCCACCACGTACCTTTCGAGAAACTCGTCCAGCGGCACGTTGGCGCGCTTCTCGACCTGGGTGTAACGCGGGTTCAGCTCCAGCAGCTTTTGCTGGTTGGCCATCACCGACTCCAGCTTGACCTGCAGCTGCTGGACCTTGCGCGCCGCCAGAAACACCGGATCGCTCTCGATGTCGAGAATCGCCCGCTCGCCTTCGACCGGGTCCAGGCCGGCCTGGGTCATCGTGACCAGCATGGCGTCGGGCGCGCAATCGCGCAGCCGGTTCTCGGCGATCCACTGCCACCACGTGGCGTCGAGTGGGCGGTAAGCGGTGGCGGCCTCAAGCGGGCGCGGAGCGGCGGGAATGGTGGGCGTGCTCATGCGCCCGCCAGTATCGCACCGGGTCGGCCCGCGGAGGTCTGCAGCTACCCCGTGAACAGTGCCACGTTGCCACCGGCGGCGGTGGTGTTGATGGTGAGCGTCTGCTCGGCGCAGAAGCGCAGCAGGTAATGCGGCCCGCCTGCCTTGGGCCCCGTGCCGCTGAGTCCTTCGCCACCAAAGGGCTGCACGCCCACCACGGCGCCGATCATGTTGCGGTTGACATACACGTTGCCCACGCGAGCCGCTCCCGCCAGCGCCTGCGCCCGGCTGTCGATGCGCGTCTGGATGCCCAGCGTGAGGCCGTAGCCCAGTGCGTTGATCTGCCGCACCACCGCCATGGGGTCACCGCTCCAGCGCACGACCTGCAACACGGGCCCGAAGATCTCCTGCGTCACCTCGTTGATCGAGCGCACCTCGAACATCTGCGGCGGCACCCGATGGGGCGCGGCATCCGCGCGGTCGGACGGCAACAGCGGCGTCGCCTGTGCCTGCAACCGCTGCAGGTGGCGCGCAATGCCGTCGAAGGCCTCGGCATCGATGACGGGGACCAGGTCGGTGGCGAGGTCGGCAGGGTCGCCAGCCACGAGCTCTTTCGCTGCGCCCTGAATCATCGCGATCACACCGTCGGCCACCGCCTCGTGCACGCACAAGAGGCGCAGCGCCGAGCAGCGCTGGCCCGCGCTGCGAAAGGCGCTTTGCACCACCGCATCGGCCACCTGTTCGGGCAAGGCCGTGCTGTCCACGAGCATGGCGTTGATGCCACCGGTTTCGGCGATCAGCGGCACGATGGGGCCGTCCTTGGCCGCGAGCGCGCGCTGGATGAGTTTGGCCACGGGCGTGGAGCCGGTGAACACCACGCCGGCCACACCGGGTTGCGCCACCAGCGCCGCCCCCACGGTCTCGCCCGGGCCGTGCAGCAGTTGCAGCGCATCGGCCGGCACACCGGCGGCGTGCAGCAGCGCCACAGCCACCTGCGCAATGGCGGGCGTCTGCTCGGCAGGCTTGGCCAGCACCGTGTTGCCGGTGGCCAGTGCGGCGGCCACCTGGCCGGTGAAGATGGCCAGCGGGAAGTTCCAGGGGCTGATGCACACCCAGACGCCGCGGCCCTCCAGGCGCAAGGTGTTGCTCTCGCCCGTGGGGCCCGGCAGCGCCTGGGGTGCCATCACGCGCTCGGCGTCGTTTGCGTAGTAGCGCAGGAAATCGATGGCCTCGCGCACCTCGGCGATCGCGTCGCTCCAGCCCTTGTGCGCTTCTTTCACCAGCAGCGCGCAAAGGCTCGGCAGTTGCTGCTGCATGGCATCCGCCGCACGCCGGAGCACCGCCGCCCGCTCGGCCACAGGGGCATGGTTCCAGCCCGCAAAGGCCTGCTGTGCGCGGTCTGCCGCAACGCTGGCGTCGTTGGCGCTGGCCTCGGCCACATGGGGCACCACCAGCGCGGCATGCGCCGCCAGCAGCGGCTCGCGGTGCGCGGCCACGGCCAGGTCCAGCCCGAGGCTGTTGGGCCGTGAGGCACCGTACAGGTCCTTGGGCAGTGGCAACGCCGATGGCGTCGCGTCGGGCACCGAGCGCTCCAGCGGCGACACCAGCAGCTCGTCCATGCCCACCGATTCATCGGCCAGCTGGTGCACAAACGACGAGTTCGCACCGTTCTCCAGCAGACGCCGGACCAGGTAAGCCAGCAGGTCGCGGTGCGCACCCACAGGCGCGTAAACACGGCATGAGATGGCCGGGTTCTTCAGCACCTCGCGGTAAATGCCTTCGCCCATGCCATGCAGGCGTTGCAGCTCGAAGGGCACCGACTGGTGGCTGGCCATCTGCAAGATCGCGGCGATGGTGCCGGCGTTGTGCGTGGCGAACTGGGGGTGGATCGCATCGGGCGCCTCCAGCATCGCGCGCGCGCAGGCGAGGTAGCTCACGTCGGTGTGGGGCTTTTGCGTGAACACCGGATAGCCGGGCAAACCGAGCTCCTGCGCGCGCTTGATTTCTGCGTCCCAGTACGCCCCCTTCACCAGGCGGCACATGAACTTCAGGCGGTGGCGCCGTGCGAGCAACGCCACGTGTTCGATCAGCTCGACCGCACGCGTCTGGTACGCCTGCAACGCCAGGCCGAAACCCTGCCACTGCGGGCAATGCTGTGCCACCCGCGTGGCCAGCGCTTCGAACACATCCAGCGAGAGTTCCAGCCGGTCGACCTCTTCGGCGTCGATGGTGAGGTTCAGCTGCGCCGCCGCAGCCGCCTCGCACAGCGTCCACACGCGGGGCACCAGCTCGCGCATCACGCGCTCGTGTTGCGCATCTTCGTAGCGCGGGTGCAGCGCGCTGAGCTTGATGGAAATGCCGTCGTTCTGGCTGGGGTGGCGCGCCGGATCGGCCTGGCGCGCGATCGCGCCGATCGCCTGCCGGTAGCTCGCGAGGTAACGCAGGGCGTCTTCGTCGGTGCGCGCGCCCTCGCCCAGCATGTCGAAACTGAAACGCAGGTTCGCCTGCCGCTTGCGCGCCGACGCCGCCTCTTTCATGCCTTCTTCAATGGTCTGCCCCAACACAAACTGCCGGCCCAGCAGCTGAACTGCACGCAGCGTGGCGGCCACCACGGTCTTGGCGCCCAGCTTGGCCATCAAGCCCGGCTCGCTGCCGGCCGATGGCAGAAAGTGCTTTGACATGGCAATGGCGGTGGACGAC
>NZ_JAHVAB010000048.1 GCF_019264445.1 Hydrogenophaga sp.
ATGAGCCACCACACGGCACGCGGCAAGGCGCGGCCCGTGATGGGGTGAATGTCGGTGAGGTCGGCGCGGGCCGACCAGCCCGAGGGCGGGCGGTAGCCGCGCACGTCGCCATCGTCGTGCCAGCGGCGAGCGCGTACCGTGCTGGGCGCGTAGATCGCCGCCATGCGCGGGCGGCTGCTGGTGATGCGGGTCATGGGGGCTTCTCCTTGCAGCGAAGCGCCCCGGTCGAGGCCGGGGCGCTTGCCTTCGGCGCGGGTCAAGCGGCCAGCGCCTCGGCGGGTTCATCCGCCATTGCCTCGGCATCCTCCGGGGCATCCTGCGCCTGCGTTTCCTGCGGCGCAGCTTCCGGGCCTTCGGTCTTGAAGATGGCAGGCATCCAGCCCGTGCCATCGGCCAACCGCTCGGCTTCGCTGGCAATGTCGGCCTTCTTCAACTTCGCCAGTCGCGTGACGTGCTCGGGCGCGTACTGGCCCACGGCTTCCAGAATCACGGCCTTGGAAACGTGCTTGAAGTAGCCTTCTGCGGTCGGCTTCCACCATGCAGCCATGTCGAGGCCCACGGCCTGCGCCAGTTCCTCGCCGGGCTGGTGCGGTGTGGCACGGGGCGTCACCACGTCCACCGTGGAAGCCACGCACACGGCCAGCAGCCGCACCAGTTCATCTTGCGGCTTCGCCAGCAGCGCGGCAAACAGTTCGGCGCTGTCCTCCGGCAAGGCTTCGCCCGCCACCTGTTGCAATTCGCACAGCGCCACGGCGGCGGGAGTTTCCGGCCAGTCCGGGGCCATGCCTTCCAGCCGGTCTTGCACTTTGAGGCCCACGCCCAGCGGCAGAGAATCACGGCTGCGGCCGTAGCGGCGTTCCTGCAAGACGGTCTGCACCATGCCATGCACCACGGCGGCCAGCGCGGCTTGCGGATGCCGGGCGACTTCGATTTGTAGCGCGGCGGTGCGGTGGGCGCTCAAGCGTTGCGCCAGCCGGTCGGACATGGCGGCGGTCTTGGGTGGCTCGTCGTCCTCGCCTTCGTCGTCGTTCGCGGCTTCGCCTTCGCTGCCGAAACCTTGGCGCAGCCTTTCCAGCGTGCGCAGCGCCTTGGCCTCGGCCTCGCGCATCAAGCCGCGATGAATCACGGCTTCGCCGTTGCGGTCGATGGTGACGATGGCACCGGCTGCGGCCTTCACGGTCGCGCCGTAGTCCTGCAAGCCATCTTCCAGCACCTGCAACTGCTCGCCCAGGGTTTCGCCTTCCTCCTGCAAGGCGTCGGCCTTTTCCTCATCGTCAGCGTCCAGCGCAGCATCCACGGCTTCGGCCAGTTCGTGCATCTTGGTTTGCAGCTTCTCGATGCGTGCGGCTTCACGCTTGTTCGGTTCGCGCCGCTCCTTCGGCGCACGCTGGAAGGCGTGCAGGTCGGCATGGGTCACGCCTGGCGTGGCATCCACCCATGCCCAGCCTTCGGCCTTCACCTCGGCAGCAATGCCCGTCAGCTTATTGAACGCCAGCCCTTCCAGCAGCGCGGCATCGGTCAGATACACGCCCGCGTCATCTTCGGCGAACAGGTCACGGCGGATGCCACCGCCTGCGGCCTCGTAGCTGTCCAGCCCGACGAAGCGCACCAGCGGATGCCGGTAGGCGTCGATTTCCCTTTCGGTGAGGCGTTCGCGCAGGTTGGACGGGTGACGCTGCCAGGTTGGCGCATCGTAGAACGCGCTTTCCTGCGCGGCGTGGTCATCGGTGATGGCAAGGGCCATCAACTGGTCAAGGCTCACGGCATCGGCGCGATAGTCGGCCATGAGGCGGGGCGACACGTTCGCCAGCTTCAAGCGGCGCTGCACCACCAGCGGCGTAACGGAGAAATCCGCCGCAATGTCCTCGATGGGGCGGCCTTCGGCCACCAGCGCCGCGAAGGCTTCAAACTGGTCTGCCGGGTGCATGGCTTCGCGCTGCACGTTCTCGGTGAGGCTGGCGGTGCGGGCGGTGCCATCGGCCACCAGCAGGCAAGGCACTTCCCATTCCTTGCTGATTCGGTGCTTTTTCGCCAGCAGCTTGAGGGCTGCGAGGCGACGGCCACCGGCCACGACTTCGTAATGCTCGCCATCGGCGGATGCAATCACGATCAGGTTTTGCAGCAGGCCGACACGCTGGATGCTTGCGGCAAGTTCGGGGATGGACATGCGCGGGGTCTTGCGCACGTTGCGGCCCGTGGGGCGCAGCACCAGCCGCGACAGTGGAACCAGAATCAGGTTCTTGGTCGGGTCGGCGGCTTCCAACGGGATAGCGGCGGCGGTATTGACGGCGCGGGCTTCGGTTTGGGTAACGGCGTTCATGGTGAATCTCCAATCGAGTGAAACAAGGGAATGGAGGGGAACCGCCCCTCCGGCGGGGAAACGGTTCAGGCTTTCAACTGGCGCAGGCCATCGGCCAGCATCCAGAGGGCGCGATTGAGGCGCACATCGGAATCAATGCCCTGCACCGGGCGGGTCTGCTGGCGGCGTCCGTTGGCGCTGCGGCCATGCAATCCGCCTTTGGTCAGGTTTTCCTGCGTGCGGTTGAACACGCTCCACAGGTCGGGGCGGCGGTCGTCGAACCGGCGCGGCATCAAGATTTGCGATTCGGTGATGGGCGCGGGCTTCTTGTCGGTGGGGTCGTACTTGAGGGCCAGCGCGGAACGGGCGAACACTTCGGCTTCGCCTTCATCCAGCGTGATAGCGCGCATGGCATCGCGGGAATCCTTCACCCGCTCGAAGCCGCTCAACACCTCGAAAGCGCCTTCGATGACGGAACCGGCTACGTCGCCCTTATGGGGTACGCGCACGTCCGCCACGGTGTCGCCGCACACAAGACCATTGCTGCAAACGAAGCGGAACATTCCGGCCAGCATCTGATAGCTGCTGGTGCCGTCATGCGAGTTCAGCAGCACGATTTCGTTGGCCTCTGCGCCGTTGATCTGGCTGGCGTGGCGCAGGCGCAGCATGTGTTTCGTGTGCTCGCGCTTGCCTTCATCGCGCACGCGGGTCTGCGTCACCATGAAGGGTTGAAATCCCTCCTTGCGAAGCTCGGTCAGCACGGCGGCGGTGGGGATATAGGCGTACCGCTGCGAACGGCTTTCGTGCGGGGCATCCGCGAAGATGGACGGGGCCACGCGATGAATCTGGTCATCGGACAGCGGGTAGTCACTGCGCAGCGAAGGGGAGCGGGAAGCGAAACGGGATGCGAGTTGCATGTCTTTCTCCTGAACAAAAAGGCTGTTGAAGAAAACCGCACACCGGATTCCTAGATTCGGAGCCCAGCCTTTCGGCTGTTCGGTGCGGTCGGCACGAGGAACCCGGTTGGCCCTGTTGCCACCGTCTTTCCTGAGTTCATCGCCCGCGACGGTCAGGAGCGCGCGAACGGGCGCCGTCAAGGAGGCAAGCGCAGGGTTGGTGCGGCCCGCAGGCGCAGCCGAGGACACGGCCCTGCGCGCCTTGACGGCACACGGGCGCGGGCTACAGTCGCGGTGAAGGTGATGAAGTCAGGGGAGACGGCTGGACAAGGCAACGGCCTTCCCCACACGCCGACCGCACGGCAAGCGAAGCGCGCAGGCCCGAAGCTGGAAGCCGGGCCGGAGGCGTCAGCCGAGCGGAGCGAGGGAACGATGGAAGCCCGTCAGGGGCGAGACGCCGCAGGCGGCTCGATGCGCAGCACGACAGCGCGACCGGCCATCTCCCAGGTGGCCGGGGACGCCCATGCAGTTTGGGCATCGCGGGATTTGTCTTCGGCGGATTTTTCGCGGACAATGTGGGCAAGGCCCTGTCCGCCTGAGCTTCGAGCGGCTCAATCAAGACTGCGTTCTGCTTTCCCCCCGTATTTCTTGCCACCACCATGCGATATCGCCTGGGCGTAGGCCAAGTAATCGCTCGATTGGCCTGCGCTGAAATCAGGAGAATCGTATGCCCATCGGCATTTCCGACCTTGCCCATTCTGTTCGCAAGAACAGCGTTTCTGTGGCCGCCCCTGTGCAGCTTGGCCATGCGCAGCAAATCATTGTTGCTGCACTCGGCTACAAGAGCCTTGCCGCCTACCAGGCCGCCCAGGTAGCCGCACTCGAACCCAAAGACTTGAGCAATGTCTACCACGTTGTACTCGACTACGACTCGCTCGATAGGCGCGCCAGCGAACTTGGCGCAGCCCCCGCGCCAAGCCAACTGCATGAGCTGATCGACGCAGCCTTCAAGGAACGAGCACCCCACACACACATTCACGCCTCTCACGCAGGCTTCGATAACTATCTGCGTGAGCATGTGGATCAGGTGGTCATCGAAGACGATGACGTGAACAGCGAGATGGCCAACGCCAATTACGATGGCATTGATGAGGTCTATTTCGATTTCGAGGTTGAGTCTGAAAACGTCCCCGTTGGCAGCTCGCTGGAAATCGACCTGGATGGCCATGTTGGCTTGGGCATCGACACTGAGCGTCCCTACGCGGGCCACATCGTGAATGTGGAGGGCACTTTGAGCGTGGAGCGATTGGGCAGCCAGTGCTTTGGGTCAGTGGACTGCCAAGTCACCAAAGCGGAACTCGATACGAACTGGGGGGATGACGACCACGACGGCGAGCCACCGCCGCGCAGCGTATCGCAATCCTATGCCGAACTGCTGGGCCTCGAACTGCATGAGGTTGGCAATCTCGCCGATGTAGAAGCAATGGAGTTGGACGGCAGTAGCGGTGAAATGGTCTACGGCTACCTCCTCGACTTCACGGACTACGCATCGCCCGAGATAGCGCAGAAGATCTTGCGCCGTCACTCTTCACTGCGTATCGAAGTCGGCCCTGGCTTCTTTGAAGGCGTTCGTAGCGACGACTGGCCTCGCTGACGATGCAGTAAGCGCATCCCGATACGGGATGCGCTGCTGGGCCATCCGCCCAAGGCCGAGTCAGACAGCTATCCGCCCGCTCAGCCGCGCCTCGCGCGCGTAGGCGCTCAACCGCTTCTCAGCGCGGAAAGACAGGTCGCGCTCGATCGGCAAGCCCAGCCCGCCGCGCACGATCGCCAACTCGCCCAGGCTGACCCAGCCGATTTCCGGCGCCCCCAGGCCCAGGTCGCAAAGACCAAAAGCGTGGTCGTGGTCGTCAGGATCAATCTCGGTCAGCAGCCAGGTCGCGCCGGCGTCCGGCGTGAACAGCTTGACCACGGGGGCCGGATCAAAGTCCGGGTTCTCCAAGGATTCGCGGCCGTTGGCCAGCAGTACGATGCGCTGCTCGTCAGTGATGAGTGCGTTGTTCATGGTGAACTCCTGCAAGGATGCCGGGCGGAATTGCCCGACCCTTCCGGGGCACGGCGCAGCGCAAGCAGTCAGGGGTCGCAGACGGCCGACAGGACGCAAGCGCGCATGGCGCGCGCCGCCCTTGACGGCGAGAACGCCGTGATACGGTGAAGGGAACAGCAAGACTGCCCACACCCGCCCGCTGCACACACTCGGCTTTTAGGGCAAGCGGAACGCGCAGGCTCGAAAGGGCCGGAGGCGTCAGGGGGCAAAGCCGAATGGCCGCGATTCGGCACGAAGCGCGGGGCGCAGCCCTCGAACCCGGCGGCGGCACGCCGGGACGCAATGAAGACTGTCAGATAGAATAAATAGGCATCGCGTCGACGAAAGATCCCCGTGCAGCGATGCTATTCTTTTCTTCGCTGCGATCATTCACGGCTCACAGCGTTGACACGATCGGAGATACGGCATGACGTTCAAAGCGGACAAGTACAACCGGTCGGTCTGTCTGAATTGCCCAACGTGCGGTGGCACTGAGTTTTCACACGACGGCGCTGATGGGCAGACGAGCGAACTGTTCACCTGCGGCAACTGTGGGTTGCAGATTTCCAAGGATGATCTCATCCGAGCCAACGATGAGAACGTGCAAGCGCATGCCAAGGAGATCGGGAAAGCCGTCGTCAAAGATCTTCAGAAGGAACTGCACGAATCGCTGAAGAGGGCATTCCGCGGCAGCAAGAACATCAAGATCCGATGATGCCCTTCCCAATCAGTGTTGGTGATGCCATCGCCATAGGCGCTCTTTTGCTGTCCGCGTACGCCACTTGGACGACGTTCAGATTCAATCAGAAACAGAACAAGTTGATTGAGAGCCAGGATCGACTGAACAAGCTACTTCTGGAAAAAGAAGCCACTGAAATCCTCAACATTAAGAAGTCGGCCCTGAAATATTCGTTTTCAGCCAGCGGTCAGTCGTGGTGCCGGCTCTCTGATTGCGTTGACGGCGAGGTTGCGCAGCATGCGAGGCCAGTTGGGCGATAGGGCTGCGGCTTGGCACAGGCGCAAATAAAGCCGC
>NZ_JAHVAB010000053.1 GCF_019264445.1 Hydrogenophaga sp.
GTGTCGAGGGGGCGTGTCTGGGGGCGGCCGGTTCAGCCGCCGAGCAGCCGGTCTTGAATGAACGCCCAGTGTTCGGCGCTGACCGGCGTGATCGACAACCGGTTGCCGCGCTGGAGCACGAGCATATCGGCCAATTCGGGCGTCTCGCGCAACTCCGGCAGGCCGATCAGCCGCGTCTTGCGCAGGGCCTGCACGTCCAGCAGCAGCCAGCGTGGCGCGTCGAGCCTGGAAGCGGCATCGAAGTAGGGCGACCGGGCGTCGAACTGCGTGGGGTCGGGCCGCGTGCCCGAGGCCACGCGCGCCAGCCCCGCAATGCCGGGCTCGGGGCAACTCGAGTGGTAGAACAGCACGCCGTCGCCCACCTGCATGGCGTCGCGCATGAAGTTGCGGGCCTGGTAGTTGCGCACGCCGGTCCAGGGCACCGTGGCTTTCGGGGCCGCCAGCGCGTCGTCGATCGAGCACTCGTCGGGCTCGGATTTCATCAGCCAGTACTGAGGGGGCATGTGGGTCCTTTCGTTCGGCGCGGCCGGTGGGCCCGCGCGTGGCCCGGTGTGCCGGCGATTGTGCGGTGCCCGGGCACCGGCCGCCGGGCCTGGCGCACAAGGCCCCGGGCGGCGTCCGCCGTACCATCGGCCCACCGCCGTGTTCCGGGCCAGTCTCATGCAGCGTCGCGATCTTTTCCGTCTGGCCACCGCCGCCGCCACCGCCACCTCCCTGCCGCGCTGGGGCTGGTCGGCCACGCTGCGCCAGCGCGATCTTTTTCCCCTGGGCGTGGCCAGCGGCGCCCCCACCGAAGACGGCGTGGTGCTCTGGACCCGCCTGCTCGACGGGCCGGTGCCCGGCACGGTGCCGGCCGATAACCCGCGCACCGCCTTGCCCGAGGCCTTGACGGTGCGCTGGGAGGTGGCCGAAGACGAAGGCTTTCAGCGCATCGCGCGCTCGGGCCAGGCGCAGGCGCTGGCCGCGCTGGGGCACAGCGTGCATGTGGAGGTGAACGGCCTGCGGCCCGACCGCGGGTACTTCTACCGCTTCATGCACGGCGATGCCGTCACGGCCACCGCGCGCACGCGCACCGCGCCGCCAGCGCAGGCTTTGCCGGGCCGGTTGCGGTTTGCGTTCGCGTCCTGCCAGCGCTGGGAACATGGCCACTACGCCGCCTACCGGCACATGCTCGATGAAGACCTCGACCTCGTGCTCTTTCTGGGCGACTACATCTACGAATACGCGATGCCCAAAACCCCGGCGCGCGAGACGCTGGTGCGCACGCACACGCTGCGGGTGGCGCAGACGCTGGAGGACTACCGCGACCGCTACGCCCTCTACCGCAGCGACGCCCACCTGCAGGCCGCGCACCGCGCCTGCCCCTGGCTCGTCACCTGGGACGACCACGAAGTGCACAACGACTACGTCGGCCTGCAAGGCCAGGGCTCACCCGCCGCGTTCCAGCAGCGCCGTGGCGCGGGCTACCAGGCCTTCTTTGAGAACATGCCCCTGCGCGCCTCGGTGCTGGCGCATGGGCCCGGTGGGCTGGGCACGCCAGACGGTGTGCGCATTTACGACCGCCACGCCTGGGGGCAGCTGCTGCGCTTTCACGTGCTCGACACGCGCCAGTACCGCGACCACGAAGCCTGCAGCGCGCAGGCCCCGCGCGGCGGCGTGTCGCCCCAGGAGTGCGCCGAGCTGCACGACGCCGCGCGCTCCCTGCTGGGCCAGGCCCAGGAGCGCTGGGTGGAGCAGGGGCTGTCGCAAGACGCTGCCGGCGGCACCCGCTGGAGCGTGCTGGCGCAGCAGACGCTGTTTTCCCAGCGCAACCACCGGCGCGCGCCCGAGCAGCGCTACTCGCGCGGCACCTGGGACGGCTACCCCGCCAGCCGCCAGCGCCTGCTGGACGCCGTGCGCCGCACCCCGCCGCGCAACACGGTGTGGGTCGGCGGTGACATCCACCAGAACTGCGTGAGCCGCGTGCTGGCCGATTTTTCGGACCCGCAGTCGCCGGTGATCGGCAGCGAGTTCTGCGGCACGTCGATCACGTCGTCCAGCAGCGTCACGCGGGAGCAGGCCCAGCGCCTGGCCGATCTCAACCCGCACATCGTGCTCTCGCGCCCGGACCAGCGCGGCTATGCGGTGTGCGACGTGACGCCGCAGCGCTGGACGACCACCCTGCGCGTGCTCGACGACGTGACCCGCGCCGACAGCGGCATCACAACGCAGGCGCGCTTTGTGGTGCAGGACGGCACGCCCGGCCCGCAGTCGGTGTGACCGCGCGCGAACGCGCGCCGCTCAGTGCAGCTTGACCAGCGGCGTGGCCCGCTTCACCAGGAAGCGCGCCACCGCCAGCACGCCGGTGCGCAGGCTGCCCAGCACCGCCTGGTGGTGCATCAGGTGCAGGCTCACGTACATCAGGCGCGCGAACATGCCCTGCACGTACCAGGTCGAGCGAAACAGGCTGCCCATGAGGTTGCCCACCGAGGTCTGCGTGCCCAGTGACACCAGCGAACCGTGGTCCTTGTAGACGTAGGGCGCGGTGCGCGCGGCCTGGCCGTTGGCGCGCCGCATGAGCGCATCCACGAGGTAGCTGGCCTGCTGGTGCGCGGCCTGCGCGCGCGGTGGCACGAAGGTGCCGGCCGCCGTGGGGCAGGCCGCGCAGTCGCCCAGCGCGTAAATGTTCTGCTGGCCTTTCACGAGCAGGTGGGGCTCCAGCTCCAGCTGGCCCGAGCGGTTCGTGGGCAGGCCCAGCGTGGCCAGCATGTCGGGCGCCTTGATGCCCGCCGCCCACACCACCAGATCGGCCGGAAAGACGCGACCGGTGGCGTCTTCCACCTGCTGCGGCGTGATGCGCGCGACGCGGCAGCCGGTCTCGATGGTGACGTGGCGCTCTTTCAGCAACTGCGCCGCCGCCTGCGACACCTTTTCCGGCAGCGGCGCGAGGATGCGCTCAGCGCCTTCGAGCAGGGTGATCTGCACGTCCTTCAAGGGATCGAGCCGGCGAAACCCGTAGCGCGAGTGCACCACGCTGGCTTCCCGCAGCTCGGCCGCCAGCTCCACGCCGGTGGCACCGCCACCGATGATCACCGTGCGCACCTGGGCGGTCGTGCCCGCACTCTTGCGCAGCTCGGCGGCCGTGAGCAGCTTGAGCATGCGCAGGCGGAAGTGCTCGGCGTCGGCCGGGCGGTTGAGCGAGAGCGTGTGCTCAGCCGCGCCGGGCACGTTGAAGTGGTTGGCGGTGCTGCCCACGGCCAGCACCAGCTGGTCAAAGGGCAGGGTGCGTTCGGGAATGAGCACCTCGCCGTGCTCGTCGGCCACGGGCGCCACCGTGATCACCTGGGCCGTGGCGTCCAGCGCCGTCATGGCACCCAGGCAGAAGGTGAAGCGGTTGTCGTGCGCCAGCATTTCGTACGACAGCCCCTCCTGGTGGATGTCCAGCGTGCCGGCGGCCACCTCGTGCAGCGAGGGCTTCCAGATGTGAAAGAGCTGCCCGTCCACCAGCGTGACCTGCTCGGCGCCGAGCTTGCGCCCCAGCTTGCAGGCCAGTTCCAGGCCGCCTGCGCCACCACCCACGATCACGATCCTTGTCTGCATGCGTTCATCCCGTCATCAAGCCAGCGTGCACTGTAGACCACGGGTCTGCGCGCGCCACACCAGCGACTAACATGGGCCATGAATGTGACTCACTGGTACTCCGACGTTTTTCCCTTCGTGCACGCCGATTGGTTCCCTGCGTTTGCACTTGTTGTGCCGCTGCTGGCACTGGCCGAGCTGGTGTTTCGCCTGGGTCGCCGCGTGGTGCGGCGCATGGCTCCGCGTGCGCCCATGATGGCGAGTGTGGCGCGCGCCATTGAAGCGCCTGCGCACCTGCTGCTGTACCTGCTGGCGCTGGGCCTGGCCTGGCAGCAACGGCCCGAGGGCCTGGCGTGGGTGTCGGGGGTGGAGCGCCTCTTCAGCCTGCTGTTCATTGCCGTGCTCACCTGGCTGCTGGCGCGCGCCGTGCACGGCGTGGCCCGGGGTGTGGCGGACGCCAACCCGCTGGCCGTGGCCGACAACCTGGCCGCGCGGCGCATCCAGACGCAGACCCAGGTGCTCTCGCGCACGGTGCAGGGCATGGTGGTGCTGATCGGCGTGTCGCTCATGCTCATGACCTTTCCCGCGGTGCGCCAGATCGGCACCAGCCTGCTGGCCTCAGCCGGGGTGGTGGGCATCGTGGCGGGCTTCGCCGCGCGCCCGGTGCTGGGCAACCTCATTGCGGGTCTGCAGATCGGGCTGAGCCAGCCCATCCGCATCGACGACGTGGTGATCGTCGAGAACGAATGGGGCGTGATCGAAGAGATCACCGGCACCTACGTGGTGGTGCGCATCTGGGACCAGCGCCGCCTGGTGGTGCCGCTGCAATACTGGATCGAGAAACCCTTCCAGAACTGGACGCGCAGCACCTCCGAACTCATTGGCACCGTGTTTCTGTGGGTCGACTACCGCATGCCGCTGGCGCCCTTGCGCGAGGCCTTGCAAAAGGCTTGCGAGGCCTCGCCCCACTGGGACCAGCGCTTTGCCTTGCTGCAGGTGACCGAGGCGGGCGACAAAGCCATGCAGCTGCGCTGCCTTGTGACCGCCGCCTCGGCACCTGCGGCATGGGATTTGCGCTGCCACGTGCGCGAATCGCTGATCGATTTCATTCAACGCGAGTACCCGGGCTACCTGCCGCGCCATCGCGCCGAGCTCGACCCCGCCGAACCCGGTGAACCCGGTGAACCCTCGGCGCCGGGGGGGCCACGGCCTGCAGCCGGGGGTGCCGCCGAAATGGAGACCGCAGCCGCCCCCCGCACCTGATCGCGCGGGCATCGCGACCGTGGCCAGGCGCGGCACGAAGCCTGCTACACAATGCCCCGCAGGCCGCCACCCGGAGGGCCACACGCCCAAGGAGATGCCATGGACCCCTTCATGCAAGCCGCCATCGAAGAAGCCCGCCTCGGCCGCGCCGAAGGCGGCATTCCGATTGGCTCGGTGATCGTGCACCAGGGCCGCATCATCGGCCGTGGGCACAACCGCCGCGTGCAGCAGGGCAGCGCGATCCTCCACGGCGAAATGGACGCGCTGGAAAACGCGGGCCGCCAGCCCGCCCGCGTTTACCGCGAGTCGGTGATCTACACCACGCTGTCGCCTTGCCCCATGTGCAGCGGCGCCATCGCGCTCTACGGCATTCCCAAAGTGGTGGTGGGGGAGAACCAGACCTTCATGGGCGAAGAGGGCTGGTTGCGCAGCCGGGGCGTGGCGGTCGAGGTGCTGCAAGACCCGACCTGCGTGCACCTCATGCGCGACTTCATTGCCGCCGAACCGCAGCTCTGGAACGAAGACATCGGCGAACCCTGAGCCGCGCCGTGCCTCACATCCAGAGCGCGCGCCAGGCCATCAGCGGCAGGTCGGTCTTGTGGATGGTGACGCGTTGCTGCCAGCTCAGGTGCGGCTGCGCGGCAATGCGGTCCAGGATGCGCAGGCCGCCTTGCACCACCAGGCGCAGCTCCCAGCCCGCACGCCCCGGCACCCGGTGCACGAGCGGGGCGCCTTGCTGCATGAGGCCGCGCGCGTGGGCACACAGCTCGGCCACCACCGCCTGCATGGCCGCCAGTCGCGAGGGGCGGTCGGTTTCAAAGTCTTCCACCGTCACGCCATGCCGGGCAAGCGTGTCGGCGGGGAGGTAGCAGCGCTGGCGTGGCAGGTCCACGCTGAGGTCTTGCCAGAAGTTGATGAGCTGCAAGGCGCTGCAGATCTGGTCGCTCTGCTGCAGCGACACCTCGTCCCGCACGCCATAGAGGTGCAGCAGCAGGCGCCCCACGGGGTTGGCCGAAAGGCGGCAATAGGCCAGCAGCTCGGGCGTGTCGGCCGGGCGGTGGTGGGTGGCGGTGTGGCGCGTGTCTTGCTCGAAAGCGCTGATGAGGTCGTGCAGGCACTGGGCGGGCAGGGCATGGCGCCGCGCAGCCGCACCCAGCGGCATGAAGATGCCGGGCCAGCGCGCCGTGGGCATGTCCAGCGTGGCGCGCGAGGTGGGCTGCAGCGCATGGTGCAGCTCGGCGCGGTAGGCGGCCAGGTCGGCCAGGCGTTGTTCGGTGCTGGCATCGCCTTCATCGGCGATGTCGTCGGCCGTGCGGGCGAAGTGGTAGATGGCAGCCACCGCCGGGCGCAGCGCCGGCGGGCACAGCCAGGAGGCCACGGGAAAGTTCTCGTAGTGGCCGACGCTGGAGCCCAGTGGCACGGCGTCGGACCCGTTGAATGACGGATTTGTCATGCGGGTTGGCCCGTTTGATGCTCTACAATTTTGGTTACTAACCGGTCAGTCATTAGTGAATCGTGCGGTCTGCGCGCATTCCCCGGTCCAGTGCCCTTGTCACCCGAACCCGCTGCAACGCCATGAAAAGACTGCATTTTGTCCTGATCGCGAGCGCCGTTGCGGCGCTGAGCGCCTGCTCCCGTGCGCCCGTGGTGGAGCCGCCCATCCGTTCGGTCAAGCTGCACACCGTGGGCACGGGCCCGGTGGTGGCGCGCACCGAGTACGCGGGCGAGGTGCGGGCGCGCACCGAGTCGCGGCTGGGTTTTCGGGTGGGCGGCAAGCTGGTGCAGCGGCCGGCCGAGGTGGGGCAGCGGGTGAAGCCGGGCCAGTTGCTCGCGCAACTGGATGCGCAAGACCTGGCGCTCTCCAGCCAGGCCGCGCAGGCGCAGGTGAGCGCGGCGCAAACGCAGCGCGATCTGGCCGCGGCCGACCTCAAGCGCTACCAGGATCTGCAGGCGCAGGGTTTTGTGAGCGGGGCCGAGATCGAACGCCGCCAGGCCACGCTGCAGTCGGCCGAGGCCAGCTTGCGCCAGGCCAAAGCACAAGGCGCGGTGCAGGGCAACCAGGCGGGCTATGCGCGCCTGCTGGCCGATGGCGCCGGTGTGGTGCTGGCCGTGGACGCTGAAGTGGGCCAGGTGGTGGCCGCCGGCACCCCTGTGGTGCGCGTGGCACGCGATGGTGCACGCGACGTGGTGATTGCCGTGCCCGAAGACCGGGTCGCGCAGATCCAGCCCGGGCTTTTTGCGCAGGTTCGCCTGTGGGCCGGCGCGGGCAAGGCCAGCAGCGCAGCGCCGCTTCAAGCCACGGTGCGCGAGGTGGCCGCCAGCGCCGACGCCATCACGCGCACCTACCAGGTCAAGCTCTCGCTGCCCGACCAGGCCACCGTGCCCCTGGGCGCCACCGCTTATGTGACGCTGGGCGCTGCCTCGGCCGCGGCGCCGGTGATCAAGCTGCCCACCAGCGCGCTGATGCGTTCGGACCAGGGCGATCGCTCAGGTTCGGCGGTGTGGGTGTTTGATGCCGCCACCAGCACGGTGCAGCCGCGCCAGGTGCAGGTGGCGGGTGCCGATGGCAACGAGATGGTCATCCTCGCCGGCCTCCAACTGGGTGAGGAGGTGGTGGCCATCGGCGTGCACGTGCTGTCGCCAGGCCAGAAGGTCACGCGCTTTGCCGCCGCGGCGCAGTGAGGCCCGGCATGCAAGACGCGTCCCACACCACGCCCGATCACCCCAGCTCGTGGGTGTCGCGCTTCAACCTTTCGCAATGGGCGCTGGACCACCAGGCCTTCACCCGCTACCTGATGATCGTGCTGATGGTGCTGGGCGTGACGGCCTACTTTCAGCTCGGGCAGGACGAAGACCCGCCCTTCACCTTCCGGGCCATGGTGGTGCGCGCCTACTGGCCGGGCGCCACCGCCGAACAGGTCGCCGAGCAGGTGGCCGACCGCATTGAAAAAACGCTGCAGGAAGTGCCCTACGCGGACAAGATCCGCAGCTACTCCAAGCCGGGCGAGGCGCTCATCCTGTTCCAGCTGAAAGACTCCGCCGCGCCGCAGGAGGTGCCGCAGATCTGGTACACGGCGCGCAAGAAGATCGGTGACATGCGCGGCACGCTGCCGCAAGGCGTGGTGGGGCCGTTCTTCAACGACGAGTTCGGCGATGTCTACGGCGTGATCTATGCGCTGCAGGGTGAGGGCTTCTCGGCGGCCGAGAAAAAGTCGGTGGCCGACGATGTGCGCCAGCGGCTGCTGCGCGTGCGCGACGTGAGCAAGGTCGAGCTCTTTGGCGTGCAGGACGAAAAGCTCTACATCGAGATCTCGCAAAAGCGCCTGGCCACCCTGGGGCTGAACCTGCAGCAGGTGCTCGATGCGCTGGGCCAGCAGAACGCGGTGGAGTCGGCCGGCACGGTGCAGACACCGCAAGACGTGGTGCAGGTGCGCGTGGCCGGGGCTTTCAATTCGGTGGAGCAGCTGCGCGCCATGCCGATCCGCGCGGCCAACGGCACGCAGATCCGCCTGGGCGACATCGCGCAGATCCAGCTGGGCTATGTGGACCCGCCGCAGGTGATGGTGCGCCACGAAGGCCAGGACAGCATCGCGCTGGGCATCTCCATGGCCAAGGGCGGCGACATCATTGCCCTGGGCAAGGCGCTGCACACCACCGTGGCCGACATCGAGGCCACCTTGCCCGCGGGCATGACGCTGGCGCACGTGCAGGACCAACCCAGCGCGGTGACGACCTCGGTTAACGAGTTCGTGAAGGTGCTGATCGAGGCGGTGGTGATCGTGCTCGCGGTGAGCTTCCTCGCGCTGGGGCTGCACAAGCGCCCGGGGGGCCGGGGCTGGCGCAGCTATGTGCTCGACATCCGCCCGGGCCTGGTGGTGTTCGTCACCATCCCGCTGGTGCTGTCGATCACGTTCCTGGCCATGTACTACTGGGGCATTGGCCTGCACAAGATTTCGCTGGGCTCGCTGATCATTGCGCTGGGCCTGCTGGTGGACGACGCGATCATTGCGGTGGAGATGATGGTGCGCAAGCTCGAGGAGGGCTACAGCATGGCGCGCGCCGCCACCTTCACCTGGGACGCCACGGCGATGCCCATGCTCACCGGCACGCTGATCACCGCGGCCGGCTTCCTGCCCATTGGCCTGGCCAACTCCACCACGGGCGAATACACCTTCGCCATCTTCGCGGTCACGGTGCTGGCGCTGGTGATCTCGTGGGTGGTGGCGGTGCTGTTCGTGCCTTACCTGGGGGTGGTGCTGCTCAAGGTCAAGCCACACGCCGAGGGCGAGCCGCACGAGGTGTTTGACGGCCCCTTCTACGTGCGCTTTCGTGCGCTGGTCAACGGGTGCGTGCAGCACCGCTGGCTCACCATCGGCGCGACCATCCTCACCTTCGTGCTGGGCATTGTGGGCATGGGGCAGGTGCAGCAGCAGTTCTTCCCGGACTCCAGCCGGCCCGAGATTCTGGTGGATGTGTGGTTACCCGAAGGCAGCAGCATCCGCGCCATGGACGAGGTGGCGCGCCGCGTCGAGAGCCGCCTGGCCAAGGAAGAGGGTGTGCGCAGCGTGACCACCTGGGTCGGTTCGGGCGTGCCGCGTTTCTATTTGCCGCTGGACCAGATCTTCCCGCAGACCAACGTCTCGCAGATGATCATCCTGCCCAAAGACCTGAAGACGCGCGAGCGGCTGCGCAAGGCGCTGCCTGCCTTGCTGGCGACCGAATTCCCCGAGGTGCGCGGTCGCGTGAAGCTGCTGCCCAACGGCCCCCCCGTGCCTTATCCGGTGCAGTTCCGCGTGGTCGGCCCCGACCCGCAGGCCTTGCGCGGTCTGGCCGACGAGGTGAAGCAGGCCCTGCGCGAGAGCCCGAACATGCGCGGCGTGAACGACAACTGGAATGAGTCGGTGAAGAAGCTGCGCCTGGAAGTGGACCAGGCCAAGGCGCGTGCGCTGGGTGTGTCCAGCCAGTCCATTGCGCAGGCCGCGCGCACGCTGCTCTCGGGCACCACGGTGGGCCAGTACCGCGACGGCGACAAGCTCATCGACATCGTGCTGCGCCAGCCGCTGGACGAGCGCGATGCCATCACGAGCCTGGCCAATGCCTACCTGCCCACCGCCAGCGGCCAGGCGATTCCGTTGCTGCAGATCGCCAAGCCGGTGTTCGACTGGGAGCCCGGCGTGCTCTGGCGCGAGAACCGCGATTACGCGATCACGGTGCAGGGCGACGTGGTGGAGGGCTTGCAGGGCGCCACGGTGACGGCGCAGCTCAAGCCGCAGCTCAAGGCGATCAGCGACGGCTGGGCCGCGCGCGGCCTGGGTGCGTACCACATTGAGGTGGCGGGTGCGGTGGAAGAGAGCAGCAAGGGCTCGGCGGCGATCGTGGTGGGCATTCCCCTGATGCTGTTCATCACCTTCACGTTGCTGATGCTGCAGCTGCAGAGTTTCAGCCGTTCGATGCTGGTGTTCCTGACCGGCCCGATGGGCATGGCGGGGGTGGCGGGTGCGTTGCTGCTGCTGAACCGGCCGTTTGGTTTCGTGGCGTTGCTGGGGGTGATTGCCTTGATGGGCATGATCCAGCGCAACTCGGTGATCCTGATCGACCAGATCGAGCAGGACCGCGCGCGCGGCATGCCGGCGTGGGACGCGATCGTGGAAGCGGCGGTGCGTCGCATGCGCCCCATCGTGCTGACGGCGGCGGCCGCCGTGCTGGCGATGATTCCGCTGTCGCGCAGTGTGTTCTGGGGGCCGATGGCGGTGGCGATCATGGGCGGGCTGGTGGTGGCCACGGTGCTGACTTTGCTGGCCTTGCCGGCGATGTACGCGGCCTGGTTCCGGGTGAAGCGGCCTGCTTGATGCCGGTGTTGGGCATGGGGTTCGCGGGCTCGGAGGCGGTTGGCGCTCTGCTCCGCGAATGTCCCCCGCCGGCTGGTGCCGGCTCCTCCTCTTATTTCGCTACGCAGAGCGCCAACCGCCTCCGAGCCAGGAGATGGTGGCGCACCCACGTTTCGAGCGCCCTTTGGTCATCGGTGATGCCGGGGCGCGGCGCAGCGGCATAAAAGGAGGAGAACCGGCGCAGCCGGTTCGGGGGACAGCCGCGGAGCCGCGCCCCGGTGTCGCCGATGACCGGCTCGGCCGGAGACAACATGGTCAACAATAGGTCGCATGCGCCTCAGACACATTGAAGTCTTCAACGCCGTCATGCTCACCGGCAGCGTGAGTGCGGCGGCCCGCATGATCAACGTCACGCAGCCTGCGGTCAGCCGCACCCTGCAGCATGCGGAGATCCAGCTGGGTTTTCCGCTGTTCCAGCGCATTGGCGGGCGGCTGCGGCCCACCGAAGAAGCGCAGACGCTGTATCCCCACATCGAGCGCCTGTTTGCCCAGCTCGACGAAGTGCAGCGCCTCTCCGCCAGCCTCAAGGCCGGGCGTGGCAAAGGCGAGCTGCGCGTGCTCACCGTGCTCGCCCTGAGCTACGAAGTGTTCCCACGCGCCATGCGCCTCTTTCGCGAAAAGCACCCCACCGTGCGCGTGCAACACGAAGCGCTGCACTCACCGCAGATCATTTCCTCGCTCGTGCTGCAGGAAGCCGATGTGGGCTACGTTTTCAGCGCCGTGTCGCACCCCGCGCTGGTGCAGGAACAACTCGCCGAGCGGCACGTGGTGTGCGTGGTGCCCAAAGGCCTGTTGCCCGCGCGACAGGTCAAGGCCGGCACCATCACGTTCGCCCAGCTCTCCAAGCTGCCCGTGATTGCGCTGGACGGGCAGGACCCGCTGGGCCTGTTGCTGGCCCACACCGTGCGCGACAGCGGCGCCGGCCTCAAGGAAGTGATGACCGTGCAGACCTACCACGTCGCCCTGGCGTTGGCGCACCATGGCGTGGGTGTGGCCATGGTGGAGAGCTGCACCGCCGCGTCGGCCGACCGGGACAAGGTCGACGTGCTCAAGCTGGAGCCCGCCGTGCCCACCACGGTGCGCGTGCTGCGGCCCACGGCGCGGCCGCATTCGCTCACCACCCGCGCCTTCACGCGCTGCATGCAGCAGGCGCTGCAGGACCTGCCGACCGCCTGAGCCTGGGCGCGTGGTGTTCGCGCAGCTGGGCCGAGAGGCGCTGGGCGCTGCCAAAGGCCAGCGTGAAACCCAGCGCGCCGTGTCCGACGTTGAACCACGCGTTGTGCGGCCCGCCGCGCAGGCGCCCGATCATGGGCAGGCCGGTGGGCGTGGCCGGGCGCAGACCCGCCCAGGGCCGCACATCCTGGTAGTCGCTGGCGTGGGGAAACAGGGCGCGCGCGCTGGCCACGAGGGAGTCGATGCGGTCGGCCGGAATGTGCGTGTTCTCGCCCACCAGCTCGGCCATGCCGGCCACGCGCAGGCGCTGGCCCAGCCGCGCAAACACCACCTTGCGTGCGGCGTCGGTCACGTTCACGCGGGGCGCGGCGCCGGGCGCATCAGACACATCCACCGTGAGGCTGTAGCCCTTGAGCGGGTACACCGGCACGCGCAGGCCGAGCGAGCGCGCCATGGGGTGTGACGCGCTGCCCAGCGCGACCACGAAGGCATCGGCCCGCACGGGGCCTTGCGGTGTGTCGGCCGCCACCACCTGGTGGCCCTGGCGCACGAGCTGCGTGACGGGCGTGTCCAGCAGAAAGCGCACGCCTTGTTCGCGCAGCAACTGCATCAGCGCCACGCACACCTTGTGGCAATCGGCCGCGCACTCGCTGGGCGTGTGGATGGCGCCGGCAAAGCGCGGCGCGTAGCCCGCCAGCGCGGGCTCGACCGCCACGCTCTCGGCCGGCGACAGTGCGTGCTGCACGCTGCCCAGCTGGCGTTGCAGCGCCATCTGCTGGCGCGCTGCGGCGAAGCTGGCTTCGTCGGCGTACAGCACCAGCTTGCCGGTGGCCGAAAAGTCGCAGTCGATGGCGTGTTCCTGCAGCAGGCGCTCAAAGCCGGCGCGGCTCTCGGTGGCCAGCGCGAGCAGGCTGGCCGTCGTGCGCTGCGACACGCTGCTGCGGCACGCGGCCAGGAACTGCAGGCCCCAGGCCCACTGATGCGGGTCGGGCTGCAGGCGCAGCTTCAGCGGCGAGTCGGCCGCGAACAGCAGCTTGGGCAGCTGGCGCCAGATGCCCGGGTCGGCCAGCGGCTGGACGTAGGCGTAGCTCAGCTGGGCGCCGTTGGCGGCGCTGGCGCCGGTGCCGGGTTGCGCGCGGTCGATCACGGTGACCTCGAACCCGTCACGGCGCAACTGCCAGGCCGTGGCCAGGCCGATGATGCCGGCGCCGAGCACGCACACGTGCGGCGGGGGTGGAAGGGAGGCGTTCATGGGCTCCACTGTAGGCAGCCGCTGCGTGCGCGAAAAATGCCAAACGCGCCAACGCCCATGCCGTGAACTCATGGGTGGCCCATAACCGCAAGGCATGGATCGGGGTGAAAAAGGCATTTTTCCCTGCGCACCTGCGCTGCCTACACTGCGCCTCAGCTGCCCGCTCCCACCCGCCCTGACCGCATGACCACCACCCGCGTCTTTCACCGCCAGTTGCACCATGCGCTGCCCGTTGCCATTCACGGCGAGGGCATCACCCTGACCGATGCCGACGGCAAGCGCTACCTCGATGCCTCTGGAGGGGCCGCCGTGTCGTGCCTGGGCCACGGCCACCCCGATGTGGTGGCCGCCATGCACGCGCAGATCGACCAGCTGGCCTACGCCCACACCAGCTTCTTCACCACCGAGGTGGCAGAGGAACTGGCCGATGTGCTGATCGAATCGGCGCCTGCCGGCATGAGCCACGTGTACTTTGTGAGCGGTGGTTCGGAAGCGGTGGAGGCGGCGCTGAAGATGGCGCGCCAGTACTTTGTGGAGATCGGCCAGCCGCAGCGCCAGCATTTCATTGCGCGGCGCCAGAGCTACCACGGCAACACACTGGGCGCGCTCGCCGTGGGCGGCAACGCGTGGCGGCGCGAGCAGTTCAAACCGCTGTTGATCGACGTGGCCCACGTATCGCCCTGCTACGAGTACCGCGACCGCCGCGCCGATGAAACCGCCGAGCAGTACGGACAGCGGCTGGTGGCCGAGCTGTCCGACACCATCGACCGGCTCGGCGCCGGCAACGTGATGGCCTTCGTGGCCGAGACCATGGGCGGCGCCACGGCGGGCGTGCTCACGGCCGTGCCGGGTTACTTCAAGGGCGTGCGCGAGCTGTGCGACCGCCACGGCATCCTGCTGATCCTGGACGAGGTGATGTGCGGCATGGGCCGCACCGGCACCCTGCATGCCTGCGAGCAGGAGGGTGTGGTGCCCGACCTGCTCACCATCGCCAAGGGCCTGGGTGGCGGGTACCAGCCGATCGGCGCGGTGCTCGCGCAGGGGCGGCTGGTGGAGGCGTTTCGCCGGGGCAGCGGGCTCTTCCAGCACGGCCACACCTACCTGGGCCACGCCATCGCGTGCGCCGCCGCGCTGGCGGTGCAGCGCGTGATCCAGCGCGACGGCCTGCTGGCGCAGGTGCGCGAGCGCGGGCAGCAGCTGCAGTCGCTGCTGCACGCAGCCTTTGACGACCACCCCCACGTGGGCGACATCCGCGGACGCGGCCTGTTCTGGGGCGTCGAGCTGGTGGCCGAGCGCGAGAGCAAGCAATGGTTTGACCCCGCGCGCAAGCTGCACGTGCGCATCAAGAGCGAAGCCATGCAGGGCGGCCTGATGGTCTATCCCTCGGGCGGCACGGTGGACGGCCGCTGTGGCGACCACGTGTTGCTCGCGCCACCCTTCATCAGCACGCCCGCCGAGCTCGAACAGATCGTGTCGCGCCTGGCCCAGGCCATTGACCGCGCGGTGGCCGCCTGATGGGGGAAAACCCCGTCGCCATCGCAGCGGGTCTGCACGAAGCTTGCTTGCACCTCATGTCTCTTCTCTCAACCCGTTGAAACCACCAGGAGCCCACCGCATGAAAAAAACGTCCCTCACCCTGAGCACCCTGGCCGCCGCCGCCGCCTTGCTCTCGCCGATGGCGCCCGCGCAGGCGCAGCAGAAGTTCATGACCATTGGCACCGGGGGCGTGACGGGCGTTTACTACGCTGCCGGTGGGGCCATCTGCCGGCTGGTGAACAAGGACCGCGCCAAGCACGGCATTCGCTGCTCGGTGGAATCCACTGGCGGCTCGGTGTTCAACGTCAACACCATCAAGGCCGGCGAGCTCGACCTGGGCTTCACCCAGTCCGACGTGCAGTTCAACGCGCTCAAGGGCGTGGGCCAGTTCAAGGACGCGGGCGCCTGGGGCGACCTGCGCGCGGTGTTTGCCGTGCACCCCGAGCCCTTCACGGTGGTGGCGCGCAAGGAAGCCAACATCACCAGGTTTGAAGACTTCAAGGGCAAGCGCTTCAACGTCGGCAACCCCGGCTCGGGCACCCGCTCGTCCATGGAAGAGCTGCTCGCCGGCATGGGCTGGAAGCTCTCGGACTTCTCACTGGCCTCCGAGCTCAAGGCCGACGAACACGGCCCCGCGCTGTGCGACGGGAAGATCGACGGCTTTTACTACGCCGTGGGCCACCCCAGCGCCAACATCCAGGACCCCACCACCTCCTGCGGCGCCAAGCTCGTGTCCATCACCGGCCCGGCGGTGGACAAGCTCGTGGCCGAGAAGCCTTACTACGCCAAGGTGACGCTGCCCGGCGGCCTGTACCCGAACAACCCGCAGCCCACGCAGACCTACGGCGTGTCGGCCACGGTGGTGGCGTCCAGCAAGACCTCGCCCGAGACGGTGTACCAGGTGGTCAAGGCCGTGTTCGACAACTTCGACGAGTTCAAGAAGCTGCACCCGGCGCTGGCCAACCTCACGCACGAGGGCATGGTCAAGGACGGCCTGAGCGCGCCCCTGCATGAAGGTGCATTTCGCTACTACAAGGAAAAGGGCTGGGTGAAGTGATCTGACGGGAGCCCGCCGGCATCCCCTGCACGCACCTGGATGGCGAAGATTTCTTCGCCATTTTTTTTGCAGCTCGCTGCCCCGATTTCTGGAACCGACGCCATGAGCACCGACATTGAAAAAGCGCCGCAAGCCCTGCAGCAACTGGTGGCCGACAGCGACACGGGCGGGCGCAAGCCCACCGGCTGGACGGCCCGCGTGGTGTTTGCCACCGCCATGCTCTGGGCGCTGTTCCAGTACTGGTACGCCTCGCCCCTGCCGTTCGCGCTGGGCGTCGGCATCCTCAACGACACCGAGGCGCGCGCCATCCACCTGGCCTTCGCGCTGTTCCTCGCGTTCCTGGCGTGGCCGGCGTTCAAGCGCTCGCCGCGCCACCGCGTGCCGTGGGCCGACTGGCTGCTGGCGCTGGTGGCGGCGTTCTGCGGCGCTTACCTCATGCTGTTCTACGCCCAGCTGGCCACGCGCCCGGGCCAGCCCAACACCCTGGACATCGTGGTGGGCTTTACCGGCGTGGTGCTGCTGCTCGAAGCCACGCGCCGTGCGGTCGGCTGGCCCATGGCGGCGCTGGCGGTGATCTTTCTCGCCTATTGCCTGCTCGGGCCGCACCTGCCCGAGGTGCTTTCGCACAAAGGCGCGTCGGTCAACCGCCTGATCTCGCACATGTGGCTCACCACCGAAGGCGTGTACGGCATTGCGCTCGGCGTGTCGGCCGGCACCATTTTTGTGTACGTGCTCTTTGGCGCCTTGCTCGACCGCGCGGGCGGCGGCAACTACATGATGCAGGTAAGCTTTGCGGCGCTGGGCCACCTGCGCGGCGGGCCGGCCAAGGTGGCGGTGGTGTCGTCCGCGCTTAACGGCATGATCTCCGGCTCGTCGGTGTCCAACGTGGTCTCGGGTGGCATCTTCACCATCCCGCTCATGAAGAAGGCCGGCTATGGCGGCGTGAAGGCCGGCGCCATCGAGACCATGAGTTCGGTCAACGGCCAGATCATGCCGCCGGTGATGGGCGCGGCGGCTTTCCTCATGGTGGAGTACGTGGGCATCCCGTACGCCGACATCGTCAAGCACGCCTTCCTGCCAGCCACGCTGTCCTACATCGGGCTGCTCTACATCGTGCACCTGGAAGCGCTGAAGATGGGCATGCAGCCCATTCTGCAAACGGTGCGCCGGCCCTGGCGCGTGCGCCTGATGCGCAACGCCATCGGCATCGCGGGCAGCATCGTGGTGGTGTGCGCGGTGTATTACCTGCTGCAGGCCATCAAGTCGCTCATGGGCGCGGTGGCGCCCTATGCGGCCACGGCCGTGGTGCTCGGGCTGTACCTGTTTTCGGTGCAGCAGGCGGCCAGCTGCCCCGACCTGCCGGACGACATCGACATCGACGACCCCAAGCCATTGCAGACCTGGCCCACCGTGCGCGCGGGCCTGCACTACCTCATGCCGATTGCGGTGCTCATCTGGTGCCTGATGGTCGAAGAGATGTCGCCCGCGCTCTCGGCGTTCTGGGCGGTCACGGTGCTGATCGTGCTCATGCTCACGCAGCGCCCCTTGATCGCGATGTTCCGCCGCACCAGTGGCGCCGGCACCTGGCTGCAGGGCTGGCGCTCGGTGGTGGATGGTTTCAACGACGGTTCGCGCAACATGATCGGCATTGGCGTGGCCACGGCCACGGCGGGCGTGATCGTGGGCGCGATCACGCTCACCGGCATGGGCCTGCGCATGACGGAGTTTGTGGAGTTCGTGGCGCAGGGCAACGTGATGGTGATGCTGCTCTTCATCGCCTTCGTGTGCCTGGTGCTCGGCCTGGGGGTGCCCACCACCGCCAACTACGTGCTGGTGGCCACGCTCATGGCGCCGGTGGTGGTGGAGCTGGGGGCGCAGTCGGGCCTGATCATTCCGCTGATCGCGGTGCACCTGTTCGTTTTCTATTACGGGATCATGGGCGACATCACGCCCCCGGTGGGGCTGGCCACCTTTGCGGCGGCGGCCATCTCGGGCGAAGACGCGATCAAGACCGGCGTGCAGGGCGCGACCTACGCGCTGCGCACCGTCATCCTCCCGTTCATCTGGATCTTCAACCCGCAGCTGTTGCTCATCAACGTGCACGGTGCAGGCGAGCTCACGCGGCTGCTGCTGGCCTGCACGCTGGCCACGCTGATCTTTGCGGCGGTCACCATGAACTGGTTCCGCGTGAAGAGCCGCTGGTGGGAAACCGTGCTGCTGCTGTGCGCCGTGGTGCTGCTGTTCCGCCCCGACTTTTTCATGGACCGCATCGAGCCCGAATACCGCTCCGTGCCCGCCACGCAGGTGTACGAGGTGGCGCGCGACACCGCCACCGACGACCGCATCGTGATGGTGATCCAGGGCATGACCATCGAAGGCGATGACGTGGTGAAGACCGTGGCCGTGCAGCTCGGCGAGAAGGGCGAGGATGGCCGCAAGCGCCTCACCGAAGCCGGCCTGCAGCTGGTGCCGCTGGGCAGCGCGGTGCAGATCGGGCAGGTGAAGTTCGGCACGCGTGCGGCCAAGTCGGGCTTCGAGCAAGGCTGGGACGTGACCAGCGTGCAGGTGCCCACCGACCGGCCCACACCCCACTGGTTCTACCTGCCTGCCTTGCTGCTGGTGTTGCTGGTGTGGTGGAACCAGGGGCGCCGTCTCAACGGATAGAATCGCGGGCTGCCATGAAGGGGCCCACCTGTCACCCAGCGGTTTTTCCGCGCGGCGTGACACGGAACAACCCGACCCGGCGCGCGGGTGGCGAAATTGGTAGACGCACCAGGTTTAGGTCCTGACGCCAGCAATGGTGTGGGGGTTCGAGTCCCCCCCCGCGCACCA
>NZ_JAHVAB010000056.1 GCF_019264445.1 Hydrogenophaga sp.
GCGGCTTTATTTGCGCCTGTGCCAAGCCGCAGCCCTATCGCCCAACTGGCCTCGCATGCTGCGCAACCTCGCCGTCAACGCAATCAGAGAGCCGGCACCACGACTGACCGCTGGCTGAAAACGAATATTTCAGGGCCGACTACTTCAGATCGGATTAAGAAAATGTTCGCTCTCAAGGCAGACGCAGATGTGTGGTCGTTCTGTTTGATTTAGAACAAGTTCGTTGGTACAGCTTTGGCGGCCAGTGACGTCATACTTAACTTAACCTAGTACATCCTGATGAGATTCAATGATTTTCGCAATCTCTCCATCGACGACCGTGATGCCTTCTGGACCGAACAGGCCGGGTTGGTGGACTGGCACAAGCCCTTCGACCGGGTGTGCAACCACGACAACCCACCGTTCGCGCACTGGTTCGAGGGCGGGCTGACCAACCTGTGCCACAACGCGGTGGACCGGCACCTGAAAGACCGCGCAGACCAGAACGCGCTGATCTACGTGTCCACCGAAACGGACACCGAGCGCACCTACAGCTTCCGGGAGCTGCATGCCGAGGTCCAGCGCATGGCGGCGGTGCTGCTGGGGCAGGGCGTGAAGAAGGGCGATCGCGTGCTCATCTACATGCCCATGATTCCCGAGGCCACCTTCGCGATGCTGGCCTGTGCGCGCATTGGCGCCATCCACTCGGTGGTGTTCGGGGGGTTCGCCAGCCATTCGCTGGCCAACCGCATCGATGACGCCGCCCCTGTGGCCATCGTCAGCGCCGATGCCGGATCGCGCGGCGGCAAGGTGGTTGAGTACAAGCCGCTGCTGGACGAAGCGCTGCGGCTGTCCACCCACAAGCCAGCGTCGGTGGTGATGGTGAACCGTGGCCTGGCGCCGATGAGCCTTGTGCCCGGGCGGGACCACGACTACGCGGCCCTGCGCGAGCAGCACCTGGACGCACAGGTGCCCTGTGAGTGGATGGAGTCCACCGCCATCAGCTACACCATCTACACCAGCGGCACCACGGGCAAGCCCAAGGGCGTGCAGCGCGACACGGGCGGGTATCTCGTGGCCCTGGCCGCCAGCATGAAGCACATTTTCATGGGCGAACCCGGCGAGACCTACTTCTCCACCAGCGACATCGGCTGGGTGGTGGGGCACAGCTACATCGTCTACGGCCCGCTGATCGCGGGCATGGCGACCATCCTGTACGAAGGCCTGCCGATCCGGCCCGATGGCGGCATCTGGTGGCGCCTGGTGGAGAAGTACAAGGTGACGGTGATGTTCAGTGCGCCCACCGCCGTGCGCGTGCTCAAGAAGCAGGACCCGGCCTACCTCAAGCAGTACGACCTCTCCAGCCTCAAGGCCCTGTTCCTGGGCGGTGAGCCGCTGGACGAACCCACCGCGCGCTGGATCAGCGACAGCCTGGGGGTGCCCATCATCGACAACTACTGGCAGACGGAGAGCGGCTGGCCCATTCTCACCATCGCCAACGGTGTCGAGAAGAAAGCCAGCAAGTTCGGCAGCCCGGGTGTGCCGATGTATGGCTACAGCGTCAAGCTGCTGCACGAATCCACCGGCGAAGAACTCACCGGTGCCGATGAGAAAGGGGTGGTCGTCATCGAAGGGCCCACGCCACCGGGTTTCATGCAGACGGTCTGGAAGGACGACGCGCGCTTCGTCAACACCTACTGGAAGAGCATTCCCGGCAAGCTGGTCTACAGCACCTTCGACTGGGGCATTCGCGACCAGGATGGCTACTTCTACATCCTGGGCCGCACCGACGATGTGATCAACGTGGCGGGCCACCGCCTGGGCACGCGGGAGATCGAGGAAAGCATTTCCAGCCACGCCAATGTGGCCGAGGTGGCGGTGGTAGGGGTTGCCGACCAGCTCAAGGGGCAGGTGGCGATGGCTTTCGTGGTGGCCAAGGACAGTTCTTCGCTCTACGACGATGCCTCGAAACTCAAGCTGGAGGGCGAGATCATGAAGCGGGTGGACGAGCAGTTGGGTGCCGTGGCGCGCCCGGCACGGGTGCGCTTCGTGACAGTGCTACCCAAGACCCGCAGCGGCAAACTGTTGCGCCGCGCCATCCAGGCCGTGTGCGAGGGGCGCGATCCGGGTGACCTCACCACCATGGACGATCCTGCTGCGCTGCAACAGATACGTGCATTGTTGGTAGAAGAATACTAGAAGAAAACACACCGGAATTGCCGAAACGTGCCTCACTTGCGTACGGTAGTAGCAAAGCTTTGAAGTCAGCCCTCTGTCACAAACAGACGGAGAGAGTTGTGCAGTCCATCACCTCGGTATCAAAGCCAACACACGGTAAAATCCCAGTGATTGCTGGCCCGAATGAGGGGGCGTGTTGAATCTCTGATTTGCTCCATTCATCATTGGATGGACAGGTAGCGCCGTCGCCCGATCTTCCATGACACGCTCCCGCCTCGCATTGTGGCGACGAGTTGCTGCCCCAGCCGCTGTTCAAGCACCGGCTTCCAAGGCACCAAGCTGAACCCCATACCCTCATCGAGCAGTGCGTAGCGTCCGCTGGCAAGCATCACGCTGCGCCGGTAGATGCCGGCCACGCGCTGGCCGTCAGCCACGGGGCGATACCCCAAGCCGGTTTCGGCGGCAATGTCCTTCGCGGCGAGCGTCAGTTCCCGGTCGCGCAGCGTGCCCAGCAGGTTGCGCGCCAAGATCACGCGCTGCCCGCGCCGCTCGGCCAGCCCCTGTTCCGTCAGGAAGTTGGCACGCTGCTGCATTGCCTGCTTGGCCTCGCTACCAAAACCCAAATCACCCAAGCCGGAGCCGCCGCCGATCAACTGCTGGTCGAGCCAGGTGGCGCCGATGACGCGAGCTTGACGCTCAATGGGCAGGTGCGATTTTAGCTCCACGGCCACGCCGCCCAGGCGCTGCGCGTCGTACTGGCGGCCACGCTCGGGCAGGTCGTCCGGCACCTTCCATAGCCCCTCGGCCACGCGCTCCACGATGCCAGCCCGGCGCAGGGCTTCCAGGCGCCGGACATGGGCTGCCACGACTTCTTGCGGATCGCGGCCAGGGACAGTCTGCCCTTGCGCGATGGCAAGGTGATGGTCGGTGCGGTACAGGCCATTGCTTGCCATCGCGGCGATGGTCTTGTCCGCCGCCCGTATCTCGGCAGAGCCTTTCACCTCGACCACCGCGCCCATCGGATACTGCTCCAGTTTCGTCCTGGGCGACAGCGCGACGTAGTGCGCCTTGCCGTCGATGCCATCGACCACGAGATAGCCCCGGTCGTACAGTTCGTCGGCCAGCCCCTTGCCCGCTACGCGGCCGATGATGGAGTGCCCATCTTCGGCCGGCTGGAACACGGCCAGGTCGCGCTGCCTGCCGCCCATCGCACGTTGCATGGTGCGGATGATGTCGCCGCGCTCGCCCATCGCCCGCAGGGTGGACTCAGCTTCGGCGTGGACGGCACAGGTGCCAGGCTGGGTTTCCGTCGCCAAGCCCATGCGCTGAAGCCGTTGCAGTCGCCCGACCAGCAGCAGGCGCTGGCGCTGCAGCTTGGGATCATTGAAGCGTTCGATTTTCACCAATCCCTCTACCGCTTCACGCTGCAAGGTTCGATCCAGAGAAGTCCAGCGCTCCTGCTCCACCTCGCGGGCCAGAGTGCGCTGGATCTCCAGCTCGGTGCGTGGCCCGAGCCATTCGGTGGCCAGCTCCATCGCCCGCTCGCGCATCCCGCGGGTGATGTACTCCTGCGAGATGATGAGGTCTTTGCCCGTATCGTCCTTGCCGCGCAGCACGACGTGGGTGTGCGGGTTGTCGGTGTTCCAGTGATCCACCGCCACCCAGTCCAGCCGGGTGCCCAGATCAGCCTCCATGCGCTGCATCAGGTGGCGGGTATAGGTGCGCAGGTCTTCGAGTTGGTCGGCATGCTCGGGCGAGACGATGAAGCGGAACTGGTGACGGTCGCCCCGCCCGCGTTCCTCGAAAGCTGCCGTGTCCGCCTCGTCGGTGATGGTCCCATAGGCCCGTCCCTGTTCGCCCTGGCGATCCACGCCTTCGCGCCCGATGTAACGCAGGTGCTGCACCGTCGATTTGCCGCTGGCCTGCTGCAAATACACCAGCCGAACCTTGACCGTGGCCCGGCGTGAATAGGCAGTCAAGGACTGGCCCGTGAAGCTCGCCGCCGTATGCCCGCGCCCCAGACGAGAACCAGGCGCCTTGCCGGTGGTTTTGCCCCTCACCTTGCCACCCATTCCGCGCTTGCCGCCTGTAACGCCAGCCGCCTTGCTGGTCTGACGCAGCACCTGCGCAATGAAGGTGTCGCCGCGCTGCTTCGGCTTGCCTGGCCGCACGCGGAAACGGTCATCACCATCCGAGTTTCCGCGCTGGCTCATGATGCGCCTCCAGCCAAGCCCATCGCGCCCGAGCGGATGCGGCACACGGTGTTCCCAATGCCTGCATGGCATTTGCGCTGTTGGCGGCACGAAGCCACCCTGTGGCGCGTGCTGCCCCAAACCCATGTGCAGACTGGCTTTGCGCGCACCGTGGTGCCGCGCCCTTCAATCTTGCCTTCCGCCTTTGCCCCTCGCTGGCGCTCCGGGCAGCGGCGGCCCGGCGGCGCTGCTG
>NZ_JAHVAB010000067.1 GCF_019264445.1 Hydrogenophaga sp.
AAAAGGAGGAGGGCCGGCAAAGCCGGCCCGGGGGACAGTCGCGGAGGCGGTCACCCCGGCCGGCGGCGCCCGGCGCCCCGCCAACGAAGCAACCGCTCAGCTCATCAAGGCTTCGCGCACAGCGGCCAGTTGACGACGGGAAACCGCCAGGCGCTCGTCAACGCCATCGAGCCGCACCATCCAGCCCTCGCCCTCGACCGGATCGTTGTGCTTCTCCACCGCACGCACCGCGCGGCGCGACACCAGCGCGTTGCGGTGCACCCGCACAAACAGGTGGGCGTAGCGCTGCTCCAGATCGCTCAGCGCCCCATCGAAGATGTGTTCCTTGTCCGCCGTGCGCACGGTGATGTACTTCAGCTCCGCCTTGAGGTAGATCACATCGGCCAGCGCCACCCGCTCGCTGCGGCCCCGCTCCTGAATGATCAGGCTCTCGGGCAGGCCCGGCTCCTGCGCGCCGTCGGCGGCGCTGCGCAGGCGAACCACCTTCTGCAAGGCCTGCTGCAAACGCTCGCGCCGCACCGGCTTGGTGAGGTAGTCGATGGCCTCCAGCTCAAACGCATGCACCGCGTGCTCGGCATGCGCGGTGACAAACACGATGGCCGGCGGTGCCGCCATCTGGCGCAAGGTGCTGGCCAGTGCAATGCCGTCCACGCCCGGCATGTGGATGTCGAGCATCACCAGGTCACAGTTCATGCGCTGGATCTGCTCCATCGCCTGCACGGCATTGGAAGCCTCACCGACCACGTCGGCCCGTGGCTCGGTGCATTCGCCCAACAGCGTGCGCATCCTCGACCGCGCCAGCGCTTCATCGTCAACGATCAGTACCTTCAGTGCCATGTCACGCTCCGTTGCCAGATCCGTTTCGGTTCAAACCCCGCTTATACCGGTATTTCGAGTCTCACTTGAAACACGCCATTCACCAATGCGCTCTGAAAACGACCCTGCACGTCGTGCAGCAGCGTCAGGCGCTGGCGCACGTTGTCGAGTGCCAGCCCGTTGCCGGGCTTGCCGCTGCCCGCCGGCACGGTGTTGGTGACCTTGATCACCACCACGCTGCCCCGGCGCTGGGTGCTGATGCGCACCACCGCCCCCGTGGCACTGGGCTCCACACCGTGTTTCACCGCATTCTCCACCAGCGGTTGCAGGATCAGCGGGGGCAACTTGGCCTTGGACGCGGTCTCGTCCACGCTCCACTCCACGCGCAGCCGCTCACCAAAACGCACACCCTCGATGGCCAGGTAGTGCTCGGCCAGCTCCAGCTCCTGCCACAGGGGCACCGCTTCCTTGGGGTCGGCCAGCGCGTGCCGAAACAGCTCGCTCAGGTCTTCAAGCAAGTTCTCGGCCTTGGCGGGTTCTTCGCGCACCAGCGCGATGGCGCTGTTGAGCGTGTTGAACAGAAAGTGCGGGCGAATGCGCGCCTGCAGCTCGGCAAGACGCGCCGTGGCACCGGCCGGGCCGCGGGCTTTGGAGCGCCACATGAGCGCGGCCACCAGCACCGCCGACACCAGCGCGCCCGAAGCCGCACTGGCCAGCCACGGCGAGGGGTCGGCCAGGCCCATCCAGACCAGCAGGCCGCAGCCATACAGGCCGGCGAGCGCGCCAAAGGCGATGGCCGCCGCCCACTGGCCGGGAATCGGCAGCAAACCCAGCTGGCGCTTGAGCCCGCAGACGCAGAGCAGCCAGGCCAGCACCGCCGGCAGGGCCGCCCCGGTGTAGATGGCCATTTGCGTCACCCAGGCCACGAAGCTGTGCGCGCCAAACAGCGCCGCCACCGCGACGATGGCCTGCACGAACAGCACCGCGCGCAGCACCGTGCCGACCTGGCAGGTGTCAAACACCTGCACGCGCGCACGCAGGTGCTCGGGCATCTCGGCAATCGGGCGCGCACCGGCCGCATGCGCCAGCTCCTGGAAGCTCGATAAAATTCTGGAGTCTTTCATGGGAACCTATCCGTCTTTCGGGTCGAACCCGTGAGGCCTCTACTGGGCACTGTGGCGCCGTCAACCGGCCCCGGGGTCATGCCCCAAGCCCCATCCCTGGCGGACTTCCGCTCCCTCCATTTCCCATCCAGCCGCTGGCAACAACATGTCCACCAACCAACTCGACAAGAAATCCGAAGCCTGGTCCGCCCTATTCTCGGAGCCCATGAGCGAGTTGGTCAAGCGATACACCGCCAGTGTGTTTTTCGACAAACGCCTGTGGCAGGCCGACATCGCCGGCAGCCTTGCGCACGCGGAAATGCTGGCGCACCAGGGCATCATCGGCGCGGCTGACCACGAGGCCATCCAGCGCGGCATGGCGCAGATCAGCGCCGAGATCGCGTCCAGCGAGTTTGAATGGAAGCTCGACCTGGAAGACGTGCACCTCAACATCGAGGCACGGCTGACCCAGCTCGTGGGCGACGCCGGCAAGCGCCTGCACACCGGCCGCAGCCGCAACGACCAGGTCGCCACCGACGTGCGCCTGTGGCTGCGCAGCGAAATCGACCTGATCGTGCCGCTGCTCAACGAACTGCAGACCGCGCTGGTGGAAGTGGCTGAGAAAAACGTGGACGTGATCCTGCCCGGCTTCACGCACCTGCAGGTGGCGCAGCCCGTAAGCTTCGCGCACCACCTGCTGGCCTATGTGGAGATGTTCAGCCGCGACGCCGAACGCTTCGCCGACGTGCGCCGCCGCACCAACCGCCTGCCGCTGGGCTCGGCCGCGCTGGCCGGCACCACCTACCCGCTGGACCGCGAGCGCGTGGCGCGCACGCTGGGCATGGTGGACGAGCGCGGCGAACCGCAGGTGTGCCAGAACAGCCTGGACGGCGTGAGCGACCGCGACTTCGCCATCGAATTCACCGCTGCGGCCAGCCTGTGCATGGTGCACGTGAGCCGCTTCTCTGAAGAGCTGATCCTGTGGATGAGCCAGAACTTCGGCTTCGTAAAGATCGCCGACCGCTTCACCACCGGCTCGTCGATCATGCCGCAGAAGAAAAACCCCGACGTGCCCGAACTCGCGCGCGGCAAGACCGGCCGCGTGGTCGGCCACCTCATGGGCCTGATCACGCTCATGAAGGGCCAGCCCCTGGCCTACAACAAGGACAACCAGGAAGACAAGGAACCCCTGTTTGACACCGTGGACACCTTGAAGGACACGCTGCGCATCTTTGGCGAAATGGTGGGCGGCCAGCCCAACCCCGCCACGGGCGCCAAGGAAGGCGGCATCACGGTGAACGCCGTGGCCATGGAAGAGGCGGCCAAAAAAGGCTACGCCACCGCCACCGACCTGGCCGACTACCTGGTGAAGAAGGGCCTGCCCTTCCGCGATGCGCACGAAACCGTGGCGCACGCGGTGAAAGCCGCCGTGTCGCACAACTGCGACCTCTCCGAGCTGCCGCTGGCCGTGTTGCAGGGCTTCAACCCGTCGATTGAAAAAGACGTGTACGAGTGCCTGAGCCTGCGCGGCAGCCTGGAAGCGCGCAACACACTGGGCGGCACCGCACCCGCGCAGGTGCGCACGCAAATCGCCCGGCACCGTGCGCGCCTCGGCTGAGTCCACCGGGCTCAAGTAATGCCCGCGCCGGGCCGATAGAGCCGACAGGTTCTGCCTATCGTGGTGGTGCCTGTCCCTGCGCGGAGGCTCCCCATGTCCCAATGGCTCATCTGCTCCCTGGCACTGGCGTCGCTGGCCCTGGCCGCCCTTTGGCGCTGGGCTCGCCCGGTGGCGATACCCATTCAGCCGCAGACCACACCGTGCCCCACCGCGCCACTGGCGCAACCGCAGCCACTGCTCCGTCCCTCCACTGCTGTGCGAACCGACCTGGTTTGGCGCACCACCGACCAACTCGATGAAGACCGGCGCACCCGGCTGCTGGCGGGCATCCGCAACATCCCGCGCCCTCCGCATGCGCTTCAGCGCCTCCTGGAGCCCGAATTCATGGCGCGCGCAAGCACCGCCGAACTGCGCGAGCTGGTCGGCGGTGAGCCCCTGGTGGCCGCGCGCGTGCTCGCGTCGATCAACAGCCCGATGTATGGACTGCAATCCCCCGTCAACGACATCGGCCAGGCCGTGACGTACCTGGGCGCGGCCAGCGTGCGCGGGCTGTGTCTGCAGCACATGCTGGCGGCGTCGTTTCCCAGCCGCCTGGCGGGTGTGCGAAAGACCTTCCACACCTTGTGGAACGCTTCGGCGCTCGCCAGCGAACTCGCAGTGCGGCTGGACCGCATGCCCGGGCTGCCGTCGGCCGGCCCGTTGAACACGCCCGTGGTGCTGGGGTTTGTCGGGTCGCTGGCCACCGCCTCGCTGATCCCACCCACCGGTCTGCCGGCATGGCTGCAGCGCGAGCCCGAGGCACGCGCGCGGCTTGAGCAAGACCTGCTTGGCCTGAGCGCCGCTGAAGTGGGCCACCTGCTCATGACCCACTGGGGCCTGCCCAGCGCCCTGGTGGACACCGTGCGCGACGCCGGCCGCCTTCAGGTGGTGCCATTGCCCGCCGGCACGGCCGAGCCATCGCCCCGGCTGGCTCTGGCCGCGCTGTGCGCCCGACTCGGCGAGCGCCTGGCGCTGGGCCAGCTAGCGTCACTCGACGGCTACCTCGTGGCCGAAGACGAATCGCCCGACATGCAGCCGCTTCGCATGGCGCTGGCGCACCCTGCGCTCGCCGGGCTGGACATTGCGCTGCAAGCGCCCGAGCTGCGCCGATCGGTGCGGCAACTGCTGGCACCTCGCACTCCCGCCTGACCCGAACTCCGTCCCGCCCCAAAGTGGGGCGCCACACTGGGGCAACCGTGGTCTTTCCGCTACCCTTGGCGTCTGCCATGGAGGAAGCCTTGAAGACCGTTCTGTCCCACCTTGTTGCCGCCGCGCTGTTGGCGCTTGCCCTCCCGGCTTCCGCACTGCAGGTCACGAACGTGTCGCCCCAGGGCGAGGTGGCCCAGGTCCGGCAGCTCGTGGTGAAGTTCAACGAGAGCGCCGTGGCCTTTGGCGATGCCCAGGCCGCCGCGCCCGTGACGCTGAGCTGCAGCGACGCGCAGGCCACCCGGGGCAACGGCCGCTGGACCAGCGACCGCGAATGGGCGTTCGAATTCGAAAACGATTTGCCGCCCGGCGTGCGCTGCGCGGTGCAGGTCAAGAGCGGCTTCAAGTCGCCCAAGGGCGCCGAGCTGGCCACCGGCCGCTTTGCGTTCAACACCGGTGGGCCCTTCGTGCAGCAGGTGCGCCCGGGCACGTCCTCGCGCATCGACGAAGAGCAGTACTTCGTGCTGCGGTTCAATGGCTCGGCCACCCCCGCCAGCCTGCAGGCCAGCGTGTGGTGCGCGGTGGAGGGTCTGGGCGAGCGGGTGGCGATCCGCCTGATTGAAGGCCAGGACCGCGCCGCGCTGCTCAAGGCCAACGGCTGGGACAAGGCTGCGGCACAGGAGCCTCTGCGCTATGCCACGCTGGCCTGCAACCGCCGTTTCACGCCCGACGCCAAGGTCGCCCTGGTGATCGGCAAAGGCGTGGCCACGCCCTCGGGTGTGGCCAGCACGGTGGAGCGGCGCCTGGGCTTTCAGGTGCGCGAGGCGCTGACCGTGAACTTCAGCTGCGAGCGCGAGAACGCGCAGGCGGCCTGCCTGCCGATCCGGCCCATGACGCTGAACTTCAGCGCCCCCGTGCCACGCAAGGTGGCCGAGGGATTGCGCCTGAGCTCGGCCCAGCAGACGCACAAGCCGGTGTTCGACGAAGACAGCCCCGACGGCGACAGCGTGGTCAACGAAGTCACGTTCAAGCCCCCGTTTGCCGAGCAGACCGCATACGCGGTGGAACTGCCGCGCGCGTTCCAGGACGCGGCGGGCCGCACACCCGTCAATGCCGACAGCTTTCCGCTGAAGGTGTCCACCGGCGCGATGCCACCGCTCGCCAAATTCGCGGCGGCGCCTTTTGGCATCGTCGAGCGGTTGGCCGAACCGGGCGGCACGCCGCTGCTGCCGGTGACGCTGCGCAACGTGGAGGCGGTGCTGCAGGTGCAGGGACTGGCCGCCGGCCAGGTGAGCGACCTGCAACCGCGCACGGACGGGCAGATCATTGCGTGGTTCCGCAAGGTGCAGCGCTACCACGGCTTCCACGTGCAGCGCCAGCAGGCCCAGGCCGACGGCGTGGGGCCACTGCCCCGCGTGCTGCCCGACCAGGACAAGCGCTGGATCGAGTCGCGCGCGGTGTCGCTGCTCAAGGGCCAGCCGGGCGTGAAAGCGCTGGACCTGCCGCGCCCGGCCGGCAACGACCCCCGGCCGTTCGAGGTGGTCGGCATTCCGCTCACGCCCGGCTTTCATGTGCTCGAAATCGCATCGCCCGCGCTGGGGGACGCGCTGCTGGACGCGCGCTACGGCAACCAGCGCACGATGTACGTGCGCACCTCGGCGCTGGTGACCAACCTGGGTGTGCACTTCAAACTCGGTCGCGAGAACGCGCTGGCCTGGGTGACGACGCTGGACAAGGGCAAACCGGCCGCCGGCGCCAGCGTTCGCGTGTCCGACTGCAGCGGCAAGGAAGTGGCCACCGGCACCACCAACGCGCAGGGCGTGGTGAACTTCAAAGGCGTGCCGCCCGAAGCGCCGCGCTGCCGCGACGGGGGTGACGGCACGGCGGCCTATTTCGTGAGCGCGCGGTACAAGGACGGTGCCACGGAAGACATGGCCTTCACCTGGAGCGACTGGAACCGGGGCATCGAGCCCTGGCGCTTCAACCTGCCCACCAGCCGCGAAGCGCGGCCCGATGCACGCGCCCACACGGTGTTTGACCGCACGCTGGTGCGCGCGGGCGAAACGGTGTCGATGAAGCACCTGATCCGCACCGAAACCAGCCAGGGTTTCGGCCTGCCCGAGGTGTTGCCCGACACGCTGGTGGTCACGCACACCGGCAGCGGCCAACAGTTCACACAGCCCGTGGCCTGGCGCAAGACGGCCACGGGTGGCCAGAGCGCGCAGAGCAGCTTTGCCGTGCCCGGCGGTGCCAAGCTGGGCCTCTACGAAGTAACGCTGCGCAGTGCCGACGAACGCCAGCGCCAGTACAGCAGCGGCGAGTTCCGGGTGGAGGAATTCCGGCTCCCGGTGCTCGAAGGTCGCATCGCGCCGCAGGAGCCCAAGGCGCTGGTCAACGTCAAGAGCGTGCCCACGCAGCTGCAGGTCAACTACGTGTCGGGCGGCGGTGCGGCCAACCTGCCGGTGCGCGTGTCGGCCCTGGTGCGCGACAAGGCGCTGGGCTTTCGCGACTTTGAAGGCTTCAGCTTCCAGCCGCCGCGCGCGCCCTCGCTGGACGGCGCACCCACCAGCGATGAAGGCGAGGAAGAGACCACGGCCTCCGAGGACCAGCGGGTCATTGCCGACAAGCTGCCCGTGACGCTCGACCGCAATGGCGCGGGTGCCGTCACCATCGAGAACGTCCCCGCCGCGCCAAGGCCGCAAGAGCTGCTGCTCGAGGCCAGCTACGCCGACCCGAATGGCGAGGTGCAAACCTTGCGCAGCGTCTCCACCGTGTGGCCCGCCAGCGTGGTGACGGGCATCAAGACCGAGGGCTGGGTGTCGGCCAGCCAGAAGATCCGCTTTCAGGCGCTGGCGCTGGACCTGGCCGGCAAGCCCGCGTCCAACGTGTCGCTGAGCGTCACGGCGTTTGCGCACATCACCACCACCAGCCGCAAGCGCATGGTGGGCGGCTTCTACACCTACGACAACCAGAAGCAGGTGAAAGAGCTGGGCGTTGTGTGCAGCGGCAAGAGCGATGCGCGCGGCCTGCTGCTGTGCGAGGCGCAGCTGGGCCAGCCCGGGGAGGTGGAGTTGGTGGTCACCGCGCGCGACGCCGATGGCCGAGGCATTCAGGCCGCCAGCTCGGTGTACGTCACGCGCCAGGGCGAGCTCTGGTTTGGCGGCGAGAACCACGACCGCATCGACCTGCTGCCCGAGAAGAAAAGCTACCAGCCCGGCGAAACCGCGCAGTTCCAGGTGCGCATGCCGTTTCGCTTTGCCACGGCCTTGCTGACGGTGGAGCGCGAAGGCATCCTGGACACGCAGGTGGTGCAGCTCAACGGGCAGGACCCGACCGTGCGGCTCAAGATCCAGGAGGGCTGGGGGCCGAATGTGTACGTGAGCGTGCTGGCCTTGCGCGGGCGCCTGCGCGAGGTGCCGTGGTATTCGTTCTTCACCTGGGGCTACAAGGCGCCGCGCGAGTGGTGGACTTCGTTCTGGGTCGAAGGCCGCGAGTACGTGGCCCCCACCGCGCTGGTGGACCTGAGCAAGCCGGCCTTCCGGCTGGGTGTGGCCGAGATCCGCGTGGGCACGCAGGCCCACCAGCTCGATGTGCGCGTGACGACCGACCAGGCGAGCTACCCGGTGCGCGGCAAGGCGCAGGTCACGATTTCCGCGAAGCTGCCCAACGGCCAGCCCGCGGCAGGGGCTGAAGTGGCGCTCGCCGCGGTCGACCAGGCCCTGCTGGAGCTCATGCCCAACCGCAGCTGGAACCTGCTGGAGGCCATGCTGCAGCCGCGCGCCTGGGGCGTGGAAACGTCGACCGCGCAAATGGAAATCATTGGCCGGCGGCACTACGGCCGCAAGGCGGTGCCTGCGGGCGGCGGTGGCGGCAAGAGCGGCACGCGCGAGCTGCTCGACACCCTGCTGCTGTGGAACCCGAAGATCACACTGGACGCGAAGGGCCAGGCCGTGGTGACCGTGCCGCTGAACGACGCGCTCACCACCTTCCAGATCGTCGCCGTGGCCGACATGGGCATCGGTTTGTTTGGCACCGGACAGGCCAGCGTGCGCGCCACGCAAGACCTGCAGATCATCAGCGGCCTGCCGCCGCTGGTGCGCGAGGACGACCAGTTCCGCGCCCAGCTCACGCTGCGCAACACCACCGCCAAGGCCATGAAGGTGGCGGTGACACCGCGCGCCACCCTGCTCGAACTCGCGCCGCAAACGGTGGACATTCCCGCCGGTGAAGCGCGCGAGGTGGCCTGGACCGTGACAGCGCCCGCGCAACTCGCGCTCACCCGGGCCGAAGCCATCCTGTGGGAGGTGGAGGCGCGGGACACGCTGGGTGGTGCAAAGGACGCCCTGAAGCTGCGCCAACGCATCGTGCCCGCCGTGCCGCTGTCGGTGCAGCAGGCCACGCTGGTGCAACTCGATGGGCCGTTCAGCCTGGACGTGAGCGCGCCCGCCAGCGCGCTGCCCGGGCGCGGTGGCCTGAAGCTGGCGCTGCAACCCAAATTGGCCGAAGGCCTGCCCGGCGTGCGCGACTGGTTTGCCAACTACCCCTTTGTGTGCCTGGAGCAGAAAACCAGCAAGGCCGTGGGCCTGCGCGATGCCCGTCTCTGGCAGGGCGTGGTGTCTCAGCTGCCCACCTACCTCGACGCCGATGGCCTGGCCAGCTACTTCCCGCCGCGCGAAGGCGATGGCAACCGGGGCAGCGACACGCTCACCGCCTACCTGCTCGCGGCCACGCACGAAGCCGCGGGCATCGACCCGGCCTTCGCCCTGCCCGATGACGTGCGCGCGCCGATGGAGCGCGGGCTGATCGCCTTTGTGGAAGGCCGCATTGCGCGCGACTTCTGGAGCCCGCGCAAAGACCTGGACGCGCGCAAGCTCGCCGCCATCGAAGCGCTGTCGCGCTACGGCAAGGCGCGCGGGCGCATGCTGGGCAGCGTGACCATTGCCCCCAACCAGTGGCCCACCAGCGCGGTGATCGACTGGGTCAACATCCTGCAGCGGGTCACCGATGTGCCGCAGCGCGAGCAACGCTTGGCCGAGGCCATGCAGGTGCTGCGCGCACGCCTGAGCTTCCAGGGCACCAAGGTGATGTTCAGCACCGAGCAGGACGACTACTGGTGGTGGCTCATGGCCAACGGCGACGTCAACACCGCGCGCCTGATGCTCACCGTGATGGACGACCCGGCCTGGCAGGCCGACATGGGCCGCCTGGCCAACGGCTTCATGGGCCGCCAGCAGAACGGCGCCTGGCACACCACCACGGCCAACCTGTGGGGCGGTCTGGCGCTGGAGAAGTTCTCAGCCAGGTTCGAAGCCGTGGCGGTGGCCGGCATCACACGCGCCACCCTGGGCAGCGGCAAGGCAGCCGTCGACTGGGCGAAGGTGGAGCGGGCCAAGGCCAGCGACGCCACGGGCGCGGCGCACCAGACGACCGGCTTCGGCGCGCCCGCTGCGCCGGGCCAGCTGAAGAACAACACCGGCTTTCTGCCGTGGCCTGCCAACGGCGGCAAGGGCGCGCTGGGCGTGATCCACCAGGGCGCGGGCAAGCCCTGGCTCACGCTGCAGTCCATCGCCGCTGTGCCGCTGCAGGCGCCGCTGAGCGCGGGCTACACGCTCAAGAAGACCATCACCCCGGTGGAGCAGGCGGTGCCCGGCGTGCACACGCGTGGCGATGTGTGGCGTGTGGCGCTGGAGGTCAACGCGTCGGCCGACATGACCTGGGTCGTGGTGACCGACCCCATACCGGGCGGTGCGACCATTCTGGGTGGCGGCCTGGGCCGCGACTCCCAGATCGCCACCGCGGGCCAGCGCGGCACCACGGGCAACGCCTGGCCCGCCTTCGAGGAACGCAGCTTCGAGGCCTACCGCAGCTATTACGAATACGTGCCCAAAGGCGTGATCCGCATGGAATACACCGTGCGCCTGAACAACGTGGGCGAGTTCGCCTTGCCACCCAGCCGCGTGGAAGCCATGTACGCCCCCGAAATGTTTGGCGCCCTGCCCAACGCCCGCGTGAAGGTGGAGGCCGCGCGGTGACGCTGCGGCGAGCGCTCGCGGCGTGTGTGCTGGGCCTGGGCATGGCCCACGCCGCGCAGGCCCTGCCGGCCTTCAACGAAGTGCGCGCCGGCTGGCGCTCGTCCGAGGTGCGCGTGCTCGACCGCCACGGCGAACTGCTGCAGCGCCTGCGTGTGGACCACCAGGCGCGCCGCGGTGAATGGATCGCCCTGGCCGATGTATCGCCCGCGCTGCGCACCGCCATGGTGTGGAGCGAAGACAAGCGCTTCTTTGAACACAGCGGCGTGGACTGGCGCGCCGTCTCGGCCGCCGCCTGGGGCAACCTGTGGAACACGCGCACGCGCGGCGCCTCCACCATCACCATGCAGCTCGCCGCCCTGCTCGATGAGCCCGATGGCGACCTGCAGCGTGGCGCGGGCGGGCGCCGCCTGCCGCAAAAGCTCGGGCAGGCGGTGGCCGCGCAAAGCCTGGAGCGGCGCTGGCGCAAAGACCAGATCCTGGAGGCCTACCTCAACCTCGTGCCGTTTCGGGGCGAGCTCATCGGCATCGACGCGCTCTCGCGCACGCTGTTTGGCAAGGCCGCGCACGGCCTGGACGAACGCGAGGCGGCGTTGGCTGCAGCGCTGGTGCGCGGTCCAAACGCCAGCCCGCGCCAGGTCGCCCAGCGCGCCTGCGGTGTGCTGCAGCTCATGCAGCCCGGCACGCCGGCCGACTGCGCATCGCTGCAGCTCTTCGCCACCAGCGCGCTGAGCCAGCGCGACTTTGCCGCCAGCGAAGGCATGGCCCCGCACTACGCGCGCCGCCTGCTGGCCAACGAGCCCGCGCAGGGCGGCGCGCGCCCGCTGCGCTCCACGCTCTCGGCGCCGCTGCAGCGCTTTGCCGTGCACACGCTGCAGCGCCACCTGCGCGAACTGCAGGGCCGCCACGTGCAGGACGGCGCGCTGCTCGTGCTCGACAACGCCAGCGGCGAGGTGCTGGCCTGGGTGGGTTCATCGGGCGACATGAGTGCCGCGCCGGAAGTAGACGGCGTGACCGCCCTGCGCCAGCCCGGCTCCACGCTCAAGCCCTTTCTGTACGCGCAGGCCATCGCCGAGCGGCGCATGACGGCGGCCTCGCTGCTGGAGGATTCGCCGGCCGCGATTCCCACCGCCAGCGGCCTCTACATTCCGCAGAACTACGACCGCCGCTTCAAGGGCTGGGTGTCGGCGCGCACCGCGCTGGCTTCTTCGCTCAACGTGCCGGCCGTGCGCACGCTGGTCATGGTCTCGCCCGATGCCTTTCACCAGCAGCTGGGCGCCATCGGCCTGCCCCTGCAGGAGCCCGCCGGCTACTACGGCTACAGCCTCGCGCTGGGCAGCGCCGAAGTGCCCCTGCTCTCGCTCACGAACGCCTTTCGCACGCTGGCCAACGGCGGGCGCTACGGCGCGGTGGGCGCCGCGCCGCAGGCCAGGCCGGCCATCGACCCGCGCGCGGCCTTCATCGTGGGCGACATCCTGAGCGACACCCAGGCACGCGCCCGCACCTTCGGCAGCGACAGCCTGCTCGCCACGCGCTTCTGGAGCGCCGTGAAGACCGGCACCAGCAAGGACATGCGCGACAACTGGGCCGTGGGCTGGTCCGAGCGCTACACGGTGGGTGTGTGGGTGGGCAACGCCAGCGGCGCGCCGATGTGGGACGTCAGCGGCACCAGCGGCGCGGCGCCCGTGTGGGCGGCCGTCATGCAGCACCTTCACAGCACCACCCCCAGCCGCGCACCGCGCGCGCCTGCCGGGCTGGTGCACGCCAGCGCATCGTTCGAGAGCGCGGCCAGCACCAGTCAACCGCCACTGGAGGCCGCGCGCACCGAGTGGTTCATCGCCGGCACCGAGCAGGCCCGCTTCGCGGTGGACTCGCCCGAACGGGCCTCCACGCCGCGAGCCGGCGCCGCCCTGCACATTCGCTCGCCGGCCAACGGCACCATCGTGGCGCTGGACCCCGACATCCCGCCCCAGCGCCAGCGCCTGACCTTCACCGCCAGCGGCGCCGGTGGCCGCTGGCGCCTCGACGGCAAGCCCCTCGCACAGGGCACCCAGGTGCAATGGCTGCCGTGGCCGGGCCGCCATGTGATGCAGCTCACCGACGCGCGCGGCCGCGTGCTGGATGAAGTGCGGTTTGAAGTGCGCGGGGCCGGAGTGAAAGAGCATGCAAGAAACCATTGACCTGAGCACCCTGCGCGTGGTGATCGCCGCGGCCGACCTCGGCTCCATCAGCGCGGCCAGCGAGCGCCTGCAGCTCGCCGTGGCCGCCGCCAGCGCGCGCATCACGGCGCTGGAAGAGTCGCTCGGCTTTCGGGTGTTCGAGCGCTCGTCGCGCGGGGTGCAGCTCACGCCCGCCGGCCAGATGCTGGTGCAGCGCAGCCGCGCGCTGCTGACCGACGCCGACCGCCTCGCGCAGCACCTGCGCGGCTACAGCGAAGGCCTGCAAGGCCATGTGCGCGTGCTGGCCAACACCTCGGCCCTGCTCGAAGTGCTGCCGCAGCGGCTCGAACAATTCATGAAGGCACACCCGCTGATCCGCATCGACCTCGAAGAGCGCGGCAGCCCGGAGATTCCGCTGGCGCTCATCGAGGGGCGGGCCGACTTCGGCGTGGTCGACCTCCCGGTGCCGCCCGCCGGGCTCACGTTCACGCCTTTCTTCACCGACACGCTGGTGCTGCTCACGCCGCGCACGCACCGGCTGGCGAGCCGGCGCCGGCTGCGCCTGGCCGACGCGCTGGACGAACCCTTCATCACGCTCACCGACGGCACCGCGCTGTCCAACCGCCTGCTGGCCTCGGCAGCAGACGCGGGCCGCGCGCTGAACGTGCGCATGCGCATGCGCGGCTTCGATGCGGTCTGCCGCATGGTGGCCGCTGGCCTGGGCGTGGGCGTGCTGCCGCTCGAAGCGGTGGCCCCGCAGCTGGCGCACCTGCCGCTGAGCGCGGTGCCGCTCTCCGACGCGTGGGCGCAGCGCACCCACCACATCGCCACGCGCACCGACGCACCACCGGCCCCCGCCGCGCTCACGCTGATCCGCGCGCTCACGAACTGACCTGGCTTTCGCGTTTGGCGAAAGCGGCGTTTGCCGCACGCCATTGCGGAGCACGCAGCGCGGTTCCTACACTGCGCCCAGACCCCACAAACACAAGCGCTGCCACCCCCGCAGCGCAGGAGACCGCATGAAGATCGTTCGCGTCAGCGCCACGCCGCTGAACCTGCCTGTGACCGTGCCCATGGCCAACGGCACCAAGAGCACCAGCCTGTCGGTGTGCATCGTCCAGATCGAAACCGATACCGGCCTGGTGGGCACCGGCATGACCGCCATCACCGAAGAAGAGGTGATCGGCAGCATCGTCAACGACATCGCCGCGCACCACCTGGTGGGCCTGGACCCGATGCGCCACGAACAGATCTGGGAGCGGCTGTACTGGCTGCTCACGCCGCGCGGGCAGTCGGGCTACGCCAGCCACGCCATCGCCGCCATCGACCTCGCGCTGTGGGACATCAAGGGCCAGGCGCTCGGCGAACCTTGCTGGCGCCTGCTCGGCGGCGCGCGTGCCGAGGTGCCGGTGTACGCCACGTTCGGCTTCGCCTTCTTCGACCGCGACGAAATCGCCGCCGCCGCGCAAGACTGGGTGGCGCGCGGCTTCACGCGCCTGAAGATGACGGTCGGCCACCACGCGCTGCAGCGCCGCGACGAGCCGCGCCCGCTCGACCAGGTGATCGCCGAAGATGTGCAGCGCATCCGCGCCGTGCGCGAAGCGGTCGGGCCCGACGTGCAGATCTACATCGACGCCAACTGCAGCCTCGACTACTTCCACGCGCTGTGGCTGGCCCAGCGGGTCGAGGCCTGCGACATCAGCTTCTTCGAAGAGCCGGTGTCGCAGAACGACATTCCCAACCTGGTGAAGCTGCGCGGCAAGACGCGTATCCCGCTGGCCGCCGGGCAGAACGAAGGCCTGGCCTCGCGCTTTCGCGACCTGCTGGTGGCCCAGGCGGTGGACGTGGTGCAGCCCAACGCCTGCATCACCGGTGGCTTCACCCAGTGCGGGCGCATTGCCGGCATGGCCGCCGCGTTCAACACGCGCTTTGCCAACGGCGGCGCCTGGCCGCACCACAACATGCACCTGCACGCCGGCCTGGCCAACGGCTCGCTGGTGGAATACCACTCGGTGGCCGTGCAATGCTGCGAACTCGTCTTTGACGACCTGCCCAAGCCCGAGCGCGGCGTGCTGCGTCTGCCTGACACACCGGGCCTGGGCTTCGCGCCCAACCCCGGGCGGCTGGCCGAACTCGCCCGGCGCCCCGGATCGCGCGGCGCAGGCAAGGCCTGACGCACCCCCACAAAAAAGAAGGAGACAAACATGCAACGCAAAACCCGTTCCCCCTCAATGAGCCGCCGCGCAGCGCTGCTGCTGGCGATCGCTGCCACCGCCACGGCGAGCACCGGCGCCTGGGCGCAGGCCTGGCCCACCAAGCCCGTGCGCCTGGTGGTGGGCTACTCCGCCGGTGGCGGGGTGGATGCCATGGCGCGGCTGCTCGCGCCGCGTCTCTCGGCCGTGCTGGGCCAGCAGGTGGTGGTGGAGAACCGCACCGGCGCGGCCGGCCTGATCGCGGGCGACACCGTGGCCCGCGCCGCGCCCGATGGGTACACGCTGATGCTGGGCGACAGCTCGCTGCTGATCGCGCAGCACCTGCAGCCGCGCATGAGCTTCGACCCCATCAAGAGCTTCACGCCGGTGGCCGGCGTGTTCACGCTGCCGCTGGTGATCGTGGTGAACAACGATGTGCCCGCGAAGACGCCGGCCGAGTTCGTCAAGCTGCTGCGCGACCAACCTGGCCGCTTTTCATACGCCACCTCCGGCGTGGGCACGGTGCACCACCTGGGCTTCGAGATGCTCAAGGCCAAGGCGCGCAGTTTCGTGGTGCACATCCCGTACCGCGGCGCCTCACAGATCGTGCCCGATGTCATGAGCGGGCAGGTGCCCATCGGGGTGGTGAGCGCCACCTCGGCCATTGCGCAGGCGCGTGCAGGCAAGCTGCGCGCCCTGGCGGTGATGAACCCGGTGAAGCTGGCGGGGGCCGAAGACATCGCGCCGCTGTCCGACGCGCTGCCCGGTTTCTCGGCTGTGCCGCGCCTGTATGTGCTGGCCCCCACCGGCACGCCCGCGCCCATCGTGGACAAACTCAGCGACGCCCTGCGCACCGTGATGGACGCGCCCGACATCGCTCAGGTGTCTGCGCAGCAGGGCGCGGTGCCGGCCTACATGCCAGCGGGTCCGCTGGCCGCCGACATCGTCAGGGAATCGGCCGAGTGGGGCAAGGTGATCCGCGAGCAGGGCATCACCGCGCAGTGAGCGCCGCCGCGCCGGCTTCAGGAGCAGGGTTCGGGCTGGGGCACTTCGGTGCAGCGCTGGAAAGCCTCGGGCTTGAGGCCGCCACGCACCACGCGGTACTGGTCGAAACAAGCCGCGCTGGCCAGGTAACGGTGCCAGCGCGCCTGGCAGGCGGTGGTGCCCGGTGGCAGCGGCGCATTGGCCGGCACCGCGCGCGAGCGCAGGTGCGGCGGCACCTCGGTGCCGTACACCAGCTGGCCGAAGTCGTCCACCCAGCGGTACATCTCGGCCGCCGAGGCCACGCCCGGCAACGCCAGGACCCAGGTCAGGGCCAGTGCGAAAGGCGCTTTGTGCAGTTTCATGGTGCTGGGAGTTTGCCAGCGCCCCCGCAGTTCCGCCAGCCACCGGCCAGCCCGCTGTGCACCGCAGCAAAAATTTCAAACCGCGCTGTCCCGCTTTCACAAGCCATTTCAGGGACGCGCCGCTAACATCCGTGCCACGCCGGGCCAGCCCCCCGCGCGGCAACGCCTTCACCCTACACACAACGGAGACCCCGGACATGACCGTCATCACCAACGTCGAAGACCTGCGCGTGCTCGCCCAGAAGCGCGTGCCGCGCATGTTCTACGACTACGCCGACAGCGGCTCCTGGACCGAGGGCACCTACCGCGCGAACAACGAGGACTTCCAGAAGATCAAGCTGCGCCAGCGCGTGGCGGTGAACATGGAAAACCGCAGCACGCGCAGCACCATGATCGGCCAGCCCGTGGCCATGCCGGTGGCGATCGCGCCCACGGGCCTCACCGGCATGCAGCACGCCGACGGCGAAATCCTGGCCGCGCGCGCGGCCAGGAAGTTCGGCATTCCCTTCACGCTCTCGACCATGAGCATCTGCTCGATTGAAGACGTGGCGCAGCACGCGGGTGAAGGCTTCTGGTTCCAGCTGTATGTGATGCGCGACCGCGGTTTCATCGAACGCCTGATCGACCGCGCCAAGGCCGCACGCTGCGGTGCGCTCGTGCTCACGCTGGACCTGCAGATCATTGGCCAGCGCCACAAGGATTTGAAGAACGGCCTCTCCGCGCCGCCCAAGATGACGCTGGCCAACCTCATCAACATCGCCAGCAAGCCGCGCTGGGCCATGGGCATGCTGGGCACGCCGCGCCGCCAGTTCGGCAACATCGTGGGCCACGTGACCGGTGTGGAAAACATGGGCAGCCTCAGCGAATGGACCGCCAAGCAGTTCGACCCGGCGCTCAACTGGGGCGACGTGGAGTGGATCAAGAAGCGCTGGGGTGGCAAGCTGATCCTCAAGGGCATCCAGGACGTGGAAGACGCGAAGCTGGGCGTGGCCTCGGGTGCGGACGCGCTGATCGTTAGCAACCACGGGGGGCGCCAGCTCGACGGGGCACAAAGCAGCATCGAGGCGCTGCCGGCCATCGTGGACGCGGTGGGCAGCCAGATCGAGGTGCACATGGACGGCGGCATCCGCAGCGGACAGGACGTGCTCAAGGCCCGCGCGCTCGGCGCACGCGGTGTCTACATCGGCCGGCCCATGCTGTACGGCCTGGGCGCCATGGGCGAAGCCGGCGTGACCAAGTGCCTGGAGATCCTGCACAAGGAGCTCGACCTCACCATGGCCTTCTGCGGCCATACGCAGATCGAGAACGTGGACAAGTCGATCCTGCTGCCGGGTACGTTCCCGACCTGAGCGCTGACGGTTACCGGGGCGTCTTGCGCCGCGGGGCTGGCAGCTCGAAGGTCAGGTTGCCCCAGTGGCTGTCCCAGTCCCAGCCCGCCTGATCGGTGGCGGGCACCATGTGCACCACGCTGGCCATCCACACGCCGGACCACGGCAACACCGTGGTGCTGTGCCCCTGCGCATCGGTGCGGGTGCGCAGCACATTGAGCTGAGTGCCGCTGTGGTTCCACAGCTTCACCAACGCCCCCTGCAGCGGCTGGCCATCAAACAGCACCTGCAGCGACAGCGTGCCGCCCGGCTTCACGCCCGCAGGGTCGGACAGCGGCACGATCTCCAGCGTCTGGCCGGTGCGCACGGCGTGGCTCGCGTCGCTGAGGCCTCCCACGTTCAGCAAGGTCTTGACGTGCCGGCGGTAGCGCTCACGCCCGGGCTCGGCCTGGCGCGCCGCGGCTTCGCGCAGCGCCACTACACGATCGAGCCCTTCTTCTCGCAGGTAGGCGTTGAAGGTGTCGGCCGCCAGCGTGACGGTGAAGGGCCTGGTGTCGAGCACGATCATCTGGGTGCCGGGTCGCTCGAAGGCCAATGAAATGCGGTCCTGGTTGAGTTGATCGGGCAATTGCGCGGTGAGGTCGACCGTGCCCGACCGGCTGACCCAGCGCAGCGCTTCGGTGATGGGTCGTCCGAAACCGACCGGGTCGCCGCTGAAGTGCTCACCCACCCGAAGGGCCAGCGCAACCTCGCTGCGCACGGGCAAGGCGAAGCGGTCCGGTGCCATCCAGAACTCATGGGCCTGGGCGGAAGCGCCCAGCCACAGGGAGAAGAGAAGCAGCCATTTGTTCATGCGCACAACGGACCGGCACCCCAGGTGCCGGTCCGTCCCTGGACAGTTGAAAGGAGCGCGGGGGTCAGACCGCGTCGTCGACTGGCAGCGGCCGATCGGCCAGCGGCTGCGGCTCGCTGGTTTCGTCGGTCTGTGCGATCAACTGGTTCATGTAGTCCAGCAACGATTGCACCGTGGCGCCCATGAAAGGCGCCGGGCCCGATGGTTGCTGGGGCTGGGCCGTTGAAGAGGCATCACCGCCGCCTCCGCCACAGCCCGCCAGCGCCGCGACCACGACGGCGGCAGCCATCGCACATTTGGCAAGTTCGTGTCTCATGGTGTGTCCTTGGTGGATGGAGAGGACATCACAGGTTCGACGCGCCCGGATTCGGCGTGTTCAGGTACGGGAACGCGTCCTGGAAGGGCACGACCGCCTGGTCCACGGCGTCGTGGATGTTCGCCGACGTTGCCCCCAGCGGCACGCTCGAAGCGCGGCACGCCGAGTTGAGCGACGGCACACCCGGCACGCTGTTGAGGCCCAGCGCGTTGTTGTCGCCGTTGATCACGCACAAACCGCCGACCATGGCCACGAGCGCGATGTCGACAACATCGTCCTTCGGGCGCCGGCCGTTGGGAAAGCCAGCGTTGTCGTTGACCTTGTTGGGGTCGGTGTTGAGCGCGTTGCCGGCCACACCCAGACGGTTCTGGTTGGCAAACGGCACCGGTGGCACAGCGGTGTTCAGGCGCAGCATTTCGGAAGGCGTGGTGTTCACGGGTTTGTTCACGCCGGTGATGCCGGTCAGGAAGGTGGTGGCCAGGTCGGTGCGCGGCAGGTTGGTGGGCGCCAGCGCGGTGGCGTTGCCCGCGAGCACGAGGCCGAGCAGCGCAGGCAAGGTCGGGTTCGTCACGTAAGAGAGGAACTGGCCGTCGTCCCTGGGTGCCGAGGCGTTGAACTTGTCTTTGTCGCCCAGGCCGATCACCACTTCATTGACCAGCGGATTGCCCAGGCGCGAGACCTGGGTCCACGCACCACCGGCCCTTTCGCTGGCCTGGTGACCCGAGGGAGGAGCGCCGTTGAGCAGGCGCGCCTGGCGCAGGCTGGCGGTGGTCCAGCCACCGATCACGGGATCACCGCCTGTGGTCAGGCAGCTGCGGTGCACTTCCAGCGCCAGCGAAGTCACGTTCTGCCGCTGGATGTAGTGGTTGCCGTTGGCGCCCTCGGCATCGATGGCCGCGGGGTTGAGGAGCAGCGCGGCTGGGGCATTGACCAGGTCAAAGATGCGCCCGAGGTTGACGGCAAAACCTTCCTGACGCTGGCCCACGAACACCTTGGCGGGCATGGCACAGCCAGGAATGTTCACGGTGTTGATGTGCCGGTCGGCGTAGGCTTTGTAGGCGGCTGCGTCACCCAGCGTTTTCTGGCCGATGTAGTCCACCGGCTTGGGCAGCGAGGTCGCCACCGTCTGGGCCACACCCCGGCGTCGATCACCGCGCACCACGGTCAGGCTGTAGGTTTCGTTGAGATTGAGGTTGGGGTCGTTGATGGCCGACACGGGGCCGGCCTGGATCAGCGGAATCTGGACGTTCTGCGTGCCGATGGGCAGCGCTGCGCTGTTGAGGCGGTTGTTGAAGCGGAACTGGAAGGTGATGTCCTCGCGCGCATCGCCGTTGTTGTCGATATGGATTTCGTACAGCGCGTTGGGGTCCATCGAGAAATAGTTCGGGCCGCCGTAGGGGCCTTGCAGCGGCTGGTAGTTCGCGATCATCGTCACGTACTCGGAGCGCCCGCCGGTGCCTGCGGCATTCACGCCTTCGTAGCTGCGAAACATGTAGAAGTCGGTACCGTCGACTTTGGGCACGGTGGCAATGAACGGGGCTTCACGGTGACTCGAGGCCAGCGCCGCGCCGGCGACGGCCATCAACAAACATCCTCTGGCGATGGATGCGGGTTTCATCTTCATGGGGTGCTCCTGGGTTGTGGTTGCAGCAATCTGCTCCACCACTACGTGCACCCGTTCACACTGGATTCAATCCAGTCCAATACCCCTTGGACCAGCGAGGGCAGGCCAGCGAGAGGACAAAAAAAAGCCCGCAGACGCGGGCTCTTTTCGTGCGGCGCGAAGCCGGTCACTTCTTCTTGCACTCGTCCTTGGTCTTGTTTTCGTCTTTCATGCAATCCATCTTCTTGTCGTCCATTTTGCCGCCCGCATGGCTGGCAGCAAACGCAGGAACCGAAGCCATCATGAATGCAGCGATCATTGCGGAGAGGAGCGTTTTCATAGATTACCTTTGCGGTTGAGTTGTCTATTGACACTGGCACACAATGAGGAATCGCCCACTGCTGCCGTTGGCAAGGATATCGAGTTCAATGCGCCAGAACCTTACAAAGTGTGTTCCCATGAAACGGCATCGGGTATTGGGTGGATTCAGGTGGAAACCCTGTTGCAACGGCCTGTTGTTGCTTGTAGCAGGCCTCACGTCGAGCGCCTGGGCACAGCCAAGACTGGTGCCTTCAAACGATGCGATCGTGTTGCCCGCATCGGTCCATGCCCAGAACCCTCAAGCCAGATCCCTGCGCGAGCTGGAGCAGGCCTGGCGCCAGAACCGCAACGACATGCCCGTGGCGCTGCGCTATGCGAGAGCGGTGTTCCTGCTGGGTTTGACGGAAGGCGACCTGCGTTGGTACGGCGCGGCAAAAGCCGCGTTGCAGCCGTGGTGGAGTGCCACGACATTGCCCGCTGACGCGCACTTTCTTCGCGCGCTGGTGAAGCAGGGTTTTCACGATTTCAAGGGCGGCATTGACGATCTCGGCGCGGCGATCGAGCTGGACCCCACCCAGTCGGAATACTGGTCGTGGCGCTTCTCGCTGCAGCTGCTCACCTCCCGCATGGAGGCCGCGCGCGCCGACTGCGCCGCCATCGCCCAGCGCTTTGGCAGCGATGAAGGGCAGGCCTGTGCAGCCACGCTGCTCTACCGCACCGGCCAGCCACAGCAAGCCATCCCGCTGTTCAACCGTCTGGTTGACCTGCCCGACTACCAAGGCCCCTACACGCAGGACTGGCTGCGGTACCACCAGGGCGAGGCCTACCGCGTGGCGGGGCAATACGAACAGGCCATCGCGGTATGGGAGAAGCACCTGCAGGCGCGGCCCAGCTCGCACCTGATCCGGCTCACCCTGGTCGAACTGCTGAACCAGCAGTCGCAGTTTTCAAAGGCGCGGCGGCTCGCCGAAGCGCCATCGCCCACCGACGCCTTGCTGGTCCAGTCGCTGCTGGCGAGTCGCGGCTTGAACGATGGCCAGACCCAGCGGCTGGCCGAGCAGTTCGAGAACCGGATGAACAACCAGGCCCTGCGCGGTGAGAGCCTGATTGAACGGCCGACCATGGTCTACCTCATCACCTACGGGCGCGACAACGCGCAAGGCCTCAAGCTCGCCGCCGACAACTGGAGCACCCAGAACGAGCCGGCCGACGCCGTGTTGCTGGTTCAGGCCGCGCTCAAGGCGCAACAGCCCAAACTGGCCGAGCCCGTGCTCACGTGGATGACGGCCACCGGCTACACCGACCCCGTGTTGAAGGCACTCGCCACCGAACTGCAAACCCGGCTGGGCACATCGCGATGAACGACCTTCTTACACGCCTGGTCAGGCGCCTGACCTTGCTCGCCCTGCTGGCGTCGCTGGCGGGCACCGCCTTCGCCCACTCCAGCAGCAACGCCTACCTGACGCTGTCGCAGCGGGGCGACGACCTCGTGCTGCGCACCGACATCAACCTGCGCGATGTCGACCTCGTTTTCGACCTCGACACCGACCGCGATGGCAAGGTGAGCTGGGGCGAAACGGCAGCACGCCTGAACGAGCTCAAAGCCTGGATGCAGCAAGGCATCACGGTGCGCGGGGCGTCAGCAGCCTGCGAGCTTGAACCCTTGGACGTGATGGCCAGTCCGCATTCAGACGGTTTCTATCTCAGCGCCGAGTGGCGCGTCGCCTGCCCCAACGCACAGGACGTGGCCAGCCGTGCGCTCACCGTGGCCTACGGCCTCATGTTCGACCAGGACAACCTGCACCGCGGCCTGCTCAAGGTGGACCTGCCGGACTCGCAGAGCAGCGCCATCCTCAGCCCGGATCGGCCCGAGGCACCGCTCTTCACCGAGGAAGCTTCAGGCTGGTCGGTCTTCGGGCGCTATGTCGTGGAAGGCGTGTGGCACATATGGATCGGCATCGACCACATCCTGTTCCTGCTCAGCCTGCTCGTGCTTGCACCGCTGGTGCCATCTCGCCAGCGCGTCACGCAATGGCCTGCTGTGGCGGGTTTTCGCACAGCGTTGGTCGATGTGCTGGCGGTGGTGACGGCCTTCACCGTGGCGCACTCGATCACGCTGGTGTCGTCCATCCTGGGCTGGCTCACGCCCCCGGTGGCCATCATCGAATCGGTGATTGCGCTCTCGGTCGTCCTGGCCGCGCTCAACAACCTGCTGGGGTGGTTTTCACTCAAGCGCTGGCGACTGGCGTTCGTCTTTGGCCTCATCCACGGCTTTGGGTTCGCCAATGTGCTGCTCGACCTGTCGTTGCCCGGCCAGCAGCTGGCGCTGGCGCTCGGTGGCTTCAACGTGGGTGTGGAGATCGGGCAGCTGGCCATCGTGCTGACCTTCCTGCCGCTGGCCTGGCTGTTGCGTCACACGCGCTTCTACCGGTGGGTGGTGGTGGTCGGTGGCTCGCTGGCCATTGCCGTGATCGGCACGGTGTGGCTGGTGGAGCGCATGGGCTTCTGACGCTGCGGCTGGTGGCGTCCCCGCTATGCTCACCGGCGTGACCGGCTCCCCCCCTCTCCTGCGGCGCATTGCGCACCTCGACATGGACGCGTTCTTTGCGTCGGTCGAGCTGCTGCGCTACCCGCAGCTCAAGGGCCTGCCGGTGGTCATTGGCGGAGGGCGCCGGCGCGAAGACGACATGTTTGCGCGCCTGCGCGAGGCCTACCCCGAGCGCGAGTGGACCGGCGATGACCTCTCGCGCATTCCCGTGGAATTTTTTCCACGCCTGGAAACGTATGTGGGACGCGGCGTGGCCACCACCGCCACCTACGCCGCACGCCAGTTCGGCGTGGGCTCGGCCATGGGGCTCATGAAGGCGGCCAAGCTGTGCCCGCAAGCCATCTTGCTGCCGGTGGACTTCGACGAGGTGCGCCGTATCTCGCGCCTGTTCAAGAGCACCATCCGCGAGATCGCGCCGGTGATGGAAGACCGCGGCGTGGACGAGGTCTACATCGACTTCACCGACGTGCCCGGTGGCCAGCGTGAAGGCGGTCGCGTGCTGGCGCGGCTGATCCAGAAGAGCATCTTCCAGGCCACGGGTCTCACCTGTTCGCTGGGCGTGGCGCCCAACAAGCTCATCGCCAAAATGGCCAGCGAGTTCAAGAAGCCCAACGGCATCAGCGTGGTCCACACCGAAGACCTGGAGGCGCTCATCTGGCCGCTGCCGTGCCGCAAGATCAACGGCGTGGGCCCCAAGGCCGACGCCAAGCTGCAGGGCCACGGCATCCACACCATAGGCGAGCTGGCGCAGCGCGAGCGCGCCTGGCTGGTCGAGCATTTCGGCAAGAGCTACGGCGCCTGGCTGCACGAGGTGGCCTGGGGCCGCGACGAGCGCCCCGTGCAGACCGAAAGCGAGCCGGTGAGCATGAGCCGCGAAACCACCTTTGACCGCGACCTGCTCGCCAGCCGAGACCGCACCGAGCTCGGCGCCATCTTCACCCGCCTGTGCGAACAGGTGGCCGACGACCTGCAGCGCAAGGGCTACGTGGGCAAGACGATCGGCGTGAAACTGCGCTACGACAACTTCCAGATCGTCACGCGCGACAGCACCATCGACCACTTCACCAGCGACGCGGCCAGCATCCGCCGCCATGCCGGCCTGTGCCTCAAGCGCGTGGACCTGACGCGGCGCATCCGGCTGCTCGGCGTGCGCGTGGGCTCGCTGGCCAAGGTGGGCGAGGTGCCGCCCGCGCCCGAGCCGGCGCCCGACCTCGCGCAGCTGTTCTGACGCTTGCACCGTCCGGCCCGTGACAGCCGGGCGCAGGGGCACGCACTACAGTGCCTCGTCGCCACCCCACGAGACAACGCCCATGACCGCACCCACCTGCTTCTCCCTCACGACCACCGACCACGTGGCCCACCTGGTGATGAACCGCCCCGGCGAGCTCAACACCATGCACCCGACGTTCTGGCGCGAACTCGACGAGTTGCTGACGCAGATGCACCGCGAAGGCACGGCACGCGCACTGGTCATCAGCAGCACCGGCAAGCACTTCAGCGCGGGCATGTCGCTGCAGACGTTTGCCGGCGCGATCCAGATGGACGACCAGAGCCCTGAAGGCCGCGCCGCCATCTTTGACCTGCTCACCGACATGCAGGCCACCTTCACCAAGATCGAGAACCTGCGCATCCCGGTGATCTGCGCGATCCAGGGCGGCTGCATCGGCGGCGCGGTGGACATGGTCACCGCCGCCTGCATCCGGTACGCCTCGGCCGACGCGTTCTTCTGCATTCAGGAAATCAACATCGGCATGGTGGCCGACGTGGGCACGCTGCAGCGCCTGCCCAAGCTCGTGCCGTTTGCCGTGGTCAAGGAGATGGCCTACACCGGCCGCCGCCTGCCGGCCGCGCGCGCCATGGCGTATGGCCTGGTCAACGAGGTGTTTGACAGCGCCGAGGCCACGCTCGCCGCCGCGCTGCAGTGCGCGAAAGAGATCGCGGCCAAGCCGCCGGTGGCGATCTGGGGCACCAAGCAGGCAGTGACCTACGCACGCGACCACTCGGTGGAAGACAGCCTGCGGCAGATGGGCTGGCTGCAAGGCGCGGTGTGGAGCAACGCCCACGTGCGCGAAGCCATTGCCGCCATGAAAGACCAGCGCGCGGGCGACTTCACGCCGCTCACGCGGTTGCAGCCGTTCACCACGCTGGGTTGAGCCCCACGTCCGCGCTGTTCACCGCCCGAACGCGCGGGCCGAAGCTGGAGATGTTGGTCAGCGTCGCGTTGTGGTGCGCAATCACCTGCGGCGCGCCCAGCACTTCGTTGCCCGCCGAGGTGTGGGCATCGGCCACCAGCGTCACCGGGTAGCCCAGCGCGAGCGCACGGCGCGTGGTGGTGTCCACGCAGAACTCGGTGTGCATGCCGCAGACGATCACCTCTTCCACGCCCCGCGCCTTGAGCAGCGCCTCCAGGTCGGTGTTCAGGAAAGCGTCCGGCGTCTTCTTGCGCACCCGCAGGTCGCCGGGCTGCACCTGCAGGCCGTCGGCCAGCTGCCACTCGCGTGTGCCGTGCTCCAGATAACCCGCCGTCGACTCGTGCTGGATGAAGACCACTGGCGCACCCGCCGCGCGCAGCCGCGCCGCCACGTGGTTGATGCGCGCGATCACCATGTCCGACTGCCAGGCGCGGCCTTCGCCTTCGCAAAGGCCTTGCTGCATGTCGATGATGAGCAGGGCGGTTTTCATGCCCTCACGCCACGATTCGGAACTCGGTCGCTTTGGCCACCGGTTTCACCTGGTTTTTCTCGCGCTGCATCTCGATCAGGCCGTAGTTGGCCATGGTCTTGAGCGTGCGCGACAGATTGCTCGTCCTGCGGCCAGTGAGTTCAGCCAGCGACGTGATCGACTCGGGATGGATTTCCGAAATGAGTCTGAGCAGTGCGCGGTTCTCATCACTCAGCACCTCAGCCAACGAGCGCATGGACGTGAACCAGATCTTGGGCTCCGAGGCCTTGGGTTTGTACTCTCCACGTGCAATGGACAGGACTCGAGCGCGAATCTTCTCCTGGGGCATGATGCCGATGACCATGGATTTCATGATGTCTGGATTTCCTTGAGCACCTGATCAACCTCTGCAAAGAAGTCGCTCAGCAATTGGTAGGCGTCTTGAAACGCGTAAGGCACGCCCTTGTCGCTGACGTGCCGATGTTTGTGGTCGTACGCCAACCGCGTGCCGGCGTACTTGAATTTCTTGGGCGGCTTGACCGCATGCGCGTTGTCGTATCCCAGAATGCGCCTTCCATAGGGCTCATGCAAGGTGAGCGAGTAGCGGACACCGTGCGGAACGAAACGGGTAGGCTCGACCCGCCATGCCTCGATCTTGATCCAGTAGCCATTCCCCTGGTCGATGATCTGATCGTGAAGATCGATCAGCGTGCCAATCCCTGTCTCTTCTTTTTTCATGCTCGAATATTATCAACGGCTGATAATATTCGAGCAACTTCAAGACAGGCGGTAGGTGGCCAGGTGCAGGCTGGTTTCGGTGCTGCTGATGCCGCGGATCAAGCGGATGCGCTCCAGCACCTGCGACAGCTCGGCCAGGCTGGTGGCGCGCAGTTCGGCCAGCAGGTCCCAGCGGCCGTTGGTGTCGTGCAGCTCGGCCACGCCCGGCTCGCCCAGAAGGCTGGCGATCACGGCGCGCGTCTGGTTGCCTTCCACCGCCACGCTCATCCACGCGCTGATTTCGCTGGGCTCGGCATCCGGTCGCAGGCGCACGGTGTAGCCCACGATCAGGCCGCTGTCTTCCAGCCGGGTGATGCGGTTGGTGACCGTGCCGCGCGACACGCCAAGCTGCTTTGCGAGCGCGGCCACGTTGGTGCGCGCGTCCTTGCGCAAAAGGGCGATGAGTTGCTGATCGAGGGCATCCATGAGCGCATTTTGCTATTCAAGCCTGACGTTTTGGCAGTTTTCTGACGAAATTCAAGCAGAGTTGGCGATTTACATTGAATCGGCGGCTGGCGACACTGGTGGGACACCGAAGGACACCCCATGCAAGCCGCTTCCAACACCCTCCCCACCCTGTTTCTCAGCGCCCAGGACGTGGCCCACCTCGTCCACCGCCTGGGCCTGCCCGCCACGCTCGAGCGCCTGGCCGCCACCCTGTACGCCGACTACCTGCGCTGGCCCGACTTCGACAAATCGGCCCGCGTGGCCAGCCACTCGACCGACGGCGTGATCGAGCTCATGCCCATTGCCGACGACACCACCTACGCTTTCAAGTACGTCAACGGCCACCCCAAGAACACCCAGGCCGGCCTGCCCACCGTGATGGCCTTTGGCGTGCTGGCCGACGTGGACACCGGCGTGCCCGTGCTGCTGAGCGAGCTCACGCTCACCACCGCGCTGCGCACCGCCGCCATGTCGGTGGTGGCCGCACGCGCCCTGGCCCGCCCCGACAGCCGCCGCATGGCGCTGATCGGCAACGGCGCGCAAAGCGAGTTCCAGGCGCTGGCCTTTCACCACCTCATGGGCATCGACGAAATCCGCCTGTTCGACACCGACGCCCGCGCCACCGCCAAGCTCCTGCACAACCTGGGCGCCCTGCCCGGCCTGCGGCTCATCCCCTGCGACAGCGTGGCGCAAGCCGTGCGCGGCGCCGACATCGTCACCACCGTGACGGCCGACAAGACCAACGCCACCATCCTCACGCCCGACATGATCGAGCCGGGCATGCACATCAACGGCGTGGGCGGCGACTGCCCCGGCAAGACCGAGCTGCACCCCGACGTGCTGCGCGGCGCCTCGGTGTTCGTGGAATACGAACCGCAGACCCGCATCGAAGGCGACCTGCAACACCTGCCCGCCGACTTCGGCGTCACCGAACTCTGGCAGGTGCTGGCGGGCCATGCCACAGGCCGCACCCGCGCCACCGAGGTCACGCTGTTCGACTCCGTGGGGTTCGCGCTGGAAGACTACTCGGCGCTGCGCTTCCTGCGGCAGGCCGCAGGCGAACTCGGCCTCGGCCAGGCGCTGCCCCTCATCCCCGCACTCGCCGACCCCAAAGACCTCTTCAGCCTGCTGCGCGCCACCGCGCCCCAGAACACAACGCACGCCAAGCCCCAGGCCGCGCGCCTGGCCCTGGCGGCCTGACACCCCGGCTTTCGCTACCATGGCCTCCCCCAAGAGGCTGCCCATGAAGACTTTTCACAACCCCCACCACGCCGGCCACGCCGGCCAGCAGGAAATGTTTCGCGGCCGCATGGTGCCGTGCCACGAAGTGCCGGCCCGGCTGGACTTCGTGCTCACCGAGCTGCAACGCCGCCCGCTGGGCGACATCGCCCCACCCTCGGTGGATGGCACCGCGCTGGACGCCGCCATTGCCCGCGTGCACAGCGCCCGTTACCTGGACTTTCTGGCCAGCGCCTGGAGCGACTGGGTCGCCATGGACCCGGCCAACGCCGAGCGCGACGCGCTGCCTTCGGTGTGGCCCATCGGCAATCCGCACGCCTTTCGCACCGACGTGCTGCCCCGCAACTTCGCCGCACGGCTGGGCCTGTTTTCGTTTGACTCCGGCTCGCCGCTGACCGCCGGCACCTGGGCCGCCGCGCGCGGTGGTGCCGCCTGCGCGCTCGCCGCTGCGCAAGCCGTGGCCCAGGGCGACCGCAGCGCCTTCGCGCTCACCCGCCCGCCCGGACACCATGCCGGTCCGGACTTTCTGGGCGGCTACTGCTTCCTCAACAACGCCGCCATTGCCGCGCAGGCGCTGCGCGATGCCGGCCACGCCACAGTGGCCGTGCTCGACGTGGACTACCACCACGGCAACGGCACGCAAACCATCTTTTATGAGCGCGCCGATGTGCTCACCCTCTCCGTTCACGGCGACCCGGCCACCGAATACCCCTTCTTCCTCGGGCACGCGGACGAGCGCGGCGCGGGGGCGGGCGAGGGCTTCAACCTCAACCTGCCGCTGCCCCGCGGCACCGGCCTTGCCACCTGGCGCGCTGCCCTGGACACCGCGCTGCAAGCGGTGAGCGACTTCGGCGCCAGCGCGCTGGTCGTGCCCATGGGCCTGGACACCTTCGAGGGCGACCCCATCTCCGGCTTCACCCTGAAGAGTGCCGACTACGCCGGCGTGGGTGCGGCACTGGCCCGCCTCGGCCTGCCCACCGTGTTCACCTTCGAGGGCGGCTACGCCGTGGATGCGGTGGGCACCAACGCGGTGAACCTGCTGGAAGGCTTTCAGCAGGCAACTGAAAAAAAGTGACAGCAAAAAGGCGGAGGGCGTTTCAAGACCGCCCCCGTCCTCGGAGATCGGGCGCTCGGCATCAGGTGTGACAGCCTTCACGCTGGGTACGTGAAAAGAGGCCGGGGCGGATTCAACAAAGGCCTTTTTGCCGTCAAAAGTTGAATCCAGGCACGCGTGGTGGGCGTATCCGGAAGGCGAGGACAGCAATGTCCACCCCCCTCCTTCCCAACGCAGCACCACCCCATGACACACTTCCAGACCGCCTCTCCCAGCCGCAACTTCCTGCGCCTGTTGCCCTTGGCCGCTGCCGCAGCGTTGCTGCTCGCCACACCCGCGCGCGCAGACACCGGCAAGTTGCTGCTCACCGGCGGTGTCAGCAGTGTCGAGGGCGCGGCCGGTGGCGGGATCTCGCCCTGGGCGGTGATTGGCAGCCAGGCCACCGAGGGCGAGGTGGGCGTGTCGGCCTACGCCAGCCGCGCCGTCACGCGGGACTACCGCCTGAGCGCCTACGGCGTGGCGGTGGGTATCAACGACCGGCTGGAACTCTCCCTGGGTCGGCAGGACTTCAACACGGGCATCACAGGCGTCGGTCTGGGCTTGCCCGGCCTGCAGCTGAAGCAAAACATTGTGGGCGCCAAGCTGCGCGTGGCGGGTGACGCCGTGCTCGACAGCGACAGCCTGATGCCCCAGATCGCCGTGGGCGTGCAGTACAAGAACCTGCAGTCAAGCGGGCTGGACAGCACGCTGGACGCGCTGGGCGCGAAGCGCAGCGGTACTGACGTGTATGTGAGCGCCACCAAACTCTTCCTCGCGCAGGGCATCGTGGTCAACGGCACATTGCGCGCCACGAAGGCCAACCAGGGCGGACTGCTCGGTTTCGGTGCCCGGCTGGGTGGCGCCGACAACGGCTACGAACTGCAACCCGAGATCTCGGTGGCGTACCTGCTCAGCAGCAAGGTGGCGGTGGGTGTTGAATACCGCGCCATGCCCAACAAGCTCGAGCGCGCCGGCCGGGCCGCCGGCCTGGGCGGCGGCCTTCGCTCCGACGACTGGATGGACGTCTTCATCGCTTGGGCGCCGAGCAAAAACGTGTCCCTCACCGCCGCCTATGTGGACCTGGGCCGCATCGTGCCCGCGACCACCAACAGCCGCCGCCAAAGCGGTGTGTACGCCTCCGCGCAGATCGCTTTCTGATCGCTCCACCCCATCCACGTCCCGAGCACACCACCATGAAAACCCTCATCGCTTCCACCGTCCTGACCCTGTTGGCCCTCAGCGGCGGCGCCGCGCTCGCACAGGCCATGCAGCCCGCACCGTCGGCCGCCAGCGCCTACCCCGTGGCGCCCGCGCCCGGCCTGTACGAAGCCTTCGGCGAACAGGCCGGCATCCGCAGTCTGATGGACGATTTCGTGCAGCGGCTCCGCTCCGACGCCCGCATCGGCGACCAGTTCAAGAACACCAACCTTCCCAACCTGGCCAAATCCCTGGGCGACCAGCTCTGCCAGCTCTCGGGTGGCCCCTGCGTCTACAAGGGTGCGGACATGAAAACCGCGCACCAGGACCGCGACATCACCAAGGCGCACTTCAACGCCCTTGTCGAGGTGCTGCAGGACAGCATGAACGCACGCGGCATTCCTTTCGCACGTCAGAACCAGATGCTGGCCTTGCTCGCGCCCATGCACCGCGACGCCATCACCGTGCGCTGAAAACAATGAAAGACCGGTTCGCCATGACCACCCGCACCGCCGCCGCACTGCTCGCCTTGGCACTGCTGCCCATGGCGGCGCCCGCTGCCACCGTGCAGGTGACCGTGCTTGCGCGCGACGGCCAGCCACTTGCCGACGCCGTGGTGGTGGTTGAACCAGTTTCCGGCAACAAGCCCGCTGCACCCCCGCCCGTTCAGGCCACGATCCAGCAGCTCAAGATGCAGTTCGTGCCCGCCACCAGCGTGCTCCCGGTGGGGTCGCGCGTGAGCTTCGTCAACCTCGACGGCTGGGAACACCATGTGCGTGGCGTGCCCGCTGGCCTCGCCGGCCTGAATGCCGGCCCAGGCGCGGGCTTTGAGCTGCGGCTGGACGGCAAGGTGCTCAACAAGGAACCCGCGACGGCCGACGTCACCCTGGCCAAAGCCGGTCCCATGCAACTGGGCTGTCACTTGCACAGCTCCATGCGCGGCTTTGTTTTCGTGACCGACTCTCCGTGGGCGGTGAAGACCGATGCACAGGGCGTGGCCATGTTGCAGGACGTGCCCGAGGGCGCCGCGCGCCTGCGCGTGTGGCACGGCGAGCAGATCGTGGAGCAGCCGCCCGGTGCGCTCACGGTGACCAGTGTCACGGCGTTGAGCGTGCCCACCCAGATCCAGCCTCGCAGGAGGCGGCCATGAAGCACCCCGCTCGACACCCAGACGACCGTCGCCGGGTGGCGCGGGCCGAAGGCCACCTGCATCTGGCATGGAGCCGCCCCTCGCATCCGCCCAGCGGGACGGAAACACCGGCCCTGCCCCACAATGCGTGCATGAGCGACCAACCCGACGACACCCTGATAGCCCTGATCGACCGCATCGCCCAGCGCGACGAAGCGGCCCTGAAAGGTCTCTACGACCTCGTGTCGTCCAAGCTCTACGGCCTGGCGCTGCGCGTGGTCGCCAAACACGAATGGGCCGAAGACGTGCTGCAGGAAACCTTCCTCCAGATCTGGCGCTCGGCGGGCGACTATCGCGCCAGCCTGAGCCCTCCCATGGCCTGGCTGGGGCTGATCGTGCGCAGCCGCTCGCTGGACTTCCTGCGCCGCCGCAGCGCCGAGCGCGCGCACCTCACCGACGAGATCGACGACGTGATGGCCGACACCCTGGAAGGCACCTCACCCAACCCGATGGACGTGAGCCTGGCCAGCCAGCAGGCCTGGGCGCTTCATCAGTGCCTGGGCAAGCTGGAGAACCGCCAGCGCGAGGTGGTCAGCCTGGCGTACCTGCGCGACCTGAGCCACAGCGAACTGGCCGAACAGCTCAAGCTGCCGCTGGGCACCGTCAAGACCTGGATCCGACGCGGGCTGGACCAGCTGCGCACCTGCATGTCGCGCTACGCGTGACCACCTCACCATGAACCTCATCCGACACCCCGAACTGCTCGACCAACTCGCCGCTGCCCACGCGCTGGGCACGCTGCGTGGTGGGGCAAGACGACGCTTCGAAGCCATGGCGCGCGACCAAGCTCCCGTGCGCGCCGCCGCCCTGGTGTGGCAAAGCCGCGTGGCCAGCATGAACGAACTGCAGGCGCCCCGCGATCCCGCACCTGCCGTGTGGACCCGCATCGAAAACCTGGTGCGCGCCGAAGGCGAGCAACAGGCCATGGCCGCCGCCCGTGCCAAACCGCCCGCACCCCGCCAGGGCGGCTGGCTGAGCAGCCTGGCGCTGTGGCGCGGCACCACCGCCGCCGGTGCGCTGGCCACCGTGCTGGCGGTCGTCACCGCCGTGGGCCTGCGCGACAACCTGGGCGCTCAGATTGGTGAGCTGCAGGCAAAGCTGGAGGCCACACCCGCCATCGAGTACGTCGCCGTGCTGAACGACGACAAGGCCAGCGCATCGATGCTGGTCACCTTCGACCCCAAGAGCAAAAAGCTCACGCTGCAGCGCGTGGGCGGCTTCCAGGAAGCCAGCGACAAGTCGCTGCAGCTCTGGGCACTGCCACCTTCGGGCGGTCCGCGCTCGCTCGGTGTGCTGACCCAGGAGCGCCTGCTGCAGCTCGCCGCAGGCGAGCGCGACGTGCGCGAGGTGCCGGCGCTGGCGGTGAGCCTGGAGCCCAAGGGCGGTGTGCCCAGCGAACGCGGCCCGACCGGGCCCGTGCTCTTCAAGGGCGCGCTGATTCAGAAGATGCTCTGAACCGCGCGGCCCTCACTGCCGCGCCGTGCGCACGTTGGCCGGCGGCGACTGCGGGTGGCTGCTGCGCCAGGGGTTGATGTCCAGCCCGCCACGGCGCGTGTAGCGCGCATACACCGTGAGCTTCGTGGGCTTGCAGCGCTGCGAGATGTCCATGTAAATGCGCTCGACGCACTGCTCATGGAATTCGTTGTGGTTGCGAAAACTCACGATGTACTGCAGCAGCCCAGCCTGGTCGATCTGCGGGCCGCTGTAGCTGATCTGCACACTGCCCCAGTCGGGCTGGCCCGTCACCAGGCAGTTGCTCTTGAGCAGGTGGCTCACCAGCGTTTCCGTCACGGGTTGCTCGTGCAGCGCGGCGGTGAGCAGCTCGGGGGCGGGATGGTACTGGCTGCACTCGACGTCAAGCCGGTCGATGGACAGGCCGCTGAGCTCCTGCACCGGCTCGCGGTCGAACTGCTCGGGCAACAGCAGCTTCACGCCCGCGCTGGCCTGCACCGGGCCACCGAACCAGATGGCCGCGCTCACATCGGCGCGGATGCGGTCGCGCACCGCGTCGGCGCTGGCAAATGCCGTGTTGTTGAAACTGTTGAGGTAGAGCTTGAACGACTTGCTCTCGACGATGTGCGTGCTCTCGCAGGGAATGGTGATGTGCGCGAGCGCCACCTGCGGCTTGCCCTTGGGGTTGAGCCAGCTCAGTTCAAACGCAGTCCAGAGGTCGGCACCCAGAAATGGCACGCTGCCGGTGACGCCGATCTCGCGGCGCTTGGCTTCGCGCGGCAGGGGGTAGAGCAGCGTGGCGTCGTACTGGTCGACGTAGGCCGAGGCCCGGCCCAGCTGGGATTGTTCAGGGGTGTTGGGGGTCATGGGGACGCAGAAGAGGTGATCAGTTGAACTCGCGCTCGCGCAGCCACTTGGTGGCCACCCACTTCTCGCCTTCGATCACGGGCGCACCGCCGTGCAGCGTGCGCGTGGCGGGGTGGGCCCGGTCGTAGCTGAAGAACACGGCGTTGCCGCGCACCGGCGCCACTTCAAAGCCGACGTCGGGGAACGTGGTGCCGCCGCCGCGCGTGGGCTCGTTGAGGTACATCACCAGCGTGGCCACGCGCTGGCCGCCGCGGCGCAAGATGGTGGGCGTGCCGGGTTCATTCGGGTCGAAGTAGTCGTAGTGCGGCTTGTACTCGGCACCGGGCTTGTAGTTCAGCACCTGGAAGCCCTCACCGTTTTCCAGCGGCCAGTTCAGCAGCCGCGCGATGCGGGCTTCCACGCGCGCCACCTCGGGCGTCTGGCCGCGCGTGAAAAACATGCCGCTGCTGGTGCGGTCGGGGTTGAGCTCTTCACCACCGGTCTTGGTTTCCACCGTGAGCGAGCGCGCCAGGTGCGGGCGCGCGGCCTCGATCAGCGCATCGCACTCTTCGGCACTGAGCAGGTTGCCCAGCACCACCACGCGGGGGTGGTTCAGCGTGGCGATCACGTCGACCATGCGGTCCCCGGCGTCGATCTGGCGCGGCGACTGGCTCAGGTCGAGGTCGGGCACCGGCACGGTGTCACCGGCCGACGCGGTCGCCACGGGCTCTGCAGGCTTGGCCGCAGCCTGCGTGCGCAGGTGCTCGCGCAGCGTGGTTTCCAACGCCAGCAACGCCACCGACTCCTGCCAGCCCGACGACACCATGGACGCGAGCACCGCTTCGGGCGTGAAGCCGGCGGTGGCCTGTTCGATGATCCAGCGGCGCAGTTCGGGGGTGATGGTCTGGCTCATGGTGGTGTGTCGAGGCCTCAGGCCTTTTGTTCGCGGCGGAACACCAGCCGGTCGACCGAGGACGCGGCGGGCACGAATCGATAGCCCTCAAGGTCGAAGCCCTTGAGCTGCTCGGGTGTGGTGGCGCGGTGCGCCACGGCGTAGCGCACCATGAGGCCGCGCGCGCGCTTGGCCATGAAGCTGATGACCTTGTAGCCATCGGCCTTGCGCTCTTCAAAGGCACAGGTGACCACGCGCGGGCGCAGCGCCTTGCGGTCCACCACCTTGAAGTACTCCTCGCTGGCCAGGTTGATCACGACGGGGCTCACATCGGCCTGGGCGCGCTGGTTCAGGTACTCGGCCACCTCGCTGCCCCAGAACTCGTAGAGGTTTTTGCCCTTGGGCGTTTTCAGGCGCGTGCCCATTTCAAGGCGGTAGGGCTGCATCCAGTCGAGCGGGCGCAGCACGCCATACAGGCCGCTGATAATGCACAGGTGTTGCTGCAGCCAGTCCAGGTCGGCCTCCGGCAGGGTCTTGGCGTCCAGGCCGCCGTACACATCGCCATCAAAGGCCAGCACCGCCTGCTTGGCGTTTTTGGCGGTGAACTTGCGGGCCCAGGCCTGGTAACGCGCCACGTTCAGACCCGACAGCGCATCCGACAGGCTCATGAGCTCGCTGATCTGCGCAGGGGTCTTCTCGCGCAGCACATCGATGAGCTCGGCCGCCTGTTTCACAAACAACGGCTGCGTGTGCGTGGTGACATGAGGCGGCGTGTCGTAGTCCAGGGCCTTGGCGGGCGAAATCAGGAAGAGCATGTGGGGTGGGTTGCGGGTGTGAACCGGCGAAACAGCAGAGGCGGAAATGAACAAGGCTTCCCGCGGGAAGCCTTGATTATCACCATCGATGCGCGTTACTTCAGGTCACCGGCCAGACTCGCCAGGGTTTCGGCCGACAGCTGCCCGTGCGCCGGGTAATGGGTGTGGTCGCAGCCCAGCTTCACGCCCGCGCCAGCCTGTATGGCCGCGCGCATCGGAGCGGTGAATTCAAAGCGCACGAAGTGCACGGCGGAGGTCTTCTCGTCGTTCTCGCGGTCCAGGTCTTCGTCGGCAATCGCATACACCCGCGCATGGCCTTCGACCTCCACGAACAGGCGGTCTTCCACACCGATCAGCCTTGCGAGTTCGCGCTTGCGTTCGTTCACATCGGTGTACTCGATCAGCACCGTGGCTTTCCAGTTCGTGCCGTCGGGCACCAGCGGGGCGTAAGCGTCGATCTCTTGCTGAATGCCCTCTTCCTCGAACACCTTTTCGATGCGCAGCATCTCCTGGATCTGGTAGCGGATGGTGGTCTCGCTCTCGAACTGCACATGCAGGTGCTCGCCCAGCACCGCGCTGCGCAACCGCCGGTGCGCGATCACCGATGGCTTGTGCACCTTGCGCCACTTGGTGTACGCCTCCAGGCTCATGAGGTTGTCCGGCGTGATGTGTCCGGTGAGTTGCATGGCGCGTCCTTACTTGAGGCCGTAGGCACGCGCCACGAGACTCAGCGGATGCTGCAACTCGGGCGCGCCCAATCCATTCACTTCAAACCCTTGCGCGATGTGATGACCGCCCAACGGGCAGTCCGAGCTGATGTAGTCGGGCAGGTTGCCGTCCTTCATGGTCGCCATGGCCTTGAACACCGGCTTACCGATCTTCATGGCCTGCTGGTGGCTGGCCTTCTTCACGCCGAAAGTACCCGCGTGCCCGGAACAGCGCTCGATGGTGTTGACCGTGGTGTCGGGAATCAGCTTGAGCATTTCCTCGGTCTTGCGGCCGATGTTCTGCACGCGGCCGTGGCAGGGTATCTGGTAGCTCACATGGCCCAGCTTCTGCGGGAACTCGGTCTTGAGCAGGCCATCGCGCTTGCGCGCCATGAAATATTCGAACGGGTCCCACACGTGCGCTTTCACGAGCTGCGTGTCGGCGTCGTCGGAAAACATGAGCGGGATCTCCTGCTTGAACATCAGCGCGCAGCTGGGCACCGCCGCCAGGATGGCATAGCCCTCTCTCGCGTACTTCGCCAGCACCGGAATGTTCGCCTGCTGGCTCTTCTCAACCGCGTCCAGATCGCCCAGCTCCAGCCGGGGCATGCCGCAGCACGACTCCTTCTCGACGAGGGTGTACGGAATGCCGTTGTGGTCGAGGATCTTGAGCAGATCCAGGCCGATGCCGGGCTCGTTGTAGTTGATGTAACACGTGGAGAAGATGGCCACCTTGCCCGGTGTCCGCTCGCCGTCGACCACCTGCGTGGAGGCCGCCTGCGGCGCCGCCGAGCGGAACCGCTTCGTCGCCAGCTCGGGCAGCCAGGCGTTCTGGTCCACACCGGCCACACGCTCGAGCAGCCCACGCGCCGCCTTCGTCTTGTTCACGGCATTCACCGCCTGCACCACCACCGGAATGCCCGCAAACTGGCCATGCACGTCGGTCGACGCCAGGAAACGCTCGGCCAGCCCCACCTCGCCCTTCTTGAACTTGATGGCCTTGGCCCGCAGCATGGTGTGGGGAAAGTCCAGGTTCCACTCGTGCGGCGGGGTGTAGGGGCATTTGGTCATGTAGCAGAGGTCGCACATGTAGCACTGGTCGACCACCTTCCAGTAGTCGGCCTTGTTCACGCCATCGACCTCCATCGACGGGCTTTCGTCCACCAGATCGAAGAGCGTGGGGAACGAGCCGCACAGGCTCACACAGCGCCGGCAGCCGTGGCAGATGTCGAAAATGCGCTCGAGTTCTTCGAAGCATTTCGCTTCGTCGTGGAAGTCCGGGTTCTTCCAGTCGAGCGCATGGCGCGTGGGCGCCTGCAGGTTGCCTTCGGTGGCCATGGGCCCTCGCCGCCGGCTCAGTCCTGCAACTCGTTCAGGGCCTTCTGGTAGCGGTTGGCGTGCGAGCGCTCGGCCTTGGCCAGGGTCTCGAACCAGTCGGCCACTTCGTCAAAGCCTTCTTCCCGCGCGGTTTTGGCCATGCCGGGGTACATGTCGGTGTACTCGTGGGTTTCACCCGCCACGGCCGAGGCGAGGTTGTTGCGGGTGGAGCCAATGGGCAGGCCGGTGGCCGGGTCACCCGACTGCTCGAGGAACTCCAGGTGGCCGTGCGCGTGGCCCGTTTCGCCTTCGGCCGTGGAACGAAACAGCGCCGCCACGTCGTTCTGGCCTTCCACATCGGCCTTGTTCGCGAAGTACAGGTAGCGCCGGTTGGCTTGCGATTCGCCTGCGAAGGCGTCCTTGAGGCATTGCTCGGTCTTCGAGCCTTTCAGTGCGGGCATGCGTGTCTCCTTGTGGGGTGGAAAAAGCGCCCTTGCGGCCCGGACGGCAGGCTCCGAACCTGGCAGGACCTGCGCAACTTACGCCTGGCGGCGGTGGTCGTCTAATTGTTCTGGGCTATCCACTGAATTGCCATGGCCTATCACCGCTCCCCGCGCGCCGCTCACGCGCGCAGCGCGCTCCAGATGCGCTCGACGATCCGCGGGTAGTGATCGGCAATCACGGGCGACACGCCCCAGGCCGGGTCAAAAGCGAAATCGGCCGGCGGCTTTTCATCGAACAGTTCGATGTAGTCGGCCACGGCGGCGATGAAGTACATCGAAGGTCTGCCATGGGGCGCCAGTTCTTCAAACAACTCCTCGGGTGGCACGGTGCCCAGCACCGTGTCGCGGTAGGCCATCAGCGACGCCTTGCTGATCGCGTGCAGCCGGATGTCGAGCGCGGGGCGGGCGGCCTGCAGGCGGGCCACCAGCAGCTCCATCCATTGCTGGTAAGCCCCCAGGCCATCAGCCACCCAGGCCGAACACATGGCCGGCGAGATGGCACACGCACCGCTGCCGCTGTCCGGCCGCAAGGCAGGCCAGCCGGCGAAAACGGCATAGCGCCGCTCCGGATTCGGCGCGTGGGTTTCCCACTCGTCGATCAGCTGCAGCAACCGGGTTTCGTAGGACGCCCCCATGCGCGTGCAAGCCGCCGGATCGACGTGCGGCGCATCGAAGTTGTCCGGCACGATCTCGACCACATCGATCTTCGAAGCCCCCTCCCAACCGGGCGTCCACGGGTCCAGGTGCGGCGTGGACACCTCTTCAAACATGTTGCCGGCGGCGGGGGGCACCGTCCACTGCGTGAAGTAGCCGAACTGCGCACCCACGGTGTAGGTGTTGCCGCCGCCCGGCGCGCGCGCCGCCATGCGGGCGACCCAGTTGGACACGCGGGTGCTGGCGTTTTGCGCCGACGTGGGGTGCGCGTGGTTGTGCAGGCTGTTGAGGTACGCGTAGGCATGCACCGTCTTGCCGCCGACCGGCGTGCCTTCCACACCCGAGACCACGAGCTTGCGCTGGTTGTAGTCCTGGCAGGCGCGAAAGCGCGACTGGCTCACGTCGCGCAGGTGGAACTGGGCGCCGAAGGTGCCGGCATCTGCCTGCCTTGTGACGGACGAATACTGGTTGAAACCACCGTCGCCCACCTTGTCCCAGGCCGTCATCACGCGGGCGTACATCGGGTACATGAGCGCACCGTTGTTCACGTCGTTGACCAGCCGGTTGGCCAGCGCCATGTTGGGCAGATCGCCCGGGGCCTGCAGGTGGGTGCCGCCTTCGTACATGACCAGCTTCTTGCGCAGGCCGTTGGCCACACCGCGGAAGTACGGGAACGTCGACTTCGTCAGCTGGCCAATGTTGTCGTTGAGCTTGTCCACCAGCAGGGCGCGCCCCGCTTCGTAGTTGGACGCCGCGGCCTTCATCACCTCGGGCCATTTCTCACCAGGCACATAGAAATAGCCGGTGATCGCAATCGCATCGTGCACGGTGTGCGGCACCACGCGGCCCGGCACCTCGGCCACCCAGCCAGGCGCATGCAGGAAGCTGTGCTCCAGCCCCTGCCACCCGGTGTGAAGGCCTGCCACACGCACCGTGCGGTGCATCTGGCCGGCAAACACCGCTGACCAGGCCAACATGGTTTCGGTGCTGCGCCCGCCGGCTTGCTCGGCCCAGTTGTAGCGTTTGGTCTTGCGCAGCGCTTCCAGGTAGGCGGAGGTGTTGAACCCGTAGCCGAAATTCCACCACTCGTTGGAGTACTCCACATACGCCTTGAGCGCCGGGTTGAGCCGGTCGCGCACCAGCGTGGCGGCCCGAGTCACGTAGTCGGCGTTGGCTTGGTAAGGCAGGGTGAACCAGCCGTCGCAACCCAGTTCGTTGCACATGTCGACAAGTTCGGCCAGCGCAGGCCCGCGGCCGATGGACGTGAGCGTCGGAGCCTCGCTCCAGTTGACATACGGTGCCGTGTTGGCGCTCATCGGATCCATGAAGCGCAGCAACTTCACGCCGCCCCACACGCCCGCAAAGCCCGGGTGCACCCGTCTGCCTTCTGCCACCAGCTTGGCGTGCGCCGTCATGTAGCAGCGCATGCCACGAACGTGGTTGCCCGCGGTGGTGGCCGTGATCTGGATGTCCACCATGTTGTTGCCGGTGGGCATGTAGTCAAACTCGATCCAGTTGGCGCCACGCGTCTGGCCCTGCACGCCATTCACCACCACCGTGCCCGAGCCCTGCCATTCGAGTCGGTACCGGCCACCAAACAGCGGTGCGGTCTCGGGGGCTTGTTCGGTCAGCACCAGGGTGCCTGCCGATGTACCGGCGGGCAGCACGGTGGGGTAGCCATCGGCGTCCACGTTCGCCTGCATGCGCTTGAGCGCAGCCGCGTCGCTCCAGGCGGAGGCGGTCTGCGCGCGCCATTCGCGCGCGTAGCGCATCACATCCAGAAATGGGTTGTCGCGCCCCCAGTCCGCCGCAAAACTGAGGTTGAGCCACAGGCGCCCCTGAGAAAGAGGGGCATGTGCCGGCGTTCGCGCGGCGGGTGCCGCTGGCGTTCCTGGGGCTGCGGCGTGGGCGCTTTTGAAAATAGACATGGTTGACAACACTCCAATAGCGTGCGAGACCATACACGCGCGCCATCTCCCCGACAAACCGGAGTGCGCCGAAGGCCTTTTAAATTACGATAAGTGAAATTCGTTGCATAATGGTGAATCGCAAGGCCCGCTTTTGTCCACACAGGAGACCGACATGCCCACCCCCGCCACCCTGCCGCCGCCGGCGCCCATCCAGCAGTTGCACCACTACGCCTACCGGGCCAAGGACGCCGAGGAAACGCGGCGTTTCTACGAAGACATTCTGGGGCTTCCGCTCTATCACATCATCCAGAGCGACGTGGTGCCCAGCACGGGCGAGTACTGCCCGTACACCCACTTCTTCTTCCGCCTGCAGGATGGCTCGTTCATCGCGTTCTTCGATCTCGGCGACGACGAAGCCGCGCTGCCCAGCCCGAACACGCCGAAGTGGGTGAACCACATCAGCTTTCGTGTGGACACCGTGCAGGAACTAGAGAACACCAAAGCGCGCCTGGAGGCCAGCGGCATCGAGGTGCTGGGCGTCACCGACCACCACATCTTCAAGAGCATCTATTTCTTCGACCCCAACGGCATCCGCCTGGAACTCACTGCGCAACTGGCCGACGAGTTCGCCATGCTCCAGGAAAGCAAGACCGCGCACGCGCGTCTGGCCGAATGGAACGCCCGCAAGGAGCAATGGCGCCGCGAGCGCGCCGAGGGCAACACCACAGCGCCGCTCAAACCCCAGCAGAACGACCGCCCGGAAGTGGTCGCTCGCGCCAAAGCCTGAACGGAGCTCGCGAATGACCACCTACCGCGAAACCGCGCTCACCAACAACTACGAGTTCACCAGCGGGGCGGGCTATGTCCTGCCTGAATACCCCTTCTTCGCACCGCCCGAGCTGCAAAGCACGGCCACCGTGCGCCACCCGATCGTCATCGTGGGCGGTGGTATCTCAGGCCTCACGCTTGCCTGCTCGCTGGCGCGCCTGGGCGTGCAGGCGGTGCTGCTCGACGAGGACAACACGGTGGGCGTGAAAGGCGCTTCTTCCCGTGGCATCTGCTACACGCAGAAGTCGCTGGAAATCTTCGAACGCCTGGGCATCTTCGAGCGCATCGCGGCCAAGGGCACGCAATGGAGCGTGGGCCGTACGTTTGCGGGTGACGACGAGGTCTACAACTTCGACCTTCGCCAACAAGGCAACTTCCACCTGTCCAGCCAGCCCCCGTTCATCAACATCCAGCAGTTCTACATCGAAGCGTTTCTGGTGGATCGCATCCAGGAGCTCGGCGGCGTGGAGCTGCGCTGGAACAACCGCCTGACGGCCTTCGAGCAGAACGACAAATTTGCCACGCTCACTGTCGAGACCCCCGCGGGCAGCTACCGCATCGAGGCCGAGCATGTGATCGATGCCACCGGCTCACACAGCCCGCTTCGCAAGTGGCTTCAGGTGCCTTTCGACTCGCGCCGCGGCGACGACCGCTGGTGCATCGCCGATGTGCGATTCACCACCCAGCCTCCCACCGAACGCCACACCTGGATCGAAGCGCCCTTCAATGAAAACCGCGCTGTGTGGCAACACCTCATGGCCGACGACGTCTGGCGCATCGACTACCAGATGGCACCCAACGCCGATCCGGAATACGTCAGTCGCGAAGACGTCGTGCGCGAGCGTCTCGCGCGGCAGTTCGGCAAGGATGTCGACGTCGAGATCGTGTGGGTGGGCCCCTATGCCTACCGCAGCGAATGTGTGCACGCCATGCGTCACGGTCGTGTTTACCTGATGGGCGATTCCGCCAAAGTGGTCAGCCCGTTCGGCGCCCGCGGCGGCAACACCGGTGTCTCGGATGCCGACAACCTGGCCTGGAAGCTGGCAGCCGTGCTGCGCGGCAAGGCTGGTGCGACCCTGTTGCAGAGCTACCACGACGAGCGTCTCGAGGCGGCGCAACAGAACGTGTGCGTCACCAATCGCACCGCGCGCTTCCTGCGCCCGGCCGACGGCAGCGAGCGCGTGTTCCGCCACGCCGCCATCGGCTTGGCCAAGCAGTATCCGTTTGCGCGAAGTCTCATCAACACCGGCCGCATGGCGGTGGCCAACACCTACAGCCGATCGGCCGTCTGCACGTACAGGCCGGGCTCGGCGGCCGGCGAGTCGGTGCAGAACGTGGCGCTGACCTGGGCCAATGGCCGACGCGGCCATCTGCACGATTTGTTGAACTGGGCCAAGGGCGACCTGCTGCTGCTGGTGTTCGGCGCACAGTCACCCGCCTCGCTGAAGCGCCTGCGACACCTCAGCCTGAACCACGCCGTGCGCAGCGTGCAGGTGCTGAATGCGCCGACGCCCGCGCAAGCCCAGGAGCATGTGCGTGACCCGAAAGGGCAATTGCAGGGCGCTTGTCACGCGACTGGACAAGCCTGGGCGCTGGTGCGCCCCGACGGCTACCTCGCAGCGTCAGGCGAATCGATCAACGCCTCATTGCTCACTGCCATCGAACGCGCGCTCAGTCTGCAGGGAGAAACCGCATGAAACAGGAACTGAATTTCCAGGACGCGGACACGTTTTATGAACAGCTGCTCGACGCGCACGAGGGCCTGAGCCGGGAAGACGCCGAGCTCTTCAACGCGCGCCTGATCCTGCTGCTGGCCAACCAGATCGGCGACCCAGGCGTGCTCAAGGCCTGCATCGACGCGGCGGCGCAGGCGCCTCGCTAAAATCAGGACCTTCCCTGATCTCCCAGACGGCATCCTGCGGGATGCCGTTTCCATTTTTGGCGCGCCCATGACCGACACCCTGAACCAGCCTGGCTTGCAATCCCTGGCCAAATCGTTCGAACCCGCACCGCTCGAAGCCCGCTGGGGACCCGAGTGGGAGCAGCGCGGTTACGGCGCCGCCGGCTTTCGTGGCACGGGCGCACCCCAGGCCGACGCACCCTCGTTCGCCATCCAGTTGCCGCCGCCCAATGTGACCGGCACGCTGCACATGGGCCATGCGTTCAACCAGACCATCATGGACAGCCTCACGCGCTACCACCGCATGGCGGGCGCCAACACCGTGTGGGTGCCGGGCACGGACCACGCCGGTATTGCCACGCAGATCGTGGTGGAGCGCCAGCTGCAGGCCCAGGGCATCAGCCGCCACGACATGGGCCCCACGCCCGCCGAAGCGCGCAAGAACTTCGTGGCCAAGGTCTGGGAATGGAAAGAGCACAGCGGCAACACCATTACCACGCAGATGCGCCGCATGGGCGACAGCGTGGACTGGAGCCGTGAGTACTTCACCATGGACGACAAGCTCTCGTCCGTGGTCACCGAAACCTTCGTGCGCCTGTACGAGCAGGGCCTGATCTACCGGGGCAAGCGGCTGGTGAACTGGGACCCGGTGCTCAAGACCGCCGTCTCCGACCTGGAAGTGGAAAGCGAGGAAGAAGACGGCTTCCTCTGGCACATTGCGTACCCGCTGGCCAACGGCTCGGGCTCGCTGACCGTGGCCACCACCCGACCCGAAACGCTGCTGGGCGACGTCGCCGTGATGGTGCACCCGGAAGACGAGCGCTACACCGCGCTGATCGGCCAGCAGGTGAAGCTGCCGCTGTGCGATCGCGAGATTCCCGTCATTGCAGACGCCTACGTGGACCGCGCCTTCGGCACCGGCGTGGTCAAGGTCACGCCCGCCCACGACAACAACGACTACGCTGTCGGCCAGCGCCACGGCCTGCCCATCATCGGCGTGCTCACGCTCGACGCCGCCATCAACGACAACGCGCCCGAGAAGTACCGCGGCATGGACCGCTTCGTGGCCCGCAAGGCCGTGGTGGCCGACCTCGAAGCCGCCGGCCTGCTGGTGGAGACCAAGAAGCACAAGCTCATGGTGCCGCGCTGCGCGCGCACCGGCCAGGTGATTGAACCCATGCTCACCGACCAGTGGTTCGTGGCCATGAGCAAGGTGAGCGAATCCGACCCCAGCGGCAAGAGCATTGCGCAAAAGGCCATCGATGCCGTGCAGTCGGGCCAGGTGACGTTCGTGCCCGAGAACTGGGTGAACACCTACAACCAGTGGATGAACAACATTCAGGACTGGTGCATCAGCCGCCAGCTCTGGTGGGGCCACCAGATCCCGGCCTGGTACGACGAAGCCGGCAACGTGATCGTGGCGCGCAACGAAGCCGAAGCCCAGGCCAAGGCACCTGGCCAGACGCTCACGCGCGACCCCGACGTGCTCGACACCTGGTACTCCTCGGCGCTGGTGCCGTTCAGCACCATGGGCTGGCCGAACCAGAAGAACGGCGCCACCGAGGACTTCAACCTCTACTTGCCCAGCACGGTGCTGGTCACCGGCTACGACATCATCTTCTTCTGGGTCGCCCGGATGATCATGATGACGAACCACTTCACCGGCCGCGTGCCGTTCAGGCACGTCTACATCCACGGTCTGGTGCGCGACGCGCAGGGCCAGAAGATGAGCAAGAGCGAAGGCAACGTGCTCGACCCGGTCGACCTGATCGACGGCATTGCGTTGCCACCGCTGCTCGAGAAGCGCACCACCGGCCTGCGCAAGCCCGAAACCGCCCCCAAGGTGCGCAAGCAGACCGAGAAGGAATTTCCCGAAGGTATTCCTGCCTATGGCGCCGACGCGCTGCGCTTCACCTTTGCGGCTCTCGCCTCGCTGGGCCGCAGCATCAACTTCGACAGCAAGCGCTGCGAGGGCTACCGCAACTTCTGCAACAAGCTCTGGAACGCCACGCGTTTCACGCTGATGAACTGCGAGGGCCACGACTGCGGCCTGCAGGAACACACCAAAGCCGAATGCGCGGTGGGCCAACCCTTCCACGGCTACCTGAGCTTCAGCCAGGCCGACCGCTGGATCAGCTCGGTGCTGCAGCAGGTGGAGGCCGAAGTGGCCAAGGGCTTCGCGGAATACCGCCTGGACAACGTCGCCAACGCCATCTACGACTTCGTCTGGAACGAGTTCTGCGACTGGTACCTGGAAATCGCCAAGGTGCAGATCCAGACCGGGGACGCCTCACAGCAGCGGGCCACACGGCGCACGCTCATCCGCACACTGGAAGCCATCCTGCGGCTGGCGCACCCGATCATTCCCTTCATCACCGAAGAACTCTGGCAAAAGGTCGCGCCTGTGGCCGGCCTCCCTGGCGAGTCGGTGAGCATCGCGCGCTATCCGCAAGCGCAGCCCAACAAGATCGACGAAGCGGCCATCGCCCACGTCGTCAAACTCAAGGGCCTGGTGGACGCCTGCCGCAACCTGCGCGGCGAGATGAGCGTGTCACCCGCCACCCGGCTGCCGCTCTACGTGCTGGGAGACACCGCTTTCATGAAAACCGCCGGACCGGTGCTGCAGGCGCTGGCCAAGCTGAGCGAAGTGCGCGTGTTTGAAGACGAGGGCGCGTGGGCCGCTGCAGCACAGGCGGCACCTGTGGCGGTGGTGGGCGAAGCGCGCATGTGCCTCTTCATGGAGATCGACATCGCTGCCGAGAAGGCCCGCCTGGGCAAGGAAGCCGCGCGCCTGGAGGGCGAAATCACCAAGGCCAACGGCAAGCTCTCCAACGAGGCTTTCGTCGCCAAGGCACCGCCCGCCGTGATCGACCAGGAAAAGAAACGCGTGGCCGACTTCAGCGCCACGCTGGCCAAGGTGCGGGAGCAGCTGCAACGGCTGGGCGCCTGAGCAAGACGCGAAGCCGGCGGAAGGGTTCCTGGTCCAGAATGCCGCGGGTCTGGCTCCGCCAGCCCGCAGGCATTGCCCCCTGGGGGGTGACGCACCGCAGGTGCGGCGCGGGGGGGGCCCAATCACCCGCGATGCATCGCGATCGAACTCCACTGCGACGGTGAGACCGCCTGCGGATCGCTGGTTTCCTGAAAGTCCAGGTTGTCCAGCACCGAGAAGTCGCTCACGCGGGTCTCCTGGTGCGCGGCGCCCGGAGACAGGGTCTCGTGCATGCGATGCGCCACATACCAGCTGGCGCGCAGCTTGGCCTCTCGCGTGTGCGAGCCCAGGCGCGGTGTGAGGTGCAGATTGGGAATGCCATGCAGCGGCGTGCCTTCAGCGGCAAACTGCGGGTTGGCGCCGTCCAGCAGACAGGCATCGATACGGCCATCGCACAAGGCCAGCGCCAGCGCCTCGGCGTCAAACAGCGAACTGCGGCTCACCCCCACCCAGAGTTGACCGGGCTTGCAGTGGTTGAGCATGCGCTCGTTGATCCAGCCCCGGAAGCGCGAGGCATACACCATCTGCAACGAGATGGCGTCCGAATGACCCAGCAGCTCCTGCAGCGATACCGGCTCGACCTTGAGCTTGTCCCAGATGTCGGCGGCGTGGTGAATGGCGGGGTCGTAGCCGAGCAGGCGCACGCCCAGGCTGCGCAGCATGGGCGCCAGCGTGTGCGCCACAGGCGCCAGGCCCAGCAAACCGACCGTGCTGCCAGAGAGTTCGCGCCCCATGCGCACCTGGGAAATCTTGCGCCCGAGCAGCGCGCTGATCATGCCGCGGCGGTACAGCATCAGCAGACCGTAGAGCAGGTACTCAGCGTTCGAGCGCACCGTGGCGCTGCGGGCCTGCAACACGCGCACATTGCGCCGCGCACATGCGTCCAGATCGGTGTTGTCGCTGGAGATCTGCATGCGCGCCACGATCTCCAGCTTGGGCGCGAAGTCCAGAAACTCGCCAGACACCACCACATGCGGCGGCAGCACGATGGCGCGCGTCTTGTAGGTGCTCTTGCGCAGCTCGGCGGGATCGTCGGCCAGCTCGGGCCGGAAACTCACCTCATGACGCTCCTGCAACCAGGCCAGCGCCTCGGGCACGAGCGGATCCAGGAGCAGGACTTCCATGTCGGGTGAGTGGGGCGTTGAAAGAAGTGGAAAAACCGGATCGCGCCTGTGAGCGTTCAGCGGCGCTTCAGAATGGAAATGTGATCACCGCCCACCGTCTCCTGCTGCACCAGCACGTTGCCCGTCTGCTTGGCAAAGGCCTGAAAGTCGCGCACGGAACCCGAGTCGGTGGCGATCACCTTGAGCGTCTGCCCGCTGAGCATGTCGGCCAGCGCCTTCTTCGCTTTGAGAATGGGCAAGGGGCAGTTCAAGCCACGGGCGTCGAGTTCTTTGTCGGCAGTCATGGGGTGGGGGGTATTCCTGGGTTGTCGTGATTCTAAGGGTCAGGCCGCACAGCGCAGGGGCTGCGTGCGCGGCCCTCCTCGCTAGCCGGCGCCTTCGGTCGGACCCACGGCGGGTTTCTGTCGCAAATCTTCCATGAACACCGGTTCATGGCCCTGCTGGCGCAGCCATTGCGCCAGCGCCAGCCCGGTGCCCGCGCGCCAGCAACGCACCTTGTCGGGTGGCATCAGCTTGTACTCAACCAGCTCCGGCGACAGCCGCACCTGTCCATGGGCACGCGCGTGGTAGGTGATGATGATCTGGTTCATGCGCTGGAAGTCGTGCACACCCACAAGCTCCAGGGTGTCAACCGCCAGCGAGGTTTCTTCTGCGATCTCGCGCCGGATACCCTCTTCCGGCGTCTCGCCCGCCTCCATGAAGCCGGTGATCAGCCCGAACATCTTGCTGGGCCAGGCGGCGTTGCGCGCCAGCAGAATCTGGCCATCCATCTCCACAATAGCCGCGAGCACGGGGGTCGGGTTGTTCCAGTGCGTGAAGCCGCATGCCGGGCAGCGCAAGCGCTGCGTGAAGCCACCGTCTTCTTCCTGGCCAATGAGCGCCAGGGGCGTGGCGCAGGCGGGACAGAACCGGAATTCGGTGCTCATGTTCGACCGCAGGCCGTCAGGCCGGGAAAACGCCGGTGGAGAGGTAGCGGTCGCCGCGATCGCACACCACAAACACGATGGTGGCGTTCTCGACCTGGCTGGCGATCTGCTGCGCGACCCAGCACGCGCCAGCCGCCGAGATGCCGGCAAAGATGCCCTCCTCTCGTGCCATCTGGCGGCACATGGCCTCCGCATCGCCCTGGCTGACGTACACCAGTTCGTCGACCGTGCTCGGGTCGTAAATCTTGGGCAGGTATTCGGTGGGCCACTTGCGGATGCCGGGGATGCGCGAGCCCTCGCTGGGCTGCGCACCCACGATGCGCACCGCAGGGTTCTTCTCCTTGAGGAAACGCGACACGCCCGTGATCGTCCCGGTGGTGCCCATGGCGCTCACGAAGTGCGTGATGCGTCCACCGGTTTGCTCCCAGATTTCCGGCCCGGTCGTCTCGTAATGAATGCGCGGGTTGTCGGCATTGGCGAACTGGTCGAGCACGCGGCCTTTGCCTTCGGCCTGCATCTTTTCGGCCAGGTCGCGGGCGGACTCCATGCCGCCGCTCTTGGAGGTGAGGATCAGCTCCGCACCGAAGGCCTTCATGGTCTGCGCACGCTCGATGGAGAGGTCCTCCGGCATGATCAACACCATGCGGTAGCCCTTGATGGCTGCGGCCATCGCCAGCGCGATGCCGGTGTTGCCCGACGTGGCCTCGATGAGCGTGTCGCCCGGCTTGATGTCACCGCGCTCCTCGGCGCGCTTGATCATCGATACCGCAGGCCGGTCTTTCACGGAGCCCGCGGGGTTGTTGCCTTCGAGCTTTCCCAGGATCACATTGCCGCGTGCCTGGTTGCCCGCTGCACCAATGCGTTGCAGCGCCACCAGAGGCGTTTTGCCAATGGCGTCTTCAATCGTCGGGTAGTTCATGCCCGCACTGTGCCATAATTTCGAGTCTCCCTTCTGGCAGCCCGGGTGGTGAAATTGGTAGACGCGCCGGACTCAAAATCCGGTTCCGAAAGGAGTGTCGGTTCGATTCCGACCCCGGGCACCAAGTGATCGTTTCCAAGCGATCCTTATCGTCTCATTGGGCCGCCCATCTCGGCGTTTCCCCTATGAGAACGCCACTTAAGGGTGTCACTTCGGCCCCCGCCAGCCCGATATATTTGCGGTACCGCTAACGGTATGTGCCTTAGCGGTATCCAGATACCGTAAAGGGCAACATGCCACTCACTGACACCGCTCTTCGACAGCTGAAGTCAAATCCGCACGCGCGCCGACAAAAATTGGCTGACTCTGGCGGCCTATACCTCCTCATCGATGGACCAGGCCGCTACTGGCGCCTTGACTACACATACGCACAGAGACGAAAAACGCTCGCATTGGGCGTTTATCCCGTAGTGTCCTTGGCGCAGGCAAGACGCATGAGAGACGAGGCAAAGTCACTGCTCGTCGAAAACATCGACCCCATGGCCGCCAAGCGCGAACGCAAACAAGCAGCAGTCGCAGCAGCGGACAGCACGTTTGAGTCGGTTGCGCGTGCATGGCTAAAGAAGACAAAAGCCACAAGAAAAGCAATTACTGATGACAAGCTGGTCGGCTGGCTTGAACGCGACGTATACCCCTCGCTAGGCCGCCGTGCGATCTCGGAGTTAGGACCGCGTGACGTGCTGGCGGTTGTCAGGCGAATCGAAGATCGGGGCTCAATCGATACAGCCCATCGTATTCTTCAACTCTGCAGCCGCATCTTTCGGTTTGCAGTCGCGGGAGGGCAAGCCGATCGAGACGTCACTGTGGATCTGCGAGGTGCTCTGAGTGCAGTCCCCAAGAATCACCACGCGGCCATCACGGATCCCGCCCCGTTTGGGGCCTTGCTTCGAGCCATTGAGGGTTACAGAGGAAATCCTGTGGTTGCATCTGCGCTGAAACTCGCGCCGCTCGTGTTTGTACGTCCCGGTGAACTGCGCCACGCAGAGTGGAGTGAAGTCGATCTAGAAAGGCGGGAATGGCGAATTCCCGCGGAGAAGATGAAGATGAAGCTGCCTCACCTCGTCCCTTTGTCCAGACAAGCCTGTGAACTCCTAAAAAACTTGATGCCGATTTCGGGGAACGGGAAGTACCTTTTCCCAGGCCTCAGAACTCGGACGCGTCCCATCAGCGACAACACGCTGAACGCTGCGCTCCGCAACTTAGGTTATCCAGGTAACACCCATACTGCGCACGGTTTTCGTGCCTCCGCCAGGACGATGCTTGATGAAATTCTGGGCGAACGGGTTGATCTAATTGAGCATCAGCTTGCACACGCAGTCAAAGACCCTAACGGGCGGGCTTACAACCGTACGAGTCACCTTGAGGCAAGGCAACTCATGATGCAGCGTTGGGCCGACTACCTAGATGCCCAAAAAGAAGGTGCGCAGAAGGTCGAGGTCCGAGGCCACCGAGTGCGCATACTTGCAAAGCCAATCCAACCCTCCTTCGCACCCGCAGAGACAACAAAGCGGGTTCGAATCTTGAAGAGCGCGACCTTCTCGGACGCGCATTAAGGCAGTAAAACGTACAGACAACGGGAGGTATCGCGTGGTCCAATCCAATCGTTCTTTTGATCAACTTCCCGACTCGGCCTATGTTCGCGAATCAGATCTCGTCACAAGACCAAGAGAGAACGACCCCGCTCTCCTACCGTTCAGCAAGTCAACGCTTTGGCGTCATGTCCGCGCTGGCACATTTCCCGCACCAGTCAAGCTTTCAGAACGGGTGACTGCGTGGCGAGTAGGCGATGTGCGGCAATGGCTTCTCAAGTTCAACAAGAGTGCGCCAGTGGGTGCATCTGGTCGGGTTCGAATTCTGCGCAAGTAGATCGGATGCCGCCAAAAGATCAGAGCAGACTGACTGCCGTTAGCGGTTCCATGCTGGACCCGAGATAGAGATGGTGCTGCTGGCGGGGATTGACCCCAACTCTCCTACTCACTATGAGCCACCGGCTAAGCCCCTCGCATTTGCACCACGAGGTTGCTGTAGAGAGGATTTTATCGCTGCACGCTCGGGCGCCAGGTCGCACGCGTCCCGGGAGCCGACGTAGCCTCGGCGATGAGATCCTGAGTGCGCAGATGCGCCAAAGCTTCGTTCGCAGCGACCGTACCTACGGCGCACGCCGCGTGTGGCACGACGTGCTGGGGCAAGGCCAGACCTGTGGTTTGCATCGCGTCGAGCGGCTCATGCGAGAACAGGCGCTGCGCGCCGGACCCCGCCGGCGATGGCGTCCCAAGGACCGTAGCGTGCGCAGTGCTGTGACCGACAACGTGCTGGACCGCCAGTTCCAGGCCGACGGCCCGAACCCGAAGTGGGTGGCCGACTTCACCTACAGCTGGACGGGTCAAACTGTTCCCCAACCTCTACTTCTGACTGGCTCAAGAAATCGAGGGGACTTCAAGCGAGCTAAAGCATCTCAATATGCTAAAGGATGCTGTGCTTAACGAGTACGAAGAAGTGGCTACAGGAGAGATCAGCTCGGCCTAAGGCCAAAGCCCCCTCAGATTTCTTAAAGGACATCGCGAGGCGCATTCGAGTCCAGGGCGCGGGGTAGGTGCCAAGGTCCGGCGCGGGTGGTGCCTGAGGGCGCCCTAGGTTGGCTCGAGGGGACGCCGCCGGCGCTCGGCCATGCCACCCCAATGGCACGTGTCCGCGTTGCTCCCGTGGCCAGCCATTGATTGGCGAATCGGCGCAGTCGGCACTGGTGGAGCGCTACGGTTAAGCGGACAACGCCTGCATTCCGCTTGAGTTGATTAAATACCCTGATGTACTTCCATCAGGGTTGCGCGCAAGTACAAACTGCAACTGGCCGGCAGGCTCAGTAGTGATACCAGACACGAACGGAACCGATCGAAATTTCCCAGCCGCGTAGCGCACTGGTGACGTGGTTCGCACAACCTTCAGAGCGATGACAAGCTCAAGAATTTCCCCCGACCGCGCACCATCGTCAATCTTCCACAACCCGTTGGAGTCGGTATAGGTGAGATGACAAACACGCTCCTCGCCTCCTTTCACGTGCGCGCGAACTGTTTCTTGCACGAGGTCTGTATTCAGAAGGCGACGCACGAACGCATCCATAGACATGGGGCCGATGCGCGTGGGAAGAACGTCCGTCGCAGGAATTGGCAAATGTTCCTTTGCTCCGTTCGAAAACTGACACAAAGCAGCGACATCAAAATTCATCGTCACCACATCAAACACGCCCAACCCTTCTAGAGCAGCGATCATGGGCCAGTCGGCGCCACAAGCCTCTTCAACGGTGAGGGTTTCGATCCCCAAGAATTGCGCCTTTCGGAGAGCCGGTTTGGAGAAGCCACTTTCAGACACAAGGATCAGCTTGTCTGTTGCGAGGTTCTGGTGCTTCGCATGCATCTTCTCGATCCAAGGCGTGTCCGCAGGCCGGCTCCAAGCAACCACCTCCAAGCTCAAGTGAACTTGATAGCTCGCGGTGTTGGAAATGACGATGACATCGACCTCACGCAACTCGCCTGTAACACGATCAAGCAACATGGCGGATTCAGAAACCTTCGCTTGTCCAGCGAAAGTCGCTGTCAGCAGTGCAACAAGTCGCTGAAACGCATTTGTGCGAGCGGGCATAAGAGCTAGATCGTGACGTTTGAGGAAGGCGCAGATGTTGTCACCGAATGCGTAGTGACGTCGCAATGATCGTCGTCCACAGGCTAAGAACCCCTTGCTGAGCGGTTGTTTTGAAGCCACTGCTGGGCAATCGTTCTAACGAACGACTCTGCTTCCACCCTCGTCATTGGATTGCTCGTCGATGGCGGATCGCCATGGGCGTGTCGTGCCCAATCGCCGCTCACAGTGTCGTTGTGCACGACGTCACTGAAGCGTCGATACTGTTCAGCAGTGATCCCATACTGCTGCCCAAAAGCGGCGGCATTCGCCCTTGGCCCTCTCATAAGTTCGTAGATTTTGAATAGTGTCTCGCCGGTTGGAACCTCCGCGGCCAAAAGTTCCAAGACCTTCGCACCCTTTGGACTGAAGTAGGCGGGTTCGAGCAAAGAAAGCTGTGACTCCAATTTCGCTTGGTACTCAGCCTCGGCTCTCTGCTCGTACCATATCCTCAGTGCGTCCTCTGAAAGCCCTGGGCCTGGACTCACCGTCAACGTGGCGTCGGAGGTCGCATGAAAGTGAATGGCTTCGTGGATCTCCAAGAATGCATGCCGGCTGGCGGGACGTCTTGAGTAGTCAATAACAGATCCCAAGGCAAATGAGGTATCGATGTTTGCTGCTCCGGCAAAAGCACTTTGCACCTTCTTGGCAATTTGAAACGCCTCGGAAGCCGTCGCACACTGATCTATCTGACCGGATGTGAACGCGACATGTGGCGCCTCGTCCACGACAACAAGTCCCAGCCTCTCCAGCAGGTCCTCCAGATTTCTGCGTTCTAGTTTCGTGCTCTGAATCTCTATTGCCCAACGCATGGTCCGCGCTCCGAAGTCACTGCCCAAACGTGAGATACATCCACAAGCATCCCGCCACACCCACAAGAAGGATCAACAACGTCATGACCAAGGCTACAAAGTAGCGCGTCTCGCTCAGGAGATGACAGTAGTCAACCGTATTGGTCCCTACTATCCCGCTGCCTATGGGCCACCGACGAATGCTCGTCAAATTTGCAGCGCGAAGTTTCTAGGTTGAGACCTCACAAAGCACGGGAAACTTATAAGCAGAATTACGAGCCAAGCTAAGTGACTCCGTCAATTTGCTGAGGGGGTAGGCGAGCGATAAACCTTCGCTGGCCCTGGGCCCTTATAGACCACCTCCCCGTTTGCAACCGCAACCACGATCACGATCTTCAGGCTGTTCAATTCGATGACGTGGTAGTCAGCTGGCTCCCTTGGAAGAGATACCTCGCGGAAGCTGTGCAAGCCGTGAGCCGTTGGATGCCACAGCAACGTGGGGTGCTCGGCCATCAGAATGGAACCTCGGATACTAAAACTTCGACCGGGCCTGGACCTTGGTAAACGGCTTCGCCGGTTGTCACGACCCGTACGATCCACCAATTACCGTGTTGCTCAACTTGATACTCAGCTGCTGGCAGTTTGAGCACCGTCTCTACCGGGAATGGAATCCCATCCGGCACGGGGTGCCGGAGCAATGTGGGATTCCCGGGCGGTAAGTTCACGGAGGACATCATACGGCGGCTCAACCACTCCGCCATCTTAGAAGTTGATTGACGCAAGGTCAGATCTGGGAAGTTCACTTTCATTGGTCAAGAGCAGCAACTTGAGCCAAGGCGTTGAACTCCTGCAAGAAGTCCGGGTGACGCTTCTGCAAAAACCCTGCGATCGCCTGGTTCTCGAGAAGCTTCTTGATGTAGCCCCTGACGAGCGAGAGGCTCAGCACGTCATCTCCGTAATTTTGCTCCACTATGCGATAGCGCTCATGTAGGTTGGCCGTCTCGCGTTCAAGCTTAGCGATCTGCTCTTGTGTCGCCGCTTGCGCTCGACCAGTTCTCCTAGGGTTGACGAGCATCTCCGAAGAAGTGGAGGCTATCCGCTGAATGTGATGCCTGCCTTCGCGATCGCTGTCTCATGGTGCGGGCAGGCAATGACAGCGTCGCAAGTGCCCGCCTATGCCGCCTGAATGGCCGCGGTGGCACATGCCACTGCTGAAGCGCCAGCCGCTGCGTCAATCCGACCCGGAATGGCCGCAGCCGGATCAAGGGCGCCTGCCTCGTAGCAGCGAACACCCTCTAGCACCCAGCTCAGGTTCAGCTGCTCGGCGCAGCGGCGCAGCACCGAATCCGGGCCGAACAGTACAAAGCGGTCATGCTCGGACGGGGGCATTGCAGCAATCGCCTTGAGCGCGATCTCAGGTCCGATGCCATGCGGGTCGCCAATCGAAATGGCAAGCCGCGCACTGCTGCTCATGCGATCTTGGGCCTGTGTTTAGCAATGAGCGCCTTTGCACCCGCCAGGAGCTTCTCGCCGTCCTGTCCCCGCTTGTTCATCTCCTGGACCCATTCGCTGGCGATGGCTCCAGTGAGTTGTACAAACTCGTTAGTTTGAGCCTCGTTGAAAACGTGCACCTTGTTGCCTCGATCGGTGGCCATCTTGCGGCTGATGGGATCGTGGTCCTGCTGCACCTTGCCGAACCAGGCCGAGGTCTCCATGCCCGAGTTGTCATCGATCACCTTCCTGATGTCGGGTGGCAGCGAGGCGTACTTGCTTTTGTTCATCACCATCACGAAGGCGGTGTTGTAGAGCGCTGGCTTGCCAGGCGCGAATTCGCTGTGGTGCTGCACGAGCTCGTGCACCTTCACCGAGGGAATCACCTCCCAAGGCAAGGCTGCACCCTCGATCACGCCCTTGGACAGTGCATCTGGAATCTGTGGCAGCGGCATGCCCACGGCGGAAGCCCCGGCAGCGTTGAGCAGCTTTGTGGCTTGCCTAGTCGGACCTCGCACCTTCATGCCGCGCAGGTCGGCAGCGCTGATGATGGGTTTTGTCTTTGAGTGCAGTACGCCCGGGCCATGGGTGTGGAAGGCCAGCGGTTGCACATCCTTGAACTCGTCTGCCGCATGGGTCTGCAGGTACTCCCAGGCCGCGCGGGAGGCGCCAATGGCGTCCACCGTCATGAACGGTAGTTCGAACACCTCGGTACGCGGGAAGCGGCCGGGCGTGTTGCCGGCCAACGTCCAGACGATGTCGACCACTCCGTCGCGCGCTTGGTCGTACAGCTGCCCAGGCGAGCCGCCCAGCTGCATGGCCGGGTAACCCTCGAACTTGATGCGACCGCCCGAGTCTTTCTCGACCTTGGTCATCCAGGCCTTGTGTGCGTTGAGATAGACATTGGAAGTCGGGGCCATGAAGGTATGGAACTTCAGGGTGACCACTTGCTGGGCGAAGGCCCCCAGGGAGGGTGCTCCAAGGGAAACGGCTGCCGCCGCCGATTTGATGAGTGTTCTGCGTTGCATCATGGGTTTGTCTCCTAGATTGATGGGAAAGGCGTTCCGGCCCCCTGGTCGGTGCTAGCTTCTTGTAATGACGGTAATCAAGCAGGGCTCGCCTGCGAAACGAACTTGGTGACGAGGTAGCTGTCGAAGGTTTCACTGCCGCCTTCGCTGCCCATCCCGCTGTCCTTCACGCCACCGAATGGTGTTTCTGCCAACGTGATGCCGAAATGGTTCACGTTGACCATGCCCACCTCAAGGCCGTTGACCATGCGCTCCGAGGTTTTGATGGAGCCGGTGAACACGAAACTGGTGAGGCCAAAGGGCAGGGCGTTGGCGCGCTTCAACACCTCGTCGGTGTCTTGGAAGCGCGTGATCGGTGCTACCGGGCCGAAGGGTTCTTCGAGCATCAGGCGCGCGTTGTCGGGAATGTCGGTGAGGATGGTGGGCGGGTAGAAGTAGCCCGGGCCGGCGAGCCGCGTGCCGCCGCTGGCCAGCTTCGCGCCACGCTCCAGCGCATCGGCCACGAAGCCTTCCATGGCATCGACCCGGCGCAGGTGCGCCAGGGGGCCCATCTGCGTGTCCTTGTCCATGCCGTCGCCCACCTTCAAGCCACCGTATGCTTTCGTGAAGGTGTCGAGGAAGCGGTCGTACACCTTCTCCTGCACGAAGAAGCGGCTGGGCGCAATGCACAGCTGACCCGCGTTGCGCGCCTTGAAACGCGCCAGCAGATGGGCCGCGTCGTCCACGTCGGCGTCGTCGAACACCACCACCGGCGAGTGCCCGCCCAGTTCCATGCTGATGCGCTTCATGTGCAGGCCGGCGAGCGACGCCAGCTGCTTGCCCACCGCCACCGAGCCGGTGAACGACACCTTGCGCGAGATCGGCGAGCGGATCAGGTGGTCCGACACCTCGGCCGGCACGCCCCAAACCACGTTGAGCACGCCCGGGGGCAGACCCGCGTCGTGGAACAAGCGCGCGAGCGCGATCACCGCGCCCGGCGAATCTTCCGGTCCCTTCAATACCAGCGTGCAGCCCGCGCCAATGGCCGCCACCATCTTGCGGATGGCCTGGTTGAACGGAAAGTTCCAGGGCGTGAAGGCCACGCATACTCCGACGGGCTCGCGCAGCACCAGCTGGCGCACATGCGGCAGGCGCGCGGGAATCACGCGGCCATAGATACGGCGGCATTCCTCAGCGTGCCACTCCGCGTGTTCGGCGCAGGTGGTTACTTCCAGCAGCGCCTCGCTCAGCGGCTTGCCCTGGTCGAGCGTGATCTGACGTGCGATCTGGGGTGCGCGTTCGCGCGTGAGCTCGGCCACGCGGCGCAGCACCTTCGAGCGTTCCATCGGCGAGCTCTTGCGCCAGCTCTCGAAGGCACGTTGCGCTGCGTTCAGCGCGCGGTCTAGGTCGTCGCGGCGTGCATGCGGCAACGAGCCGATCACCTCGCTGTTGGCGGGGTTGACGATGTCCTGGTGGGGGCGGTCACCGCCCTCGATGAATTCACCATCGATGTAAAGGTACGGCTTGCTGTAGGCGCTGTCGGTCATCGCGGGCCTGCCGATCAGATGAACACCGAGCCACCATCGACGGCGATGGTCTGGCCGGTGATGAACCCCGCGCCGTCGCTCACGAGGAATACCAGCGCGCCGACCAGATCCTCGGGCACCTGGTCGCGCTGCAGCGAGCGGCTGGTCTTGCGCACCACGTCGCCCATCTTGCTGTGCAGGTCGTTGTCGAGCACACCGTCGCTCAGCGTGAAGCCCGGGGCAATGGCGTTCACGGTGATGTCGTCCTTGCCGAGTTCGCGGGCCAGCGAACGCGTGAACGCGATCACCGCGCCCTTGCTGGCCACGTAGTGCAGCATGTTGGGCGTGCCCTTGATCGGCGTGGTGGACGCGATGTTCACGATGCGGCCAAAGCCGTTCTTGCGCATTTCGGGCACGACCGCTTTGGCGCACACGAAAGGCCCGAGGGTGTTGACTTCCATCACGCGCATCCACTCGGCGTCGCTGATCTGGTCGAACGGTTTGAGCGCGAGCGTGGTGAACAGGCCGGCGTTGTTCACCAGCACGTCGAGCCGGCCGAACGCCTTCACGGCCTGTTCGACCATGCCCGCCACGTCGGCGGGCTTGACGACATCGGTCTGCGTGCCGATGGCCTTCAGGCCCTGGGCCTGGAGGCGCTGGGCCGCTTCGGCGGCGCCGCGCAGGTCGGCAATGACGACCTGGTGGCCCGCGCGCGCGAGCGCTTCGGAGAATGCGAAACCGATGCCGCTGGCGCCGCCAGTGACGGCGATGACCCGGGATGCTGCTGTCATGTGTTGTCTCTTTCTGTGGGAAGGGGTGGATGTCGAATGGGGCTGTGGGAATCTCAGGCCGGTGCGAGCGCGGGCGCGAGGGCTTTTCGCGCGCGCATGTGCGCGGCGGGGTCGTTGAGGGATTCGACGGCGCTCAGCTGGTCGCCGCGGTAACGCAGCACCGAGAAGCGGCCGCTGGCCGGATCGCCCTCGATGTCGCTGCGGTCGCTTGGTTCGGCCAGGCCGGCCATCTGCAGCCGGCAAGGGCCTTGCTCGCTCCAGAACCAGGGCACCTTGGCGTACGGCACGGGTTGGCCGCACAGGCGCGCGGCGATGCAGCGCGCCTGATCCACCGCGTTCTGCACCGACTCGATGCGCACACGGGCACCGCCGCCGAAGGCGAACGGAAAACTCGCGCCATCGCCGAGCGCGGAAATGGCTGGGTCGCTGGTGAGCAGCAGCTCGTCCACCTCGATGCCGTTGCCGACCCGCAGGCCGGCGTCGCGCGCCAGTTGATCGTTGGGGGTCACGCCGACCGCGACCACCACCAGGTCGGCCGCGACGGGGCTGCCCTCCCGCAGGCGCAGGCCGGTGGCGTGGCCGTGCGCGCCCTCGATGGCAGCGAGCTGCGCCGACAGATGAAACCGCGTGCCCTGCGCTTCATGGAACGCCTGCAGGTGCCGCGCCATGGGCTCGGAGAGCGCACGCGCCAGGGGCCGCGCGGCGGTGTCGATGACGTGCATCGCCAGGCCCATGCCGCGCACCACGGCCGCGAGTTCGAGGCCGATGAAGCCGGCGCCGACCACGGCCACCGCGCTCGCCTGCGCCAGCCGCGCGCGGATGCGCTGCGCATCGTCGAGTCCGCGCAGCACGAAGACGCCTTGCAGGTCGGCACCGGGCACGGCCAGCGTGCGCGCGGCCGCGCCGGTGGCGAGCACCAGGTGGTCGTAGGGCAGCGCCGCGCCGCCGGAGAGCGCCACCTGGCGCGCCATGCGGTCGATGCTTAGAACCCGCGTGCCGCCGCGCACGCGCACGTCGATGCGCTCGTAGAACGCGGGTGGGCGCAGCAGCAGGCCGGCGTCGTCCACCTTGGCCTGCAGGAAACCTTTGGACAGCGGTGGGCGCTGGTAAGGCAGGCCGGGCTCGTCGCCCACCAGCGTGATGGGTGCCGCAAAGCCCGCCTCGCGCAACGAAGCCGCGAGCTGAAAGCCCGCCTGGCCGGTGCCGACGACGACGACGCCGTGCGCCATCAGACCTGGCGCTCCGGGATGTGCACGATCAGCTCGTCCACGCCGGCGGCGAGCACCAGCTGGCAGCTGAGGCGGCTGTGTTCCTGGCGCTCGCTCGCGGCGCTGGCCAGCATTTCGTTCTCGACGTCGCTGGTCGGCGGCAGGAACCCGACCGAGGCTGGGTCCACGTACACGTGGCAGGTGGCGCACATGGCCGAGCCACCGCACTCGGCGACGATGCCGGCAATGCCGTGGGTGACGGCGGTCGTCATGACCGTGGCGCCGGCGCTGGCGGGCACGGCTTCGCGCGAGCCGTCGGGTTGCACGTAAACAATGTGGGGCATCGTGGGCCTCTTTCCTGGTGTCTGTGGGGTGTCAGTCAACGGCGGCCAGCAGCGGCTCGACCGTCACCGGCATGTGCTTGAGCCCGCGCACGGTGTTGTTGAAGTGCTGGACCGGCTCGCCGTCGAGGCGGAACGAGGCCACGCGGCGCGCGAGTGCGGTGAGCACGATCTCGCCTTCGAGGCGCGCCATCATCTGGCCGGCGCAGCCGTGGATGCCCGTGCCGAAGGCCATGTGGCCGGTGGCGCGGCGTGTGATGTCGAAGCGGTCGGCATCGGGCCAGCGGCGCGGGTCGCGGTTGGCCGAGGCAATGAACACCACGATCTTCTGGCCGGCTTTCACGGTGATGCCGCCGAGTTCCACGTCCTGCGTGCTGGTGCGGTAGAACGAATGGAAGGTGCTGTCGAAGCGCAGCACCTCTTCGAGCGCCTGGCGCGCCAGCGAAGGGTCTTCGCGCAGCAGCGCCCATTGCTCGGGGTGGCGCGCGAAGCTGGTGATGGCGTTGCAGAGCGTGAACACGGTGGTGTCCAGCCCGGCGGAGAGCAGGGTGCGCACCAGCATGCCGGCCTCGTCGTGCCCGATCTCGCCCGCGTCGGCGGCGGCGAAGAGCTGCGCACCCAGGCCATCCTTCGTGAGCGCGTCGCGCTGGCACACCTTCGCGATCCAGTTCACGGCCTCGCCCGAGCTGTCCATGCGCGCCTGGAAACGCTCGTTGATCGGGCCGAAACCGTTGAACACCATGTCGCCATACGGCAGCAGGTGTTCGCGTCCGTCGGCGGGCAGGCCCACCGCATCGCCGAAGGCCTTGATGGGGAAGGCCTCGCAGAGGTCTTTGGCGGCGTCGAACGAGCCGCGCTCCACCAGGTCGTCGACCATGCGCGCAGCCACGTCTTCAAAAGTGGTGCGAAGGCGGCCGATGGACGCCGGCGAGAGCACGCGCGCCACCACCTTGCGCGTGCGGCTGTGGTGGGGTGGGTCGGCTTCCAGAATGATGCTGGGCTTGCGCCACGGCGTCTCGGTGTGGAAGTTGGCCAGGCCCACGCCCGCGCTGGAGCAGAACACCTCGGGCTGCGACAGGATGCGCTGCACCTCATCGTGGCGCGCGACCGCGAGCACACCGTAGCGCTCCAGCCAGGCCCAGGGGCCAAGGTCGCGCAGCTGCGCGTAGTGCGGGTAGGGGTTGGCCAGCACCTCGGTGGTGTAGGGATCGAAGTCGCTGGTGGGGACGTCGGCGTAGGGGTTGGGGTGTGTCATGGGTGGGCTCTTTTTCGGGTGCGCTTCAGTCGGCCAGCGCGGGTGTGCGGGGTTGGGCCACCACGAACGCGTCGCAGAAGAACGCATCGGGCGGCAGGCCCCGGGTGGCAACGAAATCGCTGCGCGCCGCGCTCACCATGGCGGGCGCGCCGCAGGCATACACCTGGTGGCCGGCGAGGCTGTCGTGGTCTTGCAGCACGGCCTGGTGCACGAAGCCGATGCGGCCGGTCCAGCCGGCATCCGGCTCGGAGAGCACGGGCACGAAGCGCAGACCGGCCTGCTGGCCCCAGCCGCGCGCGAGGTCGAGCAGGTACAGGTCTTTCTCGGTGCGCGCGCCCCAGTACAGCGCGATCTCGCGCCGCTGTCCCTGGCGCAGGCCGTCTTCCACCATGGACTTGATCGGTGCGAAACCGGTGCCACTGGCCAGCATGACGATGGGCGCGTCGCTGTCCTCGCGCAGGAAGAAGTCGCCGTGCGGCAACTCCACTGGCAGCGTGTCGCCGACTTTGAGTGCGTGGGTGAGTGTTTGCGAGAACGCGCCGCTCTCGAGCAGGCGGATGTGCAGTTCGGCGCCGTCGTTCTGGTGTGGCGGATTGGCCATGGAGAAGCTGCGGCGCTGGCCGTCGGGCAGCAGCACCTGCAGGTACTGGCCGGCCTTGAACTTCACCTTCTCGCCCGCAGGAAAACGCAGCTTGAGGCGCGCCACGTCGGGGGCCGGAAAGTCGATGCGCATGACGCGGGCGTCGAGCTGGCGGCGCGCGTTCGGGTCGGTCTTCTCGATCTGGCGCGGTTCGATCTCGATGTCGGTGAGCGGCCGGGCCTGGCAGAACAGCACCTGCCCGTGCGCGATCTCGTCGGCGGAGAGCGTGTGGTCGCCCGCGGCGCCGGGGTTCACCCGGCCCGAGACCACGCGGCCCTTGCAGCTCGCGCAGATGCCCGAGTTGCACGAGAACGGCATTTCGTAGCCCGCCTGGCGCACCGCGTCGAGCACGGTCTGGCCCTCGGTGCAAGGCACCGTGGTGCCGAGGCCGGCGATGTGGATGAGGTGCGTGGCGCTCACGGCGTGCTCACAGTGGAATGGCCAGCAGGGTGTCGGTGTTGTGGCTGTCGCAGACCACGACGCGGCTGGCCAGGCGCAGTGTGTCGGTGCCGTCGATCACCAGTTCGTCGAGGTAGCGCCCGGTGGCGAAGATCGTGGTCTCGCCGCCGCGCATGACGCGCACCACCACGAAGGGCGTTTCGCTCTGCCGGCCGCGCGGCGTGTCGCCGAGCAGCACCGGCAGGCCCACCAGGTGGCGGTAGCGCTGCTTCTCGTACACGTTGGCCGTGCGCAGCGAGAGCACGCGGTCGCCGAGCATGGCGCGGGAGTCGGCATAGATCAGGCTGGCTTCCATGCCCTGGGCATGGTTGTCTGCGGTGGTCACGCGGTAGAGACAGCGTTCGGTGAAGAGTCGTACCCAGGCCTCGAGATCGTCGTTGTCGATGCAGCGCGCGCACTGGGCGTTGAGCGCCATCGCGCTCGTGGCGTCGATGACCGCGCTCATGAACCGGCCTCCATGTGCACGCGATACGCCTTCCAGAAGCCGCGAACCGAGGCCTCCGTGGTGCGGCTGCCCTGTGACCGGACGCTGTCGCCCCCCATCTCGACGATCGCTGCTTTGCCGCCGGCGCTGGCAATGCCACGCTGAACGAAGCTACCCACCGCGCCGTCTTCCATGGAAACGAACCCGGCGGGTCCGATCAGGTTGGATTGTTTGTGGCGCATGGTGCGCAGCTCGGGCGTGTCGTCCTGGAACCCGAGGTAGACCCAGTTCAGCGCCGTGGATTCGATGCCCTCGGGCAACACCTGGCGCACGGCCAGCGTGTTCTGAATCTGCGCCAGCACGAAGCCCGGAAACACCGAGAGGATCTGCAGCGTCACGCCGTCGCCGAATTCGTCCATGCCTTTCAGCAGCGTGGCGTCTTCGAGCTTGAAGTCGTCCTTTTCCGAGCGCAGTTCCTCGGCCTGGTAGTCCTCGCCCTGGTCGGCCGCCGGGTCGATGGCCGAGAAGCTGATGTGGTTGCCGCCGTCCTCGCTGACCACCACGCCGCCCTTCTGCGACAGGCGGTTGAGCCGGAAGGTGGTGAAGAACACATGCAACAGGCTCGCGTGGTACGTGTCGCGCACGTTCTCCACGTAGAGCTTCCAGTTGTTGGGCAGCGTCTGCTTGAAGCGGCCGAGGATCTGCACCGGCTTGTGCAGCACGCGCGAGATGCCGCGCGCGATCTCGGGGCCGAGGTAGTCCTCGAGGTCGGGCACGTCGTCGCTCAGGCTGCCGAACACCAGGCCGCAGAACGTGCTGGTGCGCAGTTTGCGCGGGCCGTGGCTTTTCATGCAGAAGGCCGGGTCCATGCCGCCTTCGCCGTTCACGCCGTTCTGGAACGCGATGCCTTTGAGGTTGCCCTGGCGGTCGTAGCGCCACGCGTGGTAGACGCACTGAAAGTCGCGCGCGGTGCCTCCGTCGTCGAGCACGATCAGCGCGCCGCGGTGCGAGCAGCGGTTCTCGAACGCGTAGACCTCGCCGTCGCTGTCGCGCGCCACCACCACCGGCATGCGGCCGAGGAAGGTGGTGCGGTAGTCGCCGGGTTCGGGCAGTTCGGCTTCGAGGCAGAGGTAGTTCCAGGTCGCGCCTTCAAAGACGCGCTGCTGCTCGGCTTCGAGCACTGCCGGCTCCTGGTATAGATGGTATGGGATGCGGGTGAATTTCCCGGTTGGCCAAAAATTCAGCAGGTTATTGGTGGCGGAGGCTGTTGCGGAGGCGCTCATATCTGGGTACCTAGTGGGTCTTTGAGAATTCGCATATCGAACTTTTGACCGTTTAGTGAACCGCTACTGTATTTTTCAGATTCATGAGGGTCAACAAAATCCGGCAAAATGTTCGCTTATCGAACTAATCCAACTTTGAATGAGGCCACAAATGGATGACGATGCGCGTGCCGTGGTGGACAAGGAATACGTCATGGGGCTGGAGAAAGGCCTGCTGCTCATCGAGGCGTTCGGCGTCAGCAATTCGCTTTTGACCTTGACCGAAGCTGCCGACATCACAGGACATAGCAAGGCCTCTACCCGCCGCGCCCTGCTCACCCTCGTCAAGCTGGGGTACGCACGCGCTTCGGGCCGACATTTTTCGCTTGAGCCTCGTACCTTGCGGCTGGTACACGCGTACGTGAATTCCACGCCGCTGACAAAGGTCGCGCAGCCGATCTTGGAAATCACCAGTGAGCGCACGCGCGAGTCCGCATCGCTGGCAGTGCTTGACTCGCACTTTGTCGTTTTCGTGGCGCGCTCAACTCAGCGACGCAGCTTGTCCTTCGGACTCGGCATCGGGGCGCGATTGCCCGCGTACTGTTCGGCCACCGGTCGTGTGCTTCTCGCGGGAATGCCGGATGAGGAGGTCGAATTCCGCCTGCAGCGTATGAGCCGACAAGCCATTACGCCAAAAACTAAGACCGACGTGTCTGCACTGTTGAACGAGGTGCAGGCGGCGCGAGAGTGCGGCTACTCAATAAGCGACGAAGAACTGGAGATCGGATTGCGCTCCATTGCCGTGCCGGTGCGCAATCGTAAGGGCGAGCTGTTGGGAGCAATGAGTCTGTCGGTAGCTACTTCACGCATGTCTCGTGACGATATCGTGAACAAATTGATGCCAGAGCTTGAAGTGGCACGCAGGACGTTTGCACTGCAGCTGTAGCAACAGCCAGCTATCCTCTACTAAAACCGGCTAGGCAACGTGAGTCGCGCACTACCTGTGTTTGTCGTGTGCCCGAGTTCGTTCAAGCATTCAAGTTCCAGCTCATTCCAAGGGTCGTCAGAATCACGAGACTTGCCCACCACCTTGCCCCGGCACTCCACCGCGAAGCCGATCAAAAGCCAGCTTTTGTCGCGCTGCGCAAGCCGCTGAATCCAGCTAGCCGGCCCGCCCCAAGCGGTAATCATGGTGCCAAACCATGGCACTCGCAGGTGACCGAAAACATAGGCGTCAGGCAACGCGCTTCCAGGCACAGGCCCACCAGTTTCGTCTACGCCACTTGCCATGGTTGCCGCGCAAAACCGGCCTAGGTTTTGCAGCATCACGGGCGGAATGTGAAGAGGCGTGACGGCATGCTAGCGAACGCTCTCCACCACAACGCCAAGCTCTCGCGAGTCCGCGCCGAACGCATTTCGCATCGATAGCATCCTGACACGCCCGCGCACGACAACCACGCATCCGACCGGCGATGCATCACATCGCAGCAACATCGCTCTTGAATCTCGGGTCGCATCCGTAGTAACCAGTGGCATCAAGGCGCCTTTGGTGCTTTGTCCTCGTTCGATCCACATCAGTGCCGCAAACTGATTGGATGCAAGGCGCTGCCCCTTTCCTACGTAGATGCCGTACAGAGCGACCTTGGCGCCTTGCATCCTGGCTGCGTCCAGTGCGAAGTCCTCAAACGAGAGGTGCTTGTAGCCCTCTCTCTCATCTGCCTGCACTGCCGCCCTCTCACGCCCTGCTGCTTCTCGCTGCCTCCGCTCCTGCTGTTCTTGATAGGCAGCAGCTTCGGCTGCCCGCGCAGCTTCGCGAGCGGCAACCTCCGATTGTCGTTTCGCCTCCTGTTCAGCTTCCCGCGCATTCATCCACTGCCTGCAGTGTTGAGCCCATCTTGCATTTGCCCGCCCGCCAGAACACCTCTCAGCCAGATACTCTTCGCTAGGTTGGGCACTCATGCCCACCTCATCCCCAAGCTGCTTCAGTAGTGGTACATCCGCGCAAGCAGCCAGCTTTGCTACCAAGATCAGCATCACAAAGCTCTGAACTCTACTTCTTGCCCTCATGGAATCTCCAAACTATTTCAAGCCAATATAGGTTGGATGATATCGGGGAACACAGAACATCAAGCCAATTTGGCTTAACCGAGATTGGGTTGGTTAATCGCATGCGAACACTGATCGCAATGCATGTCCATCTACGACACCGCCTATCGCCGATTTCTGGCAGAGCTTCGAGGCGCCCGGCAGGCTGTAGGGTTGAGCCAGGAAGAACTCGCAATCCGTCTTGACAAACACCAGACCTTCGTATCGAAGGTGGAGAAGGGTCAACGCTACCTCGATGTACTCGAGTTCATTCGCTGGACGAATGCGCTAGATGTTGACCCGGTTCAGCTAGTTTCTGCGCTCCGTGACGACGTACTTGCGCGCAAACCTAGGCGGAAGTCGAGCGATTGAGGTCCGACACGCGCTCGTAGCGCCTGCCGACGACCAGCGACCCCAACCCGGTACGTCTTATTCACTTGGCGGTCGCGTATTGGCGCTAAGCGTGTCATATCGTGCCAGGCAACCGAAGCAGTGCCGACGACCCGAAGCACCCTACGCACCAGTTTTTTCCAAAATTGGACTGCTTTATGCGATGTACTAGGCGGTGTCAAAGCGGTGCTTTGGAAATCCCCTACCTGTGCCCGACCCTATGGTAAGTGGACAGTAGGGGAGTTCGTCGTCTAACTAGTTGATATCAAAGGGTTTAAATCAACCTGGAGGCTTGCGCCAGAACCCATTCTCATTGCCAGGAAGTATCGACTCCACCCTGACCCTCGGAAAGAGGTGCGAAGGCACTTTCCCACCGAACACGTTGCACGAATGGAACATGTACTCCAGATCATGCGCCCTGAAGTACCCGGAGTCATGAAGCGCAACCATCCGCTCAAAGCTGTGCCCGATTCGCCGGATGGAGTCCACCCTAGTGCGATACGGAAACCTGCGAGACTTCCCTTCGCGTGCTTTCTCGAAGTGACGACACCACTCCTTCCCAATTTCCTCTGCCGAGGGGATGTCAACCAAGTGGATGTTCTTTTCCCAGAACGCGCGGTGATCCAAGTTGAGCAACCCGGCCTGGTGTCGAATGCCAGCTGCGTCAAGGTGTTTGGATCCCACGATTCTCAACTCAACGTGAGTGCAACTCCACTCGGGCGCGATCTTGCTCTGATGATCCGAGTAGGCGAGCAGATTTTTCCTTGGCCCATGATTCCTGTCAAAGTTGAAGTAGGTAGTGTTCTCGTACTGGCGCGACGGCTCCGTTGACTTTGCGGTGGTACGCATATGCCGGGTCATGATGCCGTGCAGAAGTTGAGCATCCTGCTTAGAACGCGTTAGGAGGTCCAAACACACCTGGACCTTGGTGACGACGCAGTCGTGCCCTGAAAGCGCCTCTATGGCCTCCCTACGCGGTTGATGTATCCACATTCGATACTTCGTACATCCGACGAACGGAGAAAACTTCTCGGGATACCACAGCCGGCGACAGTGCTGCTTCATCTCACCGACAAAGCTTCGCGGGAAACGGCTCATGGATTGCAGCTCAATCGAGTCAAATCCAGATTCGGCACGTGCGATGAGCGCGGCGAGAGGCTGATCGGCGACCCAGCGTATCGAAGCGAAAGGGGTGTGTTGTAAATACATACTCGTCCTAAGAGGTTGTCGCAAGCACATGCCTGCTTCAGACATATACGGACGAGCACACTGACAGGTCGTGTTTGCAGCCTTAAATCACCCCATAGTAAGTTGATTTTGGTTGTTGCAGTATTTATAGCATCAGATTTCAGTGGAATTTTTCGAGAGGGTGCGCTCACTTCAGTTTGAGATTATTTTTTGCGCCAGCGGGGCACCACCTTTTCTAGGGTTGTGAAGGCACCCACAGCTGGCGACATGAGTCCTTCGCCTCCGTGCGCACAGCGTCCTCGGTTAGCAACCGACACAGCCCGGCGGTGACAGCATTCAGAGGGCGTAGCAAGTCAGAACGATCTCTTCAGCGTTCTGCAAGCCGAGCCAAGCCGTGCTTGAGTGACATCAGTAGCGCAGCGCTGCTAGGCATGGGGTGGAACCTCTCGAATGCCTTTGCTTGCTTGTGTATCACCTACTAAGCGACGTTTGCAATTATTAATTGCCAAAACCTTCGCCTCACCAGACGGTCGCAGAAGCCTAGTAGCCAACTTGACGTCGTGAGAACAGTTCCTCGGCTGCTCGCCAGCATTCACCGCCTGCCCGCTGATTAATTTTCATGAAATCAAGCTAGCAGATCTGCGACGGTCCCAATCATCACCTACGCCACCGAGGCGGCCAGCGCCTCGGTGGCGTCGCGCCCTGTATTCTTTCTCCGCAGCGCAATTCGAACCGAGAGCAAGCCGATAGCCGCGTCAAATGAGCTCAGAACGCAGAACGGGCAAGCCCGCTCCGAGGGGCGCAATGAGTTCATCCCTCACCCGGGGCGCGCCTAGCCGAAACACCGGATCAACACTATGTGGCACGATGAGCGCCGACGAAGGCCACGTCCATCTACTAGCATCTTCTCACGGTATCTTTGACGGTATCCCGTCAGCTCCTGCTTACAGACACCTAGCTGTAATGCGGTTTTCAGGCCGGTTTGTGATTCCGACCCCGGCACCACAGACGAAGCCGTGCAGGCCTGCCGCACGGCTTTTTTGTTGCCTGCTCAGCCGCCAGGCGGCGGCTTGAGCCCCTCTGCCACGCTGGGGTAGCGAAGCCGCAGCCCCAGTTCCCGCTTCATTCGCTCGTTGCGCAAGCGGCGCGATTCGCTCATGAAACTCAGCAGCATCAGCGGCAACTGATCGCTCGCCGCATCACGCGCCACCCGCGGCGGGCGGGGCAAGCCGTACAAGTCGGCCGCGAGATCAAAGTAGTCGCCCATCTTGAGTTCGGTGTCGTCCACCACGTTCACATTGCGCTGTGGCCGGCCGCGCCACAACGCCAGCACGCAGGCGCGAGCCAGGTCGTCGGCGTGCACATGGTTCGTGTAGACATCGTCCTCGGCGCGCAGCACCGGGGTGCCACGCTGCAGGCGCTCGCGAGGTGTGCCGTTGGGGCGGTCCGGGGCATAGATGCCCGGGATGCGCAGCACCGTGGTGCGCACTCCGGTGGCGCGGCCCAGCCAGTGCACGGCGGTTTCGGCATCGACCCGACGCCAGGCGCGCGGCGTCTGGGGACGGGCCGGCGCGGTCTCGTCGATCCATCGGCCCTGGGCGTCGCCGTACACGCCGCTGGTGGAGCCGTAGACGATCGATGCCGGCAATGACCGTTGTGCCAGCGCCCGCACCAGCGCTCGGGTGCGGGGATCCAATCGCCAGTCGATCTGTTCGCTCGACGGCGGGGGCGCCAGGTGCAGCACGCGGGTGGCCACACCCGCCAGGCGGCGCAAGGTGCGCGAATCGTCCAGGTTGCCCTGCAGGGGCGTCAGGCCCAGTGCCCGCAGTTGGGGCGCGCGCTCAGGGCTGGAAGTCAGCGCCAGCACACGGACACGTTGTGCACCACCCAGGCCACGCGCCGCACGCTGACCCACGTCGCCACAACCCACGATAAGCACCCGCTCACGCCGAAAGCGTGCGGGCAAAGCGCCGAGAAGGCTCATGCGAAATCCGGATTTGAGACAATGACGGGTTGCTGTGCGCGCCCTTCGCGCGGTCAGACACCCCCTTTTCAACACGTGCCAGTATGACATTCACCATCACCGTCGAGCCCAGCGGGCGCACCTTCACCGCCGAACCCGCCGAGGCCATGCTGGCCGCCGGCATTCGCCAGGGCATCGGCCTGCCCTACGGCTGCAAGGACGGCGCCTGCGGTTCGTGCAAATGCAAGCGCTTGTCAGGCACCGTGGTGCACGGTCCGCACCAGGCCAAGGCGCTGAGCCCCGAAGAAGAAGCGGCTGGCTATGTGCTGACCTGCTGTGGTGTGGCGCAAAGCGACGTGGTGCTTGAATCGCGCCAGGTGACGGAGGCCGGTGCCCACCCCATCAAGAAGATGCCGGTGCGCGTGAGTGCGATGGAGCGCGCCTCGCACGACGTGATCGTGTTGCGGCTGCAACTGCCCGCCAGCGATGCCTTTCAGTACCACGCGGGCCAGTACGTGGAATTCCTGCTGCGCGATGGTGACCGCCGCAGCTACTCGATGGCCAACGCACCGCACACGCAAGCCACCCAGCCCTCGCTGGAACTGCACCTGCGCCACATGCCGGGCGGCAAGTTCACCGACCACGTGTTCAGCACGATGAAGGAAAAGGACATCCTGCGCATCGAAGGGCCGTACGGCAGCTTCTTCCTGCGCGAGGACAGCGAAAAACCCATCGTGTTGCTGGCCTCGGGCACCGGCTTCGCACCGATCAAGGCGGTGATCGAGCACATGCAGTTCAAGGGCATCACCCGCGCGGCCACGCTCTACTGGGGCGGCCGCCGCCCTGCCGATCTGTACCAGAGCGCCTGGATCGAAGCGCGCCTGGCCGAGATGCCGAACCTGCGCTACGTGCCCGTGGTGTCCGACGCCCTGCCCGAAGATGCGTGGACGGGCCGCACGGGTTTCGTGCACCGCGCCGTGCTGCAGGACTTCCCCGACCTGTCGGGCCATGAGGTGTATGCGTGCGGCGCACCGATCGTGGTCGAGTCGGCCCAGCGCGACTATGTCGCCGAAGCCGGTTTGCCCGCCGAGGCTTTCTTCGCCGACTCGTTCACCAGTGCCGCAGACAAGGCCGCCTGAGCCACCACGCACCCGACCACAGGAGACACACACATGCTGAACCGCCGACAACTCATCACCCGTTCTGCAATGGCCAGCGCGAGCCTCGCCCTGCCGGGTTTCGCGATGGCGCAGGCTGCGAGCACCACGCGCATCGTGGTGCCCTTCGCAGCCGGGGGGCCCATCGACGTGACCGCGCGCATCCTGGCCGAAGCGGTGAAAGGAACGCTGGGCACCGTGATCGTGGAAAACCGGCCGGGCGCAGGCGGCAACATCGGTGTGAGCGCGGTGGCGAAGGCACCGGCGGATGGCCTCACCCTGGGCATTGCCACCACCGCGTCGCACGGCATCAACCCCTGGTTGTTCAAGCAACTGCCTTACGACCCGGCGAAAGACTTCGCCGCCGTCACGCAAATGCTGCGCGTGCCCAACGTGCTCGTGATGAACGCCGAGTCCGCCGCGCGCCTGAAGGTCAACACGCTGGCCGACCTGATTGCTTACGGCAAGGCCAACCCGGGCAAGCTGAACTACGGCTCAGGTGGCAACGGCAGCGCAGGGCACCTCGCTGGTGAGCTGTTCAAGAACCAGGCGGGCATTTTTGCCGTGCACATTCCCTACAACGGCGGCAACCCGGCACAGCTCGGCCTGCTCTCGGGCCAGGTGGATTTCAACTTCGACAACCTGGCCACCGCCGCCGCCAACATCCGCTCGGGCAAGCTCAAGGCGCTGGCGGTGACCACCGCGCAGCGCAGCAGCGTGATGCCCGATGTGCCCACGGTGGCGGCCAGCCTGCCCGGCTTCGAGATCGACACCTGGTGGGGCCTCATCGCTCCGGCCGGCACACCCGCCGACACGGTGCGCAAGCTCAACACCGCCTTCAGCGCTGCGCTCAACTCGCCCGAGGTGAAAACGCGCTTTGCCCAGCTGCTGGCCGAGCCCGCCCCCAGCACGCCGGAGCAGTTCGACGACTTCATGAAGCGCGAGCGCGCGAAGTACGAGCGTCTGGTGAAGATCAGCGGCGCAACGGTGGACTGAAAAAAAGCCACCTGCGCCGGAGCGAGATGGCTTGGCCAGAGATACCGCGGAACCGGCTTTGCCGGGCCGCTGGTATCGCCCCCTTGAGGGGGTCGCGCAAAGCGCGGCGGGGGTGCCCCCTTACTTCCTGGCCGCCACGGCCTTCTCGGCCTTCGTCACCAGGTCGGCACCGATCTGGTTCTTCCATTTGTCGTAGACCGGGCGCGTCACCTTGACGAACTCGGCACGTTGCTCCGGCGTCAGCTCGGTCACGGTCACGCCCATGTCGGTGAGCTGCTTCACCAGCGGCTTGCCAGGCTCGACCAGGCCCTTGCGCGCCAGGGCCTTGCCTTCCTTGCCGGCGTCGATGGCGGCTTGCTTGACGATGGCGCGGTCGGCCTCGGTCCAGCTGGCCCAGATGTCCTTGTTGACCACGAAGATCAGCGGATCGGCGACGTAGCCCCACAGCGTCAGGTGCTTCTGCTCCACCGACGGCAGCTTGGCGGCGAGGAACACCGACAACGGGTTTTCCTGCCCATCCACCGCGCGGCTGGCCATGGCGGGCTGCGCATCGGCCCAGCTCATCTGCGTGGGGTTGGCGCCCAGCGCGGTGAAGGTGTCCAGGAACAGCGGCGAACCCACCACGCGGATCTTGAGCCCTTTCAAATCGGCCGGCGTCTTGATGGCGTGCTTGGAGTTGGAGATTTCGCGGTAACCGTTTTCACCCCAGGCCAGTGGCACGGCGCCGGCCTTCTCGATGTCCTTGAACAGCTGGGCGCCCACCTCGCCCGTCGTGAGGGCGTCGATGGCGGCAAAGTCCGGCATCAGGAAAGGCATGGAAAACAGGTTGAGCTGGCGCACCTGCGGCGACCAGTTGATGGTCGAGCCCACGGCCAGGTCGATCACGCCCTGGCGCAGCGCGCTGAACTCGCGCGTCTGGTCGCCCTGGATCAGCGAGACACCGGGGTAGAGCTTGAAGTTGATGCGGCCCTGCGTGCGCTCGCGCACGAGGTTGGCCCAGATCTCGCCGCTCTTGCCCCAGGGGAAAGCGGTGCCCAGCACCAGCGACATGCGGTACTCGGGCTTGTAGGCGGCGGTGCTCTGGGCAAAGCCGTGGGTCGTCACGGCCAGCGCAGCAGCGGCCAGGGCGGTGGTGAGGAAAGTGCGCAGTTTCATTCTTCAGGTCTCCTTGGTTGAAATGGGAATTGCACGGGCCGGGTCAGTAGCCCAGGCGCTGCGGCAACCACAGCGCGAGTTGCGGGAACGACACCACCAGCACGGTCACCAGCAGCATGGCCACCACCATCCAGCCCACCCAGCGGATGGTGTCTTCAATGCGCACCTGTGCAATGCGGCAGGACACCATGAGGTTCACGGCCAATGGTGGCGTGAATTGGCCCAGCGCCACCATCATGGTGAGGATGACACCGAACCACACCGGGTCCCACTGGAAGTGCTGCGCGATCGGCCACAGCAGCGGCACGAAGATCAGGAAGATGGAAATGCCGTCGAGGAACATGCCGGCCACACTCAGCAGCAGGATGATCAGCAGCATCACCCCGATCTCGCCCAGACCGGAGTGGACGATGGCCTGCGTGACCGGGTCGATCACCCCCAGCGTGGACAACGAGAAGGCAAAGATGCCGGCGAGCGAGACGACGATCAGGATCACAGCGGAGAGCTCACCCGCCTCGCGGAAGATGTGAAACAGGTCGCGCACGCGGATCGTGCGGTGCACCACCATGCCCACGAACAAACCGTAGAACACTGCGACCACGGCCGCTTCGGTGGGCGTGAACCAGCCCATGCGCATGCCGCCCAGAATGAGCACCGGCGCGGCCAGGCCCCACGACGCTTCTCGCAGGCTGGCCCAGAAAGGCGGGCGCTCCAGCTGGGACTCGCCGGCGCCCATGCCGTGCCGTCGGGCCAGCCACACGGCAGGCACGATGAGCGCCAGGCCCACCAGCACACCGGGGATCAGGCCGGCCGCAAAGAGCGCGGGCACGGAGGCTCCGGGCACCAGCACCGAATAAATGATGAACGCGACGGAGGGTGGAATGAGGATGTCGGTGGCCGCTGCGGCACCGACCACGCTGGCGGAATACGCAGCCGGGTAGCCGCCGCGCTTCATGGCCGCGATCATCACGGCGCCCACGGCCGCCGCCGTGGCCGGGCCGGAGCCCGAGATGCCACCAAGGAACATGGCCACCACGATGGCCACCAGCGGCAGCATGCCGGGGCCCTGCCCCACGATGGCAATGGCAAAGCGCACCAGGCGCGCGGCCACCCCAGAGCGGTCAAAGATCGAGCCCACCAGCACAAACATGGGGATGGCGAGCAGCGGGTACTTGCCCAGCCCGGCATAGAAGTTCTGAGGCACGGCGAGCAGGCCGAACCACTGCGTGTGGAAATCGGCCATGGCAATGGCCGCTGCCCCCGCCAGGCCCAGCGCTGCGGCGATGGGCACGCCGGCCAGCATGGCGCCCAGGAACATCAGGAAAAGCAGCGCAGCGATCATGGCTGCGCTCCCGCCCGGCGCAAACGGTTGAAGCGACCCAGTGCGCGCAGCGCAATGGCCAGCGACAGGATCGGCAGCCACATGGAATACCACCATTGGGGAACGCCCAGCCCGGGCGAAATTTCGTCGTAGGCGTAGTGGTCCCACACCATGCGCACGCTCAAGGTCGCCATCAGCAGGAACAGCAGCACCATGGCCGCTGCGCCCCACAGCGCCAGCAGGTGGCGGCGCCGGGGCGAGCCGGCATCGGCAAAGAACTCAATGCGGATGTGGCTGTGACGCGCCACGGCCGCAGAGCTGGCCACCAGGGTAAGCACGATCATGAGGAAGATCGAGAACTCTTCGGTCCAGGCGAACGACTGGTCGGTGAAGTAGCGGGCGATGACGTTGGCAAACGTGATGAGCGCCAGCAACGCCATGGTGATGACGGTGAGCCAGTCCTCGATGCGCAGGGGCACCCGGGTGCCTTCGTCGACCGGGAGGTCCGGCGTGGCGGCATCGGTGCGCGCGTCGTGGGGGGAGTCGATGGGGTCGGACATGGGATGTAGGACGGCGGGCCGGCGCGACCGGGGCCGTGTCGAAAGAGGCTGGGATCATAGACGTTTTCCCCTTTTGGCCCCTGTCCTGCGGGCGCCAGCACAACCGCCATCCCGGTGCGCCACGCGCCAGAAAAAACGGCACCCGAAGGTGCCGTTGTGCGTGGTCAGCGTCGTCTCAACCCAGTGGCACGGGCACAAAGATCTGGTTGCCATCGCGCTGGATCAGCAGCGCCAGCGACTTCGTCGCCTTGCCCAGCATCGCGCGCACCTGCTCCACGTTCTGCACCTTCGAGCCGTTGACGGCCAGCAGCACATCACCGGGCTGCACGCCAGCCAGGGCGGCGGGGCCCTGCGCGTCTTCCACCACCAGCCCGCCGTCCACCCCCACCTCACGCCGCTCCTGCGGCGCCAGGGGGCGCAGGGCCAGGCCCAGGCGGCCCTGGTCGGTCGCCTTCTCGGCGCCGGCGGTCTTCACGGCCTTGGCGGCGGCGTCCCCGAGTTGTGCCGTGAGCGTGACGGGCTTGCCCTGGCGCCACACGTCCAGCTTCACCTTCTCGCCGGGCAAGGCCTGGCCGATGAGCGCCGGCAGGTCGCCCGAGCTCACGATGGGCTGGCCTTCCATCTGGCGGATCACATCGCCCACCTGCAGGCCGGCCTGGGCGGCAGGGCTGCCCGGCTCCACGCTGGAGACCAGCGCGCCCTCTGGCTTGTCGAGCTTGAACGACTCGGCCAGGGTCTGGTTCACCTCCTGCACCGACACGCCCAGCCGCGCATGGCTGGCCTTGCCGTGGGCCACGATCTGGTCTTTCACCTTGAGCGCGGTCTCCATGGGAATCGCGAACGACAAGCCCTGGTAACCGCCCGTGTGGCTGTAGATCTGCGAGTTGATGCCCACCACCTCGCCGCGCGCATTGAACAGCGGTCCGCCCGAGTTGCCGGGGTTGACCGCCACGTCGGTCTGGATAAAGGGCACGAAGCTGTCGTCGGGCAGCGACCGGCCCTTGGCGCTCACCACGCCGGCGGTCACGCTGTTCTCAAACCCAAAGGGCGCGCCGATGGCCAGCACCCACTCGCCCACCTTCAGATCTTTCGTGCTGCCCAGCGGCACCACGGGCAGGTCTTTGGCATCGATGCGCAGCACCGCCACGTCGGTCTTGGGGTCCGAGCCCAGCACCTTGGCCACAAATTCGCGGCGGTCGGTGAGCTTCACCGTGACGCGCTGCGCGTTGCGCACCACGTGTGCGTTGGTCAACACCAGGCCGTCGGCGCTGATGATGAAGCCAGACCCCTGGCCGCGCGAGGGCGCCTCGCGCCCACCGCCCTGTCCACCCGGTGGCTGGAAGCGTTTGAAGAATTCGAACAGCGGATCGCTGGGGTCGATGCCTTGCGGGGCGCGTGTCTGCGCCTGCTGCTCGTCGTCCGCGCCGGCTTTGCCGATGACGCTGATGTTGACCACGGCGGCGCCGTGGCGCTGCGCGATCTGCGAAAAGTCGGGTACTGCGGCAGCGGCTACCGGCGCTTGCTGCGTGGCCACGGGCGCCGCCGCGGTGGCGGCTGTCCCCGTGACCAGACCCACGGTGGCACCACCCACAATGCCTGCAGCCGCCAGAGACAGCACCAGGCGCGATGCGGTGAGAGACAAGGTTTTCATGTGAGCTCCTTCAGCAGGACAGGTTGAACATGTCCGCTACTGTGAGCCCGCAGAGTTAGACGGTTCTTAAAGCGCCGGCAACCGCAGCGACACGCGCAAGCCGCCCAGCCGGCTGGAGTGCTCCAGCGCCAGCGCGGTGCCGTGCAGCTGTGCAATCGCGCTGGCAATGGCCAGCCCGAGGCCGCTGCCCGTGGCGGTCGAGCCGGGCACGCGGTAAAAGCGGTCGAGCACGCGGGCGCGATCGGCTTCTGCAATGCCGGGGCCACTGTCTTCCACTGTGAGCACCAGTTTCCCAGGTTCTCGACGGACCGACACATCCACCGTGCCGCCCTCGGGCGTGTACTTCAGCGCGTTGTCCACCAGATTGGTGAGCAAGATGCGCAGCGGCTCGGCATGGCCCTGTGCGGTTCCCGGGTCGCTGTCGCCGAGCCCCAGGTCGATCTGCCTGTGCGTGGCGGCAGGCGTGGCTTCGGCCACCACCTGAGCGGCGAGCGCGGCCAGGGCCACCGGCTGCGCCGGTTCACTGGCCGACGGCTGTGCCTGCTGGCGCGCGAGCGTCAGCAACTGCTCCACCAGCCGCGTGGCGCGGTCGATGCCCGTCAGCAAGCGCTCCACCGCGAGCTGTCGCGTGGCGTCATCGCGCGCGCGCTGCAGGCCCTGCGCCTGCAGGCGCAGCGCGGCCAGCGGTGAACGCAATTCGTGCGCGGCTTCAGCCACGAAATTCTTCTGCGCGTCAAACGCCTGGCGCACGCGGCCAAACAGCAGATTGAGCTCGTGCACCAGCGGCCGTATTTCATCCGGCAGGCCTTCCTCCTCCACCTCGGCGAGCTCATCGGCTTCGCGCGCTGCCACCTGCCGCCGCACCCGCGCCACCGGCGCCAGCGAGGCGCTCACCACCGCCCAGGCCACGAGCATGAGCAAAGGCGCCATCCACGCGATGGGCAGCACGGTGCGCCAGGCCAGCGCGCGCGCCATGGTTTGCCGCGGGCGCATGTCCTGCGCGACCTGAACCACCTGCGTGCGCGACTGCATCGAATACACGCGGTACGGCTTGCCATCCACCTCGATGTTGGAAAACCCCAGCACCGCGCGCTGCGGCAAGGCCGCGTTGTTGCCGGACTGGAACACGCGTAGGCCGTCCTGTGTCCAGACTTGTACAAAGAAGTCGAACGCCTCGGCGGGCAGCGGGGGCTCTTCGCCAGGGGGTGGCGGCAGGCCGGGTGGCACCATGCCCGCGCGCAGGGCCTGCGCCATTTGCTCCATGTGGTAGTCGAAGATGCCATCGGCCTCGGCGCGCGCCTGGCGATAGACCACCGCCGCCTGCAGGCCCGCCGCGAGCACGATGGCCAACAGGAGCAGGCCAATGAGGCGGGCGCGCAGCGAGTGCGTGGGCAGCGTCATGCCTTGGGCACCATGTAGCCCACGCCGCGCACGTTCTGGATGACGCCGGCACCCAGCTTCTTGCGCACGCCGTGGATGTACACCTCCACGGCATTGCTGCTGACGTCGTCCTTCCAGCCGTAGAGTTTTTCTTCCAGCTGGGCGCGAGACAGCACACGGCCCGGGCGTGCCATGAGCGGCTCCAGCACGGCCCATTCGCGCGCCGAGAGCACCACCGGTTCGCCCTGCACGGACACCTCGCGCGTGGCGGTGTTGATGGTCACGCCCAGGTGTTCGTAGACCGGCTCGGCACGCCCGGAGGCGCGGCGCAGCAAGGCACGAATGCGCGCCAGCAGCTCGTCCAGGTCGTAGGGCTTGAGGATGTAGTCGTCGGCCCCGGCGTCCAGGCCCTGCACGCGCTGCTGCACCGAGTCCCGCGCCGTGGCGATGAGCACGGGTACGCGGTCTTTCCGCGCACGCAGCTCCCGCAACACGTCCAGGCCATCGCGGCGCGGCAGTCCGAGGTCGAGCAGGATGAGGTCGTAGGTTTCGGCCTGCGCGGCGGTCGCCGCCATGTCGCCGTCGCGCACCCAGTCCACCGCGTAATGCTCGGCGCGCAGCAGGTCGAGCACCGCTTCGCCAATCATGGTGTCGTCTTCCACCAGCAACAGCCTCATGGGTGTGCGATCTCCAAACCGGTTCGTGGAACGAATGCCCCGGTGGGGCGCCTCAGCGCATGGTGCGGGGCTTCACTTAGGCCGGTCTTAGGGCCGCCGCTCGCTCAGGCGCCGTCGAGCAGTTTCTTCACGTCGGCGGCCAGCGCCGGTGCACCGCTGCCGTAACGGTTGTAGAGGCGAATGCGGCCTTGCGGGTCGTACACGTAGCTGCCCGCCGAGTGGTCCATCGAGTAGCTCGTGGGCGTAGGGCCGTTGACCTTCTTGTAGTAAATCTTGTAGCTCTTGGCCACCTCGGGCAGCGCATCGGGCGCGGCGTACAGGGCCAGGAACGTCGGGTCGAAGTTGGCCATGTACTGCTGCATGATCTCGGGCGTGTCGCGCTCGGGGTCGATGCTGATGAAGATGCCCTGCAGGCGCTCACCGTCGGGACCGAGCAGGCGCTTGGCTTCGGCGAGTTCGCTCATGGAGGTGGGGCACACATCGGGGCACTGGGTGAACCCGAAGAACACCACCACCACCTTGCCCTTGAAATCCGCCAGCGTGCGCAGCTTGCCGTTGTGATCGGTGAGCGAAAAACCCTTGGCGTAGTCGGCGCCCGTGATGTCGATGCCGGCGAACGCGGCGGGCGCGGCCGCTTTCTCGGAGCAGGCGGCCAGGCCCAGGGTTCCGAGGCTCAGGGCAAGCAGGTGGCGGCGGTTCATGGCAGTGGCCTCACAGGTAGTGGTCAATCAACAGCGCCGCAAACAGCAGCGCCAGGTGAATCAGCGAGAAGCGGAAGGTCTTGCGGGCCAGCGCATCGGAGTAGTTGCGCCACAGCGCAAAGGCATACCCGAAGAAGCCGATGCTCAGTGCCACTGCCACCACCAGGTAGAACCAGCCGCTCATGCGCATCACGAAGGGCATGAGGCAGGCGGCGAAGAGCACCAGCGTGTAGAGCAGGATCTGCAGGCGCGTGAACTCGGAGCCGTGTGTCACGGGCAGCATCGGCAGGCCGGACTTGCGGTAGTCCTCGACGCGGTAGAGCGCCAGCGCCCAGAAATGCGGGGGCGTCCAGAGAAAGATGATGAGGAACAGGATCAGCGCCTCGGGCGACACCACGCCCGTCATGGCCGCCCAGCCGAGCACCGGGGGCATGGCGCCGGAGGCGCCGCCGATCACGATGTTCTGCGGCGTGAGCGGCTTGAGGATCACGGTGTAGATCACCGCGTAACCCACGAAGGTGGCAAACGTGAGCCACATCGTCAACGGGTTCACCAGGAAATACAGCACCGCCGACCCGGCAGCGCACAGCACAGCCGAAAAGCTCAGCGTGCGCGCATTGGTGAGCTGCCCCTTGGCGGTGGGCCGCCAGGCGGTGCGCTTCATGCGCGCGTCAATGTGCTGCTCGACCACGCAGTTGAACGCCGCGGCCGCACCGGCCACCAGCCAGATGCCAAAGCACGCGATGGCGGCCAGCTGCACCTGCGCCCAGCTGGGCACACCCGGCACGGCGAGCACCATGCCGATGAGGGCACAGAACACGATGAGCTGGATCACGCGCGGCTTGGTGAGCGCGTGGTACTGGCGCCAGGCGGAGGGCGCGGCAGCTGCAAGAGAGGGGGTGGAAGCGGAGCTCATCGAATCGGATCAGACAAAGGCATGGCACGGGCGCGGGTCGCGGAAGCGGCGTCGCGCAGACGGGCCCGGCGTGTGCCGAAGAGCGCCCCCGTGAGCACAACCACCATGGCGGCAGCGCCCCCTGTGTGACCCACGGCGGCCAGCAGTGGCCAGTCGAGCACCACATTGGTCAGGCCGCTGGCGAACTGCCAGGCCGCCAGCAGGAGCAGCGCACGCGCGGTGCCCCGCATGCCGGCGACCGACCACAGGCGCCAGCCCAGCCACACCATGGCCGCCAGCACGAGGTACGCCATGAGGCGGTGCACGTAATGAATGGCCGTGAGCGCCGGGAACGCGATGGCCTCACCGGCACGGTTCTGTCCGAGCTCACGCCAGAGCGTGAAGCCCTGGCGAAAGTCCATCGTCGGCCACCAGCTGCCCTGGCAGGTCGGGAACTCGCTGCAGGCCAGCACCGCGTAGTTGGTGCTGACCCAGCCACCCAGAGCAATCTGCAGCCACACGAGCGCAAACACCGCGCCCAGCGCCCAGCGCAGCCGACCTGGCAATGCCACAGGACCGGGATGCCCCGGCGCAGCCAGCGCATAACCCACCGACTGCGCGCGCAGCAAGGCGAGCAAGCCCAGCCCGCCTAACAGGTGGAGCGTGACGATGGCGGGAAAAAGCTTCATGGTGACGGTGAGGGCACCGAATGCACCTTGCAGGCACACCCACACCAGCGTGACCAGCGGCCACACATACGACACGCTCAGGCGCTTGCGCTCGATCCAGCTGACGAGCGACAGCACCAGGATCAACACGCCCACCGCCGTGGCGAGGTAGCGGTGGATCATCTCGATCCAGGCCTTGGAGAACGTGACCGGGCCGTGCGGCATGGCCTCCTGCGCGGCGGCGATCGACACACTGGCGCCCACCGGGCTGGCACTGCCATAGCAACCCGGCCAGTCGGGGCAGCCCAACCCGGAGTCCGTGAGGCGGGTGAAAGCGCCAAACAGCACCAGATCGAAAGTCAGGAACAAGGTGATGAGCGTGAGCACGCGCAAGCGCTGCGCGGGCGGCGCGTGGCGGTTGCGCACCCACACCCATGCCAGCGGCCCGAGCGCGATCACCACGCCGAGCAGCATGAGGCGCGCGATGGGAGCGAGGTCGTACAGCGGCTGGGTGTCCATGTCAGTTCGCCCTGCCTTCCTTGTCCCAGAAGGCCGAAGCGCGCAGCAGGCGGTCCAGGTCGCGCTTGGCCTGCTTGGGATCGATCTTGGCGGGGAACCGCATCATCCAGTTGCCCAGGGGGTCGACCACATACAGGTGGTCTTCCAGCTTTTGCCCCACCGCAGGCTGCAGCCAGCCGGCCAGTGCCTGCGCGTCCACATGCAGCACCGTGGCAGCGGCTGTGGCCTTGAGCAGGGGTTCTGCGAGCGTCGCGTCACCCGTGCGCAGCCAGACCCAGTCCATGCGCTCCTTTTCGCGCCCCAGCGTTTCGCGCAGCTGGCGCTGCAACAGCAGGTGCTCCTGGCACGCCGCGTCGCACGCGCTGTCGGCCACGCTGATCAGCAGCCACTGGTCTTTGAGCGAGGTCAAAGGCACCACTTGCCCTTGTGCGTTGGTGCCACTGAAGGCGGGCAGCGGGCGCTGCGGATCAATCAGTTCACCGTAGTTGCGGCGACCTTCGGGGCGCACCACGTAGTACATGAAATAGGAGGCGATGACAGGCGCCGCGCACACCAGCATCAGGCCGATCATCTTCCAGCGGCCCGCGCGCGTGCTGGCCACCGCCTGCGCGCTGGCCTGATCCAGCGGCGGCAGGCTGTGCACGGTCAGGGTCAGGGGTTCATCGGGCGTCTGTGCCATGGAGTCTGCGCTTTCGGCGGGGGGAGAGAATTTGGAACCAGAGATACAGCAGGCCTGCAAGGGCGCACAGGGAGAACCATTGGAAGGCGTAGCCGTGGTGCTTGTGCACATCGATCGCCACCAGAGGCCAATCGCGCAACAGGCCATCGGCCACGGGGTTGGTCTGCAAGACCGACACGGCCAACAGGGGCAAGCCGGTTTCCCGAGCGAACAAGGCAAGGTCGATATTTTGCCGGATCGCCCCCGTGCTCGACTCGCCCAGCTCATATAGCTTGCCCGGCGGGGGGGCCAATCGGCCCTCCAGCTCGACGCGGCCCGCAGGGGTGGGCACCACTGGCACGCGGCTGCGGTCGGTGAAGTCGCGCGGCACCCAGCCACGCTGCACCAGAACTACCTGCTGGCTGCCTTCCAGTTGCAGCGGCGTGACCACGAAGAAGCCCACACGAGTGTTCATCTGGCGGTTGTCCAGGAAGACGGTGCGCTCAGGCATCCAAGTGCCCGTGAGGCGCGCGGGCCGGTGCACGCCCTGCGTCGCGTCGGCTGCGGCCAGCAGCTCCGTGTTGCTCCACACGGACAACGCACCCCGTTCGTTGATCTGCGTCTGCAGCGCCGTCTTCTGCGCAGCGCGCTCCAGCTGCCAAAGGCCCAGCGACGCCGTGGCCGCCATGGTGAAGGCGGTGGCCAAGGTCACGATCCAGAATCGAAGGGTGGTTCGTGTCATGCGCTCGCCATCCAACCCTTCGGCGCGCCCGGTTGCGAGCGCGCGGAGATAATTCGACGCATGAAATATCTGGTCATCGTGGCATTCATCGCCATCATCGGCAGCCTGGCAGCGGCATTGGTGTACATGATGCGGGGGGGTAGCACGACGGAGGCCGATGGCTCTGCGCGCAAGAACCACATGGCACGTGCGCTGGCCTTTCGGGTCGGTTTTTCCATTCTGCTCTTTGTGGTGGTTCTGGTCTGCTACCTGATGGGGTGGATCCAGCCCACCGGGTTGCCCCTGAGAGGGTGAGCTCACAGACGCCATCAACAAAAAAGCGCCGGAAGGCGCTTTTTTGTTGCGTTCACGCGGGAGGGGCGGATGCACCACCCCCGTCGCTCACATCCAGTACACCAGGATGTACAGGCCAAGCCAGACCACGTCCACAAAGTGCCAGTACCAGGCGGCGCCTTCGAAACCGAAGTGTCGCTGCGCGGTGAAATGGCCCTTTTGCAAGCGCAGGGTGATGAACAACAGCATCAGCATGCCCACAAACACGTGGAAGCCGTGGAAACCGGTGAGCATGAAGAAGGTGGATCCAAACACACCCGAGGACAGCTTGAGGTTCAGGTCGCCGTAGGCGTGCGCATATTCATAGCCCTGAACGAACAGAAACACGATGCCCAGCACCACGGTCATCCACATGAAGGCAATCGTGCGGCTGCGGTTACCCACCTGCAGGGCATGGTGAGCAATGGTCAGCGTGACGCCCGAGGTCAGCAGCAACGCGGTGTTGATCGTGGGCAACCAGAAGGGACCCATGGTCTGGAAGGGCTCGACGATGCCGCCGGGCGATGCCGTGGCACCGGCCTGAACGCTGGGCCAAACCGCCGTGAAATCCGGCCAGATCAGCGCGTTTTCAATGTTGCCGAGTGCAGGCACCGAGTGGGTGCGCGTCCACCAGAGCGCGGTGAAGAAAGCGCCGAAAAACATCACCTCCGAAAAGATGAACCAGCTCATGCTCCAGCGGTACGACAGGTCGATCTTGCGGCCATACATGCCGGCCTCACTCTCGTGCACCGAATCGCGGAACCACTGGAACAGCACCACCAGCCAGAACGCGAGGCCAAAGGCCAGCGAATAGGCGCCCCAGCCCGCACCGTTGATCCACTGACCAGCGCCCAGGATCACGAAGAAAAGACCGATGGCGGCCATGACCGGGTGGCGCGAGGGGCCTGGGACGTAGTAGTAGGGCGTCGTGCCGTGTGTTGCTGCTGACATGCTCACTCCTGTTGTGCTTTCGCTTGTATCTAATGTCTAAAAATCAAAAAACGGTGGGCCCACGCCTCAGCCTGCCACCCAGTTCACCAGCACGATCAGCGCCAGCACGAACAGAAACGCCATCCCCACGCCCACCGCAATCAGGTGCAGCGGGTTGAGCTTGGCAATGTCCTTCTGGTAATCGGCGTTGCGGCGCACACCCAGGAATCCCCACGACACGGCCTTGACCGTATCGATGAAAGAGCCTTTGCGCTCGTGCGCGGCTTCCGGCTTGGTCGTCATACGGCACCTGCGGGTTTGACCGGCTCAGGGCTCTTGGCCTGCGGCGCGTCGTCGGGCGCTGCCGGCACCTTGCCACCCACTTCAAAGAAGGTGTAGGACAAGGTGATGGTGGTCACGTCTTTGGACAGACGCGGGTCGATCACGAACGCCACCGGCCATTCCTTTTTCTCACCCGCCTGCAGCGTGTACTGCGTGAAACAGAAACACTCCAGCTTGTTGAAATGGGCCGCAGCCTGTTTGGGCGCGTAGCTCGGAATGGCCTGGGCCGCCATGGTGCGGTTCTGGATGTTCTGGAACTCGTACATCACCGTCGCCAGTTCACCAGGGTGCACCTGCAACGAACGCACGGCCGGCTTGAAATGCCAGGGTCCGCGCGCATTCACGTCGAACTCCACCGTGATGGTGCGCGACCGGTCGACCTGCGTATTGCTCGGCATGGACGACGGTGCCGCGCCAGGAACCCGCAACTCGGAGACCGCCAGCACGTTGATGCCGAGGGCCTCACAGATGTGGCGGTAAATCGGCACCAACGCATAGCCGAAGGCAAACATGCCCAGCGCGATCACGCCGAGCTTGCCCACCATCTTGAGGTTTTCGCGCCGAAGTCCCACGAGCGTGTTCCAGTCAGATTGCCGGGTCAGAAGCCCAGCACAAACCGCTTGCCAACGAAGCCGAAGAAAAACACCACGGCCACCGACGCGAGGATCAGGCCCAGGCGGCGGTTGTTCTTTTTTTGTTCGGGTGTCATGGTGTGTTTCAACGTCAGTGGCGCGGACTCAGCCGATCACCTTGGTGGCGGTTGCGTCGAGCTTGGGCGGGTTCTCGAAGGTGTGGAACGGTGCGGGCGATGGCACTTCCCATTCCAGACCTTCTGCGCCTTCCCAAGGCTTCTGCACAGCCTTCTCACCCTTGCCGCGCATGGCGGGGACAATCACGGCCAGGAAGAAATAGACCTGGGCAATACCAAAACCGAAGGCGCCCACCGATGCGATGGCATTGAAGTCAGCGAACTGCATGGGGTAGTCGGCATAACGGCGCGGCATGCCCGCCAGACCCAGGAAGTGCATCGGGAAGAAGGTGATGTTGAACGAGATCATCGACCACCAGAAATGGATCTTGCCGCGCGTCTCGCTGTACATCACGCCCGTCCACTTGGGCAGCCAGTAGTAGATGCCCGAGAACATGGCAAACAGCGAGCCCGCCACCAGCACGTAGTGGAAGTGCGCCACCACGTAATAGGTGTCCTGCATCTGGATGTCGATCGGCGCGACCGACAGGATCAGGCCCGTGAATCCACCGATGGTGAACACAAAGATGAAGCCGACGGCCCACAGCATGGGTGTCTCGAAGGTCATCGAGCCCTTCCACATGGTGGCAATCCAGTTGAAGATCTTCACGCCCGTGGGCACGGCGATCAGCATCGTGGAGTACATGAAGAACAGCTGGCCCGTCACCGGCATACCGGTGGTGAACATGTGGTGCGCCCAGACGACGAAGGACAGGATCGCAATGGAGCCCGTGGCATACACCATGGAGGCATAACCAAACAGCTTCTTGCGCGCGAAAGCAGGCACGACCTGGCTCACGATGCCGAAGGCCGGCAAGATCATGATGTAGACCTCGGGGTGACCGAAGAACCAGAAGATGTGCTGGTACATCACCGGGTCACCGCCACCGGCGGGGTTGAAGAAGCTGGTGCCGAAATGGCGGTCGGTCAGCGTCATGGTGATCGCGCCAGCCAGCACAGGCATCACGGCGATCAGCAGGTACGCGGTGATCAGCCAGGTCCAGCAGAACATGGGCATCTTCATCAGCGTCATGCCGGGCGCGCGCATGTTCAGGATGGTGACGATGATGTTGATCGAACCCATGATGGACGAAGCGCCCAGGATGTGCATGGCGAAAATGCCGGCATCCATGGAGGGGCCCATCTGCAGCGTCAGCGGGGCGTACAGCGTCCAGCCGGCGGCGGGTGCGCCACCGGGCATGAAGAACGACGACACGAGCATGATCGCGGCCGGAATCATCAGCCAGAAGCTGAAGTTGTTCATCCGGGCGAACGCCATGTCAGACGCGCCGATCTGCAGCGGAATCATCCAGTTCGCGAAGCCCACGAAGGCCGGCATGATCGCGCCGAACACCATGATCAGGCCGTGCATGGTGGTGAGCTGGTTGAACAACCCGGGGTTCACCAGTTGCAGGCCCGGCTGGAAAAGCTCGGCGCGAATCAGCAGCGCCAGAACGCCGCCGATCATCAGCATGGTGAACGAGAACAGCAGGTACAGCGTACCGATGTCCTTGTGGTTGGTGGCGTACACCCAGCGGCGCCAGCCCGTGGGGGCATGGTGGTCGTGGTCGTGGCCGTGCGCGTCGTGGTGGTCAAGAACTGCACTCATGGTCGATTCCTTTGAGACTCAATATTTTTCTGGCAACCGGATCACTTGCGGGCGGCCTGCACTTCAGCCGGCTGCACGATCTGTGCGGTCTTGTTCGACCAGTTGTTCTTGGCGAAGGTCATGACCGCGGCCAGCTCGGTGTCGGAAAGCTGCTTCCAGGCGGGCATTGAGCCGCCGGCGGCGCCATTGAGCAGCACGCTGATCATCTTGCCGTGGTCGGCGTCTGTCACGATGGCCGAACCATCCAGCGGCTTGATCGGGCCTGCGCCTTTGCCGTTGGCCTGGTGGCAGGCGGCGCAGTTGGCGGCGTACACGGATTCACCGCGCTTGGCCAGGTCCGCAAGCGTCCACACCTTGCTTGGGTCATCGGCTGCTGCGGCCATCGCTTTTTGTTTGTCGGTCACCCAGGCGGTGTACTCCTCCGCCGTCACCACCTTCACGTGGATGGGCATGTAGGCGTGCTCCTTGCCGCAGAGTTCAGCGCACTGGCCATAGAAGTCGCCGGTCTTTTCGGCGCGGAACCACGTGTCGCGCACGAAACCGGGGATCGCATCCTGCTTCACACCAAAGGCCGGAACCATCCACGCATGGATGACGTCGTTTGCGGTGGTGATGATGCGGACCTTCTTGTTCACCGGCACCACGAGTGGGTTGTCCACCTTCAGCAGGTAGTCGTCCGTCGCTTCGGGCTTGCCGCTGTTGGACATCACGCGGTGGCTGTTGTCCAGCGTCGAGAGAAAACCGATGCCCTCGCCTTCGCCCTTGATGTAGTCGTAGCCCCATTTCCACTGCATGCCCGTGGCCTTGATGGTCAGGTCGCTGTTGGTGGTGTCTTTCTGGGCCACCAGCACCTTGGTGGCGGGCAATGCCATGCCAATCACGATGAGCAGGGGCACGATGGTCCAGCCCAGCTCCACCCAGATCGGCTCTGCCAGCGTCTTGGCCTTGTGCCCGACCGACTTGCGGTGCTTGAGGATGGAATAGAACATCACGCCGAAGACGATGACGAAGATGACGGCGCACAAGCCCATCATGAACCAGTGCAACCAGTGCTGCTCTTCAGCAATGCGGGTGACAGGCGGATGGAAGTTGAGCTGGTTCACGGCGGGCCCGCCCGCCAGGTCCTTGACGCCTTGAGCGGCGACCACGGACCAAGCACCAGCGCCCAAAGCCAGCGTGGTGCCCGCAGCGCGAATCGCTGACCAACGGTTTCGCAGGGAACCCACCTTTTTATTCGTCGTACTCACTTTAAGCGCCTCAAATATAAGTATTGATTTATATCAATGCCGATTAGAACAAAATTTCCGGGCTCACCCACCCAAAACCCCACCATCACACGCCACGCAAAGCCTGACGTATCTCCCGCGCAAGGACCGGGCGCAAGTCAGGGCGCAAGTAACGCCCCACCTGGACCGACTGTCCTCCACCGCGCACCTCGATCAGCCGCCCTGCATCTGCAGACGACTCCACCCGCACCCAATCGCGGACAAACTCACACCGCGTGGTGCGCCCAGCCGTTTCCTGCTCCACCACCAGCCGGCCATCCGCCAGACAAATGCGCTCACGGTCTGCGGCATGGCGCGCATACATGAGGAAGGCGGCAGCCACGGCGACGAGCTCCAGGGCCGCAAAAGGCAACACCAGCGTGGCCCCTTGCGACCAGAAGAACCCGGCTACTGCCAGCGACAGCACGCACATGGAGGCGTACAGACCACCCAGCTGTGCAGGCGTGACCGAACAGTTGCGCTTCAAGGACCACTCCACGCCTTCTTCAGACTGGGTCGCGAAACGAAAATCGTTGCAGGCAAGGCTCACACCCACCACCGGTTCAAGCCGCGCTCAGCCCGCAGGCCCGCGCGTTGACGCAGGGAAAATACCCTTGAAACTTGGATCGGTCGCAATTGTAGCGGCCACAGCGCTGGCTTCCGGGCGAAAAGCCGCCACATCCGACTCGGACAATGCGCTTGCGCGACTGCAGAGCCGCCGAAATGTCCAAGGTTCAGCCGCGATGACCGCGCAACATGGCGCGCATGTCCTCCATGGGCACCGCCGTGGACGGGGCCACAGGCACGCGAGGCACCGGCTTGAAGGCGTGGCCGTAAATGACCTCGAAGGTCAGCAACAGCCGCCCGTCGGCATCCCGCGGCAGCGCCGCCTCGATCACCTGGCACAAGCGCTGCCGCCAGTGGCGCGATCGGCACGCGCCAAAGCGGCTCGCGTACAGGTTGCGACCGAGGCCGCGCAACTCGGCCAGCAGGGGCTCGGCGCTGCTGTACGACAGCGTAATGCGCTCCATGTCCATCACTGGCTCTGCAAAACCGTTTTGCACCAGCATGTCGCCCCAGTCGTGCATGTCGGTGAACGCATGTGCGGGGTCCGGCCACCCTTGGGCGGCATACACCGCACGCAGCTCGCGCAGGCTGTCTGGCCCCAGACAGGAGAACATCAGAAAACCGTTGGTCTGGATGTGCTTGTGCCAGCGCTGGATCAGCGTCTGCGGGTGAGGCTCCATGTGCAGGGCCATGTTGGCCCAGAGCATGTTCACGCGGGTATCCGGGTTGCTCGCCAGCGGCTCCCGGGCACGCATCCAGTTGAGGGGATTCCACGCAGCGCCCTTCGTGTCGCGGGTCGCCTGCAAGGCCTCAGGCAGGTGTCTGGCGGCCACATGACAGGCGGCGTCGGGCAACTGGGAGCGAATCTGCTGATGCGCCTGCAAGCCGCCGGTGACGGGCTCCCAATGCAACCAACTCGAAGGCGATTCCTTGAACCATTTCAGGCGCTCCACCATGCGGGAAGCCACCTCCTCGTGCAACCAGGGTGTGGCGGTCCGAGCCAGGCCGTGCCACCGTTGAGCGGCCACAGGATCCAGGCCGGGCACGGGAGATTCAGGAGTAATCGAGATGTTCAAACCGGGGCCGACAAAGCCGGAAAAGGCACCGCACCGCGGCGGCCCGCCAGTATATTGGCCCCATGTTCAAGGCATGGCGCACCCAGTGGAATTCCTTGCCGAGCGCCTGCCAGGTGTGTGGCATGTGGTCGAGTGACCCCGTCTGCTCGCCCTGTGTGCGGCGTTTTCAACCTTCGCAACCGCGCTGCATCCAGTGCGCACACCGCGTACCTGAAGGCAGCGAGATGTGCGGAACATGCCTGACCCGGGAGACGCCGACCGACCTGAGCGCCTGCGTGGCCGCCGTGGACTACGCGTATCCCTGGGACACGCTGATTGCACGCTTCAAATTTCGCGAAGAACCGGGCTGGGCGGCCCTCTTTGCCCGCCAGATGCTCAGCGCGCCCAACGCCGGGGCGCTGCTGGCGGCCTGCGATCTCGTCGCCCCTGTGCCGCTCACACCGAAGCGGCTGGCCGAGCGCGGATACAACCAGGCTTGGGAACTGGTGAAAGCGTTGCAACGCGGGAGCGAGCCGCCGACCACCCTCCTTGCGCAGCCCGACGCTCTGGTGCGGCTGATCGAAACCCCCGACCAGCACAGCCTCAAGCGCCAGCAGCGCCTGCTCAACCTGCATGGCGTCTTCGCCGCGCATCCCCGGCACGCTCCCCACCTGGAGGGCAAGCACGTGCTGCTGGTGGACGATGTGACCACCACCGGAGCAACCTTGCAGGCCGCCGCGCACGCCCTGCGCCAGGCAGGCGCCACCGCGGTCAGCGCCCTGGTGTTTGCGCGCACACCGCGTTGATATGCTCGCACGCCACGTCCCTGTGCCCACCCATGTTCAACATCGTCCTTGTCCACCCGGAAATTCCGCCCAACACCGGCAATGTGATCCGCCTCAGCGCGAACACGGGCTGCGCGCTGCACCTCATTGAACCGCTGGGCTTTTCGATGGAAGACAAGCACATGCGCCGCGCGGGGCTCGACTACCACGAGTACGCCCGTGTGCGCCGCCATGCCGACTGGGCGAGCTTTCTGACCAATGAGGCTCCCGACCGGCAACGCATGTTCGCCTTCACCACGCGTGGCAGCCACAACGTGTTCGACAACCCCTTTCAGGCTGGCGACTGGCTGGTCTTCGGGTCCGAAACACAGGGCCTTCCCGAGACCTTGCGCGAATCTTTTCCCGGTGAGCAACGCTTGCGGCTGCCGATGGTCGAGGGGCAGCGCAGCCTGAACCTCTCCAACGCGGTGGCCGTCACGGTGTTTGAGGCCTGGCGCCAGCTGCAGTTTGCAAAGGCAGTTCCGTGATGCAGGTCACGCAAGTGGCGGGGGACTGAACTCGCGCCGCGCCCGATGCGCGCAACATCCGTGTGCCAGCCCGATCAGGCAGACCCCGCGCCATTGAGCGCGGGCCTGATCGTTACAAATACCCACCGGGACGGTTGCATGGAGACCGCATTGATTTCTGTCCTCACACGGATATTCCGGGTGAATCTCGCCTCTCGCCAGCGCCCTCATCGCACGCCCAGCGTGAAGGACGTGGCGCGCATCCGCAGCCAGCTTGAACACAGCATTTCGGATTGCCCGAGCGATGCAGCACAGCGGCTTCGCAAGAAAATTGCGCAGACGCGCTCACCCCAGGAGCTGTGGCTGCTGCGCAATGACGCGTATCAACTGATTTCCCAGCAGCACGACCAATCGGTCGCGGCCGACCGCATCAACCGTCTGATCCGCTTCTTTGAAGGCTGGCTCGACCCCAAGCAGCTCGTGCGCATCAAGTAACGCACACGGTCCGTGCCCTCAGGGGTACTGGCGCACCAGCGATTCAGCAAAACACACGGGCTTGTCGGCACCTTCACGCTCGACCACCACGGCCCACGTCATTTGCTGCCCCCCTTGGTCAATGGGTTCCATGGCCTGCAGGGTGAGTCGGGCCCGCACGCGGCTGCCCACGGGCACGGGCGCTGTGAAGCGCACGCGGTTCAGACCGTAGTTCACGCCCATGCGGGTGTTGCGGATGTCGAAAGCCGACTCGAAAAACACCGGCAACAACGACAACGTGAGAAACCCGTGCGCAATGGGTGCGCCAAACGGTCCTGCCTTCGCACGCTCCACGTCCACATGGATCCACTGGTGATCACCCGTGGCTTCGGCGAAGCGGTTGACCTGTTCCTGGGTGATGGTCATCCAGTCGCTGATGGCCACTTCCTGGCCCACGCAGGCCGCAAGCTCGGCCAGGGATTCAAAGGTTTTCATGCGAGGCACTGTATCGGCTGACCCGCACCGCGCATGTCGGGCTGGCGACATGCGGGCCTCGCCTCAGCGATCCAGCCAGTCGCAAATGCCTTGCCACTGCCGCAGGTCTTTTTCGACACGGCTGGGTGTGACGTCGAAGAGCGTGAGCCCGCGCGCCGCGAGGTGCACATAGTTCTGCGTGTCGCGAAGCGCTCCCAGCACCGGCAGACCCAGGCTGGTCACAAACTCTCCCAGCTTGTCGGCCGAGATCGTTCGCATGTCGACACGCATGCCGACGATGCCCACCTGCAACTGCCCCGCGCGGCGGGACTCGGCCAGCTCGTCGATGAATGCTCGCGTGGCATAAATGTCGAAGATGCTGGGCTGCAGCGGCACGAGCACCTTGTCCGCCAGCTTGAGCACTTCCTTGAACTGCTTCCCGTGCAGCCCCGCCGGGGTGTCGAGCACGACATGGGTCACATCCTTGGGCGGGCGGGCGACCAGGTCTTTGGACACGTCCCAGGTCTGGATCGGCCGCGCCTCGGGAGGGCGCAGCTTGAGCCACAAGGCCGACGACTGCTGCCGATCCGCGTCACCCAGCATGACCGAGTGCCCCTTGCGGGCAAAGTAGCCAGCAACGTTGGTCGACAGCGTGGATTTGCCCACGCCTCCTTTGGGATTGGCAACCACCACGATGGGCATGTCGAGCTCCTGTGTGTGCGGACGACCCACGCGGCAGGCGGTGGGGATGAAGGGGATGGATCGAGCCCTATGTTATCGCCAGCGCATCCCACAGCAGTTTGCAGCCGGTCAGGAACATGCCGGTGTAAATCAGCCGGTAGAACAGCGCGGGCTTGATGCGCTTGGCAATGCGCACCCCCACCCAGACGCCGATGGGCGCAAAAGGCAGCAAGGCCAACGAAGTCGCCATGTTGCGCAGGTCCAGCAGCCCCAGCCAGGCATACGGCACCCACTTGGCCATGTTGATGAAGAAAAAGAAGAACGCCAGCGTGCCGGTGAAAACGGCGGGCGCCATGCGCAGCGGGATCACATAGGCATTGAGCGGGGGCCCGCCGGCGTGCGCCACGAAGCTGGTGAAGCCCGAGGTGACGGTGAGCAGGGCACCCACCCATCGAGGCGGCGGCGCACTGTCGGGCCGCGGCGGAAACAAAATCCGCTGGGCAAGAAAGACCAGCGTGAACCCACCCACGATGCCGGCCACCACCCGTGCGTCCAGCAGCTTGAAGAGGAGTGCGCCCACCACGATCCCCAGCAGCCCGGCCGGCAGGAGGAACAGGAGCAGGCGGCGGTCGACGTTTTTGCGGAAGGCCGCCATGCCTAGCAAGTCCATGAGCAACAACACCGGCATGAGGATGGCGGCGGCCTGGGGCACCGCCACGGCCATGGCCATCATGGGCACCGCCAGGGAGCCGAAGCCGGCGCCAAAGCCGCTCTTGCTGATGCCCAGCAAGAGCACCGCAGGAATGGCGACGAGATAGAAAAGGGGATCGGTGATGAGCGGGAAGTTCAAGCCGCCGATTGTCGCTGCTACCGGGAGCCCTTGCCCACGGCCCGCTGGGCGATGAAAAGAACGAAAGGCAGCAGCAATTCGGGCACCAGGTAACCCAGCCACACCGCCGCAGGCTGTGGCAGGCCCACCTGGCTGATCGACACCAGCCGCCCGATGCCGGCGCTCAGCACGGTGAAGGCAATCAGGTACACCAGCGTGCCCTGCTGCCGCACGGTAGCCCCGGCCCAGCCCGCGATCAAGCCAGAGCCGAAATACACACCGGCCATGAAACGGTGCACGTTGTCCAGGCGCGGCGTGGTGTCGGGCTGCCCAAGAAACAATTGCAATGCGCCGCCCGCAAGGGCAATGGCGGCGACCAGGAACAGACCGATCTGTACGACGCGCTGACTGGGACGCAGTGGAACCGGCATGGTTTTCATGGGCAGTGACTCGTGTGAAGACATGCGTTGCAATGTAGCGATGAGCCCTGCGAAACGCACGGCACTGGCGTGCCAATTCACAGCAGGCGCACGCCAGGCGCTCGGGTATAACCGCCGCATGCCAGCGCTTGCCCCCAGCTACACGGTGTCAGCCGATTTCGCGCAAAACCTGCTGTGGTCTGCGCAGGCCGAAGGCCTGGAGGTTGCGACGTGGCTGCAGTTGCTGGGCAGCGAGCACGCCCGCGATGCCCGGGTGCCGCTCTCGATGCTCGCCGACATCTGGACGTCGCTGCGCACGCAAGACCCCGACCCGCTGCTGGGCCTGCGCCTGGGGCGCCATTTCAGGCTCGGCCGATGGGGCATGGTGGAATTTTTCTTGCTCAATGCACGCACGCTCGGCGAGGCACTGCAGCAAGCCGCGGGCTACTGGCGTCTGGTCGTGGACAGCGACAAACAGGTGGCGCTGGCGCCCGTCAGCAACGGCTGGCGACTCACCCTCTCGCCGTCCAGCCACCCCCTGAGTCTGGCGCACGAGGTGGACCTGACGTATGCCGTTCAATTCATGCGCGCCATGCTGGGGCAGGCGCCTGAGGGGCTGGCCATCGGCCTGGCAACGCCAGCGCCAGCGCCCGATATTCAGGCGGCTTACCGCGCCCACTTCGGGTGTCCGGTGGCGTTCGGGCAAGCCTGCCACTGGCTGGACATCCCGCCGCATCTGGTGGCGCACGCGCTGCCCAATGCACACCCGCTGATCCTGCAGACGGTGCGTGCGCAGGCCGACCTGCAGCTCACGATGCTCAAGCGCCCTGCCAGCGTCAGGGGCTCCGTGACTCAGCTCGTTGAGCTGGGGGCATCGAGCCTGGAGCGCGCCGCCAGCCAGTTGGGGCTGAGCGCGCGCAGCCTGCAACGCCGCCTTCAGCAAGAAGGTGTTTCTTTTGCCTCGCTGAAAGACGAAGCCCTGCGGCGGCGCGCGCAAAAGCTGCTGCAGGAACCCAGGCTGTCGCTGAAGGAGGTGGCGTATTTCCTGGGCTATGAAGAACGCGGCTTTCACCAGGCCTGCGTGCGCTGGTTCGGCGCCGCACCGGGCCTATGGCGCGAGCGCTGGTTGACGTCCGGGCACGAGCGCTGCGCAGCGTCGACCGCACCGTGATCTCGCCGCGCCTGGCAGGGTGCGTGCGCGCCGCGCATGCAGCGAAAATCGGTGCATGAACAACATTCAGTTCTGGGGTGAAACCCTGCGCCTGCTGGTCGAGCTGGCCGCCACCGTGGCCTTCGCACTCTCCGGCATCCTGATGGGCGCGCGCATGCGGCTGGACGCCGTGGGCGTGGCGGTGGTCGGCTTCCTAGCCGCTTTCGGCGGTGGCACGGTGCGCGACCTGCTGCTGGATCAACGGCCTTTCTTCTGGGTGCGCCACGTCGAGATGCTCTGGGGTGTGCTGGGGCTGTGCGTGCTCGCCATGGCGTTCCTGCGAGGGCGCCACTTCAAGCTGACCGAACGCGCGATCCAGTGGCCCGATGCGCTCGGGCTGGGCTTGTTCACCGCCACTGGCGTGCACCAGGCGCTGCTGCTGGAGATGCCCGCACTGGTGGCCGTGCTGATGGGGCTGATCACCGGCGTCTTCGGTGGTGTGCTGCGCGACGTGGTCTGCAACGAGATCCCGACCGCCTTCAAGGACCACCGGCCCTACGCGCTGTGTGCCTTTGCCGGCGGCTGGCTGTATGTCGGGCTGTGGCAGCTCGAAGCGCCAGGGTGGGTGGCGCTGGTCGCCTGCGTGGTGTTCACCGCCGGTCTGCGCGGGCTGGCGCTGTGGCGCGACTGGCAGCTGCCCGCATGGAGGCTGTGAGCCGCCATGCATCCGGCGGCCATGGCGCTCAGACCCGCTCGATGATCAGCGCAATGCCCTGGCCCACGCCAATGCACATGGTGCACAGCGCGTAGCGGCCACCGGTGGCGTGCAGGCGGTTGACGGCGGTCGTGGCCAGGCGCGCACCGCTGGCCCCCAGCGGGTGCCCCAGCGCGATGGCACCGCCCCAGGCATTCACGCGCTCGTCGTCGTCCTTCAGCCCCAGCTGGCGCAGCACCGCCAGGCCCTGGGCCGCAAACGCCTCGTTGAGCTCGATCACGTCGAGTTGTTCGAGCTTCAGGCCCGTGAGCGCCAGCACCTTCTGCGTGGCCGGCGCCGGGCCGATGCCCATCACGCGCGGCGCCACGCCGGCCGTGGCCATGCCCACGATGCGCGCCTTGGGGCTCAGGCCGTTCTTCGCTGCCGTGGCCTCGTCGGCCAGCAGCAGCGCGCAGGCGCCATCGTTCACGCCGCTGGCGTTGCCCGCGGTCACCGTGCCATCGGGCTTGACCACGCCCTTGAGCTTGGCCAGCGCTTCCAGGCTGGTCTCGCGTGGGTGCTCGTCCTGCGCCACCACGAGCGCATCGCCCTTCTTCTGCGGGATCGTCACCGGCACGATCTCGCGCGCCAGGTGGCCGGCTTTCTGCGCGGCCACGGCCCTCTGCTGGCTGGCCAGGGCCATGCGGTCCTGCGCCTCGCGCTCGATTCCGTAGTCCACCGCCACGTTTTCGGCCGTCTCGGGCATGGAATCCACACCGTACTGGGCCTTCATGAGCTTGTTGACGAAGCGCCAGCCGATGGTGGTGTCGTACACCGCGTTGGCGCGGCTGAAGGCGCTCTCGGCCTTGGGCATGACGAACGGGGCGCGGCTCATGCTCTCCACGCCGCCGGCGATCATGAGGCCGGCTTCGCCGGCCTTGATGGCGCGCGCGGCCGAGCCCACGGCATCGAGCCCGGAGCCGCACAGGCGGTTGATGGTGGCGCCGGGCACCTCCAGGGGCAGGCCCGCGAGCAGGCCGGCCATGCGCGCGACGTTGCGGTTGTCTTCGCCCGCCTGGTTGGCGCAGCCGTAGAGCACGTCGGCCACGGCGGCCCAGTCCACGCCGGGGTTGCGCTGCATCAGCGCCTTGATGGGCAGGGCGCCGAGGTCGTCGGTGCGCACGCTGGAGAGGGCGCCGCCGTAGCGGCCGAAGGGGGTGCGAATCGCGTCGCAGATGAAGGCTTGGGTCATGGGGGTGCTCCTCGGGTCGAGCCGAGACTGTAACCAAGCCCGGCGCAGGGGCGGGTCGCGTGCGCGAAAATCACTTTCTCATGTTCAATCCCACCCAAGCCGATGTGCGCCGTTTCTTCTGTGCGGTGCACCACAAGCAGTTGCTGCAGCAACCCATGGAAGCCATCGAGATGCTCGCTGCCCAATGGATCACCGAGCACCCCGAACACCATGCCGAGCTGGCCGATGTGGATGCCGCGCTCGCCCGCCTCGGCGAACCGGGCACCGGTCAGGACAGCCCCTTTTTGCACCTCTCCATGCACCTGTCGATCAGTGAGCAATGCAGCATTGACCAGCCACCCGGCATTCGCCAGGCGGTGGAGTTGCTGACCGCGCGCCGCGGCGACCTGCACCAGGCGCACCACGAAGTGATGGAGTGCCTGGGCACCATGCTCTGGGAAAGCCAGCGGGCAGGACGCCCGCCCGACGGGCAGGCCTACATCGACGCCGTGCGCCGCCGCGCCACCCGCGACTGACCACAAAAAAAGCCGCTCGGTGAGCGGCTTTTTTTCAGGGGTGGCGTCGGCTTAGCGGAAGCGCGACTGGGGCACCACCTTGAGTTCGCCTTCGACCGTGGACAGGTACTTGGCGATCTCGCGCATTTCAGCGGGCGTGTACTGCTTGGCGATGCCGGCCATGATGCCGTTTGAGCGGCCGATCATGCTGTTGCCTTCCACGGTGTACGACTTGAGTGCGACGAACAGGTAATCGGCATGCTGGCCGCCGATCTTGGGGTAGCTCGGATCGATTGGCTTGCTGAAGTTGGCGCCGTGGCACGAAGCACAAGCGCCCTTTTCAATCAGCGCGGCTGCCGTGGTGCTGGCGGTGCGCGGGGTATCGGGTGCGGCTTTGCCTGCTTGGGAAGCGTAGAAAGCGCCCAGATCCGCCATGTCCTGCTCGCTCAGGGAGCCGGCGATGCCGCGCATGGTGGGGTGCTTGCGGTCGCCCTTCTTGTAGGCGGTGAGCGCGGACACGATGTACTTGTCCGATTGGCCCGAAATCATCGGCACCTTGTGGATTTCGGGAAAGCTGTTCTGGTAGCCGGGGATGCCGTGGCACCCGATGCACATTTCGGCCTTTTTCTGACCGGCCTGCACGTCACCCGTCACGCCCTGGGCGTGGGCGGCCATGGCCACCGCGGAGAGCGTCGCAGCGGCGACAAGGGTACGGGCGATCGTGGACAACAGTTGGATCATTTTGCAAGCACAATGAATGAGGCATTGATAAAAATCAACCGCCGATTATATAGACTGGTCTGGCCGCTCACCGCAGAAACACCCCGGTGGCGGGCGCCTGTCGGTCCAGCCCCTGACCACCCGCGCCGCGGCACTGCAGCGGCCACTGTCCCACTTTCCAGCGAAGCGTTCCATGAAATTTCAAGGCTCTGAAAACTACGTCGCCACGCAAGACCTGATGCTGGCGGTGAATGCGGCGATCACCCTCAAGCGCCCCTTGCTCGTCAAGGGCGAGCCCGGCACCGGCAAGACCATGCTGGCCGAGGAAGTGGCCAGCGCCTTGAAGCTGCCCCTGCTGCAGTGGCACATCAAGAGCACGACCAAGGCGCAGCAGGGCCTGTACGAGTACGACGCGGTGAGCCGCCTGCGCGATTCGCAGCTGGGCGACGAGCGTGTGAAAGACATCCACAACTACATCGTCAAGGGCGTGCTCTGGCAGGCCTTCACGGCCGACCAGCCGGTGGCGCTGCTGATCGACGAGATCGACAAGGCCGACATCGAGTTTCCGAACGACTTGCTGCGCGAACTCGACCGCATGGAGTTCTACTGCTACGAGACGCACGAGATGATCCGCGCCAAGCACCGCCCGCTGGTGTTCATCACCTCCAACAACGAAAAAGAACTGCCCGACGCCTTCCTGCGCCGCTGCTTCTTCCACTACATCAAGTTCCCCGATGCCGAGACCATGCAGCGCATCGTCGACGTGCACTTCCCCAAGCTCAAGAAGGAGCTGCTGGCGGCGGCCATGAAGACCTTCTACGACGTGCGCAACCTGCCCGGCCTGAAGAAAAAGCCCAGCACGTCGGAACTGCTGGACTGGCTCAAGCTGCTGATGGCCGAAGACATTCCGCTGGAAGCACTGCAAAGCACCGACAGCAAGGTGAGCGTGCCGCCGCTGGTGGGCGCGCTGCTGAAGAACGAGCAGGACACCACGCTGTTTGAAAAGCTGGTGTTCATGAACCAGCGCAACCGCTGAAAGCGCGGCATGGCTTTTGTGGAGCCTGTCACCCTGCGCGCCAACGGCATCGCCCTGGTGCCGCTCTCGCCCGACCACGAGGACGGCCTGCGCACCGCGGCGGCAGACGGTGAACTCTGGACACTGCGCATCACCTCGGTGCCCGAACCCCATGAGACGCGTGGCTACATCGAGACCGCGCTGAAGATGCGCGAAGAAGGCCACCGCTTCGCCTTTGCCGTGACCGACGAGGCCAGCGGCAAGGTGCTGGGCAGCACGAGCTTTCACGACATCCTGCCCGCCGTGAAGCGCGTCGAGATTGGCTACACCTGGTACGCGCGCAGCGTTCAACGGACCCACGTCAACACCACCTGCAAGCTGCTGATGATGGGCCATGCCTTTGACACCCTGGGCTGCCATGTCGTGGGCTGGCGTACGGACAACTACAACTTTGCGTCGCAGAAGGCCATCGAGCGCCTGGGCGCGAAAAAGGACGGTGTCATCCGCGGCCACGCCTTGCGCCGCGACGGCACCATCCGCGACACCGTGATGTACAGCATGCGCTCGGGCGAATGGCCCGAAGCCCACGCACAGTTGCGGTACCTGCAGGCCCAGCGCGCCTGAAACCGGGAGATCGCCATGCTGATCGACTTCTTCTACACCTTGCGTTCGGCCAAGCTGCCGGTCTCCGTCAAGGAGTACCTCATGCTGCTGGAGGCTTTGCAGGCCGATGTGGTGGGCCCGCGCAACCCCGAGGCGTGTTCGATGGACGACTTCTACTTCCTGGCGCGCACCGCGCTGGTGAAGGACGAAAAGCACTACGACAAGTTCGACCGCGCCTTCGCCGCCTACTTCAAGGGCGTGGAGATGATCGCGGACTTCACCAAGCCGATTCCGGCCGACTGGCTGCGCCAGGAAATGGAACGCATCCTGTCCGAGGAGCAGAAGGCCAACGCGCCCAAGATGGACTGGGACGAGCTCATGGAGACGCTGAAGAAGCGGCTGGAAGAGCAGAAAGAGCGCCATGAGGGCGGCAGCAAGTGGATCGGCACCGGCGGCACCTCGCCCTTTGGCAATGGCGGGCAGAACCCGCAGGGTGTGCGCATTGGCGGCAAGGGCGGCAACAAGACCGCGGTGAAGGTGTGGGACCAGCGTAGCTACCGCGATTACGACGACACGCAGGAGCTGGGCACGCGCAACATCAAGGTCGCCCTGCGCCGGCTGCGCAAGTTCGCGCGGGAGGGCAACGACCTGGAGCTCGACCTGCCCGACACCATCCGCGCCACCGCCGCCAATGCCGGCTACCTGGACATCAAGATGATCCCGGAGCGGCACAACAATGTGAAGGTGCTGCTGCTCATGGACGTGGGCGGCACCATGGACGAACACATCCAGCGCGTCGAGGAGTTGTTCTCGGCCGTCAAGAGTGAGTTCAAGCACCTGGAGTTCTATTACTTCCACAACTGCGTCTACGACTTCATGTGGAAGAACAACCGGCGCCGCTATGCGGAGAAGTTCCCGACCTGGGACATCATCCGCAAGTACAACAAGGACTACAAGCTGATCTTCGTGGGCGACGCGACCATGAGCCCCTACGAAATCCTGCAACCGGGCGGCAGCGTCGAATACAACAACGAAGAGGCCGGCGCCGAGTGGCTGCAGCGCCTCACGCACGCATTTCCCAAGTTTGCGTGGATCAATCCGGAACCTCAAGGCGTGTGGCAGTATCGACAGAGCATCAGCGTGATTCAGCAACTGATGGGCCAGCGGATGTTCCCGCTGACCTTGAAGGGGCTCGAAGACACGATGCGCATGCTCTCGAAATAACGGCCGAATGAAATCTTTTCTCCCGGGCCGTGCCCTCTGGGCATGGCCCTCTGTTTTTTGCGTGGCGCTGCTGTGGCCACCGGGTGCCGTTGCGCAGACGTCTGCAGCCCCCGTGCTCAATGTGCCCGACAGCGCGGCCGACGCGGACGACACCGCCAACGACGCGCCGGACAGCAGCGCCGAGACGCGCCGTGCGCGCGCAGCGAGACCCGCCGCAGGCCCGCGATTCGAGGTCGACATGCAGGCGCCCGACGCCATGCGCGATTTCCTGTTGCGGCACATGGAAGTGCAGCGCTACCGCGAGCTGCGCAACCTCGACGCCAACGAACTCGGCCGCCTGCTCGCGCAGGCACCGGCCAACCTGCGCGAGCTGCTCGCCACGCTGGGGTACTTCTCACCCAGCGTCGAGGTCGTGCCACCGCCTGGCCTGGGCGAGGCGGCGGCCGATACCGGCGCGGTCAACCGCAACGCCCCGCCGCCTTCGCTGGGCACCATCACCGTCAAGGTCGACCCGGGACCGGTCACGCAGGTGGCCTCGGTCACGGTGTCTTTCGTGGGCGACATCGCCACCGCGCCACAGGCCGAGGCGCAGCGCGCCGAGATCCAGCGCGAGGCCGGCCTGATTGCCGGCCTGCCTTTTTCGCAAGCCGACTGGGACAGCGCCAAGACCGCCGCGCTGCGCCGCCTGATCGCGCAGCGCTACCCCTCGGGCCGCGTGCAGAACAGCCTGGCCGACATCGACTCGCAAACGCACCAGGCGCGGCTCTACATCGAGCTCGATTCCGGCAAGGCCATGCGCATGGGCGACGTGATGGTGCAAGGCGCCGAGCGCTACGACGCGGTGACCGCCGAGCGGCTGGTGCGCCTCTCGGGCCTGACGCCGGGCAGCGACTACGACCTGGAGAAGCTGCAGGACGCGCAGCGCCGCATTGCTGAAAGTGGCTACTACGACTCGGTGTTTGTGTACGTGGAGCCCACCACCGATGGCGACACCTTGCCCGTGATGGTGCAGCTGCGCGAGGCCAAACGGCAAAAGGTGGTGATCGGTGTGGGCGGCAGCACCGACAACGGTGCGCGCCTGTCGCTCGAACACACGCACAACAGCGTGCCCGGCATCGGCTGGCGTGCGGTGAGCAAGCTGCAGCTCGAGCGTATCGACCAGCTGGCCAGCACCGACTGGAGTTCCACACCCAACAACGATGGCTGGCGCAAGATCGTTGGCGCACAACTGGCCAAACAGCTCGACGACTTCACCACCACCAGCAGCCAGCGTTTGCGCGCAGGGCAGACGCAGCTGGGCGTGGAGTACGACCGCAGCTTCTACCTGCAGTACGACCGTGCCCGCGTGAGCAGCAGCCTGGTGAGCGCCACAGCACAAGAAGAAGCCAAGTCCTCCATCAGCGCCAACTACGCGTGGACCCGGCGCCGTTTTGACGACCTGGTGTTTCCGCACCGCGGCTACGGGCTCGCGGTCGAACTGGGTGCCGGCTACACGCTCGGCACCACACGCCTGCCGTTTGGCCGCACGCAGGCGCGCTGGCTCACGTACTGGCCGCTGGGCGCGATCGCCCAGGTGGCCGACCCCGTGCCCGGGCAGCCGCGCGACGTGACCTCGCCCACGCGGCGCACGCAGCTGGGGCGTCTGGCGCTGCGCGTGGAGGGCGGCGCGGTGGTGGCTCGCGATTCGGCGCCGATTCCCGACACCCAGCTCTTCATCACCGGCGGCGACAACACGGTGCGCGGCTACGGCCTGCGCGACATCGGCGTGCCGCGCGCCGACGGCAGCATTGGCCCGGGCCGCTACAAGGCCGTGGTGAGCCTGGAATGGCAGCGCCCGATCTGGAACGCCGACCAGCGCTCCAACTGGGAAAACGTGCTCTTCATCGACGGCGGTGCCATCGCCAACAAGGCGGGCGACCTCAAGCCCGTGTGGGGCGTGGGCACGGGCATCCGCTACAACAGCCCGGTCGGGCCGCTGCAGCTCGACCTGGCCTACGGCCTGGAGACGCGGCGCTTTCGCATCCACCTGAACGTGGGCTTCACGTTCTGACGCCGGCATGAGCGACACGCCCGACACCACCGCCCCGCCGCCTTCGCGCATCGGCCGCGCCGTGCGCTGGGTGTTCGGCGCGCTCGCTGCGCTGGTGTTGCTGACGCTGCTCGGGTTCGGCCTGTGGGCGGCGTCGCCCGGTTCGCTGGCACAGGCGCTGGGCTGGGGCCAGTCGTTCATGGCGAAACAGGGCCCCGAAGCGGGCACGCTGGCGGTGGACGGCGTGCAGGGCAGCCTGTTGCGCGGGGGCCAGATCGCGCGGCTGCAGTGGCAGCGCGACGGCCTCTCGGTACAGGCCACCGACACGCGCCTGGGTTTGAGCGCCTGGTTCTGGGCCGACGCGCTGCTCGGCCGCGGCGTGCGGCTCTCGCAGCTCGACATCGGCCGCCTGCAGATCGATGACCAGCGCCCACCCACCCCCTCGGCGCCGCCCGAGCCCCTGCGACCCATCACGCTCCCGCTCCCGGTGACGCTGCCCTGGTCCATTGGCGAGCTGGTGATGGCGGGCGCCTCGCCCATCACGGTGAGTGGTCTCAAAGGCCAGTACCGCTACCGCGCCGCCGACCGCGCCTGGAACCTCGGCGTGGCCGACGCGCACCAGTTCGATCTGGAGAGCGCACAAGTCGCCGGCGGGCAATACCAGCTCCGGGCACTGCTGGGCGCGCAAGCCCCCATGCCGCTGCGCGTGGACGCCAGCGGCGAGGTGCCCACCACCGTGCCGGGCGGACAGGCCGTGGTGCTGGAAGCCATCGCCAGGATCACGGGCACCTTGGCCACCACCGACGCGGCGCTGGACGCCACCGCCAGCGTGAAAGCCGCGGGCAGCGCGGCCCCGGCCGATGCCCCCACGCTCGACGCACAGGCCCGCCTGCGCCCCTGGCGCCCGCAGCCGGTGGACACCGCCGACGCCACCCTGAACCGCATCGACCTCGCCGCCTTCTGGCCGCAAGCACCCGTGACCCAGCTCAGCGGCACCGTGAAGGCGCAGCCCGACGGTGACGCCTGGCGCGCCGAGCTGCGCCTGGCCAACACCGCCAGCGGCCCGGCCGACCGGCAACGCCTGCCGCTGGACCGGCTGGAAGCCGCGCTGGAACAACGCGGCCCGCGCTGGACACTTTCGCGGCTGGACGCTCAGCTGGGCAGCGGGCGCGTGCAAGGCCAGGGCCAATGGGCACCGGCCACCGGCGCGCAGGCCTCGCCCCTGGGCGCCTGGCAGGGCGAGATCAAGGCCACCCGCCTCAACCCGGCCCAGCTCTGGAGCAGCATCGCGCCCGCCGCGCTCGACGGCACCGTGAGCGCGCGCACGGTCGACGCCGACACGGCGCGCGCGTCCATCGACATCGGCGCCCGCGTGCAGCCCTCGGGCGTGCAACCCAAGGCCGGCGCGCTCGACGGCGTGCGGCTGCGCGAGGTGGACGTGAAAGGCCGCTGGCGCCCGCGCGCAGACGACGCCACACAAGGCGTGCTCGAACTGCGCTCGGCCCGCCTGAGCGCCGCCGACGCCACCCTCGACGCCAAGGGCACGTTCGACACCCGCGCGCGCAGCTTTGACGGCGACGTGTCGGTGCAAGTGCCCGGCGCACAAACCACCTGGAAAGGCCAGGCCGCACATGCCACGGGCAACGGCCAGCTCGACCTGAACCTGGCGGACGCCAGCCGCGTTCTCGGCTGGGTGCGCAGCCTGCAGACCCTGCCCGTGGTGGGCCCGCAGATCCGCACGGCGCTCGACGCACAACCCGGCCTGCAGGTCGAAGGCAGCGCCCGCCTCAACGCCGCGTGGCAAGGCGGGCTCGGCGCCCTGGGCTATCCCGCGCCGGCCACGGGCGCGGCCGCAGCCGCTGCGCCGCGCCTGCAGGTGGGCCTGGACGCGCCGCGCCTGCGCGTCACGCGCGAAGTGGCCACGGCCAACGCCGCCAACCCCACGACCACGCAGCAGATCAACCTCAGCGCCCTCAGGCTGCAGGCCAGCGGCCCGCCCGAGCGCCTGGCCTTGAGCCTGGCCGGGCAGGTCGAGCAGTCGCCCTGGCGCGCCACGCTCGACACGCAGGGCGTGCTGCAGCTGGGCACGGCGCGCCAGCCCGACTGGGACACCGGCCGCCTCGAACTCGGCCGGCTTAAGCTGCAGGCCATCGACAGCGCACGCACCGACCGCACGGTGGAATGGACGCTGGAGAGCGCCGCCGCGCTCAACCTGCAATGGCAGGGCG
>NZ_JAHVAB010000074.1 GCF_019264445.1 Hydrogenophaga sp.
GTGGGCGCTCTGCGCAGCGAAATAAAGGGGGGAGGCGGCCTCCCGCCGCCGGAGGACATTCGCGGAGCAGAGCGCCCACACCTCGGAGCCCGCGAGGTCGAACCCACGCAAAAACTCACACCTCCGCTGCCTCCACCAGAAACCGCACCCGCCGCTGCCCCTGCCACTCGTCCGCGTCCAGTCGGAACGCAATCTTCACGCGTGGCGGCAGCGGTTCGGTGTGGCCGAACCAGATGCCGTCCACCGGCTCGCCCTGGTGCTTGAGCTTCAAGGCCAAGTGCTTTTCGCCCACCAGCCGCTGGGACACCACCTGCACCTCCTCGCAGAACACCGGTGGCGCAAAACCTTGCCCCCACACCTCCTGGTGCAGGGTGTCCACCAGATCCGGGCGGCGGTACTGCGCCTCCAGCGGGCCGTCCGACTCCATGCGGCGCTGCAGCGTCGCCGCGTCCAGCCATTCGTGCGCCACCTGCTGCAACGCCGCCTCGAATGTGTCCAGGTGCTCCTCGTCGATCGTGCAGCCCGCCGCCATGGCATGGCCACCGAAGCGCAGCAACACACCGGGGTGGCGTTTGGCCACGAGGTCCAGCGCATCGCGCAGGTGAAAGCCGGCAATGGAGCGGCCCGAACCCTTGAGCTCGTGCTCCTTGCCCTCGGCGCCGCTGGCGGCAAACACGAAGGTGGGGCGGTGCAGCTTGTCCTTCAGGCGCGAAGCCACGATGCCCACCACCCCCTCGTGGAAGTCGGGGTCGAACACCACCAGCGCGGGCGGAGGCTCCTCCGACTCGTCGAACATTTCTTCGGCCATCTGCAAGGCCTGCTCGCGCATGTCGCCTTCAATGGCCTTGCGCTCGCGGTTGATGCCGTCCAGCGTGCGCGCCAGCTCATCGGCGCGCAAGGCATCGTCGGTGGTGAGGCATTCGATGCCCAGTGTCATGTCCGCCAGGCGGCCAGCGGCGTTCAGGCGCGGGCCGAGTGCGAAGCCGAAATCAAAACCGGTGGCGGCCTCGGGCTTGCGCGCGGCCACGTTGAACAAAGCCGTCATGCCCGGCGGCATGGCGCCGGCGCGCACACGCTTCAAACCCTGGGCAACGAGGCGGCGGTTGTTGGCATCGAGCTTGACCACGTCGGCCACCGTGCCCAGCGCCACGAGCGGCAGCAGCGCATCGATCTTGGGTTGTGTCTGCACCGTGAACGCACCGCGCTCGCGCAGCTCGGCGCGCAGCGCCAGCAGCACGTAAAACATGACGCCCACCCCCGCGATCGATTTGCTTTCGAAGGGGCAGCCCGGCTGGTTGGGGTTGACGATGATGCAGTCCTGCGGGAGCGCGATCTCGCCGTCTTTCAAGGCGGGCAGGTGGTGGTCGGTCACGATCACCTGCAGGCCGAGGTCGCGCGCGGCGCGCACGCCGTCCACGCTGGCGATGCCGTTGTCCACCGTCACGAGCACGTCGGCGCCCTGGGCTTTCACGCGCTTGGAAATGGCGGGCGTGAGCCCGTAGCCGTCGGTCACGCGGTCGGGCACGAGGTAGTTCACGCGGTCAAAGCCCAGCGGTGCGCCAAGCAGGCGCAGGCCACGCAGGCCCACTGCGCAAGCGGTGGCGCCGTCGCAGTCGTAGTCGGCCACGATGCAGATGGCCTGGTTCGCGGCCATGGCGTCGGCGAGGGCGCGCGCAGCCGCCTGGGCGCCGAGCATGGAGGACGGGGGCAGCAGGCGCGCGAGCGCGTCGTCGAGCTCGTCCTTGCTGGTGATGCCGCGCGCGGCGAACAGGCGCGCCAGCAGCGGGTGCAGGCCGCTTTGCTCCAGCGCCCAGGCGGCGCGGGGGGGCACGTCGCGGGTGGTGATCTTCATAGGGATTCCAGCGTCTTCCAGGCCGGGTTTTGGCCCAGGATGTTTTTGAACATGCGGCCGATGCGACCGACCGCGGTGCGTGGCGCGTTCGTGAAGCGTTGCGCGGTGCGCTCACCACACAGCGTGAGTGTGACGGCCTCACCCCGTCGCGCGCGCGCGAGCCACTGGGCGATCTCGCCAGCGTCCAGCGCTTCCCAGGCCTGCTGCCAGCGGCGCCAGTCGGCCTGCAGCGCGGCCTGGCGCAGGGTGTCGGGTTGGGCGGGGGCTGGCCTCAGCGTCAAGGGCTGCGCCAGCGCGCCCGCGCCACTCACCCAGAAACCATTGATGGGGTGCAGCCGGGCCGCTTCGCGTTCGTCGTGCATCGCATGTGTGTAGAACAGCATCTGCGCTTCGCTCTGCAGGCGCTTGAGCAGCTGCGCGCCTTGCCGGTTGGCGGCGCTCTCGGCCAGCCAGCCTTCCACCGAGCGCCCGCCCACGCGGTCCAGGCTGGCGCTGGCGATGCCGCGCAAGGGCTCGCCTCTGGCATGCCAGCGCGTGGCCGAGGTGTAGCTCAGGGTGATGCCGTCCTCGGCGCAATACGGCGCCAGCGCATCGAACAGCGCACGCGAATGCGCATCGGCCAGGTCGAGCTGCTCGGCGGGCAGCAGCGTGACCTGCTCCATGCCGACCTGGAAATGGCAGGGCGTGAACCAGGCCTGGGGTGCCGTGGGTTGAGCGTCTTCGATGGCCGCCCAGGGGATGAGGCCGTCGTCGAACGGACAACCGTCGGGGCGCAGCAGGCCGATGGCTTGCGCCAGCGCGCGTTCGTGCGGTGGGCTCAGGCTGTGCTCGTTGCCTTCGTCGCGCACCACCGGCACCAGCTCGGCCAGCAGGGCGCTGAGTTGGGGCAGGGCGAGTTGGGGGAGCACCGCACGGCAGCCGGGGTCGCTGGCGCTGGCAAACGGAACCAGCAGGTGCGAGGAAGGCTCAGAGGCCAGGTGGGAAGCGGGCATGACGCGATTGTCGGGGATGCCACAATGCCCGCTGGATTCCAACCCATGCAAACCCCTTACGAACTCATTCTGGGCTGGCGCTACACGCGCGCTGGCCGCGCCACCCGGCGCAACGGCTTCATTTCCTTCATTTCGGGCGTGTCCATGCTGGGCATTGCGCTGGGCGTGGCCGCGCTCATCATCGTGCTCTCGGTCATGAACGGCTTCCAGAAGGAGGTGCGCGACCGCATGCTCGGCGTGCTTTCGCACATCGAGGTGTTCGAGCCCGGCGGCCAGGCCATTCCGAACCTGGCCGATACGCTGGCGCGCATCGAACGCCACCCCGAGGTGGTGGGCGCCGCGCCCTTTGTGGGCGCGCAGGCGCTGATCGCACGGGGCGAGGACATGAAGGGCACGCTGGTGCGCGGCATTGACCCGGCGCTGGAGCCCAAGGTGACGGACCTCGCCGCCGACCTTGCCGACACCATGCTGCCGCGGCTGGTGCCGGGCGAGTTCGGCGTGATCCTGGGCGGCGAGCTGGCGCGCAGCCTGGGCGTGATCGCCGGTGACAGCGTCACCCTGATCGCCCCCAGCGGCCAGGTGACGCCAGCCGGCGTGGTGCCGCGCATTCGCCAGATGACGGTGGTGGGCACCTTCGACTCCGGCCACTTCGAGTACGACTCGGCGCTGGCGCTGCTGCACCAGGAAGACGCGGCGCGCATCTTCCGCGTGGAGGGCCCGACCGGCGTGCGCGTGAAGATCAAGAACCTGCACCAGGCGCGCGAGGTGGCGCTGTCGATTGCCAGCGACCTCGACCCCGGCCTGCTGGTGCGCGACTGGACGCGCCAGAACCGCACCTGGTTCGCCGCCGTGCAGCTTGAAAAACGCATGATGTTCATCATCCTCACGCTGATCGTGGCGGTGGCGGCGTTCAACCTCGTGTCCACGCTCGTGATGACGGTGACCGACAAGCGCGCCGACATTGCCATCCTGCGCACGCTGGGCGCCAGCCCGCGGAGCATCATGGGCGTGTTCATGGTGCAAGGCGCCATGGTCGGCATCATCGGTACCGGCGCGGGCCTGCTGCTGGGCCTGGGTGTGGCCTTCAACATCGACACGCTGGTGCCGGCGCTGGAGCGCTTGCTGGGCGCGAGCTTCCTGCCGCAAGACATTTACCTCATCAGCCGCATGCCCAGCGACCCGCAGCAGACCGACATCCTGCCGGTGGCGGTGATCTCGCTGGTGCTGTCGTTCCTGGCCACCATTTACCCGAGCTGGCGCGCGAGCCGTGTCAACCCTGCCGAGGCGCTGCGCTATGAGTGAATACAACCCCGTGCGAGCCGGCTCCAACTCCGTTCGGGCTGAGCTTGTCGAAACCCCCGCCCAGGTTGTGGTGAGCCCTTCGACAGGCTCAGGGCGAACGGGGGGTGGCTCAGGGCGAGAGGGGGGTGGCTCAGGGCGAACGGATGTGGTGTTGAGCGCCACCGGCCTCACCAAGCGCTTCACCGAAGGACGGCTCGACGTCACCGTGCTCACCGGTGTCGACCTCACCGTGCGCGCGGGCGAGACGGTGGCCATCGTCGGTGCGTCCGGTTCGGGCAAGAGCACCTTGCTGCACCTGCTGGGGGGGCTTGATGCGCCCAGCAGTGGCAGCGTCGAGCTGATGGGGCAATCGCTCGCGGGCTTGAGCGCCGCGCAGCAAGGCGCCCTGCGCAACCAGCACCTGGGCTTCGTGTACCAGTTTCACCACCTGCTGCCCGAGTTCAGCGCGTGCGACAACGTCGCCATGCCGCTGTGGATTCGCCGCATGCCGCGCGCGCAAGCCGCCGAGCAGGCCACCCGGATGCTCACGCGTGTGGGGCTGGGCGAGCGCTTGCACCACCGGCCTGCCGAACTCTCGGGCGGCGAGCGCCAGCGCGTGGCGATTGCGCGGGCCCTGGTCACCCAGCCCGCGTGTGTGCTGGCCGACGAGCCCACGGGCAACCTGGACCGCAGCACCGCCGAAGGCGTGTTTCAGCTCATGCTCGAACTCGCCCGAGACCAGGGCACGGCCTTCATCGTGGTGACCCACGACGAGACCCTGGCTGCGCGCTGCGGGCGCCTGCTGCGGCTGACCCGGGGTGTGCTGAGCTGAAGCGGATCCCGCGGGGCCACCCCGGGCGTCAGCCGGGCATCAAGGCTTCGTGCGGGTGAAGCGCAGCGGCTTCTCCAGGCCCTGCACATGCATCAGCATGGTTTTGCCCTGCACCTCCAGGCGGTGCGCTTTCTGCAGGGCATCGAGGTAGCGCGTTTCCTGCTCGCTCACGGCTTCCGGGCAGGCCATGCGCGTGCCGCCCAGCTGGCCCAGCGCCACCTTGTCCTGCATCAGCGTGTACGAGCCAAAGAAGCGGTTGCACGAGCTGTTGCCCGCCACGCGCCCGGCTTCGGGAAAGGCCAGCGTGGCGGTGACCTTGTCGAGCACGCCGCGCCCACCGAGGTCTTCCAGCCGCCATTCGCTGCCCACCAAGGGGGCGGTGGCCGGTGCGCCGGGCATGGCGCAGGCGCTCAGGGCCATCAAAGCCGGGGCGGCCAGCCAGGCCAGGCGGGAGGGTGTTGGTGACATGGCAACTTCCTTTGCTTCTTGTGTGGGGACACCGGCGCACCGTGCGCGTGCCGGCACAATGGCCGTTATACCGCCATGTGGATCGACACACACTGCCATCTGGACGCGCCCGAATTCGGCGTGGATCACGCGCTTGCCCTGAGCCTGCGCGCGCGCGCCGCCGCGCAGGGCGTGGGCCTGTGCGTGATCCCGGCGGTGGAGCGCGCCAACTTCGACACCGTGCGCACACTGGCGCACCGCATGGGCGATGCGTATGCGCTGGGCATCCATCCGCTGTACGTGCCGCGCGCGCAAGACAGTGACCTGGCCGCGCTCGATGCCGCACTCACCGAACACCGCGACGACCCGCGCCTGGTGGCCGTGGGCGAGATCGGCCTGGACTTCTTCGTGCCCGAACTCTGCACGCCCACCATGCGCGAGCGCCAGGTGCAGATGTACCGCGCGCAATTGCGGCTGGCCCGAAAGTACGGCCTGCCCGTGATCCTGCACGTGCGCCGCAGCGCCGACGTGTTGCTCAAGCACCTGCGCGAGCTGCCCGTGGCCGGCATCGCCCATGCCTTCAATGGCAGTGAGCAACAAGCGGGCGCTTTCCTCGACCTGGGCTTCAAGCTGGGCTTTGGCGGCGCCTGCACCTTCGAGCCCGCAAAGCAGCTGCGGCGCCTGGCGGCCGAGCTGCCCCTGTCGGCTCTCGTGCTCGAAACCGACGCGCCCGACATCCCGCCGCAGTGGCTCTACGTGACGGCCGCCGAGCGCGCGCTGGGCCGTGCGCAGGGCATCAACAGCCCGCTGGAGCTGCCACGCATCGGCGCGGTGGTGGCGCAGTTGCGCGGCCTGCCGCTGGAGGCGCTGCGCGAGGCGACCACCGCCAACGCACGGCACGCCTTGCCCCGGCTGGCGGCGCTGGAGGCCGTGCGGTGAGCGCGCTGCAAGGCTTGCCCCCTGTGCTCAGCGCCGACACGCGGGTGCTGGTGCTGGGCAGCTTTCCAGGGGTCGCTTCGTTGCGCGCGCAGCAGTACTACGGCCATCCGCAAAACCACTTCTGGAAAATCCTGGGTGCCCTGTGGGCCTTGCCCCTGCCCGCGATGCCGTATGCCGAGCGGGTGGAGGCTATGCAGGCGCACGGGCTGGGCGTGTGGGATGTGTACGGCGCCTGCGAGCGCGAAGGCAGCCTGGATGCCGACATCCGCAACGCCAGGCTCAACGACTTTTCGGTGGTGCGCTGGCATTGCCCCAAGCTGGGCGCCATTGCGCACAACGGGACCGAGAGCTTTCGCCACGCGCAGCACACCGAGAAGCTGGGGGTGCCGGTTTACAAGCTGCCGTCCACCAGCCCGGCCAATGCCAGCTGGAGCTTTGACCGCAAGCTGGCGGCCTGGGCGGAGGTGCTGCGCCGGCATGGCGTGGGCGGCCAGTCGCCCTGTTCATAATCGTCGCTCCCCAGGTTGGACACCCGATGCCGCATTCACCTCACCCGCCCACTGATCCGTTTTTCTTTTGTCTGTCGCCCGGCTCCCGCAAGGGCCTCGGCGTGCCAGCGCGCCTGGCCCACGAGGTGACGGCATGAAGTCGGGCGCCAACGCCGCGGCCCGCGCCCGCCGCAGCGTGCAGACGCTGCCGGAGGTGACGATCTCCGAAGACAGCGAGGTGCGCTTCCTGCACCTGGGCACCGAGTGGATCCAGGGCTCGATGCTGCTGGACGCGCCGTTCGACATCGAGCTGGACTACGTGCAGCGCATGATGGCCTGGCTGCTGTTTGTGGACCCCGATACCGTGAGTGGCCGCCGCGCGCTGCAGCTCGGCCTGGGCTCGGCCGCGCTGACCAAGTTCTGCTTCAAGAAGCTGCGCATGGACACCACCGCGATCGAGATCAACCCGCAGGTGCTGGCCGTGTGTCGCCAGTGGTTCAAGTTGCCGGCCGACGGACCGCGCCTGCGTGTGCTGCTGGCCGATGCCGGCGAAGCGATCCGCCACGCCGAGCACATCGGTGCCTACGATGCGCTGCAGGTCGACCTGTACGACCACGAGGCCGCCGCCCCCGTGCTCGACAGCCCCGACTTCTACGCCGACTGCCGCGCTGCCCTGACCGACGACGGCTGCCTCACCGTCAACCTCTTCGGCCGCGACACCAGCTACGAGCGTTCGCTGCAGAGCCTCTGCGCGGCCTTCGGCGCCGATGCGGTGTGGGCTTTCAAGCCCACGCGCGAGGGCAACACCGTGGTGCTCGCCCAACGCACGGCCGAGCGGCCCACGCGCATGGCGCTGCTGGCGCGCGCCGAGGCGGTGCAGGCGCGCTGGGGTTTACCCGCTGTGAAGTGGTTGCGCCTGTTCAAACCGGTATCCTGATCCACGCATGAAGACTTCGCAGACGCCCTCACCCCAGAAAAAATTGGACGGTCCGCTGGACTGGCGCACGCTGGTGGGCTGGCTGCGCGAGGACGGCGTGATTTCCACCGAAGAAGCCGAGCGCACCACCACGCGCTGTGCGTCGGCCCACAGCTCGCAGCATCCGCTGCAGCGCCTGGCAGTGGTGGGCATGGCGCGCGCGGCCGACAGCCATGTGCTCGACGTGGAGACGCTCACGCAGTGGCTGGCCAAACGCGCCGGCCTGGACTACATGCGCATCGACCCGCTCAAGGTGGACGTGGGCAAGGTGGCCGATGTGATGAGCGCCGCGTACGCGGAGCGCCACAAGGTGCTGCCGGTGCTGGTGAGCCCGACCGAAGTGGTGGTGGCCACGGCAGAGCCCTTCGTTCGCGACTGGGTGCCCGAGGTGGAGCGACAGACGCGGCGCACCGTGCGGCTGGTGATGTCCAGCCCGCAGGCCATCAACAGCTTCACCGGTGAGTTCTTTGCGTTGGCCAAGTCGGTGCGCGCGGCCAACAAGAGCGGCGCGCAAGGCTTCAGCAGCTTCGAGCAGCTGGTGGAACTGGGCAAGGCCAACAAGCAGCTCGATGCCAACGACCAGGGCGTGGTGCAGGTGGTGGACTGGCTCTGGCAGTACGCCTTCGACCAGCGCGCCAGCGACATCCACTTGGAGCCCCGGCGCGAGCAGGGCGTGATCCGCTTTCGCATCGACGGGGTTTTGCACCCCGTCTACCAGATGCCGATGGGCGTGATGAACGCGATGACCGCGCGCATCAAGTTGCTGGGCCGCATGGATGTGGTGGAGCGCCGCCGCCCGCAGGACGGGCGCATCAAGACGTTGCGCCCCGGCGTGGGGGGTGCGCGCGGCGACGAGGTCGAGATGCGGCTGTCCACGTTGCCCACGGCGTTTGGCGAGAAGCTCGTCATGCGCATCTTCGACCCCGACTCCACCGTGAAGGACCTCAGCGCGCTGGGCTTCGCTTCGCACGACGCGCAGCGCTGGGAAGGTCTCACCAGACACCCTCACGGCATCGTGCTGGTGACCGGCCCCACCGGCTCGGGCAAGACCACCACCCTCTATGCCACGCTCAAGCGGCTGGCCACCGAAGAGGTGAACGTGAGCACGGTGGAAGACCCCATCGAGATGATCGAGCCCGCCTTCAACCAGACGCAGGTGCAGCCGCATCTCGACCTCGATTTCGCGCAAGGCCTGCGCTCGCTGATGCGGCAGGACCCGGACATCATCATGGTGGGGGAGGTGCGCGACCTGGCCACTGCCGAGATGGCGGTGCAGGCCGCGCTCACCGGCCACCTGGTGTTCACCACGCTGCACACCAACGACGCGCCCTCGGCCGTCATGCGCCTCATGGAGCTGGGCATTCCGCCGTACCTGATCAATGCCACCGTGCTGGGCGTGCTGGCGCAGCGCCTGGTGCGCACGCTGTGTCCCGCGTGCCGCCAGCCCCAGGGCAAAGAGGAGACCGTGGCCTCGCGCGCCACGCTGGCCGAGCTGGTCAAACCCTGGCAGGTGAGCGGCAGTTACCGCCCCTACCAGCCCGTGGGTTGCGTCGACTGCCGCATGACCGGCTTCCGTGGCCGCATGGGCCTGTATGAATTGCTCGTGGTCACCGAGGCCTTCAAGGACAAGGTCAGTCGCGAACCCGTGCTGGATGCGCTGCGCAAACAGGCCGTGCAGGATGGCATGCGCCCGCTGCGCCTCGGTGGTGCCGCCCGCGTGGCCGAAGGCCTGACCACCATGGACGAGGTGCTGGCCTGCACGCCGCCCGTGCAGTGAGCCGGGTGCACGGCCGACCGCCACCATGATCAAGAACCTGCAGGACTTTCTCGCCGGTGTGTTCTTTCTGGCGCTGGGGATCGGATTTGGGTGGGTGGCTTCGCGCCATCCGCTCGGCGAGGCGGCCGACATGGGGCCGGGCTATGTGCCTTTGCTGCTGGGCCTGCTGCTCGGTGTGCTGGGCTTGCTGATGCTGTTCAAGGCGCTCACCTTCGAAGCGCTGGGCGGTGGGCGCGTGCGGCGCTGGGGCGCAGTGCCCTTGCTGCGATTGCTCGGCGGGCTTTTCTGCCTGGCGCTGTGCAGCGGGCCGAGCCAGTGGCCCTGGGTGGGGGCGTGGTTTGAAGGCTGGCCCACGCTGGGGCTGGCGGCGGGCGTGGCCGGCCTGGTGCTGGCGGTGGTGCCCGGTGAGCCCGGTGGCACGCGCGGGCGTGCGTGGCTCTGGTCGATCGCGCTGGCTGCTGTGGTGTGCGCCTTGTGGGCGGGCCCGCTGGGCCTGGACGTCGCGTTGTGGCCCACGCGCGCTGAGCGCTGAACGCGGGCGCGCGCATGGTCTCCGACTTTTCATGGTGGGGTTCGCTGGCGCAGGGCTTGTCTGCCGTGTGGGGCTGGCAAGCCATGGGGCTGATTGCGCTGGGCGTGCTGATGGGCAGCGTGTTTGGCGTGCTGCCGGGTGTGGGGCCGGTGACGGCGATCGCGCTGCTGCTGCCGGCGACGCTGGGCCTGCCCGCCTTGCCCGCCTTGCTGGTCATCGCTGGCGTGTATTACGGCGCGCAGTACGGCGGCTCGTTGCCGGCCATCGTGTTCGATCAGCCGGGCGAAGCCTCGTCGGTCATGACCAGCCGCGATGGCCATGCGATGGCCGTGCAGGGGCGCACCGGGGTGGCGCTGTCCGTGGCGGCCATCAGTTCATGTGTGGCCGGTTGCCTGGCCATCGGCCTGGTCGTGTTGCTGGCGCCCGGCGTGGTGTCGCTGGGCGTGCAGTTCGGGCCGGCCGAGCGTTTCCTCTTGCTGGTGGTAGGGCTGGTCGGGGCCACGGTGCTGGCATCGGGCTCGTTCCTCAAGGCACTGGCGATGACGGTGCTGGGGCTGCTGCTGGGCCTCATGGGTTGGGACGCTCAGACCGGCGTGGCGCGCTTCGTGCCCGAGGCGCTGGAGCCCTGGATGGGCCGCCACCACGGGCTGAACGAAGGCGCGGGCTTCATTGCGCTGGCGTTGGGCTTTTTCGTGGTGGCGCCGATTGCCGCCGAACTGGCTGGCCTCTCAACGCTCGCGCCAGGTGCGCCGCCCGAGGCGCCCCGTGCCACGCCGGCGGCGGCAGGCTTTGACACGCGGGCCTCGCGCGATGAACTCAAGGAGGCACTGCCCGCCCTGTTGCGCGGCACGGGGCTGGGTGCGGTGCTGGGGGTGGTGCCGGGCGGGGGGGCGTTGCTCTCTTCGCTGGCGGCTTACCAGCTGGAGGCGGTGGTGTCGCGCCAGCGGATGCCGCCTCTGGGGCAGGGCAACCTGCGCGGCGTGGCCGCACCCGAGGCCGCCAACAACGCAGGCGCGCAAACGGCCTACCTGCCGATGCTGGCCCTGGGCCTGCCGCCCAACACCGTGATGGCGCTGCTGCTGGGCGCGCTCGGGTTGCACGCCATCGAGCCCGGGCCGTCGGTGATGAGCGTGCAGCCCACCGTGTTCTGGGGGCTGCTGGTGGCCATGTGGATCGGCAACCTGTTCCTGCTGCTGCTCAACCTGCCGCTGTCGCGCTGGTGGGTGCCGACGCTGTTGCGCGTGCTGCAGGTGCCGCGCCGCGCCGTGCTGGCGGGCCTGCTGACGGCGGCGGGCCTGGGGGCGCTGGCGCTGGGGCCGCACGGCTGGGGTGTGTGGCTTGTCATGGGGCTGGGGCTGCTGGGTTTTGTGTTGCAGCGCCTGGGCTGTGAGGGCGTGGCGTTGTTGCTGGGCTATGTGCTCGCGCCTGGGTTGGAGGAGCAGTTGCGCCGCGCGTTGCAGCTCTCGCGTGGCGACTGGTTCGTGTTCATCGAGCGGCCCGTGTCGGCGGTGCTGTTGATGATCGCCATCGGCCTGTTGCTGGTGGTGGTGCTGCAGCCGCGCCGGCGTGCGCGTGCATGACGCGGCCCGGCATCGCAAAAGGCGAAGTCCCGAGCCACACAGGCTCTTCTCTCGGCCCGGATAATCGCCCGGATGCCTGCCGCGCCCGTGTCCACTGCTGCCCCCGCACCCCAACTCGCCATGGGCTTGCTGCTGGCCAGTGCGGGCTCCATCGCCTTCAGCGGCAAGGCCATCATCGCCAAGCTCGCGTACCGGCATGGCGTGGACGCGGTCACGCTCATCATGTACCGCATGCTGTTTGCGCTGCCACTGTTTCTGGCCCTGGCCTGGTGGGCGAGCCGCCGCCCGGGGGGTGAGAAGCCCGCGCCGCTCACGCGAGCCGACTGGCTGGGCGTTCTGGGGCTGGGGTTCACGGGTTACTACCTCGCGAGTTTTCTGGATTTTTCAGGCCTGCAATACATCAGCGCCAGCCTGGAGCGGCTGATCCTGTACCTCAACCCCACCCTTGTGCTGGTGCTCGGCTGGGTGGTTTATCGGCGGCGCATCACGCTGTTGCAGGCCGTGGCCATGGCGGTGAGCTACGCGGGGGTGCTGCTCGTTTTTGGCCACGAAGTGGGCTCCCAGGGGCCGGATGCGGTGCTGGGTGCGCTGCTGGTGTTTGGCAGTGCGGTCAGCTACGCGATATACCTCGTGTACAGCGGCGAGCTGGTCAAGCGCCTGGGCTCGATGCGCCTGGTGGGTCTGGCCACCAGCGTGGCCTGTGTGCTGTGCCTCTTGCAGTTTGTGCTGCTGCGGCCCCTGAGCGCGGCGGTGGTGGCGCCGGAGGTGATCTGGCTCTCGGTGCTCAACGCCACGCTGTGCACCTTCGCGCCGGTGGTGATGGTGATGATGGCCATCGAACGCATCGGCGCCGGGCTGGCTGCGCAGGTCGGCATGATCGGCCCGATGTCGGTCATCGTCATGGGCGTGTGGATTCTCGACGAACCGTTCAACCGCTGGATCGTGGCGGGCACCGTGCTGGTGATTGGCGGCGTTTTCCTGGTGACGCGCTTTGGCGCTGCACCGAAAAAGTAACTTTCAGGAGATTCAGATGGATTTGGGCATCAAGGGCAAATGGGCGCTCGTGTGTGGCGCGAGCAAGGGGCTGGGTCTGGGTTGTGCGCAGGCGCTGGCCACCGAGGGCGCAAATGTGGTGCTGGTCGCGCGAGGCGCGGCTGCGCTGGATGCCGCCGTGGCGTCGCTGCGCGCGGCATGCCCCGATGTGACCGTGCTCGGCGTGGCCGCCGACATCACCACGCCTGAAGGCCGCACGGCCGCGTTGGCAGTGGCAGGCGGGCCGGGCGCGGCGTTCGACATTCTGGTCAACAACGCGGGCGGTCCACCTCCGGGTGATTTCCGGGCCTGGGGCCGCGACGAATGGATCAAGGCGCTGGACGCCAACATGCTCACGCCCATCGAACTCATCAAGGCGCTGGTGGATGGCATGGCGCAGCGCGGGTTTGGTCGCATCGTCAACATCACCTCGGGTGCGGTGAAGGCGCCCATTGGCATCCTCGGTTTGTCCAACGGTGCCCGCAGCGGGCTCACGGGGTTTGTGGCGGGTGCTGCGCGCAGCCCGCTGGCGGCACAGGGTGTGACCATCAACAACCTGCTGCCGGGCGCCTTCGAGACCGACCGCCTCAAGACCACGATGGCCGGGCTGGCGAGCAAGGCGGGTCAACCCGTTGAGGCTGTGATGGACTCGCGCCGTTCGGCCATCCCCGCCAAGCGGTTTGGGCATCCGCAGGAGTTCGGTGCGATCTGCGCGTTTCTGTGCAGCGTGCACGCCGGCTACATGACGGGCCAGAACGTGCTGGCCGACGGCGGGGCTTACCCCGGCACGTTCTAGCCCTTGCGCGACGACACCAGGATGCCGCCCACGATCAGCACGAAGCCTGCGGCGTGGTAGGCGCTGGGCGGTTCGCGCAGCAGCATGGTCGACATCAGCGCTGCAAACAGCGGTGTGAGGTTGTTGAAGATCGAGGCCATGGAAGGGCCAACGCGCTGCACCGCCGCGCCCCAGCAGCGGTAGGCCAGCAGCGAGGGTCCCACTGCGACGTAGGCCAGTGCAGCCGCGAGCGGCCAACCCCACTGGATGGGGCTGCCCGCATCGGGTGACACGGGCATGGCGATCCATTCGCCCGCCGCAAAAAGGCCCGACCACCCCAGGCCGAAGATCATCTGGGCGAGCAGGAAAGCGGCCCAGTCAGCCTTGATGGCCGCCGGGTCGGTGCCGGGCTTGGGCCTTGCCAGCAACCAGCTGTACCAGGCCCACAGCACCGACGCCAACAACACCCAGGCGTCACCCGGCACCAGCTGCACCGAGAGCAGCTGCTCAAGGTGCCCGCGCGAAAGGACCACGGCCACGCCGGTGAGAGACAGCCCGGCGCCGAGGGCGGCCCGGCGCGAGATGGGCACGCCATACAGCAGGCGGCCCAGCAGCAGCATCCACACCGGTGTGCTGGCGGCCACCAGCGTGACGTTCATGGGGGTGGAGGTTTTGAGCGCGAGGTACTGCAACGCGTTGTAGCTGCCCACCCCCAGCAGGCCCAGCAGTGCGAATCGCCGCCACTGCGGCCACAGATCGCTCCCTGGCCGCAGCACCCAGCCAGCCAGCGGCAGCAGCAACACGAAGGCCAGCACCCAGCGCAGAAAGTTGAGCGTGATGGGCGGCACCAGGCCTTGCATCATGCGGCCCACCACGGCATTGCCGGCCCACATCAGCGGGGGAATCACCAGCAGCAGGAGGGTTGTGGGTGCAAGGCGTGCGCTGGCGGTCTGTGACATGGCCCGCACTGTACCGCCGACCCCATGCCCGGCGCGTCGCTGGGGATGATGGGCCGCACGGCGCCGTGACGGGCTCTTTTCATGGCAGCATGCCGCTTTCGAACTTTGAGGAGACCAACGATGAGCGAACAGACCAGCCGCGCCGTGCGCATCCATGCCGTGGGCGGCCCCGAACAACTGGTGGTCGATACCGTGAGCGTGGGCGACCCCGGGCCAGGCCAGGTGCGCATTTGGCACCACGCGGTGGGGCTGAATTACATCGACGTCTACCAGCGCACGGGCCTCTATCCGTTCCCGCTGCCGCTGTCGCTGGGCATGGAGGGGGCGGGCGTGATCGAGGCGGTGGGCGAGGGCGTCACCCACCTCAAGGCCGGTGACCGCGCCGCCTATGCCGCCAACCCGCCGGGCAGCTACTGCGATGTGCGCGTGATGCCCGCCATGAACGTCTGCAGGCTGCCCGATGCGATCGACTTTGAAACCGGTGCGGCCATGATGCTCAAGGGCCTCACGGCGCAGTACCTGCTCAAGCGCTGCCGCCCTGTCGAGGGCCTGGAGGCGGGCGACTTTGTGCTGTTCCATGCAGCGGCAGGGGGTGTGGGCCTGATCGCCTGCCAGTGGGCGAAGGCCCTGGGCCTGCAGCTCATTGGTACCGCCGGCTCGGATGAAAAATGCGCACTGGCCCTGGCGCACGGTGCGACCCACGCCATCAACTACCGCACCGAGGACTTCGCTGCGCGCGTCAAGGACATCACCAACGGACAGGGCGTGAAGGTGGTTTACGACTCGGTGGGCAAGGACACCTTCGACAAGTCGCTCGACTGCCTGCGGCCGTTTGGCCTGATGGCCAGTTTCGGCAACGCCTCAGGCCCGGTGGCGCCGTTCGCGCCCGGCATCCTCGGCCCCAAGGGTTCGCTCTACGTGACGCGCCAGACGCTGTTCACCCACATCACCAGCCGCGAGCGCACGCAGGCCATGGCCGACGACCTGTTCGCGGTGGTCGAAGGCGGCAAGGTGAAGATCCGCATCGACCAGCGCTTTGCATTGACCGACGTGCAGTCCGCACACGAGAGCCTGGAAGCGCGCGCGACCACCGGCTGCACGATTCTGCTGCCTTGAGCTTGCCCGGCGTGTAAAGGTCTGATCAAGGCACCCGCGGAGCCGGCTTTGCCGGGCCGCGGGGTGTGCCCCCTTCAGGGGGTGACGCCAACGGCGGCGCGGGGGTGTTCCTTCTGTACAGGCGCCACTGCAGCCAGCGCGCGCTCCAGGTGCGCGAGCGTGGCGGGCACGTCGTGCCATTTGTCCAGGCCGAAGAGGCCGATACGGAAGGTTTTGAAGTCTGGGCCCTCGTCGCATTGCAAGGGCACGCCAGCGGCGGTCTGCAGCCCCAGCGCCAGGAATTTCTTGCTCGACTGGATGTCGGGGTCGGTGGTGTGGCTCACCACCACGCCCGGCGCCTGGAAACCGGGCGCCGCCACGCTGGGGAAACCATGGCGCAAGAGCAGGGCGCGCACCTGTGCGCCCAGCGCCATCTGCTCCTGGCGCACTTTCTCCACGCCGTAGGCCTCGGTTTCCTTCATGGTGTCGCGCAGGCGCGTGAGTGCGTCGGTGGGCAGCGTCGTGTGGTACGCGTGGCCACCGCCCTCATACGTTTCCATGATCTGCAGCCACTTCTTCAGGTCCATCGCGAAGGTGGTGCTCTGCGTCTGGTCGATCGCGGTGCGCGCTCGCTCGCCGAGCATGACCATGGCACAGCAGGGCGAGCTGCTCCAGCCCTTCTGCGGCGCCGAGATGAGGATATCGACGCCCGTGGCTTTCATGTCGACCCACATGGCCCCTGAGGCGATGCAGTCGAGCACCAACAGACCGCCGACGGCGTGCACCGCATCGGCCACGGCCTGGAGGTAGTCGTCGGGCAGGATCATGCCGGCGGCGGTTTCCACGTGGGGCGCGAACACCACGGCCGGCTTTTCGCGGGCGATGGTGGCGACCACCTCGCCAATGGGCGCTGGTGCCCAGGCCGCTTGTGCGCCCTCACCGGTGCGCCGCGCTTTCATCACCGTGTGGCTGGCGGGAATGCCGCCCATGTCGAAGATCTGCGTCCAGCGGTAGCTGAACCAGCCGTTGCGAATTACCAGCACATGCTGTCCGTGCGCAAACTGGCGCGCCACCGACTCCATGCCGAAGGTGCCGCTGCCGGGCACCAGCACCGCCGAGTGCGCGCCATACACGCGCTTGAGCATGGCCGAGATGTCGGTCATCACGCCCTGGAAGCGCTTGGACATGTGGTTGAGCGCGCGGTCGGTGTAGACGACCGAAAACTCGAGCAGACCATCGGGGTCGATGTGGGGCAGCAGTCCGGGCATGTTGTCTCCTGTGTCGGGTCACGCAAAGCGGGGAGCCAGCGTAGCACAGCACCCTCGAATGTGCAGCCGCGCAGCGAGGGCCGGCGCGGCCGGGGTTCACAGCCGGCTGGCGCGCGTTGACGCGGGTGGTTCGCGCAGACGGCTGGGCGCGAGCACGCCGGCGCTGTCGAGGATCGGGTAAGCGATGGAGCAGATGTGCGAGTTGATGCGCTTGAGGTCGCTGATGAGGTCCAGGTGCAAGGCGCTGGTGTCCATGCTCTGCGGCGTCATGCCCGAGAGGCGGTCCAGGTGGGTGGCTGCGTACTCGCGCTCCATGTCGCGAAAGCGCACCTTCTCTTCCACCAGCCGCTGCGCGTCGCGCACGTTGCCGTTGAGGAACACGCTCATGCCCAGGCGCAGGTTGTCGAGCAGGCGCGCGTGCAGTTCGGTGATCTCGGCCATGCCGGCCTCGGAGAAGTCGCGGCCCTTGCGGATCTTCTTGTCCTCGATGTCGAGCAGCACCCGCTCGACCGTATCGCCGATCTGCTCCATGTTGATGGTGAAGCTGATGATGTCCGTCCAGCGGCGGCTTTCGCCTTCGCTGAGCTGCTGCCGCGAGATCTTGGTCAGGTAGTACTTGATGGCCGAGTACAGGCTGTCGACCGAATCGTCGAGCTTGCGCAGGTCCTGCGCGAGCTTCAGGTCGTTGGTCTTGATCACCGTCATCACGCCGCGCAGCATGGTTTCGACGATGTCGGCCTGGTGCATGGCTTCGCGCGCCGCACACGAGATGGCCAGCGAAGGCGTGGCCAGGGCGGAGGGGTCGAGGTGGTTGGGCCGGTCCAGCGGCCCTTTGCCTTCCTGCAGTGGCAACAGCTGGTTGACCATGCGCGCAATGGGTTGGGTCAGACCGATGAAGACCGCGCCCACCATGAGGTTGAAGCTCAGGTGGAAGAGCACGGTGAGCGTGGCCGGGTCCTGCACGAGCGGCTTCATGACCTGCAGCCACAGCGGGATCAGCCAGATGGCAATGCCCACACCAAGCACCTTGAACAGCAGGTTGCCCAGCGGTACCTGCCGCGTGCTGATGCCGGACTTCGCCGTGGTGATGACCGCCAGGAGGCCGCTGCCCAGGTTGGCGCCCAGCACAATGCCCAGCGCCACATCCAGACCGACCACCTGCAGCGACAGCGTGGACGCCAGCAACACCACGGCGAGGCTGGAATAGGCCACCACCGCCAGCGTGGCGCCCAGCAGGATTTCCAGAAACAGGTCGCTGGTGAGCGACTCCAGCATCAGCTGCACGGCGGGGTTCTGCGTCAGCACGCTGGTGGCCCCAGAGATCAGTCGCAGCGCCAGCAGCATCAGGCCCAGGCCAATCATCACGCGACCCAGATCGCCGGTGGGCGTGCCCTGGCGCGAGATGAACAGCGTGACCCCCAGAAAAATGAACAGGGGTGACAACCAGGACAGATCAAACGAGAACACCACGGCCATCAGGCTGGTGCCGATGTCCGCACCCAGCATGACCGCGAGCGCCGCAGGCAGCGCGATCAGGCCGCGCCCGACGAACGAGGCGGTGATGAGCGCGGTGGCGGTGCTGGACTGGACCAGCGCCGTCACGCCCAGGCCCGAGAGGGCGGCCGTGAATCGGTTGCCCATGCTCGAGGCGAGCACATGGCGCAGGTTGCTGCCGAAGACGCGCAACACGCCGTTGCGCACAAGGTGGGTGCCCCACACCAGCAAGGCGATGGCCGCCAGAAGGTCCAACAGGTGTTTCATGAACCTCAAAACTATACGCCGCGCGGGTCAGCCCTTGGCGCGACTCGGACACGCGCGTGCGCGCAACGGCTCAGCGGCTTCGCCGCATGCGCCGGATTTCGTCCAGGATCAGGGCCACCGCACCCACGCTGATGGCCGTGTCGGCGAGGTTGAAGGCCGGAAAGTGGCCACCCGGGAAGACACCCGCCAGGAATGCCCAGTGGAAGTCAAGGAAATCGACCACGTAGCCATGCCACAGGCGGTCGATCACGTTGCCCAGCGCGCCGCCCAGGATGCAGGCCAGCGCAAACGAAAACAGCTTCTGGCCCGGGTGCGCGCGCAGCATCCAGACGATGAAGACGGCCGCGCCCAGGCCCACGGCCGTGAAGAACCACCGCTGCCAGCCGCCAGCGCCCGCGAGGAACGAGAACGCGGCCCCTGTGTTGTGCGCCCGGACGATGTTGAAGAAGCTGGTGACCGGGGTGCTGTCACCGAGCTGGTAGCTGGCCAGGATCAGCTGCTTCGTGGCCTGGTCGGCCACCAGCAGCACGACCGCCAGCCCCAGCCACGGCCACACGGGGCCCATGCCGGCGCGCGCCATCAGGCCACCGTGCGGACTTCGCCCGCGCCAAAGAGGTTGCTGGTGCAGCGCCCGCACAGCGTGGGGTGCGCGGCATCGCTGCCGACGTCATCGCGGTAGTGCCAGCAGCGCTCGCACTTGGTGGCCGTGGCGGGCGTCACCTGCACGCCCAGCGCATCGCCCAGAACCAGCTCCACCGACGAGACGATCAGCGCAAACTTCAGGTCGTCGCCGAGCGATGCCAGCAGGGCATGGTCGTCGGCCGGCGCGCTCAGGCGGACATTCGCCTGCAGCGATGCGCCCACCTGGCCCGCCGCGCGAACCGTCTCGATGTCCTTGTTCACCACATTGCGCACCTCGCAAATGCGCGTCCATTTCGCCAGCAACGCCTCGTTGGCTGTGGGCAGTTCGGCGTAGGTCTCGAAGAAGATCGAACCGCGGCTGGCAGCGCCTGCCAGCACGGGCCAGGCTTCTTCGGCGGTGAAGCTCATGAAGGGCGCCATCCAGCGCAGCATGGCGTGGGTGATCTGGTGCAGGGCGGTTTGCGCGCTGCGGCGCGCCAGGCTCTTGGGCGCGGTGGTGTAGAGCCGGTCCTTGAGCACGTCGAGGTAGAACGCGCCCAGGTCTTCGGAGCAGTACACCTGCAGCTTGGAGACCACCGGGTGGAACTCGTACACGTCGTAGTGGGCCAGCACCTCGGCCTGGAACTGCGCCGCGCGCGCCAGCGCATAGCGGTCGATCTCCAGCATCTGGTCCAGCGGCACCGCGTCGGTGGCCGGGTCGAAATCGCTCACGTTGGCGAGCAGGAAGCGCAAGGTGTTGCGGATGCGGCGGTAGGCATCGACCACACGCGCCAGGATCTTGTCGTCGCCGGCGATGTCGCCCGAATAGTCACTCGCGGCCACCCACAGGCGGATGATTTCCGCGCCGAGTTTTTTGGTGACCTCTTGCGGGTCGATCCCGTTGCCCAGCGACTTGCTCATCTTGCGGCCCTGGCTGTCCACCGTGAAGCCGTGCGTGAGCAGGCCTCGGTAGGGCGCGCGGTCGTGCAGCGCGCAGCCCAGCAGCAGCGACGAGTGGAACCAGCCCCGGTGCTGGTCGTGGCCTTCGAGGTACAGGTCGGCCTCGGGCCCTTCCTGGTGGAAGGCGCCGTTCACGTAGGCTTTGGCGTGGCTGCCGCGCAGCACATGCTGGAAGGTCGAGCCGGAGTCGAACCAGACTTCCAGGATGTCCTGGCTCTTGGTGTAGAGCGGTGCGTCTTGCGGGCCAAGGATGTCTTCTGCCGTCACGCGGCTCCAGGCCTCGATGCCGCCTTTTTCGACGATGTCGGCGGCCTGGTCGAGGATTTCCATGGTGCGCGGGTGCAGCTCGCCCGAATCCTTGTGCAGGAAGAACGGGATCGGCACGCCCCAGCTGCGCTGGCGAGAGATGCACCAGTCGGGCCGGTTGGCGATCATGTCGTGCAGGCGCGCCTTGCCGTTTTCGGGGAAGAAGTGCGTGTGCTCGATGGCGTCGAGTGCGGTCTGGCGCAGGGTGCGCGGGGCCTTGTCTTTCGTGAACACGCCCACGCCTTCGTCCATGCGGATGAACCACTGCGCCGCAGCGCGGTAGATCACCGGCGTCTTGTGGCGCCAGCAGTGCGGGTAGCTGTGGGTGATGGGCTGGGTCGCCATGAGGCGATCGGCGCTCTTCAAGGCCTCCAGGATCGCGGGCACGGCTTTCCAGATGTGCTGGCCGCCAAACAGCGGGAAGTCGGCCGCGTAGGTGCCGTTGCCCTGCACCGGGTTGAGGATGTCGTCGTAGGCCAGTCCATGGGCCACGCAGGAGTTGAAGTCATCCACGCCGTAGGCCGGCGCCGAGTGCACGAGGCCGGTGCCGTCGCTGTCGCTGACGTAGTCGGCCAGGTACAGGGGCGAGAGGCGGCGGTAGCCGGCGTCGGCGTCAAACAACGGATGACGGAACACCAGATTGCGCAGGGCTTCGCCCTTGGCCGTGGCGATGACCTGGCCTTCGAGCTGGAAGCGTTCCAGGCACTTCTCGACCAGCGACTCGGCCAGCAACAGCACGCCGCGTGTCGTGTCCACCAGCGCGTAGCTCAGCTCGGGGTGGGCGTTGAGTGCCTGGTTGGCGGGAATGGTCCAGGCGGTGGTGGTCCAGATGACGGCGAAGGCGCTCTTGCCTGCCGGCAGCGAGGCCAGGCCAAAGGCGCGCGCCAGCGCACCTGCATCGTTCGCTTCAAAGGCCACGTCCAGCGTGTCGCTCTTCTTGTCGGCGTATTCGATCTCGAACTCTGCCAGTGAGGACCCGCAGTCGAAGCACCAGTACACGGGCTTGAGACCGCGGTAGACAAAGCCGCGCTCGATCACGCGCTTGAATGCGCGGATCTCGCCCGCCTCGTTGGCGAAGTCCATGGTGCGGTAGGGACGCTCCCAATCACCCAGGATGCCCAGGCGCTTGAAGTCCTCGCGCTGCAGACCGATCTGCTCGGTGGCGTAGGCGCGGCTTTTGGCCTGCATGTCGTCGCGGCTGAGGTTGCGGCCGTGCTTCTTCTCGATGGCGTTTTCGATGGGCAGGCCGTGGCAGTCCCAGCCGGGGATGTACTGCGCGTCAAAGCCGGCAAGCTGGCGGCTCTTGACGATCATGTCCTTGAGTACCTTGTTGACCGCGTGGCCCATGTGGATCTGGCCGTTGGCATAGGGCGGGCCGTCGTGCAGCACGAACAGCGGCGCGCCTTCGCGCGCATCGCGCAGGCGCTTGTAGAGGCCTTCCTGGTTCCAGGTGTTCACCCAGCCCGGCTCGCGCTTGGGCAGGTCGCCGCGCATGGGGAAGGGCGTGTCGGGCAGGTTGAGGGTGCTGCGGTAGTCGGTGGAGGCGTCGGACATGACTGGGATTCCGTGGTGGCTTCGACAAGCTCAGCCCGAGCGGGGAGTGAGGAGAACTGGGGGCAGAAACCGTTCGCCCTGAGCCTGTCGAAGGGCGGCGACCGGGCAGACGGGTCGTCTAAATTCGGTCGCGCGTGGTCTGCCGATGGGTCTGGGCGTGCAGCGAGGCAAAGAAAGCGCGTGCATCGTCGCAGTCCCGGGCGATGCCCTGGGTCAAGGCGTCGAGGCTGTCGTATTTCAGCTCGTCGTGCAGTTTGTGCAGAAGTTCCACGCGGGCGATTTTACCGTAGGCCTCCCCGCCAGGCAGGCTGGCGGCCAGGGCCGCTGGCCACTCGAGACAGTGGGTTTCCAGCAGCACCCGCCCGCCGTTCACGTCGTTCGGGTCCAGGGAGGGGCGCACGCCCAGGTTGGCCACCCCGGGCAGCGGCGGCGAGTCGGCGTGCGGGCCCAGACCGTGCACATGCACCGCGAAGATGCCGCTGGCCGCGGGCTTCCAGTGCGAAAAGCGCAGGTTCAGGGTGCGAAAGCCATCGCCCTTTCCGGGGCTGCTCTCGGCCAGCTGACGACCCAGCTTGCGCCCGTGCACCACATGGCCGCTGATGCTGTAAGGCCGCCCGAGCAGGGCCGCCACGTCGTCCATGCGGCCTGCGCCCAGGGCTTCGCGCACCGCCGAGCTCGACACGCGCAGCCCGTGTACCTCGTAGCTCTGCATGCGGGCCACATCAAAGCCCAGCCGCCTGCCAGCCGCATCCAGCATGGCGTAGTCGCCCTTGCGCTGGGCACCAAAGCAGAAGTCGTCGCCGACCAGCACGTACCGCACGCCCAGGGTGCGCACCAGGGTGTCTTCGATGAAGGCCTGCGCCGGCTGGCTGGCCAGTTGTGCGTTGAAAGGGAGGATGACGCACTCGTCCACGCCACAGCGTTCGAGCTCCTGCAGCTTGTCGCGCAGCGTGGCGATGCGCGCTGGCGCGAGCTCGGGCTTTTTGTGCAGGGCGGCGAAGTAGTCGCGCGGGTGGGGCTCGAACGTCATCACGCAGCTGGGCACGCCACGGTGCTGGGCTTCGTTGTTGAGCAGCGCGAGCATGGCCTGGTGGCCGCGGTGCACGCCGTCAAAGTTGCCGATGGTCAATGCGCATCCCGCAGCGTTCGGGGAGTGGGGGCGCAAACCGCGAAAGATTTTCATGCCGGGAGGAGGGTGTCGGGGCGGGGGTGCTGGGCTTTTGAGCGCTAAAGCGGTGGCTTCCCTCGGGACGCCACGGGCGCTTCATCAAAGCGCGCTATATTGGCGCTCGATGATATGCGCTCGCAGCCTCGGCTGGCGAACGCAGGGCTGCCGCCCACACGGCCGCCTCTCCCCGCTGACTTGTTCAATGGAAGGAGCCCGTCTTGAAGGTCTTGAAGCTCTCTGCGCAGGGTCTGCCGCAGTCGTGGATCAGCCTCGAAGAAGCCGTGTTGCACTACGCGGCCGATGAAGTGCGCTGGGAAATGGGGGCCGAGATCGCGGTGTTTCATGGCGGACACAACGCGATGACCGGGCGTCAGTCCATCATCACGGTCAATTCCATCATCGGCACGCAGGGCGTGCCCCGCATCAATCCGTTTGACCTGCGACCCACGCTGACCAACAGCAAGCTGTTCGCGCGCGACCGCAATGTGTGCGCCTACTGCGGCGAGCATTTCCATGAAGAGGCCTTGACGCGCGAGCACATCGTGCCGCTGGGGCAGAACGGGCGCGACACCTGGATGAACGTGGTGACGGCCTGCAAGTCGTGCAACCACCGCAAGGGCAACCGCACGCCCGAGCAGGCGCACATGGGGCTGCTGTACACCCCCTATGTGCCCAGCCTCTGGGAAGACTTCATCTTGCGCAACCGCCGCATCCTGGCGGACCAGATGGAGTTCCTGATGTCACACCTGCCCAAGACGTCCCGTCTGCACGCCTGAGCCGGCGGGCGCCGGCAGGCTCAGTAGGTCAGCTCCAGCACCACCACGCGGTTTTCGCTCGCCGGCCATGTCCTGCCGGTGAGCTTCTCGCCGTTGAACTCCGCGGTGACCGGGCGCACGCCAGGCTCCGCCACGTTGAGCTTCGAGCTCGATACCCCCGCGCCAGTGGGTGGCACGCCAGGCAGCGCCTTGCCATCGAACCGCATCTGGTCGCGCTCGGCATCGAAGTAGCCGCGCGGGCGTGTGAATGTGACGGTGGACTGGGCGGCCTTGTCGGCGTCGGCCCGGCGCTCGGCGCGCAGGTGGATCACATCGCTGCCGCGCGGGAAGTGGCTGCGGTAAATATGGGTGGTGGCGTAGCCCGGCGCGCTCACCACGAACTCATAAGGCACACCGGCCTGCGCCTGGAACGGACCCCACAGGCCGTCGGCCCCCACGGTCTTGCTGTGCACCGCGCCGCCTCGGCGCTCGCCGGTGGCGGGGTCCGTGGCATAGACCTCCAGCCGTGCACCGGGCAGCGGCAGGTTGTTCGAGTAATTGCCGGTGGCCGGGTCGGTGGGCGACAGGCCCAGGCCGGTGATCTTGCCGTTGAGCACAGCAGGCGTTTGTGCGGTGACGCCGGTCGTCTGTGGTGCCCGGCCGGTGATGAATCGGTGCATGGCATCGAACGCGGCGGGCGCGAAGGACGTTTCCCGGTGGTCCACGCGCGGCAGCACCACGTTGTTGGCGCCCTTGAGCGCGGGTCCGTCAAAGGTCACGTTGGTGGGCGTTCCCCTGGCGCCGATCCACAGGCCGTCGGGCTGGGCGAACTTGTCGTTGTTGTCGGAGCGGATCGTCATCCACTTCACCGGTCCTGTGACTTCGTCACCCGCGGCGTTCTTGGGGGCATTCAGCGCCGTGAGAAAGGGTCCGGTGCCTGCGAACTCGTTGGCTTCGCGAAAGCCTTTGGTGGCCCAGACACCGTGGTTGGGCGTGCCGCCCAGAATGGCATGGCTCACCGTCTTGTCGCCACCGCCGTTCTGCACGTAGTTGCGCACCGCGTATCCGCCGCGCGAGTTGGCCACCAGCACCACTTGCGCCGCGCCAGTGGCTTTCAGCACCTTGTCCACCTCGGCCTTCAGGAAGGCCATGTGTTCGGTGGTGGACGTGCGTCCGGGCTGGGCCTTGCTGTCGTCGTCGCGCGCCAGCGGGTAAGGCAGGTCAATGGCATGCAGGCGCTCCCGCGGCCAGCCGTTTGATTCGAATCGCCACAACGTGGTCTGCCAGATGGACGCGGAGTCGCCATTGCCGTGCACAAACACGATGGGAGGCTGCACGTTGCCTTGCGGCGCGGTGGCGCACGCGCCCAGCAAGAGGCTGCTGGCGAGCGCGGCGAACAGGGAGCGGCGGGTCGTCACGGGAATGTCTCCTCGGAGAAAAGGGGGGCCGGAAGCGCTGCGGCCCGCTGGAGGCGGGCCGCTCGGGTGGTCAGGCGAACACGCCTGCCGTGTCCTGCATGCGGGCGGACACTTCACCCAGATGGTGCAGGGTGTCGCCGTAGGTCATTTCCAGCTGCGTGAGCTTCTTGAAATAGTGGCTGACGATGTATTCGTCCGTCACGCCGATGCCGCCGTGCAGTTGCACCGCCTGCTGGCCCACAAAGCGCATGGAGGTGCCCAGCTGCACCTTGGCGCGCGCCATGGCCGCACGGCGCTCCGGGGCGGGCGCATTGAGCTTGAGGCTGGCGTAGTAGCTCATGGAGCGCGCCAGTTCCAGCTGCATCTTCATGTCTGACACACGGTGGCGCAGCGCCTGGAAGGTGGCGATGGCCACGCCAAACTGCTTGCGCGTGTTCATGTACTCGACCGTGATGGCCACGGTCTGGTCCATGACGCCCACCGCTTCGGCACAGGCGGCGGCAATGCCGATGTCCACGCCGTGTTCCAGCGCCGTCAGGCCGTCGGTGGTGATGAGCTGAGCGGGCGCCGCCTGAAGCGTCACGTCTCCGGCACGGCCGCCGTCCTGCGTGCGGTAGCCGGTCGTGCTCACGCCCGAGGACGCGCGCTCCACGAGAAACAGTGCCAGCTGCCCGCCCGCCATGGCGGGCACGATGAAGGCATCGGCCTGGTCGGCGGCGGGGACCACGTTCTTCGTGCCCGAGAGGGTCCAGCCGTCGCCCACCTGGGCGGCGGTGGTGGCACATGCATCGAGCCGGTAGCGCGCCTTGCGCTCCTGGTGCGCGAGCACCACCAGTGCTTCACCGCTCGCCACGCGCGGCAGCCAGGCCGCCTTGAGCGCCGCGGGCGCGTAGCCACTGAGCAGGCCGGAGCTGATGAGCGTCTGCGCGAGCGGCTCGAGCACGATGCCGCGGCCGAGCTCCTCCATCACCACCATGCCTTCAATGGGGCCCATGCCCAGGCCGCCGTCGTCCTCGCTCACGTAGAGGCCGGTCAGGCCGAGTTCGGCGAGCTCGTTGTACACAGCGCGGTCAAACCCGCCGCCATTCACGATGGTGCGGCGGCGCTCGAAGTCGTAACCCTTCTCCACCCACTTCTGAACCGCGTCGCGCAACGCGCCCTGGTCGTCGGAAAAATCGAAGTCCATCTGAGAGTCTCCTTAGCCGAGCACGGTCTGCGCGACGATGTTGCGTTGCACTTCATTGCTGCCACCGTAGATGGTGGTCTTGCGCATGTTGAAGTAGGTCGAGGCCAGGGGTGCGTTGGCCACCACGCCGCCGGGGAAGTCGCCCTGCCAGCCGGCGTCCATGGCTTCTTCAATGAAGGGCAGGCTGTAGGGGCCCGCCGCCAGCATCATGAGTTCGCTGTAGCGCTGCTGGATCTCGCTGCCCTTGATCTTGAGCAGGCCGGCAATGTCCAGCGAGTTCTTGCCCGACTTCTCGGCCGAGAGCACGCGCAGCACCATCATTTCGAGCGCGACGACGTCCACCTCCAGCAGCGCAATCTGGTCGCGGAAGCGGCTGTCGTCCCAGACCCCTTCCGTCTTGGCAATGCGCTTGAGCCGCTCCAGTTCACGCTTGGCGCGGTTCACGTCGGCGATGTTGGTGCGCTCATGGCTGAGCAGGTGCTTGGCGTACGTCCAGCCCTTGTTCTCCTCGCCGATCAGGTTCTCGGCGGGCACCTCGACGTTGTCGAACCACACCTCGTTGACCTCGCACTCGCCATCCAGCAACTTGATCGGGCGCACCGAGACGCCGGGCGATTTCATGTCGATCAGCAGGAACGAGATGCCGGTTTGCGGCTTGCCCTCGTTGCTGGTGCGCACGAGGCAGAAGATCCATTCGCCGTACTGGCCCAGCGTGGTCCAGGTTTTCTGGCCATTGACGATGTATTTGTCGCCCTGGCGCTCGGCGCGGCACTTCACCGACGCCAGATCCGAACCGGAACCTGGCTCGCTGTAGCCCTGGCTCCACCACACCTCACCGCTGGCGATGCCGGGCAGGAAGCGCTCCTGCTGGGCCTTGTTGCCAAAGGCCATGATCACCGGTGCCACCATCACGGGGCCGAAAGGCACCACGCGGGGCGCGCCTGCCAGCGCGCATTCCTCTTCGAAGAGGTGTTTCTGCACCGCGTTCCAGCCCGGGCCACCGAATTCCTTGGGCCAGCCCCAGCCGAGCCATCCTTTTTTGCCCAGGATCTTGGCCCAGCGCTGCATGTCGTCGCGCGTCAGGCGCAGCGCGTTGTGAACCTTGTGGGCGATTTCGGCAGGCAGGTTCGCCTTGACCCAACTGCGAATCTCTTCGCGAAACGCCTGTTCTTCGGGCGTGAATGCCAAATCCATTCGGTGTCTCCTGGTGGCCCGCACAGGTGTGTGCCGGCAGATTGAACAACGCCGGCCAGTTTCGCACGACCGTTCGTTTTAGGGCTGTCCGGGCTGCGACAAGCCCAGTTGCTCGCTCAGATTTTGCAGTTGGGCCTGCAGTTGGGCCACGGTGTTTTCCAGTGTGGCCAGGCGGCGCGTGAGGGCGATCACCTCGTCTTCGGTCGCCTGGCTGCCCGATGAACTGGTCGGGGTCGCTAGCGTCGATGTGTCCACGGGACCGCAGAGCAGGTGCGCCCAGCGTTGTTCGCGAGCACCCGGCGCTCGCGGCAGCTTGACCACGAGCGGGCCACCTTTCTCGTCACTGCGGTCCTGCAGTTCTTCCAGGAAGCCATCGACCGAGGCGATGTCCAGAAACTTGTGCCAGCGCTCGGTGTTCAGGCGCAGTTCGCCAGCCGTTTGCGGGCCTCGCAGCATCAGCATGCCCAGCAGCACGGCCGATTGATCAGGCACGCCCACCGCGCGCGCAAAGTTGTGTTCGTAGCGCGTCACGCGGCTGCCGCTTCCTTCCATGACCATGTGCAGGCCGCGCAGCTCGTCCAGCGCCTCCAGCACCTGGGCGTCGGTCAGGTTCATCACCGGTTCGCGGCTGGACTTCTGGTTGCAGCCGGTCACCAGCGCGTTGAGCGTGAGCGGGTAGCTGTCGGGCACGGTGCGTGCCTTCTCCATCAGTGTGCCGAGCACCCGAGCCTCGGCGGGGGAGAGGGGGCGCTGTTGAAAGTCGTGACCGCGCGGGCGGCCCGATGAGGAGGTTTGCAGGTCTGAGGTCATTACACTTCCGGGCCATGTCTGGCGTGAACAAAAACATCGTGATTCTGATCTCCGGCAGCGGCTCCAACATGGCCGCCATTGTGGAGACCGCCCAGGCACATCGCTGGCAAGAGCGCTTCGGCGCGCGCGTGGTGGCCGTGATCAGCAACAAGGTCGCGGCACAAGGGCTGGTGTGGGCTAAGGCGCAAGGCATTTCCACCGCTTCGCTGGATCACACCGCCTTTGACAGCCGAGAAGCCTTTGACACCGCGCTGATGGCGGCCATCGATGCCCACGCGCCCACTCTTGTGGTGCTGGCAGGCTTCATGCGCATCCTCACGCCGGCCTTCGTGCGGCATTACGAGGGCCGGCTGATCAACATCCATCCCAGCCTGTTGCCGGCCTTCACCGGCCTCAAGACCCACCAGCGTGCCATCGAGATGGGTTGCCGTTTTGCAGGGGCCACGGTCCACCGCGTGACCGCCGAGCTGGACCATGGAGACATCCTGGACCAGGCAGTGGTGCCTGTGCTGCCGGGCGACACAGCCGAGACGCTCGCGGCGCGGGTGCTTTCTCAAGAGCACCTCATGTACCCGCGTGCGGTGGAACGACTGCTCGCGCAGGCCTGATCAGACGCCCTTGGCGAACACCAGCCCCGCATGCTCGCGCATTGCGTGGAACTTGATCTTGGGCCAGTTGGCTTCCACCGCACGCAGGGTGGCCGCGTGGTCCACCAGCAGCGTGGGCGCGTCCACCGCGTCCAGTGCCACGCGGTGGCTGTTGGCGTCAATGAAGCGCTTGAGCTCGATCTCGCCGCCGTCTTCAGGCGCACAGGTCACCCAGCGCGCCACCTGGTAGGGGCTGTTCATGATGCGCGCCTTCACGCCGTACTCGTGCTCCAGGCGGTGCGCCACCACCTCGAACTGCAACTGACCCACGGCGCCCAGCAGCAGCACGGACCCGGCAACGGGCCGGAAGACCTGAATCGCGCCTTCTTCGCCCAGCTGCGTCAGGCCCGCGCGCAGCTGTTTGCTGCGCAAGGGGTCGGCCACTTCGACGCTGCGGATGATTTCAGGTGCGAAGAACGGCAGCCCGGTGAACTGCAGGCTCTCGCCCTCGGTGAGCGTGTCGCCCAGCTGCAAAACGCCGTGGTTCGGGATGCCGATGATGTCGCCGGCAAACGCTTCGTCGAGCAGCTCGCGCCGTTGTGAGAGAAAGCTCACCACGGTGTTGGGCCGCAAGTCTTTTCCCGAACGCACCACCTTGAGCTTCATGCCGCGCTCGAAGTGGCCGCTGGCCACGCGCACGAAGGCAATGCGGTCGCGGTGCGCCGGGTCCATGTTGGCCTGGATCTTGAACACTACGCCGCTGAACTTGGTTTCCTCGGGCTTCACAACACGCTGAATGGCAGGGCGTTCGCCGGGCGGAGGGGCGAGATCCACGAGCGCGTCGAGCACTTCACGCACGCCGAAGTTGTTGACCGCAG
>NZ_JAHVAB010000076.1 GCF_019264445.1 Hydrogenophaga sp.
CATGAGGGCGGTGACCACCATGTCGGCGGCGGTGCCGTGACCCAGAGGGGTTTCGCGCAAAAGCGTGCAGCTCACGCCCAGCAGGCCGGCGCTGCCCAGCCAGGTTTGGCCGTTCTCGTTGTAGGCCCAGTGGATGTTGGACGGCACATCGAGTGAAAAACTGCGCGACGCGCCCGGGGAGGCGCCGGGCGCTTCTGACGGCACCAGGGGCCAGAGGGCCGGCGCAATGCGGCCGACCGGGCGGGCTGCGCCCTCCAGCGTCTGGAGCCAGCTGCGCAGCCACACCTTCTGGCAGGCTGCCACCCACACCGTCTGGCCCGAACGGCCACCCGGCTCGAGTGCGAAATGCAGCTCGGTGGTGTCGGCCAGCAACCGGTCTTCGAGCAGGCCTTCAAGGGCGGCGCGCAAACGCGTGGCGGCCACTTTGGGCAAGGCGACGCGGTGCCATGAAACGGCCCTGGGCGGGAGCACGAGGACCACGTCGTCGTCACGTGGCAGCAACGCGGCCGCGCACTGTCCATGGTCGGTAATCTGCTGGCCATTGCTTGACGTAGCCCAGTCGAAGAGGGCCGACGCGCCAGCAGCGGGGGCAGCAGAGAAGTCCGAGGGGGTGACGATCAGCACGGTGATGCGGTCATTCGAAGGTGTTACAGGGGGCCGGGCCTGCCATTCTAGAGACCCGACGTGACACGCGGTGGGCTGGTGTGCACGTGCACGCCGCAGATTTTCACTGGCGGGCGAAGCGTTCGCGCCAGCTCACACGCACATCGAGGTTGTTGCGCACCACGAGAGAACGCTCTTCGATGATGGTGTTGTCCAGCCTCAGGCGCCCCCGGACCTCGAAGTGGTTGCTGCGCACACCGTGGTACAGATCAGACAGTTGGGCCGTCACGGCGGGCACGGCGGCGCGCGCATCGGCCATGGTCCTGAAGGGCTCGCGTTCGCGGGCCGCGATCATTTGCCTGGCCTGCGCCATGTCCATGCCGGGCAGGGTCGCGCAGATCGCCTGCGCGCTGGCGGTGTTCAGGTTGAGTGTGGACCGCGTGGGCAGGACCGTGACGTACGGTTCAAGGCGGGCCAGGCTGTTGCGGCTGATGCCCAGCCAGGCCAGCTGGGCAAATTTCTTGGGCAGCAGCGCGGTGCGCGAGGGCAGCGGATCGTTCAACGCCAGGCCCATGGAGGTGCGCAGCTCGTTGGCGGCCGCATTGAGCTCCGACACCGGCAGCCCCAGTTGTTCGTAGAGTTTGCTGAAACTGCGCATGTCTGGCTCAGACAGCTCGACCTTGGCCAGTGAGCCGGCGCCCACCGTGCGCACCACGTTCATGAAGTTCATGCGCGACTGCATGTCGATGACTTCGCCCGAGAGGAAGGCTTCCAGCATGCCATCCGTGTTGTTGTTCTTGTCGGCGGCCAGAAAGCTGGACAGCCGCGCTTCTTCCAGCGGCATCGCCCAGGGCTCGCCCAGGTGATCGGCGTTGCCGCTGGTCTGGTTGTCGCGCGCATCTTCGCGCAGGATCAGGCGCGCCCAGTCCAGCGCGCCGGTGAGCACCCAGCCCGCTTGCGTTCGCTGGCGCTCGGCTTGCTCCACCTCCGCTGCTCGCCACTGCTGCCACAGGGCAGCCGCCGCCAGCGTGGCCACCAGCGTGACGACCAGCATGGCCAGCAGCAGCGCAGCGCCTTTCTGGTGGTGCCGGTTCATCGACCGGCCTCCAGCGTGGGGCGAACCCAGTCGCGCACCAGGCTGCCGCTGAGGCCCTCGCCAGTGCCCAGCACCAGCTCCAGTCGCACGCCGTTGGGCAGGTCGCCGGTGCGTGTGCCCGTGGTGCCCACGCTTTGCTCGTCGCTGCCGACCGACGATTGGGGGTTCGCCCAGGCTTCTCCGCGGTGGTAGTACAGCCGCCAGTCGTCGATACCGAGCAGGGCGATGGCGCTGTCGGTGCCTGCATTGCCCGTCTGGGAGGGCAGGGTGCCTCGGCCCCATTCGGCGGCGCGCTGCCAGGCGCGCGCCAGTTCGTCGCGGCGCAGCAGCGGGCCCGATTGCCAGCGCACCCATTGGCCGCTGGCCTGGATGCTGGATGAAATCTGCGGCAGCCCGGCCAGTGCCACGCCGGTCAGCCGCGTCCAGGCCACCACCCGAATGCCGCGGCTGTCCAGACCGGATTCGCCGCTGTCGCGCCGCGTCATGCGCAGCACCTGCCCATTAAAGTCCAGCGTGTTCACCTCGCCCGTGTCGATCAGCGCATCAAGGTCGGCCGCCCATTGCCCCATGGCGGCCTGCATGCGCAGCAAGTCGTCGGCGCGTTGCTGGGTGATGTTCTGGGTGCGCGTCATGCCGTCGAGCGAGCGCCAGCTCAGCAGCGCCAGCATGGACATCACGACGATGGCCACCAGCAGTTCGACGAGGGTGAAGCCGCGCGTGCGCTGCATCTCAGTACCGGCCCATCACGGTCGACAGGCTGAGCAGTCGCACGTTCACGCCATCCACGGGCGCTTCCACCACAGCATCTACCCGACGGAAGTTGGGGTTCGGTGTGGGCAACACCGACACGCGCACGCGCATCTCGCGCCCCGCTTGCGAACACAGCGCGTCGTTGTCACCCGTACCGGGCAGCTGCCGTTGCAGCCGCAGGCGGGTGAGCTCGTTCTCGGCGCAGAGTTGCGCCAGCCATTGGTCACTTTGTCGGGCGGAAGCCCGGGTGAGCGCGCCCGTGGCCTGCAGGCCTGCGGCGAGCGTGATGGCCACCACCGCCAGTGCAACGAGCACTTCAATCAGCGTGAAGCCGCGCGCACGGCTCATGGTGTGGCCGCCAGCACCGCGAATGGCGAGAGGCCGTCGGTGCCCAGCGTGATCCGGCGCTCGCCTTGCACCAGCATCAGTCGCTGTGCCGCGATCAGCGGTTCGGGGCCCAGCACCAGGGTCTGTGCTCCCGGCGGTTGCAGCACCTGGGCCTGGGTATCCTGGCTCAGCCAGGGGCGCGGCCCGGTCAGCGAGCCGGTGCCGGCCTGCGTGGGAAGACCGATGAACTCAAATCCCTGGGGAAGGCTGCGCCAGACCACCGGCAGTCCGCTCGTGCGCGATTGGGCGCGCGCTGACTCCAGCATGGCCGTCAGGCGAAGGCCTTCGCGCTCCAGGCGGGTGGCGCCGTCGTCCCTCAGGGCCAGGCTCACGCCAGCCGTGGCAAACGCCACGATCACCAGCACCACCATGAGTTCGAGCAGGGTGAAGCCGTGAGCGTGGGCGCGGCACTTCACTGCCAGCTGCCGATGTCGGCGTCCTTGCCTTCGCCACCGGCCTGACCATCAGCGCCCAGCGAGAGCACGTCGACCTCGCCCCTCAAGCCAGGGTTGATGTACTGATACGAGCGGCCCCAGGGATCCCCCGGCAGTTTGTCGAGGTAGGGGCGCCAGTTGGGTGGCACCGGGCCCGCGGAGGGCTTGGCCACCAGAGCGTTCAGGCCCTGTTCGTTGGTCGGGTAGCGCTGGTTGTCCAGCCGGTACAGCTTGAGCGCCTGCATCAGGTTGTTGACATCGGTCTTGGCGGCGGTCACTCGCGCGTCGTCGGCCCGATCCAGCACATTGGGCACGATCAGCGCCGCCAGAACGCCGATGATCACCAGCACCACCATGAGTTCGATGAGGGTGAAGCCGCGCTGCACGGCTCGCGCAGAACGGGCAACGATGCCAGCCGTGCGACGGGTGGGTGTGGTGAGGTGTTGCAAATCAATCTCCCGCAAACAAGGGCCGCGCAAGGCCTCGATGAACAGGCCTTGAACCGGTGGTCGTCGATCATAATGCGCGCATATGAAACAGGCACCCGCGTTCGGCCATTCCGGCTTTCTCATGGAAAGCCCTGCCGCCCTGCAGACGGCGGGGCGCCGTGGGCCGACCCTCGCTGCAGCGGTTCTCTGGCTTGCGGCTGGCCTGAGCGCCGGGTACTGGGTGTTGATGGCGTGGGGTCGTTCTCCCGTGACCCCGGTGTCGGCCATGGCACCTGCCCAGCCGGTTGCAGACGCTGGCGCGGTGGCCCGCACGCTGGGCGCCTTGCCGGCCGCCGTCGCTGCGAGCAACGTGACGAATGCGCCGCCGCCGCGTTACATCCTGCTCGGGGTGGTGGCCGTGGGTGCCCAGGACGGCGCTGCGCTGATTGCCGTGGACGGGCAGCCGGCGAGGCCGTACCGGGTGGGTTCACCGCTGGACGGCGGCCTGGTGCTGCAAGCGGTGACTCGCAACGCGGTGAAGCTCGGCCCGGCAATGGATGCGCCATCCACCGTGCAGCTGAGCCTGCCCGAGACAGCCGCCACGCGCTCCTGACGCGCGCTTCAGTGCGCGAGCAATTTCTGCGCGGCCAGCAGCAGCGGCCACGCGAGCATCACCCCGGTGCCCTGGCTCACGCGCATGCCCATGTCGAGCAGCGGTTGTGCCTGCAGGTGAATCAGCATCAAGCGGTGGCCGGTATCGCCTGAGCGGTGACCGAACACGAGATAGTCGGCCACTGCGGGCACCAGCCCGCGCGCAATCAGCGCTGCCGAGCTTGCCACGTAGCCGTCGACCAGGACCACGCGCCGCTCGCTGGCCGCTTGCAACATGGCGCCGGCCATCATGGCGATTTCAAACCCACCCAAGGCGGCCAGGGCATCCACCGGGCCCAGTGCCTTGCGGTGTCGGCTGGCGGCGGCTGACAGTTTTTCAATGCGCTTGGGGTGCAGGGCGTCGTCCACGCCCTGAAAGTCATCACTGCCACAAGCATCCGCCAGTGGAACGCCGCACAGGCGCGACAGCAGCATGGATGCGCTCACCGTGTTGGCCACGCCCACATCGCCCAGGGCGATCACGTTGCCGGGCAGATGGCGCACCACATCCATGCCGGCATGCAGCGCCGACACGGCCTGCGCCTGCGACATGGCCGGGCCCAGCATCAGGTTGCGCGTGCCATAACCGATCTTGCGCGGCAGCAGCGGTGCCTTGCGCTGCACCGCATCGGGCAGGGCGATGTGGGTGGCCACGCCCGCGTCCACCACCGTGAGGTCAAAGCCATGCATCTGGGCCAGCGCGTTGACCGGTGTCGTTCCGAGCACGAGTTGCAGCACGTGCTCACTCGTCATGGATTGCGCCTGGTCGGACATGCCCTCATCCGCAATGCCGTGATCGCCTGCAAACACCACCAGTTGCGGTGCATCGAAGGTCAGCGTGTCGAACGGTGTGGCGCTGCTGTTCTGGATGCGCGCCAGCTGCAGCGTCAGCGCTTCCATGCGGCCAAGCGCATGCTCGGCGACTCCCTCGGGTGTCAGCCGCAGCGAAACGGCGTGATCCAGCAACGTGTCCGTCGTTGGCGCAATGTGCGGAAGCGTCAGGTTGGCCGGTAACTCGGGTGCCCGCCGGGTGATCGGTTCAAAGACAGGGTCGAGTGCCATGGTGCAAGCGGCTTTGATCAGCTCTTGAGGAACAAACGGTACACGGGGTTGCTGGTTTCCTCCACGTATGGGTAGCCCAGCGTGTTCAGGAATTTGTCAAAGGCCTTGTGGTCTTTTGCCGGGACCTGAATGCCGACCAGGATGCGCCCGTAGTCCGCGCCCTGATTGCGGTAGTGGAACAGGCTGATGTTCCAGCCAGGTCGCATCAGGCTCAGGAATTTCATCAGTGCGCCCGGGCGCTCCGGGAACACGAAGCGAAGCAGGCGCTCGTCGTGTGCCAGCGGCGAATGCCCGCCCACCATGTGGCGGATGTGCTCTTTGGCCAACTCGTCGTGCGTGAGGTCCAGGGTTTCAAACCCATGCTTGATCAGATTGGCAGCGATCTTGACGGACTCGCCCTTGCCCTGCGTGGTCAGCCCCACGAACACGTGCGCAGCACTGCCGTCGTGAATGCGGTAGTTGAATTCGGTGACGTTGCGTGGCCCGCCGGGCAATTCGCCGATGACCTCGCAGAAGCGGCGAAAGCTCCCGCGCTCTTCCGGAATCGTGACCGCAAACAGCGCTTCCCGCTCCTCGCCCACTTCGGCGCGCTCGGCCACAAACCGAAGCCGGTCGAAGTTCATGTTGGCGCCACAAAGAATGGCGGCGTAGGTCTCGCCTCGCGTCTTGTGGGTGGCGACGTACTGTTTGATCGCCGCCACCGCCAGCGCGCCAGACGGTTCGACGATGCTTCGCGTGTCCACAAAGATGTCCTTGATGGCAGCGCACACCGCGTCTGTGTCCACGGTGATGTACCCATCCACCAGTCCGCGGGCGATGCGGAACGTCTCTTCACCGACCAGCTTGACCGCTGTGCCATCCGCGAACAGACCCACATCGGGCAAGGTGACGCGTGCACCGCCCTCCACCGAGCGCAACATCGCGTCCGAGTCGGTCGTCTGCACACCGATCACCTTGATGTCAGGACGAACCGCCTTGATGTAGTTCGCCACACCGGAGATCAACCCACCACCGCCAATGGCCACGAACACCGCATCGAGGTGTTCGGACCCCAGGCTTTGCAGCTGGCGGAGGATCTCCATCGCGATCGTGCCCTGGCCAGCGATCACGTCGGGATCGTCAAAAGGGTGCACAAAAGTGAGTCCCTGCTTCTTCTGCAGTGCCAGGGAGTGCGTGTAAGCATCGGAATAGCTGTCACCGTGCAGCACGACCTCGCCACCGAAACCGCGCACCGCGTCAATCTTGACCTGCGGCGTGGTGGTGGGCATCACGATCACAGCCCGGGTGCCCAGCTTGCGGGCCCCCAGCGCCACCCCCTGCGCATGATTGCCAGCAGAAGCACAGATCACGCCCTTTTTCAGCTGCTCGGCCGTCAGGTGCGCCATCTTGTTGTACGCGCCGCGCAGCTTGAAGCTGAATACCGGTTGCTGGTCTTCGCGCTTGAGCAGCACCGTGTTGTGCAACCGACGGCTCAGGGTGCCTGCCCGCTCCAGCGCAGACTCGACGGCCACGTCGTACACGCGCGCGTTGAGTATTTTTCTCAGGTAGTCGGCCGGCCCCAGGTTGGTGAGTGGCGACGCAGCGGCAGCGTTGTTTTCTTGTTTGGTGCGGGCAGTCGGCATGGTGTTCCTCGGCGCACATCATATAGAGGGCGAAAAAAAGCCCGGACTGGCAGAACCAGACCGGGCTTGAATCCACCCGTGGAGGGTAGAGGAGACAACCGTAAATACAATGTCGCGAGTATAGCGCTCGCATGCTGCGTTGCAACATGCATCGATCACTTTTCTATGATTTTTAGAGCGCCACCCTCAATACCGTTGGCAAACTCACGACTGGATATACAGATGGAATGCACCGTTACCTGGACCGGCGCCGCCGGTACCCGATCCCACATGGGCTTTGTCGCCGAGACGGGCAGCGGCCACGTGATCACCATGGATGGTGCGCCCGACGCCGGCAAGCCGGAAAACGGCGGGGCCAACATGGCAGCGCGCCCCATGGAGACCGTGCTGGCCGGCACCGGCGGTTGCACCGCCTACGACGTGGTGCTGATCCTCAAACGCGGCCGCCACGATGTGCGCGGCTGCAGCGTCAAACTGCTCACCGAGCGCGCGGCCGTCGACCCGAAAGTGTTCACCAAGATCCACATGCACTTCACCGTCAGTGGCAAAGGCATTCCGGCCTTGGCCGTCGAGCGAGCCATTGCCATGAGCCACGAGAAATACTGCTCGGCCAGCATCATGCTGGGCAAAACCGCGGACATCACCACCAGCTTCGACCTGCTGGAAGCCTGAACTCCTCCTCTGGAGGAGCTCAGATGCGGTGAGCCACGGTGGTCATGACCTTGGCAGCTGCTTGCATGAGGCCCTTGGCCGGTACAGGCAGCTCCACGGCGCCTGCTTGTTGTGCCTCGCGCGCGTGCCGCGCCTCGTCGTCCTTCATCTGCGCCACCACAGCCCGCGACGCGAGGTCTTTGGCGGGCAGACGGTCCATGTGATCGGCCAGGTGCGCTTCCACCTGTCGTTCTGTTTCGACGACAAAGCCCAGGCTCACACCCGGCCCCATCCGGCCCGCAATCAGACCCAGGCCGAAGGCACCCGCATACCAGAGCGGATTCAGCAGCGACGGCCGCGCACCGAGTTCCTCCAGGCGGGTCTGGGTCCAGGCGAGGTGGTCGGTTTCTTCTCGCCCGGCGGCCTCCAGTTGTTGGGCCAGCGCCTCATTCGGGCGTTGACCTGCCCGGCCGGGCCATCGCGCTGCCAGTGCCTGCGCGCTGTACAGCGCCTGGGCGCACACCTCGCCGACGTGGTTCACCCGCATGAGCGCGCCTGAAAGCTGGCGTTCCTGCTGATCCAGCGCCGTGTCCGAGGTGGTTTCTGGCAACGTGGGGCAATCGCGCGTCGCTCTTGGCGCCACGAAAAGGGTTCGTAGCGCCGAGTCGAAGGCGTTCAAAAGGGCGTCGGTGGTGTTGGGCATGGCGAAGCTCATGTGTCTGGCTAGGGGTGCATGCTGCCACGGTTTGCGTGCTGCAGTTTGCAGTGGGGCAAGGACCCATTTGTTTCCTGGGTTGAACGGTTGTGGCCGCAACTCGGCGCACCAACGGCTATACCTATGAGGGTATCTACTAACGCCGTGGCACCTGTGCAACGGATGCACCGCCGTGAGGCAAGAAAAGCCCTCATCACCATGGCGCCATCGGAAACTTTCTGATGCAATTGCCTCAGCTTCCTGAATGGAGGTTGGCTCGGCGGCAGAGACTTCCGGCCCTTATTAACCCTTGGAGAACCCTTCCATGAAAAAGACCCTGATCGCTCTGGCCGCCGTGGCAGCCACCAGCGCCTCCTTCGCACAATCGACCGTGACCCTGTCGGGCACCGTTGAAACTGGTCTCGAAAAGCGCTGGTCTGGCGATGCCACCCGCATGACCTCCAACCGCAACGGCACCAGCAACTGGACCCTGTCCGGTGCTGAAGACCTCGGTGGCGGCCTGAAGGCTGTGTTCCAAGTGTCGACCTCTTTCAACACCGACACCGGCACCGTGACCTCCACCGACGGCTTGGGCAACAACGGCATGTTTGTTGGTTTGACCGGCGGTTTCGGTACCCTGCGCGCTGGTCGTCCGGTCAACACGCTGTACGCAAACGTCTTGTTGGCCAACGGCACCAAGGGTGTTTCGGGTCACGACGCCAACGCAGTGTTGGGTGGCAATGCTGCTGGTGGCGCAGGCGCTACTGGCAAGACCTCCAATGCGTCCAGCTCGGTTTACGTACCCAATGCCGTGCAGTACCACTCGCCCCGTTTTGGCGGCGTGCAAGTGCAGGTTGAATACGCGCCCTCCGAGTCCACTGCTGCTGGCAACAAGGCAGGCACGGGCTTGGCCGTCCGCTATGACGGCGGCCCTCTGAGCGCGTCGTTTGTGAACTACCGTGGTGCCGTTGCCAGCACCGCTGCCGCCAACGGCCTCAAGGCGGTGAACCAGTTCGCCGTGTCGTACGACTTCAGCGTCGTCAAGGTGCTGTTCACCATCCGCGATCAAGGCGGCGTTTCTTCCGCTGCGGACAATTCTTGGGCGCTGGGCCTGACGGCGCCTGTGGGCCCGGGTCTCGTGTACGCCTCGTTCAACAGCAACGAGCAAGTGGGCGACGATGGCCGCACCATCATCGCTGGCTACAAGTACAACCTGAGCAAGCGCACTCAAGCCTACGTGAACGTGGCACGCCGCAACGCTGCCTGGGTTCCCGCAGTCGTGACCGCCGGTGGCGGCAACGGCGCCAAGTCCAGCACTGGCTTTGGCTTCGGTCTGCAGCACAACTTCTGATTTTTTGCTGGCCTCGAGCCAGCTGGAACCATGAATGTGAAAGCCGCTCGTCTATGACGGGCGGCTTTTTTGTTGTCTGGCGAACGTGGAGCGGTTGATGTGATGAGCATGGCATGTTGCACATAGACAACGAAATGACTGGAACTTGAGCCGTTTTTCAGGGCTTACCCTTACGAAGTTGGGCTTTCGTCCTACCATGCACCAGTCAGTTTTCTAACTTTGCGGTGGTGTTCACCGCAATATTCTTAAGGAAGTAACCATGAAAAAATCACTCATTGCTCTTGCTGTGCTGGCTACAGCTGGTGCTGCCTCGGCTCAGTCGACGGTGACGCTTTACGGCTTGGCTGACATTTGGGTCGGTTCCGTGAAGGCCAGCGCAAACGTAGGTGGTGTGTCCACTTCCGCTCGCACCACCAGGATTGACAGCGCCGGCTTCAACACCAGCCGTTTCGGCCTCAAGGGCAGCGAAGACCTGGGTGGTGGCTTGAAGGCCAATTTCCAGTTGGAGCAAGGCTTCAATATGGACAACGGCACCGCCCCAACCGGTACCGCGTTCAGCCGCCAAGCCTGGGTGGGTCTGTCTGGTGGTTTTGGTGAAGTGCAGCTGGGCCGCGTTTGGACCTCCTACGACGACATCCGCTCGTCGGCCAACGACACGTTCAATGCCAACATCGCTTCTTCCTTCAGCACCTGGGTGGGCTACAACGACCGCACCAACAACGGCATCAAGTACCTGACGCCTGCATTCGGCGGCTTCAGCGGCAGCTTGACGTACGCTCTGGGCGAAGACAAGAACACCAGCACCAACGGCAAAGACAACAATCTGCTGTCGCTTGGCGTTCAGTACGCCGGCGGCCCTGTGTTTGTCGGCTTCGCGCACCAGACTGAAAAGTCCGGTACCGTGACCAAGCTTGGCGCTGCTGGAACCTTGGGTGCCCTCATTCCTGATGGCACCAAGGTCACCTACAACCTGCTCAATGGTTCCTACGATCTCGGCGTGGTCAAGTTGCTTGCTGGCTTCAATCAAGCCAAAGCCACCGATCCAACCGCTCCTGGTTACCTGAAGGCTAGCGAGTACTTCTTCGGCGTTGAAGCGCCTCTGTCGTCTGCTCTGAGCCTGGCTGCTGGCGTTTCCCAGTCGAAGATCAAGGATGATGTGAGCCCACAGGCCAAGGGCACTGGCTTTAGCGTTGCTGCGAAGTACGCTCTGTCCAAGCGCACGTTCACTTACGCCGCCTTCAACCAGACCAAGTTCAAGGATGACACTGGCCTGACCAACGACAGCGCCAAGACCCAACTGTTCGCAGTTGGCGTGCAGCACGCGTTCTAAGTCTTCCGCTGACTCTCGTCAGTTGTTGATTCAAAACCCACCGTGGCAACACGGTGGGTTTTTTCATTTTTGAGTGACGCCGGGTTAGTTGGTGTTTGAGGCAGGCCTCTTGGCTTCAGCCTTGTTGGCCTTGTTTTTCTCAGTCGCGGCAGCGATAGCCGGCTTGAACGCTTCGCCGTTGACCGTCAGGCCTTCGGTTGAAAGTTTGGCGGCGCGTTTGTCGCCAATGCCGGGTACCCTCTGGATCAAGTCACTCCAGTTCTTGAACGGCGCCGTCTTGCGCTCTTTCAGGATCTTGGCGGAGGTGTTGGGGCCGATGCCTTTGATGCTGTCGAGATCGGCCACCGTTGCGGTGTTGATATCGACAGCAGCGAAGCTGGCGGCGGCGAGAAGTGACAGCAAGCCGGTGAGAATTTTTTTGAACATGAATGTCCTCCGTGTAATGCGTTTGAGATGCCACGGCGTGGGTTTGCCCCCGATGGTGACCATGGCAGAAGTCAACCAGAGACTTCCGAGTAGAAATGTAATTCGAAAGTTTGATTTTTGAAATCGCAGAATTCTCCCGCGAGCCTGACGACCGGCGACGCACTCATCAGCCGCAGCCTTCAAACGAGCGCCTTTGCCATCTGCCTGGCTTGGGCGCTGAGCGGGTGTGCCGGTGTTTCATGGGAGTCGGCTGGCACTTCAGATGAAACCCCACCGCTGCGGCCGCAACGGGTGGCCACGGGCGCGAGCGCTGCCCTCGTGGAGGCGTCGGCACGCCTTTTTGCCACGCCGGCCGATGGCGTGCCTTGGGAGCCGTTTTACTTCCCCGGCAAGCGGTATGTGCCGTTCGAGCCTGTGCAGGTGGATGGACGCCCGGCGCTGCGGGTGCGCGCGAAAAGCTCGGTCAGCATCCTGCGGCAGCGGTTTGTGCCTTCGCTCGACAAGGTGGGGCGTCTGTCTTTTTCATGGCGGGTGGATGCGGTGTCTCCCACGGCGGATCTGGCCGACTCCGCTCTGGCCGACTCGCCCGTCAGGGTGGTGCTGGCGTTTGACGGTGATCGCTCGCGGTGGCCTGCCCGAACGCATCGGCTGTCTGAAATGAGCCGACTTCTCACGGGAGAGGAGTTGCCCTATGCGACGCTGGTCTACGTTTGGAGCGTGAAGGAGCCTGTGGGCACCGTTGTGGTGAATCCACGCACCGACCGCATTCGCAAGCTGGTGCTCGACAGCGGTACCGCTGAGGTAGGTCACTGGCGCAACCATGTGCGGGACGTGAGGGCCGATTTTCGTCAGGCCTTTGGCGAAGAGCCTGGGCCTTTGCGCTTGGTCGGGCTGATGACGGACACCGACAACACCGAAAGCGCGTTGACCGCTTGGTACGGCGCTTTGTCACTGGAGCATGCAGTCGACTGATTGCAGCGTGTCGCCCACTTGAATGCCCGATTGGGGTTAGTCCCGTGCATGAGCGGGAACGTTTGTTGCATAGTGGCGTGATGTCCATTTTATTTAGGTGTCAACAAATGAATTACTCACTTGCGGTTCTGTGCGCAGCGATGGCGTTGGGGGTGGGCGGCGCCCATGCCAAGACCTTCAAATGGACCAGCGCCAGCGACATTCCCACTTGGGATATTCACTCGCAGAACAACGCGCTGGCCAACGGTGTGCATGCGGCTGTGTACGAATCGCTTGTGTACTACAACAGCAAGACATTCAAGCCAGAGCCTGTGCTGGCCACGGCCTGGAAGCAAGTCACGCCCACCCAGCTGCGCCTCAATTTGCGCACGGGCGTCAAGTTCCACGATGGTTCGACCTTCTCTGCCGATGACGCGGTGTTTTCGATCGAACGCGCGATGTCCAAGACCTCCAACTTCGGCATTTATGCGCAAGGTATCGATCGCGTGGTCAAGGTCGACGCCAACACCATCGACATCTTCACCAAGGACCCCAACCCGGTGTTGCTCAACCAGCTCACTGAGCTGCGCATGATGAGCAAGGCGTGGGCAGAAAAGAACAACTCGACCGCGCCGAAGGACATCAAGACGCAAGACGAGACCTTTGCGCACCGCAACGCAAACGGCACCGGTCCCTTCATGCTGAAAGAGTGGCAGCCTGACCAGAAGATCGTGCTGGTGAAGAACACCGCCTGGTGGGGCAAGGCCGAGGGGAACGTCACCGAGATCGTGTACACGCCCGTGAAGGCTGTGGCCACGCGCATGGCGGCGTTGCTTTCTGGCGAGGTGGATCTCGTGCTTGACCCGAGCCCGCAAGACTTGCCACGCGTGCGCTCGGACGCTTCCCTCAAAGTGATCGATGGCATCGAGAACCGCACCATCTTCTTCGGCATGGACCAGTTCCGTGACGAGCTGCCCGGCAGCAACATCAAGGGCAAGAACCCGCTGAAAGACCGCCGCGTGCGCCAGGCGCTCTACCAGGGCATCGACATGTCGACGATCACGCGCGTGAGCCTGCGTGGGCTGGGCCAGGCCACCGGCGCGCTGGTCGCGCCGCAGGTGAACGGATGGACGGAGGCCGTGCACAAACGCTACCCGTTTGACGTGGAGGCGTCCAAGAAGCTGCTGGCCGAAGCCGGCTACAAGGACGGGTTCGAGGTGGACTTTGCCTGCCCCAACAACCGCTACATCAACGACGAGGCGATCTGCCAGGCCGTGACGGCCATGTGGGCACGTATTGGTGTGAAGGCCAAGCTCCGCACCCTGCCGCTGGTGACCTACTTCCCCATGATCCAGCGCTACGAAGCCAGCATTTACATGCTGGGCTGGGGCGTGCCGACCTTTGATGCGCTCTACAGCCTGCAGTCGCTGGTGCGCTCGGTGGGTGCAGGCGGTGACGGCAACTACAACGTGGGCCGTTACAGCAACCCGCAAATGGACGCGCTGGTGGAGCGCACCAAGAAGGAAACGGATCTGAAGTTGCGCACCGAGTTGCTCACCAAAGCGCTCGCACTGCAGAACCAGGATGTGGCGCACATTCCGCTGCACAACCAGGTCATTCCATGGGCGATGAAGAAGAACATCGACGTGGTGCACCGCGCCGACAACCGGCTGGACTGGCGCCTCATCAAGGTAAACTGATTCGCAGGCATTGATCGAGGGTCGCGCACCGCAGGGGGCGACCCTCTCTTTATTTCCCAAACGATGTTTGCATTCATTCTTCGACGACTCGCGCAGGCCGTGATCGTCATGGTCAGTGTGGCCCTGATCGCGTTCATGCTGTTCCAGTACGTGGGGGATCCGGTGGTCTTCCTGTTGGGACAAGACGCCACCGCTGAACAGATCCGCGAGCTGCGGGCGGACCTCGGGCTGGACCAGCCGTTTTTTGTGCAGTTCTGGCACTTCCTCGCCAATGCGGTGCAGGGCGAATTTGGCCTGTCGCTGCGCCAGGGCGCCAAGGTGTCCCGCCTGATCGCCGAGCGGTTCCCGGCGACGCTGGAGCTGGCGATGGTGGCGGCCGTGCTGGCGCTGGTGGTGGGCATTCCCATGGGGGTGTACGCCGCGCTCAAGCGGGGCACGTTTCTGAGTCAGGTGTTCATGACCGTCTCACTGCTGGGTGTGTCACTGCCGACCTTTCTCATCGGCATTCTTCTGATCTTGCTGTTTGCCGTCACGCTGGGGTGGTTTCCCAGCTTTGGCCGAGGCGACGTGACGCAGGTGGGATGGTGGACAACCGGGCTCCTCAGCGCCAAAGGCTGGCACCACATCACGCTGCCGGCAATCACGCTGGCCATCTTCCAGCTCACGCTGATCATGCGGCTCGTGCGCGCCGAAATGCTCGAAGTGCTGCGCACCGACTACATCAAGTTTGCGCGCGCGCGTGGGTTGACCAACCGCGCGGTGCACTTCGGCCATGCGCTGAAGAACACGCTGGTGCCGGTGATGACCATCACCGGCCTGCAGCTCGGTGGCCTGATCGCGTTCGCCATCATCACCGAGACGGTGTTCCAGTGGCCCGGCATGGGGCTGCTGTTCATTCAGGCCGTGACGTTTGCCGACATTCCCGTGATGGCCGCCTACCTGTGCCTGATCGCGCTGATCTTCGTGGTCATCAACCTGATCGTTGACTTGCTGTACTTTGCAGTCGATCCGCGCCTTCGCGTGGAGAAGGCAGGCGGCCACTGATGTCGACGATGTCCCGCATCAAGGCGCACGGCCGCGCTTTCTCGCACATCGCGGCTTTCCACCCCGAACTCACCGCGCTGCGCCGCGACCTGCACGCGCATCCCGAACTCGGCTTTGAAGAGCACTACACGGCGAAACGCGTGGTCGAGTCGCTCAAGGTGTGTGGCGTGGACGAGATCCACACCGGCATCGGCAAGACCGGCGTCGTGGCGGTGATCCGTGGCCATCGCCATGCCAGCGGCCGCATGATCGGCCTGCGCGCGGACATGGACGCGCTGCCCATGACCGAGCACAACGACTTTGCCTGGAAGTCGTCACGCCCCGGCATGATGCACGGCTGCGGTCACGATGGGCACACCGCCATGCTGGTCGGCGCGGCGCGCTATCTGGCCGAAACGCGGCAGTTCGATGGCACGGCCGTGCTCATCTTTCAGCCCGGCGAGGAGGGCTTTGCGGGCGCCAAGGCGATGATCGAAGACGGCCTGTTCGAGCGCTTCCCGGTGCAGTCGGTCTTTGGCATGCACAACTGGCCGCAGATGCGCCCAGGCATGGTGGGTGTGAACCCCGGCCCCATGATGGCGTCGGCCGATCGCATCACCATTGAAATCATCGGCAAGGGTGGCCATGGGGCGCATCCGTACCAAACCGTGGATCCGGTACTGGTGTCGGCCCACATCATCACGGCGGTGCAGAGCATCGTCTCGCGCAACGTGCGGGCGATCGACAGCGCCGTGATCAGCATTTGTGCGATGCAGGCGGGCGACCTGGGCGCTTTCAGCGTGATGCCCGGCAAGGCCACGCTCGTGGGGACGGTGCGCACATTCAACCCCGAGGTGCAGGCCATGGTGGAGCGGCGGCTGCAGGAGGTCTGCTCCGGCGTGGCGCTGGGCCTGGGTGCCACGGCGCACGTGAACTACGAACGCATTTATCCGGCCACCATCAACACCCCGGACGAGGCGGGCTTCGCGGCCGATGTCGCGCAGAAGCTGGTGGGCCACGAGCACGTGGACCGCAACATGGACCCGAGCATGGGGGCGGAAGATTTCTCTTTCATGCTGCAGGTCAAGCCCGGTGCTTACCTGCGGCTGGGCCAAGGCGCTGAAAACGGCGTGGGCAGCTGCTTCCTGCACAACAGCCGGTACGACTTCAACGACGAGGTGCTGCCACTCGGCGCAGCCCTGCATGCCAGTCTGGTGGAGCAAGGCATGCCGCTGGTGGATTCGGCGCCAGCCCAGATCAAAAGCCAGTCAACAACCACAACCCCATCAAGGAGCGAAGCATGAATTTCAGGACCGCACTGACGACCACCCTGGTCTCGACCGCGCTGGTCGCCATGGGCGCCGCCTCGGCGCAGACGATCCGCATCGGCAACCAGGGCGATGCCCTGTCGATGGACCCGCATTCGCTCAATGAGTCGCTGCAGCTCAGCGTGACCAACAACGTGTACGAGCCGCTGGTGGGCCGTGACCAGAACCTGAAGCTGGTGCCGGCACTGGCCACGAGCTGGAAACAGACGTCGCCCAGCGTGTGGCGCTTCGAACTGCGCAAGGGCGTGAAGTTTCACGATGGCGCGCCCTTCACGGCCGACGACGTGCTGTTCACCTTTGCGCGTGCATCGGGCGACGGCTCCGACATGAAGAGCTACACCAACGACGTGAAGGAAGTGCGCAAGGTCAACGACTTCACCGTCGACATCGAGACCAAGGGCCCGTTCCCCATCCTGCCCGACGTGCTGTCGCTGCTGTTCATCATGAACAAGAAGTGGTCGGAGGACAACCAGGCCACGCGCCCTGTGGACCGCCGCAAGGGCATCGAGAACGCGGCGTCTTTCCGCGCCAACGGCACCGGCCCGTTCCGCCTGCGCGAGCGCCAGCCCAACATCAAGACCAGCTTCGTCCGCAACGGCAACTACTGGGGCAAGATCGAAGGCAATGTGCTCAATGTGGAGTACACGCCCATCGGCAACGACTCCACCCGTGTGGCCGCCTTGCTTTCCGGGCAGGTGGACGTGATCGAGCCCGTGCCGCTGCAGGATGTGGCGCGCGTCAACGGCAGCGGCAAGAGCAAGGTGATCCAGGGCCCGGAGCTGCGCACCATCTTCCTGGGCATGGACCAGAAGCGCGACGAGCTGCTGTATTCCAACGTCAAGGGCAAGAACCCGTTCAAGGACAAGCGCGTGCGCCAGGCCTTCTACCAGGCCATCGACATCAACGGCATCCAGCGCACAGTGATGCGAGGCGCTTCAAAGCCCACCGCGCTGCTGGTGGGCCCGGGCATCAACGGCTTTGACAACGCGATGAACACGCGTCTGCCGTACGACCCCGAAGCGGCCAAGAAGCTGCTGGCCGACGCCGGCTACCCGAATGGCTTCGAGGTGTCGATGAACTGCCCCAATGACCGCTACGTGAACGACGGCGCCATTTGCCAGGCGGTGGCGGCCAGTTTGGCGCGCGTGGGCGTGAAGATCAACCTGCAGGCCGAGACCAAGGGCACCTACTTCCCCAAGGTCTTGCGCCGCGACACCAGTTTCTACATGCTGGGTTGGACGCCTGGCACCTACGACTCGCACAACGCCCTCAACGCGCTGGTGCGGTGTGTGGACGACAAGGGCAGCGGCCAGTTCAACCTGGGCGCGTACTGCAACCCCAAGGTGGACGAGCTGACGGTGCAGATCCAGTCCGAGACGGACAAGACCAAGCGCGATGCCTTGATCAAGGAGGCCTTCAAGCTGCATGCGGATGACATCGGTCACCTTCCGCTGCATCAGCAGGCTTTGGCCTGGGGTGTGGCCAACAACGTCGAGCTGGTGCAGCTGGCCGACAACTTCATGCCGTTTCGCTTCATGTCTGTGAAGCCCGCGAAGTAAGCGCACCCGGTCGCCGCAGGGCCACAAGCCTTGCGGCGACCCCGTTTCCATACAGGTTCCCCACGTGATCAGCCTCATCAAAAGAGGGCTCGACAGCGATGTCGGCCACAGCTTCCGGACTTCGCCCACCGCCATCGTGGCGGCGGTGATTGCGTTCATCTGCATCTTCTGTGCGGTGTTCGCGCCCTGGGTCGCCCCGCACAACCCTTTCGATCTCGCCACGCTCGAACTCTCCAATGCGCGCTTGCCGCCCGCGTGGAGCGCTGAAGGCACCAGCCGGTTCCTGCTCGGTACCGACGACCAGGGCCGCGACATCCTGTCTGCCCTGATGTACGGCGCGCGCATCTCGCTCGCCGTGGGGCTGGCGTCGGTGGTGCTGTCGGTGGTGATTGGCGTCACCTTCGGTTTGCTGGCCGGTTTTCTGGGTGGCTGGATCGACAGCGTGCTCATGCGCCTGTGCGACGTGATGTTGTCGTTTCCCGCCATCCTCATCGCGCTGCTGATCGCGGGTGTGGGCCGCGCGCTGTTTCCCAATGCCCATGAGACCCTCGCGTTTGGCGTGCTGATCATCTCGATCACGCTCACGGGCTGGGTGCAGTACGCGCGCACGGTGCGCGGCTCCACGCTGGTGGAGCGCAGCAAGGAATACGTGCAGGCCGCGCGCGTGACCGGTGTGGCACCGTTGCGCATCATGCGCAGCCATGTGCTCCCCAACGTCATGGGGCCAGTGCTGGTGCTGGCCACCATCCAGGTGGCGACGGCCATCATCACCGAGGCCACGCTCTCGTTTCTCGGCGTCGGCGCACCGCCCACCTCACCGTCGCTGGGCACGTTGATTCGCGTGGGCAACGACTACCTGTTTTCCGGCGAGTGGTGGATCACCATCTTCCCGGGCGCCATGCTGGTGCTGATCGCACTCAGCGTGAACCTGCTGGGCGACTGGCTGCGCGATGCCCTCAACCCGCGCCTGCGCTGAATTCACATGAGCCTTCTACAAGTCAAAAACCTGGTGGTCGAGTTCCCCAGCCGCCGCGGCACGCTGCGCGCGCTCGACGACATTTCCTTCGACATTGCCCCGGGCGAAATCCTGGGTGTGGTGGGCGAGTCCGGCGCGGGCAAGTCGCTCACGGGCGCATCCATCATCGGCCTGCTGGAGCCGCCGGGACGTGTGGCATCGGGCGAGATCCTGCTGCAAGGCCAGCGCATCGACAACCTGCCTTACGACCAGATGCGCAAGGTGCGGGGCCGCAAGATCGGTGCGATCTTCCAGGACCCGCTCACCTCGCTCAACCCGCTGTATTCGGTGGGGCGCCAGCTGATCGAAACCATCACCACCCACCTGCCGGTGAGCCACGCCGAGGCGCGCCATCGGGCGATCGAGCTGCTCAAGGACACCGGCATTCCGGCCGCCGAACAGCGCATCGACCACTTCCCGCACCAGTTCTCCGGCGGCATGCGCCAGCGCGTCGTCATTGCGCTGGCGCTGGCCGCTGAGCCGCAATTGATCGTGGCCGACGAACCCACCACGGCGCTGGATGTGTCGATCCAGGCGCAGATCATCACGCTGCTCAAGACCATCTGCAAACAGCGGGGCGCTGCGGTGATGCTGATCACCCACGACATGGGTGTGATCGCCGAGACCTGCGACCGCGTGGCGGTGATGTACGCCGGGCGCATCGCCGAAATCGGCCCGGTGCATGAAGTGATCAACCAGCCTTCTCATCCCTACACCGCAGGTCTGATGGCCTGTATTCCCGACATGAGCCAGGACCGCGAGCGTCTGCACCAGATTGACGGCGCCATGCCGCGGCTCAACGCCATTCCCCGTGGCTGCGCCTACAACCCGCGCTGCGAGAAGGTGTTTGACCGCTGCCATGTGGACCGGCCCGATCTCCTGACCGCCGGCGCCACGCGCGCTGCTTGCTGGTTGCACGCTGGCGGGAAGGCGGTGGCCGCATGAGCGCCGAGATGACCGAAAACACTGCCCAAGCTCGCACGGCCGAGACCCGCGCTGCCGTGTCTGCTGCCACCACCGAGGCCGCCAACGCGTCACCGTTGGTGCGTGCCACCGATCTGGCCAAGACTTTTGACGTGTCCGCACCGTGGCTCAACCGTGTCATCGAGCGCCAGCCGCGCCAGCTGCTGCGCGCGGTCGACGGCGTGTCCTTCGACATTCCGCGCGGCCAGACGCTGGCGCTGGTGGGTGAGTCCGGCTGCGGCAAGAGCACGGTGGCACGCCTGCTGGTCGGTTTGTATGAGCCCACACGCGGGGGCTTCGAGTTTGACGGGCAGGACGCGCACGCGGCCTTCAAAACCCCTGAAGGCCGCAAGCTGCGCCGCCGGATCCAGATGATTTTTCAGGATCCCTACGCCAGCCTGAATCCCCGCTGGCGGGTGGAAGACATCATTGCCGAGCCGCTGCGCGAACACGAGATCGAGACCGACCCTGCGGCCTTGCGCGCGCGGGTCGATGAGTTGCTGAAGTCGGTGGGCTTGTCGCCCCTGGACCGTGTGAAGTACCCGCACCAGTTCTCGGGCGGCCAGCGCCAGCGCATTTCCATCGCGCGCGCGCTGGCGACCCAGCCCGAGTTTCTGGTATGCGACGAGCCCACCTCCGCGCTGGACGTCAGCGTGCAGGCGCAGGTGCTCAACATCATGAAAGACCTGCAGCGCGAGCGCGGTCTGACCTACCTGTTCATCAGCCACAACCTGGCCGTGGTGCGCCACGTCAGCGATCAGGTGGGGGTGATGTACCTCGGTCGGCTGGTGGAGCTGGCGCCCAAGCACACGCTGTTTGACAGCCCGCGCCACCCCTATACGCGCATGCTGCTGGATGCCATTCCCAAGATGCACGACACCGGGCGTGCCCGCACACCGGTGTCTGGCGAGGTGCCCAATCCGCTGAACCCACCCAGTGGTTGCGCGTTCAACCCGCGTTGCCCGCACGCCAACGACCGCTGCCGCAACGAGCGGCCCGAGCTGTTGACGCTGGGTGGTATCCGAATTGCCTGCCACGCGGTGCAGGAAGGACGCATCTGAGCGGTGGCGCGCGCCTTCAGGCGTAGCGCTTGCTCTTGAGGTTGTTCTTCATTTCCTTGAGCAAGGGCTGCAGCTTCGTGCCGCCGATGCGCAGCGCCAGGCAGGTCGCCACAATGTCGATGACCATCAGGTGCATCAGGCGAGAGGTCATGGGGCTGTAGCGGTCGTAGCCCTCCGGGTGGTCGGCCGACAGGTGAATGTGGCCGCTCTGCGCCAGCGGTGTGCCGCTGGTGGTGATGGTGATCACCGTCGCGCCGTGCTTGCGGGCAATGTCGGCTGCGTCCATCAAGTCGCGTGTGCGGCCCGAATTGGAAATGATCACCAGGCAGTCGCCCGGCCCGAGCAGCGATGCGCTCATCACCTGCATGTGGCCGTCGCTGTAGGCAATGGCGTTGATGCCCAGGCGAAAGAACTTGTGCTGCGCGTCCTGCGCCACGATGCCCGAGTTGCCCGCGCCGTAGAACTCGATGCGGCCGCGGTTCTTGTACGTGGCCACCAGCGCATCGACTGCCTTCTCGATCGCATGGCTGGAGGCGTCGTTGCGGTACTTCAGGAACGCCGCCACCGTGTTGTCGATCACCTTGACCAGCACGTCGCCGGTCTTGTCGTCCATGTCCACGCTGCGGTGGATGAACGGCACGCCTTCGCTCACGGTGCCGGCGAGCTTGAGCTTGAAGTCCGACAGACCGTCGTAGCCCATGCTGCGGCAGAAGCGCACCACCGTGGGCTTGCTCACATGGGCACGGTCGGCCAGTTCGGTCACCGGCAGGCTGGCGAAGGTGCGCGGGTCGAGCAGCACGAGCTTGGCCACGCGCTGCTCGGCAGGTGCCAGCGAGGGCATGGAGGCTTTGATCCGGTCAAGCATGGCGCGAGCCCTCGGTTACATCGATGGACGGAATCGTGAAATTTTATTACACGAGCTGGCCGATAATCCAGCCATGAACCAGCTCGACGCCCTCAAACAATTCACCACGGTGGTGGCCGACACCGGCGACTTCAACCAGATCGCGGCCTACGCCCCGCAGGATGCGACGACCAACCCGTCGCTCATCCTCAAGGCGGTGCAAAAGCCCGAGTACGCGCACCTGCTGAAGGACGCGGTCGCGAGCTACGGCGCGCAGGGGCTGGACGAGGTGACCAACCGGCTGCTGGTGCGTTTTGGGTGCGAGATCCTGCGGCTCATCCCGGGGCGCGTGTCGACCGAAGTGGATGCGCGGCTCAGTTTCGACACCGAAGCGACGGTCACGCGCGCGCGCCGCATCATCGAGCTGTACCAAGGCGAAGGCGTGCACGTGGACCGCGTGCTGATCAAGATCGCCTCCACCTGGGAAGGCATTCAGGCGGCCGCGCGGCTGGAGCGCGAGGGCATTCACACGAACCTCACCCTGTTGTTCTCGTTTGCTCAGGCGGTGGCGTGCGGGCAGGCCAAGGTGCAGCTGATTTCGCCATTCGTGGGCCGCATCTACGACTGGTACAAAAAGTCCGCCGTTGCCGGCTGGGACGAGGCCGCCATGGCCGGTGCCAACGACCCGGGCGTGCGCTCGGTGCGCAGCATTTATGAGTTCTACAAGAAGCACGGCATCGCGACCGAAGTGATGGGTGCCAGCTTTCGCAACGTGGGCCAGATCACGGCACTGGCCGGCTGCGACCTGCTCACCATCAGCCCGGACCTGCTGGCCCAGCTCGCCGCCAGCGAAGCGCCGCTGGATCGCTCGCTCGACGCAGGCGCGGCCAAAGCGATGGACATCCCCTTCGTGACGCACGACGAAGCCAGCTTCCGCTTCGCGCTGAACGAAGACGCGATGGCGACCGAGAAACTGGCCGAGGGCATTCGCGCTTTCGTGGCAGACACGATCAAGCTTGAAGCCTTGATGAAGTAGATCGGCCGCAGCCAAAACAAAAGCCCCGCGATCGCTCGCGGGGCTTTTGTTTTTGGGGCTTTGTCAGAACGCCAAGAGGCATTCCGACGCAGCATGAGGGCCTAGCGCAAGGCGCATGGGCGCTGACAGTAGCGGAGCTACGGCAAGCCCATGCAACGCGGCGATCGGCCCTCAGGCAAGGAGAGCCGGAGCAATTACATGCCCATGCCGCCCATATCACCCATGCCACCCATGCCGCCACCCGGCATGGCAGGTGCGTCATCCTTCGGGGACTCGGCCACCATGCACTCGGTCGTCAGCATCAGGCTGGACACCGAAGCGGCGTTCTGCAGCGCGGTGCGGGTCACCTTGGTGGGGTCCAGGATACCCATTTCGATCATGTCGCCGTAGGTGTCGTTGGCGGCGTTGAAGCCGTAGTTGCCCTTGCCGGCCAGGATGGCGTTGACCACCACCGATGGCTCGCCACCGGCGTTGGCCACGATTTCGCGCAGGGGCGCTTCGATGGCCTTGAGCACCAGCTTGATACCGGCGTCCTGGTCAGCGTTGTCACCCTTGATGGCGCCGGCAGCCTGGCGGGCGCGCAGCAGTGCCACGCCGCCACCGGCCACGATGCCTTCTTCCACTGCAGCGCGGGTGGCGTGCAGGGCGTCTTCCACGCGGGCCTTCTTTTCCTTCATTTCGACTTCGGTGGCAGCGCCAACCTTGATCACGGCCACACCGCCGGCCAGCTTGGCCACGCGCTCTTGCAGCTTCTCGCGGTCGTAGTCGCTGGTGGCTTCTTCGATCTGCACGCGCACTTGCTTCACGCGGGCTTCGATGTCAGCGGCAGCGCCAGCGCCGTCGATGATGGTGGTGTTTTCCTTGCCGATTTCCACGCGCTTGGCCTGGCCCAGGTCGGCCAGCGTCACCTTCTCCAGCGTCAGGCCCACTTCTTCAGCGATGACCTTGCCGCCCGTCAGGATGGCGATGTCTTCCAGCATGGCCTTGCGGCGGTCGCCGAAGCCAGGTGCCTTCACGGCCACAACCTTCAGGATGCCGCGGATGGTGTTCACCACCAAGGTCGCCAGGGCTTCGCCTTCGACGTCTTCGGCAATGATCAGCAGCGGACGGCCGGCCTTGGCGACTTGCTCCAGCGTGGGCAGCAGGTCACGGATGTTGGAGACCTTCTTGTCGTACAGCAGCACGAAGGGGTTGTCCAGCAGGGCCGATTGCTTCTCGGGGTTGTTGATGAAGTAGGGCGAGAGGTAGCCGCGGTCGAACTGCATGCCTTCGACCACGTCGAGTTCGTTTTGCAGCGACTTGCCGTCTTCCACGGTGATCACGCCTTCCTTGCCAACCTTGTCCATGGCATTGGCAATGATCTCGCCGATGCTGGAGTCGCTGTTGGCGGAGATGGAACCCACCTGGGCGATTTCCTTGCTGGTGGTGGTGGCCTTGGAGGCCTTCTTCAGCTCGGCGATCAGGGCTTCCACAGCCTTGTCGATACCGCGCTTGAGGTCCATCGGGTTCATGCCGGCGGCCACGTACTTCATGCCTTCGCGCACGATGGCCTGGGCCAGCACGGTAGCGGTGGTGGTGCCGTCACCGGCGTTGTCGGAGGTCTTGGAAGCGACTTCCTTGACCATCTGGGCGCCCATGTTCTGGAGCTTGTCCTTCAGTTCGATTTCCTTGGCCACGGACACACCGTCCTTGGTCACGGTGGGGGCGCCGAAAGAGCGCTCGAGCACCACGTTGCGACCCTTGGGGCCCAGGGTGACCTTGACCGCGTTGGCCAGGATGTTCACGCCTTCAACCATGCGTGCGCGGGCTTCGCCGCCGAAAATGACGTCTTTTGCTGCCATGTTGATTTCTCCGGAATATTAAAAAGTTAATCAGTTCGGGATGGAGCGGCCGGGCGCGCTGCGCGTCGGTCGGTCAGTCCCGCAAAATCACTTGGATTCGACAACTGCGAACAGGTCGTCTTCCTTCATGACCAGCAGTTCGTCGCCAGCGACCTTGACGGTCTGGCCGCTGTACTTGCCGAACAGAACGCGGTCACCGACCTTGACGTTCATGGCGGACAGTTCGCCTTTGTCGTTTTTCTTGCCGGGACCGACCGCCAGGACTTCGCCCTGGTCAGGCTTTTCGGCGGCGGCGTCAGGGATGACGATGCCGGAGGCGGTCTTGGTTTCGCTGTCAATGCGTTTGACGATCACGCGATCGGCGAGAGGACGAAGGTTCATTGCATCTCCTGGGTATGAAACAGATGGGGTTGTTCAGAACGGTGAAGCGGACCCGCAGGGCCAGCGCTTGCCGCTGATCGACTTGGGATTGGGTGTTAGCACTCAACTCCAGCGAGTGCTAATGATAAGGGTGCCGCAGGGGGTTTTCAAGGCAGCCCGGGGTTTATTTGCCAAAAGCGCGGACCTGACAGGAATACCCCCGGGGTGTATGTCACAAACATTTACGATCACGGGATGGACCGATCCTCCCGTGCTGTTTTTCCTTCATACCGAGCGGTGTTTCGCCGATGGCTGGCTTGTGCCGTGCTGCTGTGTGGCGTCGCCCAGGCCTCTGTGCCGGGCCTGGCGAGGGCGGCGATTGCCCCTGAAGTCGATGTCACGCTGCAGGCGGCTTTTTGGGTGGACGCCACGGGTCAGGCCACCGTGGACGAGGTGGTTTCGCTGCCCGCCACCGCCTTGCAGCCCATGGAGCACTACCGCGCCTTCCGGCTCGATGGTGCGGCCTTGTGGCTGCGCGTGGAACCACCTTCGCTCGATCCCGGACACCGCTGGTACCTGATGCTCAGTGCCGCAGCGTTTGCCAACCGGGCGACGCTGCACACCCTGGGGCCTGATGGGCAGTGGCAGAAGCAGGAGGCCGGAGATCGATTGCCGGTGTCGCAGTGGGACCACCCGGACCAGACGCCCGTGTTTGCCCTCGCGCCCCAGGCGGGGGCCCCTGTCTGGCTGCGACTGGAAAACCGGCCGGCCTCGCTGAGCCCGCGCCTGCTGCTCATGACCGAGGAGCGCTTGCTCGAGATGCGCTCCTGGACTTTTCTGATGGTGGGCGGTTACCTGGGGTTTGGCTTGCTCGTGCTTTTTCTGGCGTGGGTGCACGCGCGCTTGTACGCCGACCGCGCCTTCGTGGCCTATTGCGCCTACGTGATCTGCATGCTGGGCTTCCAGGCCTCATTCACCGGCATCGGGGGGCTGTTTTTCTGGCCGGATCACGCGCGCTGGAACGATGCCGCACCCGCGTTGTTCATGCTGTGGCTGACGGCCTCCGGCATCTGGTTCGTTCGCGAAGTCTGTGCGGTGTCGAGGTACCACCAGCGCGTGGACCGGTTCGTGCTGGTCTGGTCGTTGTTCGGTCTGGTGTTTCCAGCGCTCTACCTCTGGCTGCAGAACCAGGCCGTCTTCGTGGTGCTCAATCTGTATGGCCTGCTGTCGGTGCTGCTCAGTTTTGGCCTGTGCGTGTGGACGTGGCGTCTGGGAGAAAAGTACGCCGGCTGGATGGCCATTGGTTTCCTGCCCGTGCACCTGAGCTATCCGTTTCCCGCCTTGCGCAGCGCCGGCTGGCTGCCCGATGGCTGGGCGACGCAGTACGCGGTGCTGATCGGTTCGGCCATCGAGATCCCTTTGCTGCTCTACATCCTCCACCGCCGTGCGAAGGAATTCAACGAGAACCGGGCGCGCCTGCGTGCCATTGAAAGCACCGACCCGCTGACAGGTCTGACGGTGGTGCCCGTGCTCACGCTGCGTTTGCGCGATGCGTTGCGCCGCGCGCGGCGGTACGGGCATCGCTGCGGGCTGGTGCTGGTGGACCTGGCCAACCACGCGGACATCGTGTCGCGCGAGGGGCGCGAAGCGGGCGATCGTGCGCTGGTGGTGGCTGCTTCCCGCCTGTCTGCCGTGGTGCGCGATGTGGACACCGTGTGCCGCATTGCTGAAGCGCGTTTTGTGGTGCTCGTTGAGGGCCCGCTCGCCGACGATGAGCTCAAGCGGCTGGCGCAGCACATCGTGGCCAGGGGGCTGGAGCGCATCCCGGCGTTGCCCGCTGACGTCGCCTTGCGTTTCCGGCTGGTGTCGATGGCCTTGCCCGATGACACCATGGCCGGGGTCGACGACGACCACCTCGTCACGCACATGGGCGCTGCGCTGGATCGGATGGTGAGCGATCCGCGCAAGGTGGTGCAACACCTCTCACCGGCAACGAACTCGCCACAGCCGGAGGAGGGCAGCGTCGAACTGCCCGCCGCTCAGAAGTGGGCCAAGTAGCCCCCATCGACCACCAGCACCTGCCCGGTGACGTAGCTCGCGGCGGATGACGCCAGAAACACCGCAGCGCCACCGATCTCGTCGGGTTGCCCCCAGCGGCCCAGTGAGCTGCGCCGGGTGAGCCACTGTGTGGTGGCCGGGTCTTCCACCATGCCTGCGTTGGCTTCGGTGGCGAAATAGCCCGGTGCAATGGCATTGACGTTGATGCCCTGAGCGCCGAGTTCGGCCGCCAGCGCACGGGTGAGCGCCTCCAGCGCCCCCTTGCCTGTGGTGTACGCGGCATCGCCTGCGCGCGCGATGGGCCCGGCGATGGACGTGACATTGATGATGCGGCCAAAGCCTTGCTCGCGCATCGGGCGAGCCGCCTCGCGGCACAGGTGCCAGGCCGAGACCAGGTTCGACTCCAGCAGCTCGCGCAGGGCCTGGGCCGGCAAATCATCCAGCGCCTGGCGCCGGCGTTGGCCGACGTTGTTGATCAGGATGTCGAGCCGTCCGCTCTGGGCCAGCACATGGCCGACGGCAGCGCTGGCGGCGGCTTCGTCGGTCACGTCAAAGGCGAGGGCATGCGCGCAGCCCGCGGCGTCCCTTCCTGCCTGGCTCACTGTGTCTGCGGCGTCCTGCAAGGCACTTGCGTCGCGGCCGTTGAGCCAGACCGTGGCACCGTGAGCGGCCAGTGCCGTGGCCATCGCGAGACCCAGACCCCGGCCCGCACCAGTGACCAGGGCCACGCGGCCTTGCAGCGAGAACAGCGTGGTGGAAATCGGGCGGGTGGTGTTCACCGCCCGATTATCACGGGCACATGCGTTAGAGCGAGAGCTCTGCCATCGACGATTCGGAGAAGGTCATCTCCGGCTCCATGCCATCGAAGGGCAGCGTGAAATAGAACGTGCAGCCCTCGCCAGGCGCGGTCTCTGCCCAGATGCGCCCGCCATGGCGCTCGATGATGCGCTGCGACAGCGCCAGGCCGGTGCCCGTGCCTTCGAAGTCCATCGAGTGGTGCTGGCGCTGGAACATCACGAACAGGTTGTGCGCCTTTTCCAGGTCAAAGCCCACGCCGTTGTCGGCGATGAAGAACGTGCGTCCGCCGACCGGGTTGACCTTCCAGCCCAGCTCGATGCGTGCCACGTCGCGCGGGCGGGTGTACTTCACGGAATTGCCCAGCAGGTTGCCCAGGGCCTGCGCGAGCAGCATGGCATCGCCGCGCACCACGGGCAGGTCGTTCTCGATCACCCACTCGATGCGGCGGTCCGGATTTTCCTGCTTGAGGTGCGCAATCACCCCCTGCACCAGCTGCGAGATGGGCACCGGCTGCGTCTCGATCGCGACCCGGCCCAGCCGCGCGTATTCCAGCAGGCCTTCGATCATCAGGCTCATGCGCTTGGATGCCTTGGCGATCGAGTTCTGGTACTGCAGCGCCAGTGCGTCGGTCGATTCGCCCATCTGCTCCTGCAGCAGGCTGACGAAGCTGGCGATGTGTCGCAGCGGCGCACGAAGGTCGTGCGAGACCATGTGCGAGAACACGTCCAGGTCCTTGTTGGCCGCCACGAGCTGTTGCGTGCGCTCGGCCACGCGCTTCTCCAGCTCACGGTTGAGGTCGTTCATGACGTCTTCCAGGCTCTTGGCCGCCGTCATGTCGCGTGTGATGCTGGAGAGCCCCTGCAGCTCACCGGCTTCGTTGCGCAGCGCGGTCAGCACCGTGTGCGCCCAGAAACGCGAGCCATCCTCGCGCAGCCGCCAGCCGCGCGTTTCCCATTGCCCGTGGGCTTTGGCCAGGCGCAGCACCTGCCCTGGGTCGACCTCGTCCTCGCCAGCGTTGTCGGCCGCCAGCAGCACTTCGTAAGAGCGGCCCATGATCTGCGAGCGGCTGTGCCCATGCAGGCGCTGGGCGCTCTCGGTCCACTCGGTGATGCCGCCGTTCTCGTCGACGAAGTAGATGCAGTAGTCCTGGATGGCGTCCACCATCAGCCGGTACCGCTGCTCGCTGGCGAACAGTTCGGCGGATCGGTCGCGCACGCGCTCTTCAAGATCGCGGTTGGCGTGCAGCACGAACTCTTCGGTGCGGCGGCGCTCGCTGATGTCGTGCAGCTCGATGAAGATGCCCTCGACTGCGCCATCCCGGAAATCGGGGATGTAGTGGATCTCGAAGTAGTTGCGAAGACCATCGGCGCCCACGCGTTCGGCTTCAAAGGTTTGCGTCTGGCCTGAGAGCGCCTGCGCCACGCGCGGCAGGATGTCGGGCAGGATTTCAGGCCGCACCACCTGGCTGAGCGGCGAGCCGACCATCTCGGCAGGCGTCTTTCCGTAGCGGCTGGCGTGGGCCTGGTTGGCAAAGCGGCAGATCAGGTTTTTGTCGTAGTACGCCAGACGCGCAGGAATGCGGTCGGTGATGCTGCGCAGCAGCCCGTCCTGCGCCTGGGTGGTCGCCTCATCGCTCTGGGTGATCACCGCACTGCCGTGCATGAAGTGCCCCTCGGCATCGAACACCGGGGTGGATGCGAGTTGGGCGCGGAAGACGCTGCCGTCCACACGCATCCAGTCGAGCACGACCGGCTCGGCGTGACCGATCCGGCACAGCGATTCCACATGGGCAGTCAGTGCTTCGCGCGAGCGAGGCGTCACCAAGCCATTGAGGTGCGCGCCTGCCGCGCCGTGGCCCAGCCAGTTGTGCAAGGTCTGATTGAGGTGGACGCAGCGCTGCGCTGCATCAAACGTGAGCAGGCCACAGGTGGCCTGGTCGCACAGGGATCGAGCGCTGTCCAGCGCGGCCTGAAGTTCTTGCGTCCGCAGGGCCAGTAACTGCTCGAGCCGCTGCTGCTGCTCAGGCGCGTCCATCCCATCGGGGCAGATCGAGGTGTCCATGGTTCAGGGCTCCGGGGTCGTTGCAGTGCAAGCCAGAAAAACGGCTTGTACTCCCATATCGGACGCAGCTGCGGAAAATTCAAATTGTTACGACCGGTGGCCCCACGCTTTCTGTCAGAAAAAAGTGCGCAAAAAAAGCCCCAGGGCTTGCGCCTTGGGGCTTGGGCGGTTTTTTCTGTGACTATTTACAGTCCGGCGGCTTTGCGCAGGGCCGCGGCCTTGTCGGTGCGCTCCCACGTGAACTCGGGCTCTTCGCGGCCAAAGTGGCCGTAGGCCGCCGTCTTCGAATAAATCGGACGCAGCAGGTCCAGCATCTGGATGATGCCCTTGGGGCGCAGGTCGAAGTGCTCGGCCACCAGCGCGGAGAGCTGGTCGTCCGGGATCACGCCAGTGCCTTCGGTGTAGACAGTGATGTTCATCGGCCGGGCAACGCCAATGGCGTAGGCCACCTGCACCTGACACTGCTTGGCCAGGCCGGCGGCCACCACGTTTTTGGCCACGTAGCGTGCGGCGTAGGCGGCCGAGCGGTCCACCTTTGAGGGGTCTTTGCCAGAGAATGCACCGCCACCGTGCGGGCATGCGCCGCCGTAGGTGTCGACGATGATCTTGCGGCCGGTGAGGCCACAGTCACCCTGCGGGCCACCGATGACGAAGCGGCCGGTCGGGTTGATCAGGTACTTCGTGTCCTTGAGCCATTCCTTGGGCAGCACCGGCTTGATGATCTCCTCGATGATGGCTTCGTTGAACGATGCCTTCATCTTGGTGGAGGTCTCGCTCTGGTCGGGCGAATGCTGGGTGGAGAGCACCACGGTGTCGATGCTGTGGGGCTTGCCGTCCACGTAGCGCATGGTCACCTGGCTCTTGGCGTCCGGGCGCAGGAAGGGCAGGCGGCCGTCTTTGCGCAGCTGGGCCTGGCGCTCCACAAGGCGGTGCGCGTAATAGATGGGCGCGGGCATGAGCTCGGGCGTCTCGTCGCAGGCGTAGCCGAACATCAGGCCCTGGTCGCCGGCGCCGGTGTTCAGGTGGTCGTCGGACGCGTGGTCCACGCCCTGGGCGATGTCGTTGGACTGCTTGTCGTAGCAGACCATGACGGCGCAGCCCTTGTAGTCGATGCCGTATTCGGTGTTGTCGTAGCCGATGCGCTTCAAGGTGTCGCGGGCCACCTGGATGTAGTCCACATGCGCGTTGGTGGTGATCTCACCGGCCAGCACCACCAAGCCGGTGTTGCACAGGGTTTCAGCAGCCACGCGGCTGCGCGGGTCCTGGGTGAAGATCGCGTCGAGAATCGCGTCGGAAATCTGGTCGGCGACCTTGTCGGGGTGGCCTTCAGAGACAGATTCGGAGGTGAAAAGAAAGTCGTTCGCCATGGTTAAACTCCAAGTTGGTTGATCGGCGTTGCCGGTCTGTCAGAGTTCGGCGAACGCTTTAGCGGAATTTGTGAGTCGCCCCGCAATTAGTTCGATAACTCGGCGATGGCGGGATTTTAGTTCAACTCCCCGCGCGTCCTTTTCCCTCCCACCCGTGGCCCTGCTGATTCATTGCCTCTTCCGTGCGCTGAGCTGGCTGCCGTTGTCCGTCCTGCACGCGCTGGGCTGGGGACTGGGCTGGCTGAGTTTTTTGCTGTCGGGGCGCTACCGTCGCCGCCTGTTTGCGCACGCGCAGCAGGCCGGCGTCTCGCGCCGTGTGGCGTTGGCCTCGGTGGGGGAGTCGGGCAAGCTGGTGGCGGAACTGCCCCGCTTGTGGCTGGGTCGGCCCGTGCCGGTGGTGTGGTCGGGGGCGGAGCACATCGAGGCCACGCAGTCGCAAGGTGCCGGGGTCCTGTTCCTCACGCCGCATCTGGGCTGCTTCGAGATCACCGCGCAGGCCTATGCGCGGCGTTTTGGTGCAGCGCACCCCATGACCGTGCTGTTTCGCCCGGCGCGAAAGCCCTGGTTGCGCGATCTGGTGGCCGGAGCGCGAGGCCGCCCCGGGCTGTTTGCAGCACCCACCACGCTCGCTGGCGTCAAGCAACTCATCAAGGCCCTCAAGGCGGGGCAGGCGGTGGGGTTGTTGCCCGACCAGGTGCCGCCGGACGGCCAAGGCGTGTGGGCGCCATTCTTTGGGCGCGAGGCCTACACCATGACCTTGTCGGCGCGGCTGGCGCAGGCGGGCCAAGTGACGATCCTGCTCAGCTGGGGCGAACGTCTGGGCTGGGGTCGGGGCTATCGCGTGCATGTGCTTCCCTTCGACAAGCTCAATGGTGGCCCGCTGTCGAGTGACGCGGCGCTGGCCGCGACGCAGATCAACCGGGCGATGGAGTCGCTGGTGCGAGAATGCCCCGCCCAGTACCTCTGGTCCTACGACCGATACAAGGCGCCGCGCGGTTCGGCGCCACGCCCCCGCTGATGTCCTCATTGCCTCCCGAGCTCGAACTGCCTCGCGGCAACCTCGCCAACCGCCTCGGGGTGGCGTTCATGCGCCTGCTCGCCCGGCTGCCGCTGCGCTGGGTGAGGGCGCTGGGTTGGTGCCTCGGGCAGGTGCTCCATGTGCTGGCGGCCCGTCGCCGGCGCATCGCCCGCATCAACTGGGCGCTGTGCTTCCCGCAAAGCAGCGAGACCGAGCAACGCCAGGCGGTGCGCCAGCACTTTGTCTATTTCGCCCAGGCCTGGCTGGACCGCGGCTGGCTCTGGGAAGCGCCGCTGGCCACCGTGCAGCGGCGCTTGAAGCTCACAGGCGACCTGAAGGCGCTTGAGGGCAACGAGCCCACGGTCATTTTTGCCCCGCATTTCGTGGGCATGGACGCGGGCTGGATCGCGCTGACAGCGCACCTTGAGCGCCGCTTCTGCGGCCTGTATGCCGAACAGCTCAATGCCGACGTGGACCGGTGGATGGCGCAGGGTCGGCAACGTTTTGGCAACCCCCACGTGGTGGGCAAGCGCCAGGGCATCAAGCCGCTGGTGGCGGCCATGCGCCAGGGCCTGCCGCTGTATCTGCTGCCCGACATGGACCATGGCATGCGCGACGCGGCTTTCGTGCCTTTCTTCGGCGTGCAGACGGCCACCCTCATGTCGCTGTCGCGCCTGGCGCGATTGGGGCGTGCGCGCGTCGTGCCGGTGGTGAGCCGGCTCACGCGCGATGGCTACGAGGTGACGGTGATGTCCCCGTGGGCCGACTATCCCACCGACGATCCCGAGGCAGACACCGCCGAGATGAACCGCTATCTGGAAGGCTTCATCCGCCGTGCACCGGAGCAGTACTACTGGGTACACAAGCGTTTCAAGACACGACCCGGGAGCGAGCCGTCTTTTTACGCGGACCTCTGAGCCGCGTCAGGGCGCGATGAAGCGCCCGATCAGTTCGGCCAGGCGCGCGGGCTGTTCGTGCACGATCCAGTGCGTGGCGCCCGGCACGCGCTCGATGCGCAGATCTTTCACAAACGCATCCAGGCCATCCAGCAGCGCTTCGGGCAGCGCGGTGTCTCCCAGGCCCCAGATCACCAGCGTCGGCGCAGTGACCGTTGCCTTGTCCCGCGGCACTTGTACCGCGGCCGCACCAGGGTCATCCGCCGTCGGCGGGCGCAGGGGCGAAGCGGCGTAGTACGCACAGGGCCCGTTGAGGCCTTGGTTCCACACGGCTCGGTAGCGATCGCGCATGGTGTCGTTCAGCCAGGCAGCGGGTCCGCTGTCGGCCGCCATGTGGGTGAAGAAAGGCCAGAGGCGCGCGAAATCGTTCTCGGCCAGCAGCGTAGGGGCATCCGGGCGCGCCAGAAAGTTCATGTAGGCGCTCGCCGCTTGCTGCTCTTGCGAGTGCGCGAGCTCGCGCTGGAAGGTGGCGGGGTGCGGCGCGTTGACGATCACCAGGCGTTGCATCAGCGCCGGGCGCTGCGCCGCCAGACCCCAGGCCAGTGCGCCGCCCCAGTCGTGTGCCACCAGCGCCGCCAGTTGGCCCGGGGTAGGGCTGTCCGCTGAGACGGCGTCGATCAGCGCTTCCAGGTCTTGCAGCAGCGGCTTGGCGCGATAGGCGCTGACGTCGGCGGGCGCGCTGGATCGCTCGAACCCGCGCAGGTTGGGCGCGATGCACCGGAAGCCGCCGTGTTCGGGTTGTGCAAAGTGTTCAAGCAGTTCGTCCCAGACGAACGCGGCTTCCGGGAAGCCATGAAGGAACAGCAGCACCGGTGCGCCAGGTGTGCCCGTGGCGCGGCAACTCAACGTGATGCCGTGCGGCAGTGTCTGCAGGAAGGTCTGGATCATGTGGGCATGTGCTGTGGGCCCACACGGGCTTCAGTCCAGTGCGGGCGGTTCGTCTTCGGGAAGGGGCTGCGGGGCTTGGGCCGTTGCTCCGGCGCCGTGGGTCCACTGCCACAGCAGCATGGCCACTTCGTCCACCCCTTTTTTCTTCAAGGCAGAAAACAGTCTCGCTTCGCCGCCGCCCGATTGCAGTCGCGCAATCGACAGCGCCTTTTGGGCTTCGGCGTGGTTGAGCTTGTCGGACTTGGTGAGCAGCACCAGGAACTTCAGCCCTTCCTCGACCCGCGGCCGAATCACTTCCAGCAGGATTTCGTCGAGCTCGGTCAGCCCGAGGCGGGGGTCGATCAGGAGCACGACACCCTTGAGGTTTTCGCGGGTGAGCAGGTAGTTGCCCATCACGCGCTGCCAGCGCAGCTTGGCCTCGCGCGGCACGGCGGCGTACCCGTAGCCTGGCAGATCGGCCAGTACCGCGTCGGTCACGCCTTGCTTGCCAAGCGAAAACAGGTTGATGCTCTGCGTGCGACCGGGCGTTTTGGATGCGAAGGCCAGGCGTTTTTGCTGCGTCAGTGTGTTGATGCAGGTGGACTTGCCGGCGTTGGAGCGCCCCACAAAGGCGACCTCGGGCACGTCCAGGGGGGGCAGGTGCTCCAGCTGCGGGGCGGTCGTGAGGAACCGGGCGGTGTGCAGCCAGCCGTGGGCGATCTTGGGATCGGGCTTGAGGGAGTCGATGATGTTTCCAGCTCGGGGTGTCGGGGCTTTGAGGCCCGGGGCGTCTTGAGACGGCGAAGCGTTCGTGGGGGCTGGAGTGGGGCGGTGGGTCATTTGGGGGTTTTCCCGGTGGGACATTGTAAAATCGATTGGCTTTGTCCAGACAAACCGAGAATTCCCACAAACCGAACCCGTCGCAACCGACGCCCGCCCCGTCATGAAATTGCCTGTTTCCTTCCTTTGCGCCGCTGCTGCTGCAGCCTTGTCGTTCAGCGCCCAGGCGCAATCGGTCAAGCCTGACCTGGCCAAGGGCGGCGCCATATTCGGTCAGGCTTGCGTGGCTTGCCATGCGGCGGACGGCAACTCCAGCACCCCGGCGAATCCCAAGCTGGCCCAGCAGCACCCTGAGTACCTGGTCAAGCAGTTGCAGGAGTTCAAGTCGGGCAAGCGCGACAACGCGATCATGAAGGGCTTTGCCTCGACCTTGTCGGACGCCGACATGCGCAACATCGCCTACTGGCTGGCCGATCAGAAGGCCAAGGGTGGCGCTGCGACCGACAAGGACCTGGTGCGCCTGGGCGAACGCATCTACCGTGGCGGTATCGCCGATCGCCAGATCGCAGCTTGCGCTGGCTGCCACAGCCCCAACGGTGCAGGCATTCCTGCTCAATATCCTCGCTTGGCGGGACAACACGCCGAGTACACCAAGACGCAGCTGGAGCACTTCCGCAACGGCACCCGCAAGAACAACGCGCAGATGATGGGTGTCGCTGCCAAGATGAACGACCGTGAAATCCAGGCGGTATCGGACTACATCGCCGGCCTGCGTTGAAGGGCTTGGCGGTCGGCCTCATACCCTTGGTCATGGGCCGGGATATAAGCCAGTGTTGATATTCATCGGCACAATGCAATAAACCCGCCGGGCGGTGAACCGCCAGCCATAAAACACATCACATCAGGGCGCGTTCCGGGACCACCGGAGCCGCCCTTTTTGTTGCACCGTTCTTTTCGCCACGCCCCCATGACTGTTTCCACCCAAGGCATGCAGATTCGCACCGGCTCGCGGCTCGTCAGCGAGGTGGTTGAGCTGCTGTCGTCGATGCGGTTTGCCATCTCGCTGCTCACCGTGATCTGTATCGCGTCGGTGATCGGCACGGTGGTGAAGCAGCACGAGCCCTTCCTCAATTACGTCAACCAGTTCGGGCCTTTCTGGGCCGATGTTTTCGCCAGCGCCGGCTTGTTCTCGGTGTACAGCGCCTGGTGGTTTCTGCTGATCCTGGCGTTCCTGGTCGTCAGCACGAGCTTGTGCATTGCCCGCAACACGCCCAAGATCTTTGCCGACTTCAAGGCCTACAAGGAGAACATCCGCGAGCAAAGCCTGAAAGCGTTTCCGCATCGGGCCGAGGGCGATCTGGCTGAAACGCCGGAAGCGGCGGCCAACCGGATCGGCCAGACCTTGTTGGGCTCGGGGTGGAAGGTCAAGCTGCAGTCGCGTGAGACACCCACCGGCAAGGGCTGGATGGTGGCGGCCAAAACGGGGGCGGCCAACAAGATCGGTTACCTGGCAGCGCACAGCGCGATCGTGCTGGTCTGTATCGGTGGCCTGCTCGACGGCGACCTCATGGTGCGCGCGCAGACCTGGTTCAACGGCAAGACGCCTTTCATGGGCGGAGGCCTGATCGCCGATGTGCCGGCTCAGCACCGGCTGTCGTCCAGCAACCCGACCTTTCGTGGCAACCTCCTGGTGACCGAAGGCACCACAGCGGGCACTGCGATCCTGGCGCAACCGCAAGGCGTGCTGTTGCAAGACCTGCCCTTCTCTGTGGAACTCAAGAAGTTCATCGTCGAGTATTACGAAACGGGCATGCCCAAGCTGTTTGCCAGCGACATCGTGATCCACGACAAAGAGACGGGTGAGAGCAAGCCTGCCCGCGTGGAAGTCAACCACCCGGCCAGCCACCGTGGCATCAACATTTACCAGTCCAGCTTTGACGATGGAGGCTCGCGCGTGAAGTTGCGCGCCGTGCCGCTCAATGGCCCGTCGCGCCCTTTCGAGATCGAGGGCACCATCGGCAGCTCGACCGCGCTGAGCAATGGCAACGACAAACTCACGCTGGAGTACACCGGCCTGCGCGTGATCAACGTGGAGAACTTTGCCGGCGACAAGGCGGCTGCCGGTGTGGACGTGCGCAAGGTCGACCTGCGCGGTTCGATCGAGAGCCGGCTGGGCTCGGGCCACAAGACCGTGACCGAGAAGAAGCTGCGCAACGTCGGGCCAAGCGTGACCTACAAGTTGCGCGATGCGGCAGGCCAGGCGGTGGAGTACCACAACTACATGCTTCCTGTGGAGATTGAAGGCGCCCGCGTGTACCTCCTCGGTTTGCGTGAAACACCAGCCGAGCCATTCCGCTACCTGCGCATTCCCGTGGACGACCAGGATGGTCTCGAAGGTTTTGTGCGCCTGCGCGCCGCGCTGGCCGATCCCCAGATGCGAGAGCTGGCCGTGCGCCGCTATGCCACCGCGGCAGTGGAAGACGGGCGCCCCGAGTTGGCTGAGGCGCTGTCGGCCTCGGCTGCGCGTGCTCTCGGTCTGTTCGCGGGTGCAGAGTCGAATCCAGCGTCGGCGCTTCAGCCCACAGCCGGCCGCACCGATTCATCGCCGCCCATTCGTGGAGGCCTGCAGGCCGTCTCGGCTTTCCTGGAAAACAATGTGCCCGAGGCCGAGCGTGAGCGCGCGAGCGACGTGCTGGTGCGCATTCTCAACGGCACACTGTTCGAGCTGATGCAGATCAGCCGCGAGCGCGCCGGGTTGCCCCCGCTGCAACTCGGCGACGCAACGCAGCAGTTCATGTCGCAGGCCGTCATCAGCCTGAGCGACACCTTCTTCTACCCGGCACCCATGACGTTCCAGCTCACCGACTTCACGCATGTGCAGGCCAGCGTGTTCCAGGTGGCGCGTGCGCCCGGCCAGAACATCGTGTATCTGGGCTGCCTGTTGCTCATTCTGGGCGTTTTTGCCATGCTCTACGTGCGCGAGCGCCGTCTCTGGGTCTGGCTCGCACCGTCGGGTGACCAAGGTTCTCAAGCCCGCATGGCCTTGTCGTCGAACCGCAAGACGATGGAAGCCGACCGTGAATTCGATCTTTTGAAGACCCAATTGCTGAAGGTGCATTGATGAATACCGCCACCGCCACACAAACCATTGAACTCAAAAAGGGCCACGGGGGCCAGGGCCTGCAGCCGGGTTACTGGGCCCGTCGCAACGTCTGGGACTGGTTGTTCGCCGTGTTGGTCACGGTGGGCGCCGCGTGGGCTTTCGTGCGCTACAACGCGGCCATGGATGTCTACGAGAAAGCCATCCTCGTGGGCACGGTGCCGGCCATGGTGTGGCTGGGCTGGTTCTGGCGTCCCTTGCGTGCGTTGGCGGCGGGTGTGGCCGCGCTGTCGCTGCTGGCCATCTGGCTGTACCAGACGCCGGCGGGCAGCGCCGACCTGGCCCGAGCCGACCAGGTCTTCATGCTGAAGTACTTCATTTCCAGCCAGTCGGCCATCCTCTGGATGAGCATGCTGTTCTTCATGAGCACCGCCTTCTACTGGGCGGGCATGTTCAAGCGCGCGGGCGATACGTTTGAGCTGCTCGGGTCGCGCCTGGCCTGGGCGGCCGTGACGCTGGCGCTGGTCGGCACCATGGTGCGCTGGTACGAGAGCCACCAGATCGGCCCCGACATCGGGCATATCCCGGTCAGCAACCTGTACGAAGTGTTCGTGCTGTTTTGCTGGATGACCGCCGCCTTCTACCTCTATTACGAAGAGCAGTACAAGACGCGCGGCATGGGTGCCTTCGTGATGCTGGTGGTGAGCGCAGCCGTGGGCTTCCTGCTCTGGTACACGGTGGTGCGCGAAGCGCATGCCATCCAGCCCCTGGTGCCGGCGCTCAAGAGCTGGTGGATGAAGCTGCATGTGCCGGCCAACTTCATTGGCTACGGCACCTTTGCGATTGCGGCCATGCTGGCGTTTGCCTACCTGATCAAGCAAAGCGCCACGGAGAGCCGCTGGTACAAGCTCGCGCCACTGTGGTTGCTGGGCGTGGCGCTGTGTTTCGAGCCCATCGTGTTCCGCCAGTCGGCGGCAGAGAACGGTGGCAGCTACTGGTTTGTCTACTTCGGCATTTCGGCGCTCATCGTGGCCACCATTTTGTTTGGCCGCCGCCGCATCGCCGAGCGCCTGCCCAGTTTTGAAGTGCTCGACGACGTGATGTACAAGGCCATCGCGGTGGGCTTTGCCTTCTTCACCATTGCCACCGTGCTCGGCGCGCTGTGGGCTGCGGAGGCCTGGGGCGGCTACTGGAGCTGGGACCCGAAGGAAACCTGGGCGCTCATCGTCTGGCTGAACTACGCGGCCTGGTTGCACATGCGCCTCATGAAGGGCCTGCGCGGCACAGTGGCGGCATGGTGGGCGCTGGTGGGGCTGGCGATCACGACGTTTGCCTTCCTCGGTGTGAACATGTTCCTGTCGGGCCTGCACAGCTACGGCGAGCTCTGATACCCGCGCAGCGCCCAGGGGCAGGGCGCTGCGACTGGAACTTTGTAAGAATGGCGCCGGTCCCACGACCGACACTCAAGCCCGCCCGGCATCTTCCGTGGCAGGGTCCTATTCATTGAGGACAGCGCCATGATCTTCCGCCACCGCGACAACGGTTTCAACCATCCCCTGTCCAGTGAAATCACGCCGCAGGCGGTTTACCAGAACCGGCGGCAATGGCTGTTGACCACCGCAGCGTTGGGCGGTGGCATGGCCGCCTGGGCCGGGCGCGACGCGTGGGCGCAGGGCTCACCCGCCACCGCGAAGCCGCCAGGCAGGCTCGCCGCCTTGCCTGGTCGCCGTTCTGCCGTGGACGGCGCGGTGACCATGGAAGCGCTCACCTCCTATGAAGACGCGAGCTCGTACAACAACTACTACGAGTTCGGCACCGACAAGTCCGACCCCGTCGACCAGGCCAAAACGCTCAAACCCCGCCCGTGGACGGTGGCGGTGGAAGGGTTGATCAACAAGCCGGGGACGTACGACCTGGACGCCCTGCTCAAGCTCAGCCCGATGGAGGAGCGCATCTACCGGCTGCGTTGCGTGGAGGGCTGGTCGATGGTCATTCCGTGGGTGGGCTATTCGTTGAACGAACTGATCAAGCAGGTGCAGCCGCAGGGCAGCGCCAAGTACGTCGAGTTCGTGACGCTGGCCGACCCCAAGCAGATGCCAGGCCTGCGTTCCAACGTGCTGGGCTGGCCGTATGTGGAAGGCCTGCGGCTCGACGAGGCCATGCACCCGCTGACGATGCTGGCCTTTGGCATGTACGGCGAGGTGCTGCCCAACCAGAACGGCGCGCCGCTGCGGCTGGTGGTGCCCTGGAAGTACGGCTTCAAAAGTGGGAAGTCGCTGGTCAAGATCCGTTTCACCGACAAGGAGCCGCGCACCGCCTGGAACGTGGCTGCGCCGCAGGAGTACGGCTTCTACTCGAACGTCAACCCGGAGGTGTCGCACCCGCGCTGGAGCCAGGCCACGGAGCGTCGCATTGGTGAGGGAAGCGGGCTGTTCGCCAAGCGGCGCCAGACCCAGATGTTCAATGGCTATGCGCCCCAGGTCGGGCAGCTCTACGCCGGCATGGACCTGCGCAAGCTGTTCTGACGCTGCACGCTCATGGTGACCACAACGGCTGCCGGGACACCCGGCACACGGGCGGGCGGCTCGCGCGTGAACCGCTGGCTGGGACACAAGGCTGCCAAGCCGCTGGGTTTTGCGCTGGCCACCCTGCCTTTTGCTTGGCTGGTCTGGGCCGCTTTCAGCAATCAGCTGGGTGCCAACCCGGCAGAAGCGCTGATCCGCTCATTGGGTGACTGGACGCTGCGCTTCCTGGTGCTGGTGCTGGCCATCACACCCTTGCGTGTGACGGCGGGCTGGCCGGCGTTGGCGCGGCTGCGGCGCATGGTCGGCCTGTTCGTGTTTTTCTACGCCAGCATGCACTTGCTGGCCTATGCCCTGTTTGACATGGGCTTTGACGTGGCCGGCATCGCCGCCGACGTGGTCAAGCGTCCCTTCATCCTTGTGGGGTTTCTGGGCTGGGTGTTGTTGCTGGCCCTGGCGGCCACTTCGTTCAACCGGGCGATTCGTGCCATGGGCGCCAAGCGCTGGCAGATGCTGCACCGCGCGGTCTACCTGATCGCGGGTCTGGCGGTGCTGCACTTTTTCTGGATGCGCGCGGGCAAGAACAACTTTGCCGAAGTCGGGGTGTATGCCGCTGTGCTGGGCAGCTTGCTGGCTTGGCGCGTGTGGCGCCGCTGGCGGGGCTGAGCACCCCGCCTGCAGCATCAAGCGCGTTTGCCGCGCCAGCGCTCCACCAGCGCATTTGCCTCGCCCATGATGCCGCGCCGGAAGGCCAGCACACACACCACGAAGATGAAGCCAATCACCATGGTCACCGACTCGCCCAAGTTGTTGAACCACTCGATGCCCGACACCGCGGCGAGAAAGTGACCGATTTCGCCCAGCTTGTTCTCCAGCGCCACCACCACGGCGGCACCCACCAGCGGGCCAGAGAGCGTGCCCAGGCCACCCACGAGCGTCATCAGCACCACCGAGCCGGACATCGTCCAGTGCACGTCCGTCAGCGTGGCAAAGCCCATGGCCAGTGTCTTGAGCGAGCCAGCCAGGCCCGAGAGCGCAGCCGACAGCACGAACACCAGCAGCTTGAAGCGCTGTGTGTCGTAGCCCAGTGAAATCGCGCGCGGTTCGTTTTCCTTGATGGCCTTGAGAATCTGGCCAAACGGCGAGTGCACGATGCGCATGATCAGCAGGAATGCGCCCACCGTGATCAGCAGCGCGAAGTAGTACATCGTGAGGTCATTGCTCAGATCGATGACGCCCAGCAGCTTGCCGCGTGGCACGCCCTGCAGTCCATCCTCACCGCCAGTGAACGGCATTTGCAGGCAGAAGAAGAACAGCATCTGCGCCAGCGCCAGCGTGATCATGGTGAAGTAGATGCCCTGGCGGCGGATGGCCAGTGAGCCCACCAGCCAGCCCAGCACCGCACCGGCGAGCGTGCCGATCAACAGGCCCAGCTCCGGCGGCACGCCCCATACCTTGAGCGCGTGCCCGGTGACGTAGGCCGAGCCGCCCAGAAAGGCGGCGTGGCCAAAAGACAGTAGACCTGTGTACCCCAGCAGCAGGTTGAACGCGGAGGCAAACAGCGCGAAGCACAGCAGCTTCATCACCAGCACCGGGTACAGCCCGACAAAGGGTGCCACCACGAGGCCGAGCAACAGCAAGCCGTAAAGAATGTTCTTGGAAGTCGAGTTCATGCGGCAGGCTTCACTTTTCCTTGCCAAACAGCCCGGCGGGGCGGATCAGCAACACGATGGCCATGATGACGAAGACCACGGTGGACGACGCCTCGGGGTAGAAGACCTTGGTCAGTCCTTCGATGACGCCCAGGCCCAGGCCGGTCAGGATCGTGCCGAGGATGGAGCCCATGCCCCCGATCACGACGACCGCGAAGACGATGATGATGAGGTTCTGTCCCATCAGCGGCGATATCTGCATGATGGGCGCGGCCAGCACACCCGCCAGGCCCGCGAGTGCCACGCCGAAGCCATAGGTGAGCGTCACCATGAGCGGCACGTTGATGCCGAAGGCTTCCACCAGGCGCGGGTTTTCAGTGCCCGCACGCAAGTAGGCGCCCAGCTTGGTTTTCTCGATCACGTACCAGGTGGCGAAGCAGACGATGAGCGAGGCCAGCACCACGAAACCGCGGTAGTTGGGCATCACCATGAAACCGAGATTGGTCGCACCGGAAATGGGCGCGCTGTAGGGCAGGCCGGATACGCCGTAGGCCGAGCGCAGCACGCCCTCCAGCATGAGCGTGATGCCCAGGGTGAGCAGCAGGCCGTAGAGGTGGTCGAGGCGGTAGATCCAGCGCAGGAAGAGCCGCTCGATCACGACCCCGAGCACGCCCACCAGCAGCGGCGCAAGCACGAGCATCACCCAGTAGTTCAACTCCAGGTAGTTCATGCCCATCCAGGTCAGGACCGCGCCCAGCATGAACAGTGCGCCGTGCGCAAAGTTGATCACGTTGAGCAGACCAAAGATGACCGCGAGGCCCAGGCTCAGGATGGCGTAGAAAGATCCGTTGACCAGGCCCAGCAGCAGCTGGCCCAGCAGGGCGGACAAAGGTATTCCGAAGAAGTCCATCGGCGGTGCGTCAGGTTGAAGAGCGGGCGTCGCAGCGTCAGGCGCCGCGGACCGAAGACCGCGGCGCCCGCATCAGATCACTTCCAGAGTGCGCACTTGGACTCGGCCTTGGTCGTGAAGACCTCGTCGCCCTTGAGCGTGGCAGCGACCTTCATGTAGTCCCAGGGTTGCTTGGACTCGGCGGGCTTCTTGACTTCCAGCAGGTACATGTCGTGCACATACCGGCCATCAGGACGGATGCGGCCCTTGCCGAAGAAGTCGTTGATTTCCATGCTCTTGAGCTGCGCCATCACCTTGTCGCTGTCGGTGGTCTTGGCCGCCGTGACGGCTTTCAGGTAGGTGGTGGCTGCAGAGTAGTTGGCCGCGTGGATGCTGGTGGGCATGCTCTTGGCCTTCAGGAAAAACTTCCGGGCGAAGGCGCGGCTTGCGTCGTCTTTGTCCCAGTACCAGCTGTCCGTCAGGTACATGCCTTGCGTGTCCTTCAGGCCAAGGCTGTGGATGTCGGTCACGAACATCAGCAAGCCGGCGAGCTTCATCGTCTTGGTGATGCCGAATTCGCTGGCGGCCTTGATGGAGGCGATGGTGTCGCCGCCGGCATTGGCCAGCCCGAGGATCTTGGCGCCCGAGCTTTGTGCCTGCAGCAGGAACGAGGAGAAGTCCGAGGTGTTCAGCGGGGCACGCACCGTGCCCTTGACCGCGCCGCCCGCGGCCTTCACCACGTTGGCGGTGTCGGTTTCCAGCGCATGGCCAAAGGCGTAGTCGGCTGTCAGGAAGAACCAGTCCTTGCCGCCCTGCTTCACCACGGCACCGCCCGTGCCTTTGGCGAGCGCCACGGTGTCGTAGGCGTAGTGCACCACGTAGGGCGAGCAGGCCGCGTTGGTCAGGGCCGAGGAGCCCGCGCCGTTGACGATGTAGACCTTCTTCTTTTCTTCAGCCACCTTGGCCGTGGCCAGGGCGGTGCCGGAGTTGGTGCCGCCGATCATTGCGTCCACGTTTTGCGTGTCAAACCATTCGCGCGCCTTCGAGGCAGCGATATCGGCCTTGTTCTGGTGGTCGGCGGTCAGCAGTTCGATGGGCTTGCCCAGCACCTTGCCGCCGAAGTCGTCGATGGCCATCTGGATGGCCATGGCGCCATTTTTGCCATCCACGTCCGAGTACAGGCTGGACATGTCGGTGGTGAAGCCGATGCGGACCTTGTCCTGCGCCTGCACGGCCGTGACGAGGCCAGCGGCACCCAGGGCCAGTGTGAGCAGTTTGATGGTGTGTTTCATGCTGTCGGTCTCCATTGAGTTGGTGTGGAAGAAAGCGGTGGCGGGCTTCAGACGCCGAGCAGTTCGTTCAGAACGGGCATCTTTTCCTGCAGTTGGGCGGCGTCAAAGCGCTCGACCATGCGGCCGTGCTCCATGACGTAGAAGCGGTCGGCCAGGGGTGCGGCAAAGTGGAAGTTCTGCTCCACCATCACCACGGTGTAGCCCTTGCTTTTGAGCATCTTGATCATGCGCGCCAGCGCCTGCACGATCACAGGCGCCAGGCCTTCGGAAATCTCGTCGAGCAGCAGCAGGTTGGCACCTGTGCGCAGGATGCGGGCCACGGCCAGCATCTGCTGCTCACCACCCGACAGGCGCGTGCCCTGGCTGTGGCGGCGCTCAGCCAGATTGGGGAACATCTCGTAGATGTCGGCGACCGACATGCCCTTGTCCGTGCCCTTGAGCGTGGGCGGGAGCATGAGGTTTTCTTCGCACGTCAGGCTCGCGAAGATGCCGCGCTCCTCCGGGCAGTAGCCGATGCCATGGCGGGCGATTTTGTGTGTGGGCAGGTGAATGAGCTCCTGGCCGTTGCTCTTGATGGAGCCTTTGCGCGAGCCGGTCAGGCCCAGGATCGCGCGCAGTGTCGAGGTGCGGCCCGCGCCGTTGCGCCCGAGCAGCGTGACCACTTCACCCGGCTGCACCACCATGTCGACGCCGTGCAGCACATGCGATTCGCCATACCAGGCTTGCAGGTTCTGGATTTCGAGGGCAGGCGCGCTCATCAGTGAGCCCCCTGCAACTGGCCTTCGGTGGTGCCCATGTAGGCTTCCATCACAGCGGGGTTGCCCGACACCTCGGCGTACGAACCTTCTGCCAGCACCGCGCCGCGCTGCAGCACCGTGATCGTGTCGGCGATGGTGGAGACCACGCCCATGTTGTGTTCAACCATCAGGATGGTCCGGCCAGCCGCCACCTTCTTGATGAGTTGCGTCACCCGGTCCACATCCTCATGGCCCATGCCCTGCGTGGGCTCATCCAGCAGCATCAATTCGGGCTCCATGGCCAGCGTGGTCGCGATTTCCAGTGCGCGCTTGCGGCCGTACGGCAGGTTGACGGTCGTCTCCTGGGCGAAGTCCTGCAGGCCCACCTCGGTGAGCAGGCTGTAGGCCTGGTCATTCAGCCGGGTGAGGCTGCGTTCGCTCTTCCAGAAGTGATACGCCGTGCCCAGCTTGCGCTGCAGGCCCACGCGCACGTTTTCCAGCACGCTCAAGTGCGGGAACACCGCCGAAATCTGGAACGAGCGGATGATGCCGCGTCGGGCGATGTGAGCCGGCAGTTCGCGGGTGATGTCTTGTCCGTTGAACAAGATCTGACCCTGCGTGGGTTCAAGAAACTTGGTCAGCAGGTTGAAGCAAGTCGTCTTGCCCGCGCCGTTGGGTCCGATCAACGCGTGGATCGCGCCACGCCTGACGCGCAGGTTGACGTTGTTGACGGCGGTGAAACCCTTGAAGGATTTGGTGAGCTGGCGCGTTTCGAGAATGGTGTCGCTGGTCTTGTCGTGCATGGGTGTGAGACGCTTCCAGTGCGGGCCGTCGGGCTATGTTGCTGTGCACAATGTGACGGGATTCTGGAGGACGACACGTGCCCCGGCCTATAGGTGCAAACACCGAGGGGGGTATCCACGAAACTCTGATTTGGCCGCAGCCATGCGGGCCAACGCGCGATGGCTGCAGCCCTTGCTGCAGCGGCCACCTGATGGGCTGTCTGTGGTGTCGATCGCGCAGCACCGCGCGATCGCGCGGTTCAGGGCAGGCGTTCCAGCCGCGTTTGATCGGCCGTGGATTCGCGTGCGCGGATCAGATGGGCCTGGTTGCCATCCACCAGCACTTCGGCGGCGCGACCCCGCGTGTTGTAGTTGCTGGCCATGCTCATGCAGTAAGCGCCAGCCGACAGCACAGCGAGCCGGTCACCGGATTGCACAGCCAGCTCGCGATCGCGCCCGATCCAGTCGCCGCTCTCACAAACAGGGCCCACCACGTCCCAGGTCATGGGCGCCGCGTTGGCACGCGGCGAGACCGGCACGATGCGGTGGAACGCCTGGTACATCGCTGGCCGCGGCAGGTCGTTCATGGCTGCGTCGACGATCAGAAAGTTTTTCTGTTCGCCGGGCTTGAGGTAGAGCACCTCGGTGAGGCAGACGCCCGCATTGCCCACCAGCGAACGACCGGGTTCGATGAAGATTTTTCGATCGCCAAATCCGCGCGCGTCCAGGCGCTGGAGCAGTGCAGACCAGAGTGCATCGGCCTGCGGCGGGTTGTCACCTTGGTAGTCGATACCCAGACCACCGCCGAAGTCGATGTGCTCAATGCGGACGCCGGCGGCTTCGATGTTCTGCACGAGGTCGAGCACGCGGTCCATGGCGTCAAGATACGGGCCGGTCTGCGTGATCTGCGAGCCGATGTGACAGTCGATGCCCACCACCCGCAGCCCCTGGCACTGTGCGGCGTGCTGATACGTCGACAGCACATCCTCGTGGGCGATACCGAACTTGTTACCCTTGAGCCCGGTCGAGATGTACGGGTGGGTCTGGGCGTCCACATTGGGATTGACGCGCACACTCACCGCTGCGCGCACGCCCATCCCGCGGGCCACTTCGTCCAGCACATCGAGTTCTGCGCGGCTCTCCACATTGAAGCAGCCAATACCGACCTCCAGAGCCTGCCGCATCTCGGCGCGGGTCTTGCCCACACCCGAGAAGATGATCTTGCCGGGGTCGACGCCGACAGCCATTGCACGTTCCAGCTCACCACCGGAGACGATGTCCAGCCCGCAACCCGCCTGCACCAGCGTGTGCAGGATGGCCAACGAAGAGTTGGCCTTCATCGCGTAGCAGATCAGGTGCTGGCGCCCCGCCAGCCCGCGCTGGTAGGCTGACAGCGCATGGAGCATGGCGGCCCGGCTGTACACAAACAACGGCGTGCCATGTTCCTGAGTCAGTCGATCCAGCGACACACCTTCCAGCATCAACTGGTCTTGCTGGTAAGTGATGAAGGGAGGCAGCGTGGTGCCTGAAGACAGGCCGGTCGAGGTGGTCATGCAGGGCAAGGCTGGGGGTGCGGGTCAGCGCGCAACAGGTGCGGTGGGCGCTTCGTAAGGTGTCGTGCTGGATGGCTTTTTGGCGGGCGCGTGGTCTGGCGCAGGCAGGTACAGGGGGCCTCGTTGGCCGCATGCCGTGAGCATCAGTGCGCACAGGGCCGACGCCGCGATGGCCTTGCCTCGAGAGGGGCGAAGAGCCCGACCTAGAATGCGTTTCAATCCAAACATCGCCGCATTGTAATGACCGACATCGAGTACCTGGACCGCGCTGAGGCGCTGCTGCGGGCCATTGAACAGGCTTGTGACGACATCAACGACGCCACCGATGCCGACGTTGATAACCAGCGCGTGGGAGGCATGATCACCCTGACGTTTTCCAACGGCAGCCAGATCATCATCAACCTGCAGAAACCGTTGCACGAAGTGTGGATGGCGGCTCGGGCGGGAGGTTTCCACTACAAGCACGATGGTCAGGCTTGGCGGGACACCAAGGGGCAAGGCGAGTTTTTTGCCCACCTGTCGCGATTCGCCTCCGAGCAGTCGGGCCGGGCGCTGAGCTTCAGTTCCTGAACAAGTCCAGGATGCTGCGGCGCTCTTCCGTGGGTGCCGGGGGCTTGTTCACGGGAGCGTTTGCATCAGGCGCCGTGACCGCCGGTGCTCCACCGGGCCAGGGGTCTTGCAGGCCGAGGCTGTGCACGCCACTGCCAGGCCCGAACTCCTCGTAGTACCACTCGCCACCCACGTTGATCACGCCCGAGGGTGGCGCATAGGGCGCAACGGGCACACCCTTGAGCGCCTCCGACATGAACGAAATCCAGATGGGCAGGCTCAGGCCGCCACCGGTTTCGCGGCTGCCCAGGTTGCGAGGCGTGTCGTAGCCCACCCAGGCGGCCGCCACCAGGGTGGGTTGGTAGCCGACAAACCACGCGTCCACCGAGTCGTTGGTCGTACCGGTCTTGCCGTACAGGTCGGGCCGCTTGAGTGTGGCCTGGGCGCGTGCGGCCGTGCCAGAGCGTGTGATCTCCTGCAGCAGGCTGTTCATGACGAATGCGTTGCGCGGTTCGATGGCGCGCTGGGCATCGCTCAAGGCGATTTCGGGCGTTTCGTACAACACCTTGCCTTTGTGGTCACTCACGCGCGTGATGAGCGTGGGCGAGATGCGGTAGCCGCCATTGGCAAATACCGAATAGCCTGTGACCATCTGCATGGGTGTCACGGAGCCAGCGCCCAGCGCCATCGTGAGGTAGGGCGGATGTTTGTCGGCATCGAACCCGAAGCGCGAGACCCACTCCTGCGCGCTCTGGGTGCCCACCAGTTGCAGAACGCGAATGGACACCATGTTTTTGGATTTGGCCAGGGCGCGCCGCACAGACATCGGGCCTTCGAACTGACCATCGTAGTTTTTGGGTTCCCAGGGCTTGCCGCCGGTCTCGCCCGCGGAATAAAAGAGGGGGGCGTCGTTCACCACCGTCATGGGCGTCAGGCCCTTTTCGAGAGCGGCGGAGTAGATAAACGGCTTGAAGCTCGAACCTGGCTGGCGCCACGCTTGCGTGACGTGGTTGAACTTGCTCTTCTGAAAATCAAAGCCACCGACCAGTGCAATCACCTTGCCCGTGCGCGGGTCGAGCGCCACAAACGCCGATTCCACCTCTGGCAGCTGGGTGATGCGCCAGACTTTGGGAGCCGTTTGCACCACCCGGATCACGGCGCCAGGCCGGATCTTGATGTTGGGCCCCGCCTTGTCGGACAGCCCGGACTGCACTGGCTTGAGACCTTCGCCGGTGATCTCGAAGGGCTCGCCGTCTTGCCGGACAGCCACCACGCGCTTCGCATTGGCCTCGAGCACGACCGCCGACAGCAGGTCGTCATTGTCTGGACGGTCGTTCAGCGCCTCGTCAATTGCGTCGTCCCGCGCTGCCTTGTCTTCCGGCAACTCGATGAACAACTCGGGTCCGCGATAGAACTGCCGGCGCTCGTAGTCCAGCACACCCTGGCGCACCGCGCGATAGGCGGCCAACTGCTCGTTGGCCTTGATCGTCGTGGTCACCACCAGACCGCGCGTGTACGCTTCTTCGCCGTACTGAGACACGATCGCCTGCCGCACCATTTCGGCGACAAACTCTGCATGCGGCCGGTCGGGGTTGTTCACGACCCTCAGCTTGAGCTGCTCCGCCTTGGCCACTTCCGCTTCGGCCTCCGTGATGAAGCCGTTCTCCACCATGCGATCAATGATGTGCAGCTGGCGCGCCCGCGCTCGGCGGGGATTCCTGACCGGGTTGTAAGCCGACGGTGCCTGCGGGAGGCCGGCCAGCATCGCAGCTTCGGCGATGGAGACGTCCTTGAGCGATTTGCCGAAGTAAATCTGTGATGCCGCAGAAAAGCCGTAAGCCCTCTGCCCCAGAAAAATCTGGTTCATATAGATCTCGAGGATCTGCTCCTTCGTCAGCATGTGCTCCAGCTTGAAGGTCAGCAGCACCTCATAGATCTTGCGCGTGTAACTTTTCTCTGCGGAAAGGTACACGTTGCGCGCCACCTGCATCGTGATGGTGGAAGCGCCCTGGCTCTTGGCTTGCCGCAAGTTGGCCAGCGCAGCGCGGATCATGCCGCGATAGTCCACACCGTTGTGCTCGAAAAAGCGCGCGTCCTCGATGGCCAGCACGGCATTCTTCATGACGGCGGGAATTTCATTGATGGTGAGCAGGTTGCGCCTTTCCTCACCAAATTCACCAATCAAAGAGCCATCGGAGGAAATCACCCGCAAGGGCAGCTTCGGCCGGTAGTCGGCCAGCCCCGCCACTTCGGGCAAATTCGGATAAGCCACCGCGAGCGCGATGCAGACGGCCATCAGCACGCACGCAACACCCGCCGCCGCCAGTCCGGCCAGACCCACCACCAAGCGACCGGCCCAGACCAGTGCAGTTCGGCCAGTCAATACTGGCGCGTCGGGGGGGGTGTTTGAAGAAGTGTCGTTCTTGGCCATGCAGTCGTTCGGTGCCGGAGCCGGCGATTATAAAAATCCGTTGAGGGCGCTTTGAGAGGCCCGGACACGTATTGTGAGTTGTTGTGTATTTCTCGGCCAAGTGGCCGATGAAGCAGTGAGCATGAGGCCTTGAGTGCGTATGCTTTTGACAACGTTTCACTTTGTCTCAAAGGCAAAAAATCTTTGCTGGACAAGGGGCTTACTGCTAGCATTCAAGTGAATTCTTAAGTTTGGCAACGCGTGTTGCCGTCTATTTTGGGGGCCGCCTTGATCTCATTGGGGTCGTTATTCAGCCGTGAACCGGCGCCCTTGTTGGGCATCGATGTCAGCTCGTCCAGCGTCAAGCTGGTTGAACTGGGCCGCAACCGCTCGGGCGATCTCGTGCTGGAACGTTGCGCCATGGAGCCTCTGGAGCGTGGCTGGATCACCGACGGCAATATTGAAAAATTCGACGAGGTGGCCGAGGCGGTCCGTCGCGTGGTGCGCAAGAGCGGCAGCAAGACCAAAAACGTGGCGCTGGCACTGCCGGCATCGGCGGTCATCACCAAAAAGATCATCCTGCCGGGTGGCCTTTCGGACAAAGAGCTTGAGGCCCAGGTTGAGTCTGAGGCGAACCAGTACATCCCCTTCTCGCTTGACGAGGTGAGCCTCGATTTCTGCGTCATTGGTCCCAGCGCGAACTCGGTGGGTGACGTGGAGGTGCTCATCGCCGCGTCTCGCAAGGAAAAAGTGTCTGACCGCCAAGGTCTGGCCGAGGCTGCTGGGCTCAAGCCCGTGGTGATGGACGTTGAGTCGTACGCGTCGCGCATGGCCGCTGGCCGCGTGATCGAGACCTTGCCCAACCAGGGCGTGGATGCACTCGTGGCGCTGTTTGAAGTCGGCGCTTTGACCACCAGCATGCAGGTGATGCGCAACGATGAAGTTCTGTACGAGCGGGACCAGGCGTTCGGCGGAGCACAACTCACGCAGCTCATCGTTAGACAGTACGGCTTCTCTTCAGACGAGGCAGAGGCCAAGAAGCGGTCAGGCGATCTGCCCGACGACTACCGCTCGGCGGTTCTTGACCCTTTCATCGAGAGCATGGCCCAGGAAGTCGGCCGGGAGCTCCAGTTCTTTTTCACCAGCACGCCTTACAACAAGGTCGACCACATTCTTCTGGCCGGCGGGAGCGCCGCTTTGCCCGGTCTGACCGAGGCGGTAACTCACCAGACGTCGTTTGCCTGCATGATCATCAATCCGTTTGATGCGATGGAGATGGCCGCTTCGGTGCAGGCCCGCAAGATGTCCCGGGAGGCTCCCTCGTACCTGACCTCCACGGGTCTCGCGCTGCGGAGGTTCTACCAATGATTCTGATCAATCTGTTGCCGCACCGGGAGGCGGCGCGAAAGAAGCAGAAGGACCAGTTCTTCACGCAGTTGGGACTGTCCGCCTTGCTCGGGGGCATTGTCTGTGGCGCAGTGTTCACGTGGTACCAAGGGCAGATCGCTTCGCAGCAGGATCGCAATGCGTTTCTGCAGACCGAGATCAAGAAGCTTGAGGAAGAGATCAAGGACATTGCCAACCTGCAACGAGAAATCGCCTCGTTGCGTGCCCGTCAAACCGCGGTCGAAAACCTGCAGGGTGACCGCAACCTGCCTGTGCATCTGCTTGATGAGCTGGTGGCCCAGCTCCCCGATGGCGTGTACCTGAGCAGCATGAGGCAAGAGAACCAGAGCGTGCTTCTGGTGGGTGTGGCCCAGTCTCAAGAGCGGGTATCGGATCTCTTGCGCAATCTGGCCAACAACAGCCCATGGCTCGTGCGGCCTGATCTGGTGGAAATCGTTTCGGCCCGGTCTTCGGTGTCTGGGCGTGACCAGCGACGCGTGTCCAACTTCACCATCCGTGTGTCATTGCAGCGGCCATCTGCCGCGCCTGCTGCGGGGTCGGCCGCCCCAGCGCCAGGCGCGACGGGCAAAGTCTGAACATAGGACCTCGCAACATGGCCAAGTCGCCCAGCATCAATGTGGATTTCAAGGGAATCCAGGACAAGCTCAAGGCCCAGTTCACAGGACTGGATCCCAACGACCCGTCTCAGTGGCCGGGGTTGCCGCGCAATTTGCTTTTCGTGGCCGTGTGCGCCGCCGTCATCGCTGGCCTCTGGTTCGCGTGGTTGAAAACTTCAGATGAAGAGCTGATTGCGGAAAAAGCCCGAGAAGAGCAGTTGCGGGAGGACTACCGCAAGAAGCTGGTGCAGGCGGTCAATCTGGATGCGTTGCGCAAGCAGCTGGAACAGGTTCAGCAATACGTGACGCAGCTTGAGAAGCAGCTGCCCAGCAAGGCCGAAATGGATGCCTTGCTGTCTGACATCAACCAGGCCGGCCTGGGACGCAGCCTTCAATTTGAACTGTTCCGTCCTGGTCAAGTGAGCGTGAAAGAGTATTACGCCGAGTTGCCCATTTCGGTGCGTGTGACCGGCACGTACCACGACATCGGCTTGTTTGCCGCGGATATCGCCAACCTGTCCCGCATCGTGACTTTGAACAACATGACGTTGACGCCCATCAAGGAGCGCGACGGTGTTTTGACGCTTGACTGCACAGCCAAGACTTTCCGTTACCTGGATCAGGAGGAAATTGCGGCGCAGCAAAAGGCGGCAGGGAAGGGGCCCAAGCAGTGAGCTACAGCCGATGGATTTCAATGGGTGCAGGCCTGGTGCTGCTGGGCTCGCTCGCGGCGTGTACCGCTTCCGGGCAGGACGAACTTCACGCCTGGATGCAGACCGAGCGGAACTCGATCAAGCCTTCTGTTCAGCCCATTCCCGAGCCCACCAAATTTGTGCCTCAGGCCTACCTGGGCGAAAGACAGACAGAGCCGTTCAGCAGCGAAAAACTGGCCAGCGTATTGCGTGGCAGTCAGGCCGCCCCGGTTGTCAATTCCGCGCTCATCGAGCCCGAACTGAACCGCCGCAAGCAGCCGCTCGAAGCGTATCCGCTGGACACGATGTCGATGGTGGGAAGTCTGAACCGAGACGGCAAGCTGGTGGCGCTGGTGAAGGTGGACAACCTGCTTTATCAGGTTCGGCCAGGCAGTTACCTCGGGCAAAACTACGGACGGGTCACGCGAATCAGTGAAACCGAGGTGGTGATGCGAGAGATCGTGCAGGATTCGGCTGGGGAATGGATCGAGCGCGCTGCGGCGCTGCAGTTACAAGAGGATGCTTCTAAATGAACAAGCCAAACAGGGCAACCACGTTCGCAGCGCTGGGGTGGGGGGCTCTTAAAGGGGCCGCGATTGCCTGCATGACCTTGACGGCCGTTTGGGCCCAGGCCCAAAACGCCATCCAGTCCATCACCGGCGGCATTCAAGGTGGTGTCGAAGTCATTCGCATCAACACCACGGAGCCGCTGGCTGCGGTGCCTACAGGCTTCACCATCCAGGCGCCTGCACGCATCGCGCTGGACTTCCCAGGCGTGGCCAACGCCATTGGCCGCAACGCCGTGGACATCAACGAAGGCAATCTGCGATCGGCGAACGTCGTTCAGGCCGGTGACCGCACGCGCGTGGTCATCAATCTGAAGCAATCGGCCGCATATGAAGCCAAGATCGAGGGCAAATCCCTGATCGTCGTGCTGGAGCGGTCACAGCCGGTCACCGCCACGACCGCGCCTTCCGCGGCCTTTGCCGAGAACCGCAACCGCGACGTGGTGGCCTTGAGAGACATCGATTTCCGCCGGGGCGTGGGCAACGCCGGCCGTGTCGTGGTCGACCTTGCCAACAGCCAGGTGGGCGTGGATATCCGCCAGCAGGGCCAAAACCTGGTGGTGGAGTTCCTCAAAACATCCCTGCCTGAAGGCCTTCGCCGCCGACTGGACGTGAGCGACTTCGGGACTCCGGTTCAAAGCGTGACCACTTCGCAGGCAGGCGACCGCGTGCGCATGGTCGTGACGCCCACGGGGAACTGGGAGCATTCGGCCTACCAGAGCGACAACCAGTTCGTGCTGGAGATCCGCGAGCAGAAGGTCGATTCCTCCAAGTTGACGCAAGGCCCCGGCTATAACGGCGAAAAACTCTCCCTGAACTTCCAGAACATCGAGGTGCGCTCGTTGTTGCAGGTCATTGCCGACTTCACGAACTTCAATATCGTGACGTCGGACTCGGTCTCCGGCTCGGTGACCTTGCGGCTGAAGGATGTGCCTTGGGACCAGGCGTTGGACATCATCTTGCAGGCCAAGGGTCTGGGCATGCGCAAGTCGGGCAACGTGCTGTGGATTGCGCCCAAAGACGAGATTGCCACGCGTGAAAAGCAGGAGCTTGAGTCGAAAGCGTCTATCCAGAGCCTGGAGACGCTGCGCACCCAAGGGTTCCAGATGAACTATGCCAAGGCGGCCGACATCGCGACTCAGTTGACCGCTTCTGGCGGCGGCGGTGGTGGCGCATCGGGTGGCGCCAGCGCCCGGATTCTCTCGGAGCGCGGCAGTGTCATCTCTGAGCCACGCACCAACCAGCTGTTTGTCACGGACATTCCGTCGCGCCTGGAGCAGGTGCAGGAGCTGATCCGCAAACTGGATATTCCGATCCGCCAGGTGATGATCGAAGCACGCATCGTCGAGGCCGACGATACCTTCGGTAAATCCTTGGGTGTTCGTCTGGGTGGTGGCGTTCGTGGTTTCGGGGCAGGATCGGTCAACGGCAACCCTGTGCTGGGCAACTTTGGCTCCACATACGGGGCCGTTTCCACGGGCCCCACGCTGACATCGGCCCCCTTCGTCAGCCTTCCTGCGAACCCTGGATCGGCCGCGGCTGCGTCTTACGCGCTCTCGCTGTTCAGCCCCAACGCCTCGCGGTTCCTGAGTCTTGAGATCTCGGCGCTTGAATCGGATGGCAAGGGCCGTATCGTCTCCAGCCCTCGCGTGGTGACTGCTGACCAGGTCAAGGCCTTGATCGAGCAGGGCACGGAGTTCCCTTACCAAACAGCGACTTCGAGCGGCGCCACGGCCATTGCGTTCCGCAAGGCGAACTTGAAGCTGGAGGTCACGCCCCAGATCACGCCGGAAGGCAACATCATTCTGGATCTGGATATCAACAAGGACAGCCGAGGCGAGTCAACGCCCGACGGCATCGCCATCAACACCAAGCACGTGCAAACGCAGGTGCTGGTCGAGAACGGCGGTACGGTGGTGATCGGCGGTATCTTCGAGCAAACCGAACGCGATGAAGTCAACAAGGTTCCGTTGCTTGGTGATCTGCCAGCCGTCGGCAACCTCTTCAAGTCGCGCAACCGCATCGCCAACAAGTCCGAGTTGCTGATCTTCATCACACCGCGTGTCCTGGGGCGTTCGGCGATCAATTGAACCCGGGTTCTTCGATTTACCTGATCGGCTTGCCGGGCTCCGGCAAGTCGACGGTTGGGCGCCAGCTGTCGCGTCGCATCGCGCTTCCGTTCTTTGATTCAGACCACGTCATTGAACAGCGGCTGGGTTGCTCCATTCGTGAGTTTTTCGAGCGTGAGGGCGAGGCCCGGTTTCGCGATCTTGAAGCATCCGTCCTGGATGAATTGACACAGGGGCCTGCTGCCGTGGTGTCCACGGGGGGGGGTTCGATACTGCGACCTGAAAACCGGCAACGGTTGCACAGCAGGGGCGCCGTTTTCTACCTGAAGTCAACACCCGAAGAAGTTTTTCGGCGGCTTCGCTACGACCGAAACCGCCCGTTGCTTCAGGTGGAAGATCCCTTGCAGCGCATTCGCGATCTGTTCGAAGTGCGAGATCCCTTGTACCGGGAGACGGCGCATTTTGTGATCGAGACCGGGCGCCCCTCGGTGGCGACGCTCGTCAACATGATCGTGATGCAGGTGGAGCTGGGTGGCGCACGTCAGCCTGAGCCGCCCTGCGCTTCTGCGTCCTGAGCTGCGCGGGCGTCTGGTCCCGATAAACTCGGAGCCCATGACCTCACAGCAGCTGCATTCCCCATTTCAACAAGTTGACATTGATCTCGGCGATCGCAGCTACGGCATCCTGATCGGAGCGGGTGTGCTGGATTCAGCGCACAGCTACGACGGCTTGCCGCCGGCCTCCAGTGCCATGATCGTCACCAACCAGACGGTGGCGCCTCTTTACCAGGCAAGGCTGGTTCAAGCGATCCAGGCTCGTTACCGCACCGTGCATGTGGTCTCGCTGCCCGATGGCGAGTCATACAAGACGTGGGAATCGCTCAATCTCATCTTTGACGCGTTGCTCTCCAAGGGTTGCGATCGCAAGACGGTGCTTTTTGCGCTGGGCGGTGGCGTGGTGGGCGACATGACGGGTTTTGCCGCGGCGAGCTACATGCGAGGCGTGCCCTTTGTGCAGGTCCCAACGACCTTGTTGGCCCAAGTGGATTCGTCTGTGGGAGGCAAGACGGCCATCAATCACTCTTTGGGCAAAAACATGATTGGGGCGTTCTACCAGCCGCTGCGCGTGCTGTGTGACCTCGATGTGCTCAGGACGCTCCCGGCGCGCGAGCTGAGCGCGGGACTGGCTGAGGTGATCAAGTACGGACCGATCGCCGACATGGCATTTCTGGACTGGATCGAGGCCAGCATCGAGCCGCTGATGGCGCGGGATGCGGATGCGCTCGCCTTTGCGGTGCGCCGCAGCTGTGAAATCAAGGCCTGGGTGGTGGGGCAGGATGAGCGTGAGTCGGGCGTGCGCGCGATTCTGAACTTCGGTCACACCTTTGGTCACGCCATTGAAGCGGGCATGGGTTACGGCGCGTGGCTGCACGGCGAGGCGGTCGGTTGCGGCATGGTGATGGCCGCGCGGCTTTCCCAGGCGCTTGGTCTCGTGGATGCAGCCTTCGTGGATCGGCTCACGCGGCTTATCCAGCGCGCCGGTCTGCCTACGGTGGCGCCGGTGCTCGACACGCAAGACAACGTTGAACGCTATCTCTCGCTCATGCGCGTTGACAAGAAGTCGGAAGCCGGTGCGATCAAGTTCGTGGTGATCGATTCGCCGGGGCGTGCGGTGATGCGCAGCGCGCCCGATGCGCTGGTGGCTCAGGTCATCGAAACCAGTTGTCGGGGCTGATGGCTGCCGCCACACAGCCGATGCCAGCTGGGCTCGCTCATTGCGCGAGCGACCCGGGCCAGAGCCGTGGTCGCCGCCATCCCGAGGCCGAAGCGCCCACCCGGACCGCGTTCCAGCGTGACCGCGACCGTGTGATTCACTGCACGGCGTTTCGTCGGCTGGTCTACAAGACCCAGGTGTTCCTTAACCACGAAGGCGACTTGTTTCGCACGCGGCTGACCCATTCGCTGGAAGTGGCGCAGCTGGGTCGCAGCATCGCGAGATCGCTCCGTCTCAACGAAGACCTGGTCGAAGCGATTGCCCTGGCGCATGACCTGGGGCATACCCCTTTCGGGCATGCGGGTCAGGACGCGCTCAATGCATGTTTGAAGAGCGCGTCGAGCCATGCGCAGGCCGGCGAGGCGGATGGCTGGGGTTTCGAGCACAACTTGCAAAGCTTGCGAGTGGTCGACGAACTGGAAGAGCGCTACCCCGCGTTCGATGGCTTGAACCTGTGTTTCGAGACGCGCGAAGGCATTCTCAAGCACTGCTCCAAAGCCAACGCGGCTCGCCTGGAGCAGCAGGAGCCGGGCGGGGTGGCGTCGCGGTTTTTGAGCGGCGGCGCGCCTTCGCTGGAGGCCCAGCTGTGCAACTTGGCGGATGAAATTGCCTACAACGCGCACGACATCGACGATGGCGTGCGATCCGGTCTTCTCACCCTGGAGCAACTGGGCGAGGTGGAGCTCTTTGAGCACTACCGACGTGCCGCTCTGACCGCCCATCCGGACCTGATGGGGAGGCGGCTGCTGTTCGAGACCATTCGCCTCATGCTCAGCGACCAGGTGTATGACGTCATCGACACCACGCGCGCCCGGGTGCTCACATCGGGCGTGGACAGCGCGGACGCCGTTCGACGCGCACCGCCGCTGGTGGCGTTTTCTGATGACATGCGGCAGCGTTCGCAAGCGCTGAAGACATTCCTCTTCCGCAATTTGTACCGGCATCCGCAGGTGATGGAGACCACGGAGCGCGCACGCCAGGTGGTGACCGATCTGTTTGAGCGTTACCTGAATGCGCCTGCGGAGTTGCCTGATGCATACGGCCAGAGACAGGACCTGGCCCGCGCCGTGGCCGACTACATCGCCGGCATGACCGACCGATTTGCCATCCGCGAGCACGAGCGCCTGTTTGGCGCGGTGATGTTTCCGTGACACCTGAGACACCCACAGGCACGCGCGGCCTGGCGGCGCTCGTGGTGGCGGTGGGCGTCACCTGTGCGTTGCACGTGGGCAAACTGCCCGTGGCGATTCCCGTGTTGCGCGATGACCTTGGTCTGAGCCTGGTGCAGGCGGGCTTTCTTCTTTCGCTGGTTCAACTGGCCGGCATGACGCTGGGTTTGATGGTCGGCCTCATGGCCGACCGCCTGGGCCCCCGACGCGTCATGCTCGGTGGGCTGATGTTGCTGGCCGCAGGCAGTGCACTCGGCGCGCTCGCGCCCAGCGTGCCCGTGCTGCTGGCCACGCGTGTGGTCGAGGGCATGGGATTTCTTTGCGCAGTGCTGCCCGCACCAGGCCTGTTGCGCCAACGGGTTCAGCAGGGGGCGGCGCTGTCGCGGGCTTTGGGCTGGTGGGGCGCCTACATGCCGTTGGGCACAGCCTTGGCTTTGCTGCTTGGCGTGCCATTGCTCCAGGTGGTGGGTTGGCGCTGGGCCTGGGTGCTGCTGGCGGGGCTGTCGCTGATGGCCGCGGCGGGGCTGGCGAAGTGGGCAGCACCGGATGCCGCCCTGGCGGCCACTGCGGCATCCCCGGCTTCGTCCCTGGGTGCGCGCCTGCGGCGCACGCTGCAATCGGGCGGCCCGTGGCTGGTGGCACTTGCGTTCTTCCTGTATTCGGGTCAGTGGTTGGCGGTAGTGGGCTTTCTGCCCACCATCTACCACCAGGCCGGCTACACCGGCACAACTGTCGCTGTGCTCAGCGCATTGGCCGCTGGCATCAACATGGCGGGCAACATTGGCGCTGGCTGGTGGCTTTCGCGCGGCGCGCAGCCGGGTGGGGTGCTGGCGCTGGCGTACATCGCCATGGGGGTGGGGTCGTGGGTGGCGTTCGGTGCGGTAGGCCACCCGGCGGCGCAGTACCTGGCGGTGCTGGTGTTTTCTGGCGTGGGCGGCCTGATTCCCGGGACTTTGTTCGGTCTGGCGGTCAAACTCGCTCCTGACAACGACACCGTGTCCACCACCGTGGGCTGGATGCAGCAGTTCTCCGCGCTGGGCCAATTCATGGGACCGCCGGCGGTGGCATGGGTGGCCACACTCACGGGCGGCTGGCAGTGGACATGGACGGTCACCGGGGTTTCCTCGCTGTTGGGGCTGATGCTGGCCGGACGTCTGCAGGCCGCGTGGCGCACCCACCCATAATCGGGGTCAGGTTCACATGCGGCGCTTCGCAGCGTCGCCACCGCACGCACCATGGCCCGTCTTCCCCGTTTGACCGTCGCGGGTTATCCGCACCACATCATCCAACGCGGCAACAACCGCCAGGACATCGTCCGCAGCGATGCGGACCGCGAATGCCTGCTGGACCTGATGGCCGAGAACGCGCGCAAGCATCAGGTGGCTCTCAACGCCTACGTCCTGATGCACAACCACTTCCACCTGTTGCTCACGCCTGAGACGGCGCAAGGCGTGCCGCTCATGATGCAAGCCGTCGGACGCCGATACGTTCGCTACTTCAACGACCTGCATGGCCGCACGGGGACACTGTGGGAAGGGCGGTACCGCTCCACCCTGGTCCAGGCCGAGCGCTATCTGCTCGCCTGCATGGTCTACATGGATCTCAATCCGGTGCGGGCAGGCATGGTCAGCGAAGCGCGGCAGCATCCCTGGTCGAGCCACCGCCACTACATCGGCCAGGCGTCTGACCGGCGCGTGACGCCGCCTTCGGTGTACTGGGGCCTCGGAAACACGCCGTTCGCGCGGGAGGCGGCGTACACCGAATTGGTGCACGCCGGCCAGTCTGTGGCGCAGCAAGGTGCCATCACCGACGCGACCCTGTACGGCTGGGCACTGGGCGACGCCACCTTCACCGCTGAGTTGCAGAAGCGCACACCGCGCCGCATCGCGCCGGCCAAGCCGGGCCGTCCTGTGTCCAGGCGGGCTGAGAAGCCCTGATGTGGCGTATCAACAGGCAGCTTCGACAGACGGATTTGATCTGTCCCCAATAAATATTCAATGACTATCTAGCCTCATTAAATAGAATCTGACCCCATTTAAATTGCTTGGCATTGTTGTTGCAATGCAATAAGCTCGCAATCCGATTTTTTGCATTCACGCCCACGAACCGAAAAGGAAGCGCCATGACCACGGCAGCCGAGCAGCAGCACCTCCAGCAACATGGCCTGTACGACCCGGCCAACGAGCACGATGCGTGCGGCGTGGGTTTCGTGGCGCACATCAAGGGCGAGAAGAGCCACGCGATCGTGCAGCAAGGCTTGAAGATCCTGGAGAACCTGGACCACCGCGGTGCGGTCGGTGCCGACAAGCTCATGGGCGATGGCGCTGGCTTGCTGATTCAGTTGCCCGACGCGCTGTACCGCGAGGAAATGGCGGCCCAGGGCGTGATGCTGCCGCCCGCGGGCGAATACGGCGTCGGCATGATCTTCATGCCGAAAGAGCACGCCAGCCGCCTGGCCTGCGAACAGGAAATGGAGCGCGCCATCGCTGCAGAAGGCCAGGTGCTGCTGGGCTGGCGCGACGTGCCGGTGAACCGCGACATGCCGATGTCACCCACCGTGCGCGAGAAAGAGCCGATCATTCGCCAGGTGTTCATCGGGCGTGGCAACGACGTGATCGTGCAGGACGCGCTGGAGCGCAAGCTGTATGTCATCCGCAAGACCGCCAGCGCCAACATCCAGCGCCTCAAGCTCACGCACTCCAAAGAGTATTACGTGGTGAGCATGAGCAGCCGCACCGTGGTCTACAAGGGCCTGCTGCTGGCCGATCAGGTGGGCACCTACTTCCGCGACCTCGAAGACGAGCGCTGCGTCTCGGCCCTGGGCCTGGTGCACCAGCGCTTTTCCACCAACACGTTCCCCGAGTGGCCGCTGGCCCACCCCTACCGCTATGTCGCCCACAACGGCGAGATCAACACGGTCAAGGGCAACTACAACTGGATGAAGGCACGTGAAGGCGTGATGTCCTCGCCGGTGCTGGGCGCCGACCTGCAGAAGCTCTACCCCATCAGCTTTGCCAGCCAGTCCGACACCGCTACGTTCGACAACTGCCTGGAGCTGCTCACCATGGCGGGCTACCCGCTGGCGCAGGCCGTGATGATGATGATCCCCGAGCCGTGGGAGCAGCACACCACCATGGACAGCCGCCGCAAGGCCTTCTATGAATACCACGCCGCCATGATGGAGCCCTGGGACGGCCCGGCTTCCATCGTGTTCACCGACGGCCGCCAGATTGGCGCCACGCTGGACCGCAATGGCCTGCGCCCCTCGCGTTACTGCATCACCGACGACGACTTCGTGATCATGGGTTCGGAGTCGGGCGTTTTGCCTGTGCCCGAAAACAAGATCGTGCGCAAATGGCGCCTGCAGCCCGGCAAGATGTTCCTGATCGATCTCGAACAGGGCCGCATGATCGATGACGAGGAGCTCAAGGCCAACCTCGCCAACAGCAAGCCCTACAAGCAGTGGATCGACAACCTGCGCATTCGCCTGGACGACGTGGAAACGCCGGTCGCGGGTGAGTCCGCGCAAGAGCAACGCATCAGCGCCACCGAGCCGCAGACCGGCGGCGTGGAAAACGTGGCGCCCGAGCTGCTGGACCGCCAGCAGGCGTTCGGCTACACGCAGGAAGACATCAAGTTCCTGATGAGCCCGATGGCCGCCAACGGCGAAGAGGGCATCGGCTCCATGGGCAACGACAGCCCGCTGGCCGTGCTGTCCGACAAGAACAAGCCGCTTTACAACTACTTCAAGCAGTTGTTCGCGCAGGTGACCAACCCGCCGATCGACCCGATCCGCGAAGCCATCGTGATGTCGCTGGTGTCCTTCATCGGACCCAAGCCGAACCTGCTCGATATCAACCAGGTCAACCCGCCGATGCGGCTCGAAGTGAGCCAGCCCGTGCTCGACTTCGCCGACATGGCCAAGCTGCGCGACATCGACGCCGTGACGCAGGGCAAGTTCCGCAGCCATACGCTGGACATCACCTACCCTGCCGCCTGGGGCCGCGAAGGCGTAGAAGCCAAACTGGCTTCGCTGTGCGCTGGTGCGGTGGACGCCATCAAGGGTGGCAAGAACATCCTGATCATCAGCGACCGCGCCATCAGCGCCACGCAGATCGCCATCCCCGCCTTGCTGGCGCTCTCGGCCATCCACCAGCACCTCGTGCGTGAAGGCCTGCGCACCACCGCCGGTCTGGTGGTGGAAACCGGTACCGCGCGCGAAGTGCATCACTTTGCCGTGCTCGCGGGCTACGGCGCCGAAGCCGTGCACCCCTACCTCGCCATGGAAACGCTGCAAGCCATCCACAAGGGCTTGCCGGGCGACCTGAGCGCGGACAAGGCCATCTACCAGTACGTCAAGGCCATCGGCAAGGGTCTGTCCAAGATCATGTCCAAGATGGGCGTGTCGACCTACATGTCGTACTGCGGTGCCCAGCTGTTTGAAGCCATCGGCCTCAACAGCGAAACGGTCAACAAGTACTTCACCGGCACCGCCAGCCGCGTAGGCGGCATTGGTGTGTTCGAGATCGCCGAAGAAGGCATCCGCATGCACAAGGCCGCTTTCGGCGACGACCCCGTGCTCGCCACGATGCTCGATGCCGGTGGCGAGTACGCCTGGCGTGCCCGCGGCGAAGAGCACATGTGGACGCCTGATGCGATCGCCAAGCTGCAGCACAGCACGCGCGCCAACAACTGGAACACGTACAAGGAGTACGCACAGATCATCAACGACCAGAGCCGCCGCCACATGACGCTGCGCGGCCTGTTCGAATTCAAGATCGATCCGAGCACCGCCATTTCCATCGACGAAGTCGAGCCCGCGGCCGAAATCGTCAAGCGCTTTGCCACGGGGGCGATGTCGCTGGGTTCCATCTCCACCGAAGCGCACGCCACGCTGGCGGTGGCCATGAACCGCATCGGCGGCAAGAGCAACACGGGCGAGGGCGGCGAAGACGCCATGCGCTACCGCAACGAACTCAAGGGCATTCCCATCAAGCAGGGTCAGACCATGTCGGACCTGCTGGGCAAGGACACCTTTGAGGTCGACTACGAGCTGCAGGCCGGTGACTCCATGCGCTCGAAGATCAAGCAGGTGGCGTCGGGGCGCTTTGGCGTCACGGCCGAGTACCTCAACAGCGCCGACCAGATCCAGATCAAGATGGCCCAGGGCGCCAAGCCGGGCGAGGGCGGTCAGTTGCCCGGTGGCAAGGTGAGCGACTACATCGGCAAGCTGCGCCACAGCGTGCCGGGCGTGGGCCTCATTTCCCCGCCGCCGCACCACGACATCTATTCCATCGAAGACCTGGCGCAGCTGATCCACGACCTGAAGAACGTGGCGCCGCATTCCAGCATCAGCGTGAAGCTGGTGTCCGAAATCGGTGTGGGCACGATTGCGGCGGGCGTGGCCAAGTGCAAGGCCGACCACGTGGTGATCGCAGGGCACGACGGCGGCACCGGGGCTTCGCCCTGGTCGTCGATCAAGCATGCGGGCAGCCCTTGGGAAATCGGCCTGGCCGAAACCCAGCAGACCCTGGTGCTCAACCGCCTGCGCAGCCGCATTCGCGTGCAGGCCGACGGCCAGATGAAGACCGGCCGAGACGTCGTCATCGGCGCGCTGCTGGGCGCTGACGAGTTCGGCTTCGCGACCGCCCCGCTGGTGGTCGAGGGCTGCATCATGATGCGCAAGTGCCACCTCAACACCTGCCCGGTGGGCGTGGCGACGCAAGACCCGGTGCTGCGCAAGAAATTCAGCGGCAAGCCCGAGCACGTGGTGAACTACTTCTTCTTCATCGCCGAAGAAGCGCGCCAGATCATGGCCCAGCTGGGCATCCGCAAGTTCGACGACCTGATCGGCCGCGCCGACCTGCTGGACATGAAGCAGGGCATCGAGCACTGGAAGGCGCGTGGCCTGGACTTTGGCCGCCTGCTGGCGCAACCCGCCGTGCCGGCCGACGTGCCGCGCTTCCACACGCAGGAGCAGGAGCACGGGCTCGAGAAGTCGCTGGACAACATCCTGATCCAGAAGTCGCGCGCCGCCATCGACAAGGGCGAGCGGGTGCAGTTCATCGAGGTGGCGCGCAACGTCAACCGCTCGGTGGGCGCCATGCTCTCGGGCGCGGTGACCAAGGTGCACCCGGAAGGTTTGCCGGATGACACCATCCGCATCCAGCTCGAAGGCACCGGCGGTCAGTCGTTCGGCGCCTTCCTCACGCGCGGCATCACGCTGTACCTGATTGGCGACGCCAACGACTACACCGGCAAAGGTTTGTCCGGCGGTCGCGTGGTGGTGCGCCCGAGCATCGACTTCCGTGGCGAAGCCACGCGCAACATCATCGTGGGCAACACCGTGATGTACGGCGCGACCACCGGTGAGGCTTTCTTCAGCGGCGTGGCCGGCGAGCGCTTTGCCGTGCGCCTTTCTGGCGCCACCGCAGTGGTGGAAGGCACGGGCGACCACGGCTGTGAATACATGACCGGTGGCACCGTCGTCGTGCTCGGCAAGACCGGGCGCAACTTCGCCGCCGGCATGAGCGGTGGCGTGGCTTACGTCTACGACGAAGACGGCGATTTCGCCAAGCGCTGCAACACCGCCATGGTCAGCCTCGAGAAAGTGCTGCCGGTGGCCGAGCAGGAAGCCACGTTGGACAAGGCGATCTGGCACCGTAGCCTGAGCGACGAAGCCCAGCTCAAGAAGCTGCTGGAGGAGCACAACCGCTGGACGGGCAGCAAGCGCGCGCGCGAGCTGCTCGACACCTGGGCGCAGTCGCGCGGCAAGTTCGTGAAGGTGTTCCCCAACGAGTACAAGCGCGCGCTCGGCGAAATCCACGCTCGCAAGGAAGCGGCGGTCGTTACCGCCAAGGCGCAGACCACGGCCAAGAAGGCCGCTGCCCCCGCCAAGTAAGCCCGCCGCACGCACGCAAACGAAGGAATCGCATCATGGGAAAAGTCACTGGCTTCATGGAATACGAGCGTCTGGAAGAGGGCTACAAGCCCGTGCCGGAGCGCGTGAAGCACTACAAGGAATTCGTGGTCGGTCTGGATGACCAGCAGTCCAAGGTTCAGGCCGCGCGCTGCATGGACTGCGGCACGCCGTTCTGCAACAGCGGCTGTCCGGTCAACAACATCATTCCGGACTTCAACGACCTCGTGTACCAGGGCGACTGGCAGAACGCCATCACCGTCCTGCACAGCACCAACAACTTTCCCGAGTTCACTGGCCGCATCTGCCCCGCGCCCTGTGAGGCGGCCTGCACGCTCAACGTGAACGACGACGCCGTGGGCATCAAGTCCATCGAGCACGCGATCATCGACCGCGCGTGGTCTGAAGGCTGGGTGAAGCCCCAGTTGCCGCGCCACAAGACGGGCAAGACAGTCGCAGTGGTGGGTTCTGGCCCGGCCGGCATGGCCGCAGCGCAGCAACTCGCGCGCGCCGGCCATGACGTGACGTTGTTCGAGAAGAACGACCGCGTGGGGGGCCTGCTGCGCTACGGCATCCCCGACTTCAAGATGGAGAAGACCCACATTGACCGCCGCGTGGCACAGATGGAAGCCGAAGGCGTGGTGTTTCGCACGGGAGTGATGGTGGGCAACCTGCCCAAGGACAGCAAGGTCACCAACTGGGCCAAGGAAACGATCACGCCCGAGCAGCTGCAAAAGGACTTCGATGCCGTGCTGCTCACCGGTGGTGCCGAGCAGAGCCGTGATCTGCCCGTGCCAGGCCGCGAACTCGACGGCGTGCACTTCGCGATGGAGTTCCTGCCGCAGCAGAACAAGGTCAATGCCGGTGACAAGCTCAAGGCCCAGTTGCGGGCCGATGGCAAACACGTGATCGTGATCGGCGGTGGCGACACCGGCAGCGACTGCGTGGGCACCAGCAACCGACACGGAGCGGTGAGCGTCACGCAGTTCGAGGTGATGCCCCAGCCGCCCGAGCAGGAAAACAAACCCCTGGTGTGGCCGTACTGGCCGCTCAAGCTGCGCACCAGCTCCAGCCATGAAGAAGGCTGCGTGCGCGAGTTCGCGATCTCCACCAAGGCGTTCATCGGCGAAAAGGGCAAGGTCACCGGTTTGACGACCGTGCACGTGGAAATGAAGGACGGCAAGCTGGTGGAAATCGCCGGTACCGAGAAAACCTACAAGGCCGACCTCGTTCTGCTCGCCATGGGCTTCGTGAGTCCGGTGGCGTCGGTGCTCGATGGCTTTGGCGTGGACAAGGACGCGCGCGGCAACGCCAAGGCCAGCACCGACTTCACGGGCGGCTACGCCACCAACGTGCCCAAGGTGTTTGCTGCCGGTGACATCCGCCGCGGCCAGAGCCTGGTGGTGTGGGCCATCCGCGAAGGCCGCCAGGCGGCACGCGCGGTGGACGAGTTCCTCATGGGCTTCTCCGACCTGCCGCGCTGACACGTTTCGTCACGGTTCGGGGTGAGCCCGAATCCCGTATCATCCAAAAACCGGGCGCTGAACTGCCCGGTTTTTTGTTTGATGCCTACCGAATCCCATCCCCCTTTGGTCGAACTGCGCAACCTGACCTTTGGTTACGGTGACCGCGCCATTCTCGACAATGTCTCGCTGACCGTGCCTCGCGGCAAGGTCACCGCGCTCATGGGTGCGTCCGGCGGTGGCAAGACCACCGTCCTTCGTCTCATTGGCGGGCAGATCCGTGCGCAGCGCGGGCAGACGTTGTTTGACGGACAGGATGTCACCACCATGGGCGCCAAGGCGCTGTATGCGGCGCGCCGGCGCATGGGCATGCTGTTCCAGTTCGGCGCCCTGTTCACCGACATGAGCGTGTTCGACAACGTGGCGTTTCCGCTGCGCGAGCACACACAGCTGCCCGATGCCATGGTGCGCGACATCGTGTTGATGAAGCTGAACGCCGTGGGCCTTCGCGGGGCGCGCGATCTCATGCCCAGCGAACTCTCGGGCGGCATGGCCCGGCGCGTGGCGCTGGCGCGCGCCATTGCGCTCGACCCGGAACTCGTGATGTACGACGAGCCTTTCGCTGGCCTCGATCCCATTTCTTTGGGCACGGCCGCGCGCCTGATCCGCCAGCTCAACGACGCCATGGGCCTGACCAGCATCGTCGTGTCGCACGACCTCGACGAAACCTTCCACATCGCCGACAAGGTGATCGTGCTGGCCAACGGCAAGATTGCCGCGCAGGGCACGCCCGAAGAAGTGCGCCACAGCCAGGATCCGCTGGTGCACCAGTTTGTCAACGCGCTGCCCGACGGTCCGGTGCGTTTCCACCACCCCGGGCCGGCGCTCGCCCAAGACTTTGGCCCACAAGGCCGAGAAGGGTCTCGCCCATGAACGCCCTGCATCCCGCCCGCGTGGGCCGTGCCGTGCGTCTTCAGCTGGCCAGCATCGGTCGTGGCACGCGGCTGTTTGGTCGCTTGCTGTGGCTCATGGGGGCTGCGATGCGCCGCCCTTCGCTGGTGCGCGACCAGATTCACTTTCTCGGCAACCACTCGCTGGCCATCATCGGTGTCTCGGGTCTGTTCGTGGGCTTCGTGCTCAGCTTGCAGGGCTACTACACGTTGCAGCGCTACGGCGCGACCGAAGCGCTGGGCCTGCTGGTGGCGCTGTCCCTGATGCGCGAGCTCGGGCCGGTGGTCACGGCATTGCTGTTTGCCGGACGCGCTGGCACCTCGCTCACGGCCGAGATCGGCCTCATGAAAGCCGGCGAACAGCTCAGCGCCATGGAGATGATGGCGGTGGACCCGGTGCGCCGTGTGCTGGCGCCCCGTTTCCTGGCAGGCGTGATCACCATGCCGCTGCTGGCGGCGGTGTTCAGCGCGGTGGGCGTCATCGGTGGCTGGGTGGTGGGCGTGCTGCTCATCGGCCTGGACCCTGGCGCGTTCTGGAGCCAGATGCAAGGCGGGGTGGACGTCTGGGCTGATGTGGGAAATGGCGTCATCAAGAGCGTGGTGTTCGGCTTTGCCGTCACCTTCGTCGCGCTGTTGCAGGGCTTCGAGGCGCATCCCACGCCCGAAGGGGTTTCTCGCGCCACCACCCGCACCGTGGTGGTGGCTTCGCTGACCGTGCTGGCGCTGGACTTTGTCCTCACCGCCATGATGTTCAGCATCTGAATGGAGTCGGTGGACATGCAAACTTCCAAAAATGACGTCTGGGTGGGCTTGTTCGTGCTGATCGGCGCGGCGGCCATCCTGTTTCTCGCGTTGCAGTCGGCCAACCTGCTGAGCTTGAACTTCGAGAAGACCTATCACGTGGTCGGCCGGTTCGACAACATCGGCGGTCTCAAGCCCAAGGCGGCGGTGCGCAGCGCCGGTGTGCTGGTGGGGCGGGTGGAGTCGATCACTTTCGATGACAAGACTTTTCAGGCCAATATCCGCCTGGAGCTGCAGTCGCGCTACGCATTTCCCAAGGACAGCTCGCTCAAGATCCTCACCAGCGGCTTGCTGGGCGAGCAGTACATCGGCATCGAGCCCGGCGGCGACGAGAAGAACTTTGCGGACGGTGACGTGATCACCCAGACGCAGTCGGCCATCGTGCTGGAAAACCTGATCAGCCAGTTCCTCTTCAGCCGAGCAGCCGATGGCAGCAACCAGCAGGAAGCGCCTGCCAAATAGTGCTTGTGGGGGCTTTGCAACGGATCGGGCGCGCAGGCTTCCGTGCCGTCGAGAATGCAGTCTTGGCGCCCCACAAGCCGGGTGCAATTCCCAGGGAATCCACACATGACATCGACCCACCTCACCTTTGCGACCAAGGCTTCGAAAGGGGCGCTGCTGTCCGCCACCGTCGTGCTGGCGGCGGGCTGCGCAACCGGCCCGGATGCCAACCCACGCGACCCGCTGGAGCCCTTCAACCGAAGCGTGTACCAGTTCAATGACGCGGTCGACACGGCCGTGCTCAAGCCAGTGGCCACCGTCTACCAGGACATCACCCCAAGTCCCATCCGCACCGGGGTGGGCAACTTCTTTGGCAACCTGGGCGACCTCTGGTCATCGGTGAACGCCGGGCTGCAGCTTCGCCCGCGGGAGGCCACCGAAAACCTCATGCGCTTCAGTGTGAACACGGTCTTTGGCCTGGCGGGCGTGCTCGACATCGCCAGCGAAATGGGCATTCCGCGCACCCGGCTGGACTTCGGCCAGACGCTTGGGCGCTGGGGCGCTCCGGCAGGCGCGTATCTGGTGCTGCCGATCTTCGGGTCTTCTTCCGTGCGTGATGGCACGGGCCTGGTGGTCGACTCTTCCGTGGACATGGTCAGCGGCCTGAACCACGTGCCCACCCGCAACTCGCTCACCGCATTGCGCGTGGTCGACACCCGAGCGACCTACCTGCGCGCATCGTCGCTGCTCGAAGAGGCTGCGCTGGACAAATACAGCTTTACGCGAGACCTTTACCTCAACCGCCGGCAAAGCCAGATCGACGACCTGATCGACAAGGGCATTGGTCTGGGCGATGGTTTCGAGCGCGGCAAGGATACGAATCGCAACGATTGAAGGGGAACCCCTTCACAATCCGGCCGCTCCGATGAACTACGCTGCCCTCTCTGCAGCAAGGCCGATGGCCTCGAAAGGAATCCACATGATGAAACGCCGCTCCTGGCTTGCCGCCCTGTTGATGACCACAGCAGGCGCGTTCTCCCTGCCCGCGCTGGCAATGGAAGAGGCGCCCGATGCGCTGGTCAAGCGCATTTCGGCCGACGTGTTGGCCACCATCAAGTCCGACGCGGCCATTCAGGCCGGTGACGTCAACCGGATCGTCGCGCTGGTGGACTCCAAGATCATGCCTAACGTGAACTTCACGCGCATGACGTCTTCCGTGGTGGGCCGCTACTGGCGCCAGGCCACGCCCGAGCAGCAGAAGCAGTTGCAGGAAGAGTTCAAGACGTTGCTGGTGCGCACCTATTCGGGGGCATTGGGTGAAGTCAAGGACCAGACGCTGAGCTTCCGCCCCATGCGCTCGAAGCCGGAGGACACCGAGGTGGTGGTCCGTTCTGAAGTGCGGGGCAAGGGTGAGCCGATCCAGCTGGACTACCGCATGGAGAAGACGGCCAACGGCTGGAAGATCTACGACCTGAACGTGCTGGGTGTGTGGCTGGTGGAAACCTACCGCACGCAATTTGCCCAGGAGATCGGCAGCAAGGGCATTGACGGCCTGATCGCCTCGCTGGCGCAGCGCAACAAGAGCAGCGCCACCGCCAAGACGAGCTGATCGATGGCTGCCACCGCCACCCTGGCGCTCCCGCAGCGCCTCACGCTTGCCGAGGCCGGTGCGACCCTCGCCCGGCTGGGTGGCGAGCTGGCGCGCCAACCGGATGCCACGGTGGTGGTGCATGCTGGCGCCCTTGAGGTGTTCGACTCCGCTGCGCTTTCCGTGTTGCTGGAGTTGCGCCGCCGTTTGCTGGAACAAGGCAAGGCCATGAGCGTGAGCGGCTGGCCCCGGCGCCTGGAAGACCTGGCCACGCTCTACGGCGTTCACGAGCTGCTCCCCTCGGCGTGAGGGCGCGTCGCTGCGCCCCCTCGCCAGCGCGGACAGAGGGGCGCGCATAAAATACCCGGTTCACCGGCGGGTGCCAGATGTCCTGCCCGCGGCCGGTGAGCCATGGGTCCTCCCCGCGCATGCCTGCCGTCTCTTTCCAGCAAGTTTCCAAGACCTATCCGACCTCGCGCGGTGCGCTGCATGCGCTGCAGTCGGTGTCCTTCGATATTGAACCGGGCGAGTTCTTTGGCCTGCTTGGGCCCAATGGTGCCGGCAAGACCACCCTCATCAGCGTGCTGGCCGGCCTGGCGCGCGCCACTGCAGGGCGTGTGCTCGTGCACGGGCACGATGTGCAGGCCGACTACGCGGCTGCGCGCCGCCAGCTGGGCGTGGTCCCGCAAGAGCTGGTGTTCGATCCGTTCTTCAATGTCCGGGAAGCCCTGCGCATCCAGTCGGGCTACTTCGGCATTCAGCGCAACGAGGCGTGGATCGACGAACTGCTTGAAGGGTTGGGGCTGGCCGACAAGGCCACGGCCAACATGCGCCAGCTCTCCGGCGGCATGAAGCGCCGCGTCCTGATCGCGCAGGCGCTGGTGCACAAGCCGCCCGTCATCGTGCTCGACGAGCCCACCGCAGGCGTGGACGTGGAATTGCGCCAGACCCTGTGGCAATTTGTGTCGGACCTCAACAAGCGCCTGGGCAGCACCGTGTTGCTCACCACGCACTACCTCGAAGAAGCCGAGGCGCTGTGTGGCCGTATTGCCATGCTCAAGCAGGGCAGGGTGGTGGCACTCGAATCCACATCGGCGCTGCTCGCGCGAGCCGCCTCCAATGTGTTGCGCTTCAAGACCGATGCGGCCCTGCCGGTGGATCTGGCTGTGCAGGCGCGCATCACCGGTCGCGTGGTGCAACTGCCCGCCAACGACGCGCTGGCGGTGGAGCGCATTCTGGCGCGCCTGCGCGAGGTGGGCGTCTCGCCGGAAGACATCGAAATCCGCAAGGCCGATCTGGAAGACGTGTTCCTCGATCTCACGGGTGCGCAGCCGCGCGCTGCTGCATCGGCGGAGGTGACGGCATGAGCGGCTGGCAAACCCTGTTCTACAAGGAAGTGCTGCGCTTCTGGAAGGTGGGCTTCCAGACCGTGGCCGCGCCGGTGATCACGGCCATCCTGTACCTGATGATCTTTGGTCATGTGCTCGAAGACCGTGTGCAGGTCTACGACTCCGTGAGCTACACGGCCTTCCTGCTGCCCGGCCTGGTGATGATGAGCGTGCTGCAGAACGCGTTTGCCAACAGCTCGTCGTCGCTGGTCCAGAGCAAGATCATGGGCAATCTCGTGTTCCTGCTGCTCACGCCGCTGTCGCACCGCGCCTGGTTCGTGGCTTACGTGGGCTCGTCCATCGTGCGCGGCCTGGCCGTGGGCACGGGGGTGATGGTGGTGACCTGGTGGTTTGCGCAGCCCTCGCTGGTGGCGCCGCTGTGGATCCTGGCGTTTGGTTTCATGGGCGCGGCCCTGCTGGGCGCACTCGGATTGATCGCCGGTCTGTGGGCTGAGAAATTCGACCAGATGGCCGCGTTTCAGAACTTCATCATCGTGCCCATGACCTTCCTGTCGGGCGTGTTCTACTCCATCCACTCCCTGCCGGATTTCTGGCAGCGCGTGAGCCACCTCAACCCGTTCTTCTACATGATCGACGGCTTCCGCTATGGCTTCTTCGGCAAGAGCGACGTCTCCCCGTGGATCAGTCTGGCGCTGGTGGGTGGTGCGCTGGCCGCGGTGAGCGCGGTCGCGCTGCACCTGCTCAAGACCGGCTACAAGATCCGGCACTAAAAGATTCCCCATGACCGCTGAAGAACTGCAAAACCTCATTGCCGCCGGCCTGCCTTGCGAGCACATTGAAGTCACGGGCGACGGCCGCCACTGGGCCGCCGTGATCGTGTCGCCGGCGTTTGAAGGCTTGCGCGCGATCAAACGTCATCAGGCCGTGTACGGCACGCTGGGCGCCCGCATCCAGAACGACGAGGTGCACGCTTTGTCGATGAAGACTTACACGCCCGCCGAGTGGGCATCCCAACCCTGAACGACGCGCTCCATGGACAAACTGCGAATCAACGGCGGCCGCACCCTCAAGGGTGAAGTGACCATCTCCGGCGCCAAGAACGCCGCCCTGCCCGAGTTGTGCGCCGCGCTGCTCACCAGCGATGCGGTGACGTTGAACAACGTGCCGCGCCTGCAAGACGTGGCCACCATGCGCAAGCTGCTGGACAACATGGGCGTGCAGACCCAGACGCACGGCGAGCGGGGGGGGATCACCCTGCAGGCGGCGGACCCGATCAAGCCCGAGGCACCGTACGAGCTGGTCAAGACCATGCGCGCTTCGGTGCTGGTGCTTGGGCCCTTGCTGGCCCGCTTCGGCCATGCGCGCGTGTCGTTGCCTGGCGGCTGCGCCATCGGTTCGCGCCCGGTCGACCAGCACATCAAGGGCATGCAGGCGATGGGCGCCGAGATTGTGGTCGAGCACGGGTACATGGTCGCCAAGCTCCCGGCGGGCAAGACGCGCCTGCATGGCGCGCGCATTGCCACCGACATGGTCACCGTCACCGGCACGGAAAACTTTCTCATGGCCGCGGCCCTGGCCGAAGGTGAGACCCTGCTGGAAAACGCGGCGCAGGAGCCTGAGATCGGCGATCTCGCCGAGATGCTGATCGCCATGGGCGCCAAGATCGAGGGTCACGGCACCAGCCGCATCCACGTGCAGGGTGTCGAACGTCTGCATGGCTGCACCCACCAGGTGGTGGCCGATCGCATCGAGACCGGCACATTTCTGTGCGCGGTGGCCGCCACGGGCGGTGACGTGGTGTTGCGCCATGGCCGTGCCGACCACCTGGATGCTGTGATCGACAAGCTGCACGAAGCCGGCGCCGAGATTGAAGCCGGCAAAGACAGCGCGGGCGATTTCATCCGCGTGCGCGCCTCGGGCCGACTGAAGGCCCAGAGTTTCCGCACCACCGAGTACCCTGGCTTTCCCACCGACATGCAGGCGCAGTTCATGGCGCTCAACTGCATTGCCGAAGGCGCGAGCAAGGTCACCGAGACCATCTTCGAAAACCGCTTCATGCATGTGAACGAACTGGTGCGCCTGGGTGCGCGCATCCAGACCGATGGCAAGGTCGCGGTGATCGAGGGCATCCCACGGCTCTCCGGCGCCACCGTCATGGCCACCGATCTGCGCGCCTCCGCCAGCCTGGTGATCGCCGGCCTCGTGGCCGAGGGCGAAACCATCGTCGATCGCATCTACCACCTGGACCGCGGCTACGACCAGATGGAAGCCAAATTGCGTGGCATCGGCGCCGACATCGAGAGGGTGAAATGAACACCCCCGCCGCGCTCTGCGCGACCCCCTCAAGGGGGCAACACCAGCGGTCTGGCGAAGCCAGTCCCGCGGTGTTTCTGGATTTGCTTACCTCGCAAGGAACCTGGTTTTGATCACGCTCGCCCTCTCCAAAGGCCGCATCTTCGACGAGACCTTGCCGCTGCTGCGGGCAGCGGGCATCGAGGTGCTGGAAGATCCCGAAAAGTCGCGCAAGCTGATCCTGCCGACCAGCAACCCCGAGGTTCGCGTGGTGCTCGTGCGGGCCAGCGACGTGCCCACCTATGTAGAGCACGGCGGCGCCGACCTGGGCGTGACCGGCAAGGACACGCTGATCGAGCACGGCGGCCAGGGCTTGTACCAACCGCTGGATCTCAACATCTCGCGGTGTCGCGTGAGTGTGGCGGTGCGTGCGGACTTCGACTACGCCTCGGCGGTTCGCCAGGGCTCGCGTCTGAAGGTGGCGACCAAGTACACGTCGATCGCGCGCGAGTTTTTCGCCAGCAAGGGCGTGCACGTGGACCTGATCAAGCTCTACGGCAGCATGGAACTTGCGCCGTTGACGGGCCTGGCCGATGCCATTGTCGACCTGGTGTCCACCGGCAACACGCTCAAGGCCAACCACCTCGTCGAGGTGGAGCGCATCATGGATATCAGCGCGCGCCTCGTGGTCAACCAAGCCTCGCTCAAACTCAAACAGGCCGTCATCCGACCCATCATTGACGCCTTCGCACAAGCCATCGTCAAGAACCCAGCGACTTCATGAGCCTGACTGCCCAACCTGTTCGCCTGTCCACCAGCTCTGCCGATTTCGAGGCGCAGTTCAAGGCCCGCCTGCATTGGTCGGCCGAGACCGATGGCGCTATCGAGCAGCGCGTGGCTGACATCCTGGCAGACGTGCGCGAGCGCGGCGATGAGGCGGTGCTCGAGTACACCGCTCGTTTCGATGGGCTGGCCGCCAGCAGCATGGCGGCGCTTGAGCTGACGCAGGCGGACTTCAAGGCGGCCTTTGACAGCCTGCCCGCCGCACAGCGCGAGGCGCTTGAGGCGGCCACGCGTCGCGTTCGCAGCTACCACGAGGCGCAGAAGAAGGCGGGCGGCGAGAGCTGGAGTTACCGCGACGAAGATGGCACCTTGCTGGGCCAGAAGGTCACCCCGCTGGACCGCGTGGGCATCTATGTGCCGGGCGGCAAGGCAGCCTATCCGTCCAGCCTGATCATGAACGCAGTGCCGGCGCACGTGGCTGGCGTACAGGAAATCATCATGGTGGTGCCCACGCCGGTGCGGGGCAGTGTGGCCACCGGGGGCTCAGGCGCCGCGACCGCCGCGCGCGGCGAGCGCAACGATCTGGTGCTGGCTGCCGCTTTTGTGGCCGGTGTCACACGCGCCTTCACCATGGGCGGTGCACAGGCGGTGGCGGCACTGGCCTACGGCACGGCCACGGTGCCCAAGGTCGACAAGATCACCGGCCCGGGCAACGCCTACGTGGCCAGTGCCAAGAAGCGTGTGTTCGGTACCGTGGGCATCGACATGATCGCGGGCCCCAGCGAAATTCTGGTGCTGGCCGATGGCAGCACGCCCGCGGAGTGGGTTGCGATGGACCTCTTCAGCCAGGCCGAGCACGACGAGCTGGCGCAGAGCATTCTGTTGTGCCCGGACGCCGCCTACATCGATGCGGTGCAACGCGAAATCGATCGCCTGTTGCCGACCATGCCGCGCGCGGCCATCATCGCCCGCAGCCTGAACGACCGCGGGGCGCTCATTCACACGCGAAGCATGGAAGAGGCGTGTGCCATCAGCAACCGCATTGCGCCCGAGCACCTGGAGGTCTCCAGCAGCGAGCCGCACCGCTGGGAGCCACTGCTCAAGCACGCGGGGGCCATCTTCCTGGGGGCTTACACCAGCGAAAGCCTGGGCGACTACTGCGCCGGGCCTAACCACGTGTTGCCCACCAGCGGCACGGCGCGTTTCTCTTCACCTTTGGGCGTCTACGACTTCCAGAAGCGCAGCAGCCTCATCGAGGTGAGCGCGACCGGTGCGCAGAACCTCGGTGTGATTGCTGCCGAGATGGCGTACGGCGAAGGACTGCAGGCGCATGCGCGCGCGGCCGAGCTTCGGCTGAAGGACGTGCCACCCATGCGGGGCACCATATGAGCGCCAGTCCGCTGCGCATGATCCGCCAGGACGTGCAGTCGATGCACGCCTACGCGATCCAGAACGCGACGGGCATGGTCAAGCTCGATGCGATGGAGAACCCGTTTGCGCTGCCGGCCGAATTGCAGGCGGAGCTGGGTGCGCGCCTGGGTGCAGTGGCCATCCACCGGTATCCCGGCGCGCGCATCGACGAGCTCAAGCAAGCCCTGACGCGTTACGTGAACATGCCCGACGGGTGCGCGTTGATGCTGGGCAATGGCTCGGACGAACTCATCTCGCTGCTGGCGATGGGTTGCGACTTGCCCGGCGCATCCATCCTCGCGCCGCTGCCCGGCTTCGTGATGTACGCCATGAGTGCACAGCTGCAGGGCTTGAAGTTCGTGGGCGTGCCACTCACTGCCGACTTCGAACTGGACGAGCCCGCCATGCTGGCCGCGATGCGCGAGCACCAGCCTGCCATCACCTACATCGCGTATCCCAACAACCCGACGGCCAACCTCTGGAGCGCTGACACCATTCGCCGCCTGATCGCCGAGGCCGCCCGGTTCGGTGGGCTGGTGGTGATGGATGAGGCCTACCAGCCGTTCTCCAGCCGAAGCTGGCTCGACGAAATTCGCGCCCACCCGGCGGACAACGCCAACGTGCTGCTGATGCGCACCCTCTCCAAGTTTGGCCTGGCGGGTGTGCGCATTGGCTACATGCTCGGCCCGCAGGCACTGGTGCACGAAATCGACAAGCTGCGCCCTCCTTACAACGTGAGTGTGCTCAATGCGGAATGTGCGTTGTTCGCACTGGAACACGCGCCAGTGTTCGCCCGGCAAGCCGCTCAGATTCGTGAGCAGCGCACCGTGCTGGTCGAAGCTCTGCAGCGCATGCCTGGCTTTGTGCCCTTTCCGAGCGAGGCCAACATGGTGCTGGTGCGGGTGCCCGATGCGCAACTTTGTTTTGATGCGCTCAAGGCCCGAGGCATTCTGGTGAAGAATGTTTCTAAAATGCATCCACTGCTGACCCACTGTCTGCGCCTGACGGTGGGGACACTGTCGGAAAACGCCCAGTTGATCCGCGCCCTTCAAGCCACCCTATGACCCAGACGCCTCCTGTCTCTACCGTGTCCGACCGCGTGGCACATGTGCAGCGCAACACCTCGGAAACGCAGATCGGCGTGCGCGTCAATCTCGATGGAACCGGCCAGGCCAACCTGTCCACCGGCATCGGATTCTTCGACCACATGCTCGACCAGATTGCCCGGCATGGACTGATCGACCTCGACATCCAGGCCAAAGGCGACCTTCACATCGACGGCCACCACACGGTTGAGGATGTGGGCATCACCCTGGGCCAGGCGTTCGCACAGGCCGTGGGCGACAAGAAGGGCATTCGCCGGTACGGCCACGCCTACGTTCCGCTGGACGAAGCCCTGTCGCGCGTGGTGATCGATTTCTCTGGCCGTCCCGGCCTGCACATGCGCGTGCCGTTCAAGAGCGGCATGGTGGGCGGCTTCGACACGCAGCTGGCGTTCGAGTTCTTCCAGGGTTTCGTCAACCACGCGGGGGTGACCTTGCACATCGACAACCTGCACGGCGAGAACGCCCACCACCAGGCCGAGACGGTGTTCAAGGCGTTTGCCCGTGCGCTTCGCATGGCCTTGGAGCGCGATCCGCGCATGGGTGACGTGATTCCTTCGACCAAAGGCTCGCTCTGAGCTCTCCTGTCCGATGAAACGCAAGACAGTCGCCGTGGTCGACTACGGCAGCGGGAACCTGCGCTCGGTATCGCAGGCAGTGCAACACGTCGCGCGCGCGCAGGACGTGGACGTGCTCGTCACCGCCGACGCCCAAGCCGTGCTTGACGCCGACCGCGTCGTGCTGCCCGGGCAGGGCCACATGGGTGACTGCATGCGAGAGCTGGCCGGCTCTGGTTTGCTGGATGCCGTATTGCACGCCGCAGCCCACAAACCGTTGTTTGGCGTGTGTGTCGGCATGCAGATGCTGCTGGATCGCAGCGAAGAAGGGCCTACGCAAGGCCTGGGTCTCATTCCGGGCGAAGTGGTGCGCTTCCAGCTGGAAGGACAGCTGCAGGCCGATGGCAGCCGGTTCAAGGTGCCGCAGATGGGTTGGAACCCGGTGTTCCATGAGCTCGGTCGTGGCCCGTCGCACCCGCTGTGGGCGGGCATTGCGGAAGGCGCCTACTTTTACTTTGTTCACAGCTTCTACGCCCGACCTGCCCGGACCGAGCACTGTGCAGGCGAAGCCGACTATGGCGGACGCTTTGCGGCGGCCATCGCGCACGATAATATTTTTGCCACCCAGTTTCACCCGGAGAAGAGCGCCGATCAGGGGCTGGCGCTCTACCGCAACTTCCTGTCCTGGAATCCCTGAGTCCACCCGCCCTTCATCCACACCATCATGCTGCTGATTCCTGCCATTGATCTGAAAGACGGCCAGTGCGTTCGCCTCAAACAGGGCGACATGGACCAATCCACGGTGTTCGGCGAGGACCCGGCGGCCATCGCCCGCAGTTGGGTGAACAAGGGCGCGCGGCGGGTGCATCTGGTGGACCTCAATGGAGCGTTTGCCGGCAAACCCAAGAACGAGCAGGCCATTCGCGCCATCCTCAAGGAAGTGGGTTCCGAGGTCGACGTTCAGCTCGGCGGCGGCATCCGCGATCTCGACACCATCGAGCGCTATCTCGATGCGGGCTTGCGCTACGTGATCATCGGCACCGCAGCCGTGAAGAACCCCGGCTTCCTGCAGGACGCGTGCACCGCGTTTGGCGGCCACATCATCGTGGGCCTGGATGCCAAGGACGGCAAGGTCGCTACCGATGGTTGGAGCAAGCTCACCGGCCACGAGGTCGTGGATCTGGGCAAGAAATTTGAAGACTACGGCGTGGAAGGCATCATCTACACCGATATCGGGCGCGACGGCATGCTGTCTGGCATCAACATCGACGCCACCGTCAAGCTGGCGCAGGCGCTGTCGATTCCCGTCATCGCATCGGGTGGGCTGTCCAACCTGGACGACATCCGGGCGCTGTGCGCGGTGGAAGACGAGGGCGTCGAAGGCGTGATTTGTGGCCGCTCCATTTATAGCGGTGATCTGGACTTTGAAGCCGCGCAGCAGCTGGCCGACGACCTCAACGGCTGATATGCTCGCCAAACGCATCATCCCCTGCCTGGATGTCACTGGCGGTCGCGTCGTCAAAGGCGTGAATTTCGTGGAGCTGCGTGACGCCGGCGACCCCGTGGAAATTGCCGCGCGCTACAACGAGCAGGGCGCCGACGAACTCACCTTCCTGGACATCACGGCCACCTCCGATGGGCGCGACCTCATCCTGCACATCATCGAAGCGGTGGCCTCGCAGGTGTTCATTCCGCTGACGGTGGGTGGTGGCGTGCGCACCGTGGAAGACGTGCGGCGCTTGCTCAACGCCGGCGCGGACAAGACCAGTTTCAACTCGGCAGCGATTGCCAATCCCCAGGTGATCCGCGAGGCATCTGACAAATACGGTGCCCAGTGCATCGTGGTGGCGATCGATGCCAAGCGGCGCCAGGGTGCCGATCTCGCGCAGCGCGGTGAAGGATGGGACGTCTACAGCCACGGCGGGCGCAAAAATACCGGGCTGGATGCCGTGGCTTGGGCGACCAAAATGGCCGACTTCGGAGCCGGCGAGATCCTGCTCACCAGCATGGATCGCGACGGCACGAAATCGGGCTTTGACCTGTCACTCACCCGTGCGGTGGCCGACGCGGTGAGCGTGCCTGTCATCGCCTCAGGCGGCGTGGGGACGCTGGACCACCTGGCCGATGGCGTGCAGCAAGGCGGCGCCGATGCCGTGCTGGCCGCCAGCATCTTTCACTACGGCGAATTCACGGTGGCCCAGGCCAAGGCCCGCATGGCCGAGCGCGGCATTCCCGTGCGGCTCTGACCGCGTTGTCTCAAAGGTGGTCGCTGCCACGTGCGGGCAGCTGCCGCTCCAGCCGGTCTTCGAGTTCTCCGACACTTGCGCTGAGGCCGTTGGCGCTCTGCTCGATCACCTGGGTGAGCGCGGCCTGCACCTGATCCAGCTTGACGTGCAGCTTGTTCGACAGATCCTGTTCGCGAGTGGCGGCGGTTTGCAACTCGGTCTGGAGGTATTGGCGCAGCTCCGTGAAGCGAGACGCCTCTGCCTTGTCGGCCAGCAGCCGCTGGTCAGCCGCCTCGCGCGTGATGCGGCGCACCTCCATCAGGTGCAGGGTCTGGTAATACACCAGCGCCGCTAGAAACACGACCAGCACAAGCGCCAGCATGCCCAAGAGCACCAAGCCCATGGGCGCCTGCACCTGCGTGAAGCCGAAATTCAGGGCTGTCGGCTGCAGGATCTGTTCAAAGTTCAAGGCCACGAAGCCTGCAATGAACAGAATGAAGACGACGAGGAACAGGGTGCGCAGTTTCATGAAGGGTCCTTGTCTTTGAGGCATGCGGGGCCGCAGCGGTCCGAACCATCCTAACGGCATTCGCCGAGCGAGGTGTGTCCATGTGAAAGGCCCATGGTAGATTCCCGGCATGAATTGGCTGAACGAAGTGAAGTGGGATGCGCAGGGCTTGGTGCCCGTGATCGCGCAAGAGGCCGCCACGGGCGACGTATTGATGTTCGCCTGGATGAACCGCGAAGCGCTTGCAAAGACGGCCGAGCTCGGCCGTGCGGTGTACTACAGCCGTTCACGCGAACGCCTGTGGTTCAAGGGCGAGGAATCCGGCCACGTACAGGCCGTGCACGACATCCGCATGGACTGTGACAACGATGTCGTGCTGCTCAAGGTCACGCAACTCGGCCATGAGCCCGGCATCGCGTGTCACACCGGGCGCCACAGCTGCTTCTTCCAGCGGCTGGACGGCGGGCAGTGGCAGGCCGTGGAGCCTGTGCTCAAAGACCCCGAATCGATCTACAAGTAAATCTGATATGTCCAGCACCACCGACGACCTCGCGCGCCTGGCCGCCGTGATCGAGAGCCGCAAGCCAGCCAATGGTGGCGATCCCGAGCAAAGCTACGTGGCGCGCCTCTTGCACAAAGGCCCCGAGGCCTTCCTGAAAAAGATCGGCGAGGAAGCCACCGAAACCGTGATGGCGGCCAAAGATGCCGACCACGGTGGTGATCGCCAAAAGCTCGTGAACGAAACCGCCGATCTCTGGTTCCATTGCATGATCGCCCTGGCGCATTACAACCTCGGACCCGCCGATGTGGTGGCCGAACTCGTGCGCCGGGAAGGCCTGAGCGGGCTTGAGGAAAAAGCGATGCGCAAGGTGTTGCAGCGCGAAGCGGCCGCCCGCACGGACGCCGGTTGAAGGGGGCCACACATGAGCGACATCATCGACGTCCAGGCCGTTGACAGCGCGAAGGCGCAGAGCCTGAGGACGGTGGGCTGGGTGAGTTACATCCTGCATCTGGTGGTGGCCGTTGGTGCGGTGCTGCCGGGCGCGCAGGCAAGCCCTGCTTTGCTGATCATCGCGCTGATCATCGATCTCGTGAAAAAGAGCGAGGCCGAGGGCACCTGGCAGGCCAGCCATTTCGCCTGGCGCATTCGCACCGTGCTTTGGGCCGCAGTGCTCTACCTGGTGACATTGCCCTTGTGGCTGCTGCTGGTGGCGCCGGGCTGGATCGCCTGGTGCCTCATTTCCATCTGGTTCCTCTATCGCATCGTCAAGGGCATGGTTCGCATGAACGCCAGCCAGCCCATGCCCGAATGAAGTATTTCCCATGAGCGCTCACGACCCCCACTGCATCTTTTGCAAAATCGTTGCTGGCCAGATTCCCTCCAGAAAGGTGTACGAGGACGACGACCTTTTTGCCTTCCACGACATTCACCCGTGGGCGCCCGTGCACTTCCTCGTGATTCCGAAGCAGCATATTCCGTCCATGGCGCAGCTGGGCCCCGAGCATGAGCGCCTGATGGGGCGCATCATGACGCTGGCGCCACGCCTGGCGCTGGAGCAGGGCTGCAATCCGTACCCTGAAGGCGGATTCCGCATCGTGTGCAACAACGGCACCGAAGGCGGGCAGGAGGTCCATCATCTGCACGTTCATGTGATGGGCGGGCCTCGCCCTTGGTCGCGCGGCTGAGTGCCGTACAGCGGGCGCGGGTGTGAGGCCTGTCGCGCCAGCTGAACTCCTACCCGGGCTTAGAATCGCACCCACAGCGGCTCTCGCTCATTCCCTATCTGGAGAAACTCATGGGTTCGTTCTCAATCTGGCACTGGCTGATCGTGCTGCTGATCGTGGTGATGGTGTTTGGCACCAAGAAGCTCAAAAACATTGGTTCTGATCTGGGCGGTGCAGTCAAAGGCTTCAAGGACGGCATCAAGGAAGGCGGACAGACGTCTGCGGACAACGCATCTGCACCTGCCGGGCAGGTGACGCAGGACAGCCGTGCCGACAAGAACGCTATCGACGTGGAAGCCAAACAAAAAAGCTGATATCCAGCCGCTGCCGCGAGCGCTCCCGCATTGCTCCGCAGCTCCCTCCCCGGGTGACCGCTCACCCGACATTGCCCGCAGGATGGCCAATACATGATTGATCTGGGCATTTCCAAGCTCGCCCTCATCGGGGCGGTGGCGTTGATCGTCATCGGGCCCGAGAAGCTACCTCGCGTCGCCCGCACGGTCGGTACGCTGCTGGGGAAGGCACAGCGCTATGTGGCTGATGTCAAGGCAGAGGTCAGCCGGTCCATGGAGCTCGAAGAGCTCAAGAAGATGAAGGAGTCTGTGACCGAAGCGGCGCGGGATGTGGAGGCGTCTGTGCAAGGCGGGGCCAGCGATTTTGAGAAGTCGTGGTCGGAGGCCACGGCGGGCCTGGACGGCACGGCATCCTCTCCTTACGATGCCCATGCACCGCTGACCTCCCTGGATGTGCCGGTTTACAAACACCCCAAGAAGAACTGGCGCCTCAAGCAGAAGGCCATGCCCCAGTGGTTCAAAGCCCGCACCGGCGTGCGCACCCGCACGCAATCGGGTGCGGCCCGCGTGGCCCGTTTCCGGCCACGATCCTCATCCGCTCCCCGTTGATGTCCGACCCCAAAGATTCCACCGACGAGCTCGCCGGTTCCGAGCAGCCGTTTGTTCAGCACCTGATGGAGCTGCGTGACCGGCTCCTGTATGGCGTCATCGGCTTGGCCATCTGCATGGCACTGCTGGCGTTCTGGCCTGGCCCCAGCGGCCTGATCGATCTGATTGCGGTGCCCATTCGCGCGCACATGCCCCCCGATGCCAAGTTGATCGCCGTCGGCGTGTTTTCGCCATTTTTCGTTCCAATCAAGGTGCTGGCGATGGCGGCGCTGCTGCTGTCCTTGCCGTGGTGGATGTACCAGGTGTGGGCGTTTGTGGCGCCAGGTCTCTACAGCCATGAAAAGCGCTTTGCCGTTCCGCTGATCGTGCTGGGCAGCGTGCTGGCCTACATCGGCATCGCGTTTGTGCAGTTTTTTGTGCTCGACAAGATGTTTGGCTTCATCCAGAAGTTCACGCCAGCCAGCGTCGCTGCCACGCCAGACATCGCCTCCTACGTCGAGGCCATTCTGTCGCTCTACCTGGCCTTCGGCCTGGCCTTCCAGGTGCCCATCGTCGTGATCCTGCTGGTCAAGATGAACATGGTGACGGTGCAGAAGCTCAAGGATTTCCGGGGGTATTTCATCGTTGTGGCGTTTGTCATCGCTGCGGTCGTGACACCGCCTGACGTGATTTCCCAGCTGGCGCTCGCGGTGCCGATGTGCTTGCTCTACGAGGCCGGTATCTGGGGCGCTCGCTGGTTCGTCAAATCGTCGGCCAAGGCCGATGACGAAGCGGAGACAGAAGAAAAGCCTGCGTCCTGACGATTGCTGTCAGCGGGGAGCGGCTTGCTGTCGCGGAAGGTTGCGGCGGCCTGGCGTGACCTCGATGGTGGTGTTGCCGTCACGCCGAACGACGTCGAGCGTGGCGGGCTTCCCTGGTGAAAGATTGGCCACCGCCGACAGGAGTTGTGCCACGTTGTTCACCTTGCGACCGGCCACAGCAGTGATCACATCGCCCGGGCGGATGCCGGCTTGTGCAGCGGGCCCGTTTTGCAGCACACCGCTGATGATCACGCCGGTGCCAGGCTTCATGCCGAAATTTTCAGCCAGTTCTGCGCTCAGGTCTTGTGGCTCAACGCCGATCCAGCCGCGTGTGACCTGACCGTCTTTCACGATGGCCTCCATCACGCTGCGTGCGGTCGATGTGGGAATGGCAAAGCCAATGCCCATGGAGCCGCCGGAGCGCGAGTAGATGGCCGTGTTGATGCCCATCAGCTGGCCGCTGACATCTACCAGCGCACCGCCAGAGTTGCCCGGGTTGATGGCCGCATCGGTCTGAATGAAGTTTTCGAATGTGTTGATGCCCAGCTGTGTGCGGCCCAGCGCGCTCACGATGCCGCTGGTGACCGTCTGGCCGACCCCGAACGGATTGCCGATGGCCAGCACCTGGTCACCAATCTCCAGCGCATCCGAATTGCCGAGCGTGATCACGGGCAGATCGGTCAGGTTGATTTTCAGAATGGCCAGGTCGGTTTCCGGGTCGGTTCCGATGACCTGTGCCACCGCCTTGCGGCCGTCGTTTAGGATGACCTCGATCTCGTCGGCTTCTTCGATGACGTGATTGTTGGTGAGGACATAACCCGCAGGGCTGACGATCACGCCAGAGCCGAGTCCGCTTTGTTGCTGGGACGGCGCCTGGTCACCGAAGAAAAAGCGAAACCATGGGTCCGCGCTCTGCGGGTTGGCAGCGGGTGCCTTGCTGGTGTTGATGCTGACGACCGCCCCGGAGGCAATGCGCGCCGCTGTTCTGAAGCTGCCCGTGCCATCGGTGGTGGCCACGGGTGTGCCCGATGGCGCTTCGAACACGGGCACCACCGTGGCTTGACGCCCCAGCCACTGCGGCTGAAGGGTGCTGACCACAAAAAGAGCCGCCACCAGGCAGGTGACGGTTTGGGCAAACAGGAGCCAGAGACGTTTCATGTGCGGAGTGATCGGGTTGAATGGTGCGCGGTCCGGGCGCCACGGCCGGTATTGTCCCGCATATGCGCCGCGCGCAGCAGGCTTCAAGCCCCCGCTTGAATGCCGCAGGGGTGCCGTGTGGGTGTCAGAATGACCGTTTCCTGTTTGCTCAATAACGCGCCATGTCCGCACAAAATCCTGAAGGCCCGTTCGCTACCCGCACGGCGCTCACCGAAGCGCTCGATGCCCTGCTGGTGCCAGCCCAGTTCAAGGACTACGGCCCCAACGGCCTCCAGGTTGAGGGGCGGATGCACGTGCGCAAGCTGGTCAGCGGTGTGACCGCGAGTCTGGCCTTGATTGAAGCGGCTGTAGGAGAGGGGGCGGATGCGCTTTTGGTCCACCATGGCTTGTTCTGGCGTGGGCAAGAGGGCCGTGTCACTGGGTGGATGAAGGCGCGTCTTGCGAAGCTGCTGGCGCACGACATCAACTTGCTGGCGTATCACCTTCCACTGGATGCTCACCCCCAGCTGGGCAACAACGCCCAACTCGCGCGGCATCTTGGCGTGGACATCTACCCCGATGGTCGGGGGCGCTTTGGCGAGCAATCACTCGGCTTCATGGGTGAGCGCCGCTCTGAAAGTGCCCGCGCGCTGGCCGATCACATCGCGCAGCGCCTAGGGCGAACGGTGACTTTGGTGACCGGAGAGGATCGCCCGGTGCACCGGGTTGCCATGTGCACCGGTGGCGCGCAAAGTTACTTCGAAGCGGCGATTGCCGCCGGTGCGGATGTGTTTGTGACGGGCGAAATTTCCGAGCCTCAAGCGCACTACGCGCGTGAATGCGGCGTGGCCTACATCGCCTGCGGTCATCACGCTTCCGAGCGCTATGGAGCGCCTGCGGTAGGTGCGCACGTGGCAGCACAGCTCGGGCTGACACATGTGTTTATCGATATCGACAACCCAGCTTGAACCAACCCATGCCTGCATTGCATTCCCGCCCGGTTGTTCTGACCATGGGCGATCCCGCTGGTATCGGGCCAGAGATCATTGTCAAAGCCTTTCGAGAGCGTCCGGCGCTGCAGCGTCAGTTGGTGGTGGCGGGGGATGTGTCCACGCTGCAGCGTGCGTTGCGCGTCACCGCCGCTGGAACCGCCTCGGCGGTCGAGAGTCTGTTGCTGGCGGAGATTGGCGACATGGCAGACCTTGCTGCCGTGCCGCCGGGCTGCATGGCGGTGGTGCAGGCGTGCTCCCTGGCGCAACCCGCGGCATGGGGTGCGATCAGCGGGCAAGCGGGGCTCGCCGCGGCGCAGTGCATCCGTTGGGCTGCACAGGCGGCGTTGACGGGCGAAGCGCGCGCCGTGGTGACCGCGCCCATTCACAAGGAGGCCTTGTCCGCCGCGGGAGTGACTTACCCAGGCCATACCGAGTTGTTGCAGGCCGAGGCGGCCGGGTATTTGGGCGTGCCGGTATCGGCGCTGCCTGTGCGCATGATGCTCAGCTGCCCGGGATTGAGCACCGTCCTGGTGAGCATCCATGTGTCGTTGCAGCAGGCCTTGAAGGCCGTGACCCCCGATCAGGTGTTGCAGACCATTCGCATCACCCATTCCTACTTTCAGCGGGCGGGCATGGCGATGCCCCGTATTGCAGTGGCAGGTCTGAACCCGCATGCGGGTGAGGGTGGGCTCTTCGGGCGGGAGGAGATCGAGTCCATCGCGCCAGCGATCGAGCTCGCGCGCCAAGAGGGGATCGACGCCTCGGGACCGCACGCGCCCGATACGGTCTTCATGAGGGCGCGCCAGGGTGCCTTCGATGTGGTGGTGGCGATGTACCACGACCAAGGGCTGATTCCCGTGAAATTGCTCGGCCTGGAGCACGGCGTGAACACCACGCTGGGGTTGCCCTTTGTCCGCACCAGCCCGGATCATGGCACTGCCTTTGATCTGGCGGGCACCGGAAGCGCCAGCGCATCCAGCCTGCTGGCCTCGGTGGATGCCGCCTTGGCCGCTACCGCCGTTTGACACGCGGCAGGCCGGCTCGCCTGCCGCTCAACAACAGGTTTGGACCTGGCTTACTTGCGCAGGCTGTCGCGAATCTCGCGCAGCAGCGCGATGTCTTCGGGCGTTGCCGCAGGTTCTGGGGGTGCGGCGGGCGTTTCGCGCTTGAGCCGATTGATCTGCTTCACCATGATGAAGATGATGAACGCCATGATCGTGAAGTTCAGCGCTACGGTGATGAAGTTGCCGTACGCGAGCGTGGGGACTCCCGCCGCCTTCAATGCAGCCAGCGTAGGTGCCGTGCCTTCTGGCACCCGACCCAGCGCGATGAACAGGTTGGTGAAATCCAGGCTGCCGAAAATCGCGCCCACGATGGGCATGATCACGTCGTCGACCATGGAGGTCACGATCTTGCCAAAGGCGCCGCCGATGATCACGCCCACGGCGAGATCGATGACATTGCCCTTGACGGCGAATTCCTTGAACTCTTGCAGCATGCCCATGGTGTTCCTCCAGATATTGGGTGCCGGGCGGCTGTGAATGCCGGCCCGGTCATTTGCAGACCGGGAAGATTCTCACACAGTTGGTCTGGTTCGCTGGCCGCTTGCGGACCGCCGCGCCGTCGCTTGCTTGAACTGCGCTCAATAGCCCAGTCCCAAACCCCGGCAAGGGGAAGAGCCGCTTGACTGCTCCAGTACAATGCCGGGTTGTCTCTAGTGTCCGTCTTGTCCCTCATTGAAAGAGCCCCATGAGTGAAGCAACCGCCGGTGCGACCGTCGATCGCAGCCGCAGAACCTGGCTGATCACCTCCTGCGCCATGGGTGGCGCCGGTGCAGCCGCCGTCGCCGTACCCTTCGTGAGCACCTTCCAGCCGTCCGAGCGTGCCAAAGCCGCCGGTGCCGCCGTGGAAGTGGACATCTCCGGCATCCAGCCGGGTGAAAAAATGGTGGTCGAATGGCGCGGCAAGCCCGTGTGGATCCTTCGCCGCACGCCCGAGCAGCTTGCGGCCCTGGAGACGATCGATGGGCAGCTTGCCGATCCCAACTCCGATCGCACCGCCTACCCGACGCCCGCATACGCCAAGAACCGCCACCGTTCCATCAAGCCCGAGTTTCTCGTGACCGTGGGCATCTGCACCCACCTCGGCTGCTCCCCCGGCGACAAGCTGACGCCTGGACCCCAGCCGTCGCTGCCAGACGACTGGAAGGGTGGCTTCCTGTGCGCATGCCACGGCTCCACCTTTGACGTGGCGGGTCGCGTTTTCAAGAACAAGCCGGCTCCCGACAACCTGGAAGTGCCGCCCCACTATTACCTGTCCGACACCACCTTGCTGGTGGGCGAAGAAAAGCAGGCCTGAGCGGCGCTGGCAGACAACGGATCACAGAGGCATCCCCATGGCTGAATTCAAAGAAATTTCCCCCGACGCACCCATCGGTCAGAAAGCGCTGAACTGGGTCGACAACCGGTTCCCGCTCTCCAAACTCTACAAAGAGCACCTGTCCGAGTACTACGCGCCCAAGAACTTCAACTTCTGGTACTTCTTCGGCTCCCTCGCACTCCTGGTTCTGGTGATCCAGATCGTGACGGGCATCTTCCTGGTGATGCACTACAAACCCGATGCCAACCTCGCGTTTGCTTCGGTCGAGTACATCATGCGCGACGTGCCTTGGGGCTGGCTGATCCGTTACATGCATTCCACCGGCGCCTCTGCGTTCTTTGTGGTGGTGTACATGCACATGTTCCGTGGCCTGATCTACGGCAGCTACCGCAAGCCTCGCGAGCTGGTATGGGTCTTTGGCTGTGCGATTTTCCTTTGCCTCATGGCAGAAGCCTTCATGGGCTATCTGCTGCCCTGGGGCCAGATGTCGTACTGGGGCGCCCAGGTGATCGTCAACCTGTTCTCGGCGATTCCCTTTGTCGGCCCCGACCTGGCGCTGCTGATTCGCGGTGACTTCGTGGTGGGAGACGCCACGCTGAATCGCTTCTTCAGCTTCCACGTGATCGCAGTACCGCTGGTGCTGCTGGGTCTTGTTGTGGCTCACATCATCGCGCTGCATGAAGTGGGTTCCAACAACCCCGACGGTGTGGAAATCAAGGCGACGAAGGACGCATCGGGCAAGCCCCTGGACGGCATTCCTTTCCACCCTTACTACACGGTGCACGACATTTTGGGCGTGTCCGTCTTCCTGATGGCGTTCTCGGCCATCATCTTCTTCGCGCCTGAGTTCGGCGGGTACTTCCTCGAGTACAACAACTTCATCCCGGCCGATCCGCTGGTGACGCCTCTGCACATCGCTCCGGTCTGGTATTTCACGCCGTTCTACTCGATGCTGCGCGCCATCACCACCGAGATGATGTACGCCCTTGTGGTCATCGTCGTGATCGCCGCTGTGCTGGGAGCCCTCAAGGCCAAGGTGGCCGCGGCTGTCAAGGGCGGTATCGTCATTGGCGCCCTGGTGCTGGTGGCCCTGATGCTGTCCATCGATGCCAAGTTCTGGGGCGTCGTTGCCATGGGTGGCGCGGTGATCATTCTGTTCTTCCTGCCTTGGCTGGACCACAGCCCCGTGAAGTCGATCCGCTATCGTCCCACTTGGAACATCTGGCTGTACGCCGTGTTCGTGATCAACTTCCTGATCTTGGGCTATCTCGGTGTTCTGCCTCCATCGCCCATCGGCGAGCGTGTATCTCAAGTCGGCACCCTGTTCTACTTTGGCTTCTTCCTGTTGATGCCTTGGTGGAGTCGCCTGGGCGAGTTCAAGCCAGTGCCCAATCGCGTCACGTTCCAGCCCCACTGAATCCCAAAGAGCCATTCCGGAGAGTCAAGCAAATGAAAAAAATCCTCTTGGGCTTCATGCTGGCACTGGGCATGTCGGGTGCGGCGCTGGCTGCAGGCGGCGGCATCCCTCTCGACAAGGCGCCAAAGCGCACGAACGACATGGCAGCGCTGCAGAACGGCGCCAAATTGTTCGTCAACTACTGCCTGAGCTGCCACTCGGCCGCCTTCATGCGCTACAACCGGCTGCGTGATATCGGTCTGACCGACAAGCAGATTTCAGAAAACCTGGTTTTCACCACCGACAAGATCGGCGACACGATGAAGGCGTCGATCGATCCGAAGCAGGCGAAGCAGTTCTTTGGGGTGAATCCACCCGACCTGACCCTGATCGCCCGCTCGCGCTCGAGTGGCGCTGGTACTGGTGCCGACTACGTCTACACGCTTCTTCGCAGCTACTACCGCGACGAGACCAAGCCGACGGGTTGGAACAACCTTGCCTTCCCCAACATCGGTATGCCACATCCCTTGTGGGAGCTGCAGGGCGAACGCCGCCCGGTGTATGAGAAGGTGATGAGTCACGGCCACGAGGTGGATCGTGTGAAGGGCTGGACGCAGGTCAAGCCCGGCACCTTGAGCGACGCGCGCTACGACGATAACGTCGGCGACCTGGTGGCTTACCTGCAGTGGATGGCCGAGCCGGCGCAGAATTCCCGCGTGCGCATTGGCGTGTGGGTGCTGTTGTTCCTGGCCGCGTTCACCGTGATCGCCTGGCGTCTGAACGCCGCGTTCTGGAAAGACATCAAGTAACCGTACCCGGGTGAGACGGCCTCATTGCAGGCCGTTTCGACCGTCCCACAGTGGTTTGCAGTGCCTTGCAGGCATTCATGCAAACCACTGTTTTTTGCTTTAAGGAGACTCCCACATGATGGTCTTGTATTCGGGCACGACCTGCCCTTACTCCCACCGCTGCCGCTTCGTGCTGTTTGAAAAAGGCATGGACTTCGAAATCCGGGATGTCGACCTCTACAACAAGCCCGAAGACATCAGCGTGATGAATCCCTACGGTCAGGTGCCCATCCTGGTCGAACGTGACCTGATCCTGTACGAGTCGAACATCATCAACGAGTACATCGATGAGCGCTTCCCGCACCCGCAGCTCATGCCTGGTGACCCCGTTGACCGCGCGCGCGTGCGCCTGTTTCTCCTGAACTTCGAAAAGGAGCTCTTCACGCACGTGTCCATGCTCGAGTCGCGCAGCACCAAGGGCAATGAGAAGGCGCTGGAGAAGGCCCGTTCGCACATTCGCGATCGCCTGACCCAGCTGGCTCCGGTCTTCCTCAAGAACAAGTTCATGCTGGGCGACAATTTCTCCATGCTGGACGTCGCCATTGCCCCGCTGCTTTGGCGACTGGACTTCTACGGCATTGAGCTCAGCAAGAATGCAGCGCCGCTGTTGAAGTACGCCGAGCGCATCTTCTCGCGGCCGGCCTACATTGAAGCGCTGACACCTTCCGAAAAAGTGATGCGCAAGTAAGGGTGCCTGACCCTGCGCTGGCCTCCGCGTCCATCTGCCATGACTGCGTTCAAACAAGAAATTCCGTCAACGCGGCCGTACCTGATCCGTGCGTTGCACGAGTGGTGCGCCGACAACGGGTTTTCGCCCTACATCGCGGTACACGTGGATGCATCGGTTCGCGTGCCAATGGAGTTCGTCAAGAACGGGGAGATCGTGCTCAACGTCAGCATGGACGCGACGAGCTCGCTCAAGCTTGGCAATGACTTCATTGAGTTCAAGGCCCGTTTCGGTGGCGTAGCGCGAGAGATCATCGTGCCGGTCAGCCATGTCATTGCGATCTATGCCCGCGAAAACGGGCAAGGTATGGCATTTCCGGCTCCGCCTGCCGCGTCGCCGGTGGAGCCGGATGCGGGTCGTGTTTCCGGCCCTGCCGATGCCGAGGCGGACGCACACGCCCGTGGTGTCGCGTTGCGTTCGGTCCCCAACGATGGCGCGCACCCACCGTCTGAGCCGGGCGACGAGCCTGATCCACCCACGCCCGCGCGCCCCGGCGGCAAGCCTCAGCTCAAACGGGTCAAGTAAAATTTTTTGCGTTCGCCGCTTTAGCTCAGTTGGTAGAGCAATCGCCTTGTAAGCGATAGGTCGTCTGTTCGAGTCAGACAAGCGGCACCAACCACCCTCCGCACACGCCCGGGACAGGGCCCGCTCATCGTCCCGGTGTTTGGACTTTGATGCGGATTGCGGTAACCTGCGCACCCCTTTGGGTCAAAGTCTGTTGCAGTGAAGGCAACAGATGGCGCAGTTTGGTAGATGCCGCCGCGCTCGCCACGAGCAGGCACCACTCCTGGTCTTGCAGGGGCCCCGCCACGATGTGCGGGCGAAGAGCAGCCGGGATCAAGTGCTGAACCTGTTCGAGGCACCACCGGGACACCCGAATGCGCTCTTGAAGTGCCGCGAGCGGGGGCGCCGCGCCCAAAGCCTGCTCCAGGCTGAGCATGTGGAACGGGCGCTGGGTAGTAGACATGGATGAATGGTCCTCCGGTGCGGTCGGAGTGGCCCGGAAAGGTCAACAGTGCACATCATTATCACGGACGCCTGGCTGGCCAAGAGCCGGGCGATGCACCTCAGTGGGATCAAGCTCGTTGGCGTCGGTGTGCTGGCGTCCGTTGTGCTGATGCTGGGTGCGATCACAACGTACCACTGGGTGTTTCTCGAAGGCGTGCGCCAGGGCTGGCCGGGGTTCGCGTCCGTGGCGCGCCTGGTGCATCAAGACGAAGCCGCCTCCCAAAACGCTTACATGCGCGCCAACCTCGATGCCATGGCCCGCAAGCTGGGCGAGATGCAGGCGCGCATGGTGCAGATCGACTCGCTCGGTGAGCGGGTGGCTGGCTTGGCTGGATTGAGTCCCGCAGAGTTCAAGGCGGCGCCCGGTGCTGGCGGCGCACTGGTGGGGGGGCGAGATCTGAGCATGGAAGAGCTGATGGCCGCTCTGGAACGGATTGACCACACCAGCGGCTCCCGCGTTGACTGGCTGACGGTGGTGGAGTCGCGCCTTTTTGACCAGAAGATCCAGCGGACCATGGTGCCGACGGAGAAGCCCGTCGTCGGTGTTCAGGTGGGTTCCGCATTTGGCTTCCGCATTGACCCCATCACGGGTCGTTCTGCGTTGCACACGGGCCTGGACTTTCCGGCAGAACCCGGCACGCCCATCCTGTCGGCTGCGGGTGGCGTTGTGGTCGTGCAGGAGTACCACCCCGCCTACGGGAACATGGTCGAAGTCGACCACGGCAACGACCTGATCACCCGCTATGCCCACGCCTCCAGGGTGTTGGTGAAGAAGGGCGACATCGTGAAGCGTGGCCAGAAGATTGCAGAGGTCGGCTCGACAGGGCGGTCAACAGGTCCGCATCTGCACTTTGAGGTGTGGGTTTCTGGTGTCCCTCAAGACCCCCAGCGCTTCCTGGCGGCGGGTGAAAATTTGGCCAACGCAAAAACAGCCGGGCTGGGGCCCCGCAAGCCCTGAGCCGGGCCTTTTCACGCCGGGTAAAATGCGCGCTTTGCTCTTGAAAGCCCGGCGTTCGTCTGCACATCACGGGTAGCTTCCCGTCTTTTGCTCTCCCGGGTTCGCGAGAGCCCTCCTAAATCCAATCGCTTGCCCGGAGTCCGCAAGGGCGTCTGGCGCAGGCCCGCACGTATGGCCACAACCTTCCTCACCAAAATATTTGGTAGCCGCAATGACCGTCTTCTGAAGACCTATCGGAAGACGGTGGAGCGCATCAACGGGCTGGAGGCCAAGTTCGAGCAGCTCAGCGACGAGGAGCTGAAGGCACAAACCGAATCCTTCAAGCAGCGCATAGCGCAGGGTGAAGCCCTGGAGGCGCTGATTCCCGAGGCGTTCGCGGTGGTGCGTGAAGCCAGCAAGCGCGTCATGAAGATGCGCCACTTTGACGTGCAGTTGGTCGGTGGCCTGGCGTTGCACCACGGCAAGGTGGCCGAAATGCGCACCGGTGAGGGCAAAACGTTGACAGCCACGCTACCCGTCTACCTGAACGCCCTGACGGGCAAGGGTGTTCACGTGGTGACGGTGAACGACTACCTGGCGAGCCGTGACGCGCAGTGGATGGGCCGGCTCTACAACTTCCTCGGTCTTTCGGTCGGGATCAACCTGCCGCAAGCCCCCCGCGAAGACAAGCAGGCGGCGTATCGTGCCGACATCACCTACGGCACGAACAACGAGTACGGTTTTGACTACCTGCGCGACAACATGGTGTACGAGGCGGGTGACCGCGTGCAACGTGGACTGAACTTCGCCATCGTCGACGAGGTGGACTCGATCCTTATTGACGAAGCGCGCACGCCTCTGATCATCAGTGGCCAGGCCGAAGACCAGACGCAGGTGTACGTGGCGATCAAGCAGCTGGTGCCGCATCTGGTGCGACAGGAAGGCGAGGCGGACATTCGCACTGGCGAAGGCGTGATCAAGCCGGGTGACTTCACCGTGGATGAGAAGGCCCACTCCATCCACATGACCGAGCAAGGCCATGAAAATGCCGAGCGCCTTCTGAGCCAGGCAGGGTTGCTGCCTGAAGGCGCTTCGCTGTATGACCCCGCCAATATCGCGCTGCTGCACAACCTGGTGACGTCGCTCAAGGCGCATCACCTCTACCACCGTGACCAGCACTATGTGAACCAGGGTGGCGAGATCGTGATCGTCGACGAGTTCACCGGTCGTTTGATGTCGGGTCGTCGCTGGAGCGATGGTCTGCATCAGGCGGTGGAAGCCAAGGAAGGCGTGGCGATCCAGCCTGAGAACCAGACGCTGGCCTCGATCACCTTCCAGAACTATTTCCGCCTGTACAACAAGCTTTCGGGCATGACGGGTACTGCCGACACCGAGGCTTACGAGTTCCAGGAAATCTACGGTCTCGAAACGGTGGTGATTCCGCCCAACCGCCCCAGCAAGCGGTCGGACCAGCTCGACCGCGTGTACAAAACGACGAAAGAAAAGTACGTCGCGGCGATTGAAGACATTCGGGAATGCCACGAGCGCGGTCAGCCCGTGCTGGTGGGCACGTCGTCCATCGAAAACTCCGAGATCATTGCCAGCCTGCTGCAGGCCGAGAAGCTGCCTCACGAGGTGCTGAATGCGAAGCAGCACGCCCGGGAAGCCGACATCATCATTCAGGCGGGCCGCCCTGGTGCGATCACGATCGCGACCAACATGGCCGGTCGGGGCACCGACATCGTGCTCGGCGGCAACCTGGAGAAAATGGTTGACGCCGTGCAGAACGACGAGACGCTCGACGACGCCACCAAGGTGGCCCGCATCGAGGCGATCCGCCAGCAATGGCAGCAGGACCACGACAAGGTCAAGGCGCTGGGTGGTTTGCGCATCATCGCGACCGAGCGTCACGAATCGCGTCGTATCGACAACCAGCTGCGTGGGCGCTCTGGCCGTCAGGGTGACCCCGGTTCCTCGCGCTTCTACCTGAGCCTGGACGATTCGCTGATGCGCATCTTCGCGGGTGACCGCGTGCGCGCCATCATGGACCGCCTGAAGATGCCCGAGGGTGAGGCCATTGAGGCGGGTATCGTCACCCGCAGCATCGAGAGTGCCCAGCGCAAGGTGGAGGCCCGCAACTTCGACATCCGCAAGCAACTCCTAGAGTACGACGACGTCTCCAACGACCAGCGCAAGGTCATCTACCAGCAGCGCAACGACATTCTGGATGCCACGTCGCTGCGCGGCCAGATCGACGCGCTGCGAGAGGGTTGTTTCACGGACCTGGTGCATCAATACGTGCCTGAGGGCAGCGTGGAGGAGCAGTGGGACTTGCCGACCCTTGAGCGCGTGTTGCGCGAAGAGTGGGCCGTGGAGGCACCCGTCACGGCGTGGGTGTCTGAAGCCGAAGCCATTGACGCGGAGGAGATCGTCGAGCGCGTGGTGGCGGAGTCAAAGGCGGTGTTCGACGGCAAGGTGGCCCTGGTGGGCGAAGAGAACTTCACCCAGTTCGAGCGCGTGGTGCTGCTGCAAACCATTGACAGCCAGTGGCGTGAACACCTGGCCGCTCTGGACTATCTCCGCCAGGGCATTCACCTGCGTGGTTACGCACAGAAGCAGCCCAAGCAGGAGTACAAGCGCGAAGCGTTCATGTTGTTCGGGCAGTTGCTCGACAGCGTCAAGAACGACGTGACGCGTGTGCTCATGAATGTGCGCGTGCAGTCGCCCGAGCAGATCACCGCCGCAGCCGAGCAACTCGAAGAACGCGCCGAGCAAATTGCCAACGTGACCTACACGGCACCCACGGAAACGGGTGAAGCGGAGACCACCACCGACGCGGCCATCGCCGCAGCAGCGTCGCGTTCTGCGGGTGAGGTGCCGCGGGTGGGGCGCAACGATCCCTGCCCGTGTGGCAGCGGCAAGAAATACAAGCACTGCCACGGCAAGCTGGACTGACGGGTGGGGCGGGGCAGGATGTCGCAAGACGTCGGTGCCGCCGCATAGCATTCGCGTCTCTCGGTACATTCACGGAGTTCACATGCCTGTCCAACTCACCGCTCCCCTGGCCCAGGATTTGTTGCCCATTGCGGGCGTGCGCATCGGTGTCGCTGAGGCCGGTATCCGCAAGGCCCATCGCAAGGATCTCACCGTTTTTCTTCTCGATGAAGGCAGTGCAGTGGGTGCTGTGTTCACGCAGAACCGGTATGCCGCAGCACCCGTGCAGGTGTGCCGGGAGCATCTGGCTGCAGGGCAGGGCATTCGTGCGCTGGTGATCAACACGGGCAATGCCAACGCGGGCACGGGTCAGTCGGGCCTTTCTCATGCCCGGCAGACTTGCACCGCGCTGGCGCGTTCGCTGGGTCTGCACCATGAGCAGGTGTTGCCATTCTCAACGGGCGTGATCATGGAGCCTCTGCCGCTGGACCGCTTGTTGGCTGGATTGCCCATGGCGTTGTCCGATGCAGCCCAGCCCCAAACCGAGACAGGCGATCAGTGGCTGGGCGCCGCCCAGGGCATCATGACCACCGACACGCTGCCCAAGGCGTGCAGCCAGCGATTCGAGCTTGACGGACGACCCGTTCGCGCCACCGGCATCGCAAAAGGCGCGGGCATGATCCGGCCGAACATGGCAACGATGCTGGGTTTTCTGGCCACGGACGCCTGTGTGACTCCTGCGCTCATGGACACGCTGGCACGTCGGCTGGCGGATGCGTCGTTCAACCGCGTGACAGTGGATGGCGACACGAGCACCAACGATTCGTTCGTTGTGGTGGCCACCGGCCAGGCCGGTAATGCGCCCATCACTGACCTGGACAGCCCGGCAGGGCAGGTCCTGCTGAACGCTTTGACGATGGTGGCGCGCCAACTGGCCCACGCCATTGTTCGTGACGGCGAAGGCGCCACCAAGTTCATCACGGTGCAGGTGGAAGGCGGCAGGGACAACGCAGAGTGCCTGCTGGCCGCGTACGCCGTGGCGCACTCACCGTTGGTGAAAACGGCGTTCTTCGCCAGTGACCCCAATCTCGGCCGCATTCTGGCGGCGGTGGGCTACGCTGGCATACACGATCTGGATGTCAATGGCATCGATCTGCACCTGGGCGATGTGCATGTCGTGAAAGCCGGTGGACGACTCCCCGAGTACAAGGAAGAGGACGGCCAGCGCGCGATGAAAGCGGCCGAGATCGTGGTGCGCATCGGCTTGGGCCGCGGCACCGCAACCGAAACGGTGTGGACTTGTGACTTCAGCCACGACTACGTCACCATCAACGCCGACTACCGCTCATGAACGAAGCCTTCGAGCGTCTGCTGCAGCGCGCTGAGCAGCTCATACAGCGCATTGAGGCGGTGTTGCCCCAGCCCATGTCGGCACCAGACTGGGCGGCTGCCGTGGCTTGGCGCTACCGCAAGCGCAGCAGTGGTCATGGTGTGCTGGAGCCTGTGCGGCACGTCGGTGCCATGCGCCTGGGTGATTTGCAGGAGATCGACGGGCAGAAGGACAAGATCCAGCGCAATACCTTGCAGTTTGTGCAAGGCCTGCCCGCCAACAATGTGTTGCTGACGGGCGCGCGCGGCACCGGCAAATCTTCTTTGGTACGCGCTTGCCTCAATGAATACGCACCGCAAGGCCTTCGACTGATCGAGGTGGACAAGTCCGATCTGGTGGATCTGCCGGACATTGTGGAGGTGGTGGCTGATCGTCCGGAGCGCTTCATCGTGTTTTGCGATGACCTCAGCTTCGAAGACGGCGAACCGGGTTACAAGGCGCTCAAGTCCATCCTGGACGGATCGGTTTCTGCCGCAAGCCCGAATGTGTTGATATACGCCACGAGCAACCGGCGCCACCTGCTGCCCGAGTACATGAAGGACAACCTCACCTACACGCACACGGCCGATGGCGAAGTGCATCCGGGAGAGGTCATCGAAGAAAAGATCTCGCTGTCCGAGCGCTTCGGCCTCTGGGTGAGCTTTTATCCGTTCAGCCAGGACGAATACCTCGCCATCGTGGCGCAGTGGCTTTCCTCGCTGGGAATGTCTGCCGGCGACATCGAGGCGGCGCGGCCGCAGGCGCTGGTGTGGGCATTGGAGCGCGGCTCACGCAGTGGCCGGGTGGCCTATCAATTTGCGCGGGATTACGTTGGTACCCACGCGACTCGGGCATGAGCACGCCCGTGTTGGTGGTCGATGGCGACGCGGCGCTGCCTCGCCCCGCCGACAGGCCCGTGGTGGACGTGGCCGTGGGCATTTTGATCGCATCGGATGGCGCATTCCTGCTCACGTCTCGCCCTGCGGGCAAGGTGTATGCGGGGTACTGGGAGTTTCCGGGCGGCAAGCTCGAAGCGGGCGAAAACGTGGAGCAAGCGCTGCGCCGTGAACTGCAGGAAGAGCTTGGCGTCACCATCGGCGCGGCGCACATCTGGAAGGTATCGATGGTCGATTACCCCCACAGCTTGGTGCGACTGCATTTCTGCAAGGTGCGCGATTGGAGCGGTGATCTTCAAATGCGCGAAGGGCAACAGTTCGGCTGGCACACGTTGCCGGTATCGTGTCATCCGGTGTTGGCCGGTACGGTGCCCGTGCTGGAGTGGCTGGCTGCAGAGCAGGCGGGATGATGTAGCGCTCCGCTCAGCGTGTTCCTCGATCAGCTTTGCTCAAACCCCGGGTCGCTTTGACCTTCTTTTTCGGTCAGGCTGAACGATTCGTTTGCCCACGAACCCAGATCGATCTGCTTGCATCGCTCACTGCAGAATGGTCGGAACGCGTTGCTGGGCGCGTAGACGCTGGGCCCGCCACATTGGGGACAACGTACGGTGCGCGCGGGCGCTGTGGCATCGTTCATGACGGCCTCAGGCACAGAGGGTCAATTCGAACGCGGCGTCTTCCTGCGCTGGATGAAGACGGTCGTCGCTGCCGTGGCGCATCAACCGCACCGACAGCATCAGGCGGTTGCCACTGATTTCTGGAATCAGGCCGGTGGCTGGATCGATGCGAAGCCGCAGCAACTGGAACGTCCGACCCTGGGGCAGTGTGAGCTGGAACTGCCCGCCGGGGGCGACCACTTTTTGGGGGGAACCGGATTCGCGCAACATCTTGAGCAGCTGAACGATCGACTCCGCCAGCGGTGCCAGCGGCATCGACCAGCGATGCAGATCGGCGCGACGCTCTTCAGCGCTGTGGTGTTGCCAGTGGTAGTAGGCTGGCAAGTCGAACTCGCAAGTGCCACCCGGGATCCCGATGCGGCTGCGGATGCTCATCAACCAGTCGTTTTCCGTGAGCGCCTGGCCTGTCTTGCCGGTCATCTCGTTGAGCTGGGTGAAGCAGTCGTCCAGCTTCTGGATGACTTCTTCAAGGGCTTGCTCGGCGATCATCGGGTTGCCGCGGTAGCCGATGAGCTGCTGCTTGTGCCGGTCGAGGTCTTTGAGCACATCCGACTTCATGTCGGCACGCGCTGCGACATCCATGATCTCGAAGATCGTCTGAATGGCGTAGTGGTGGTCCAGTGGATGACTGCGTGGCACCAGTTCCACCATGCGACGAAACAGCTGTTCAAGCCGCAGGTAGGTGCGAATGCGTTCGTTGAAGGGGTAGTCGTACAGGATCACGGCGGCGGGATGTCGCAAGGCGGGGCGGAGGGTGGGCGTTCATGATAGCCCGAACCGCCTGGCCAGCACCTCTGCAGCCTTCTCCAGTGTGCCGAGATCGTCGGTGTCGTTGAAGATCACGATGTCGGCCGCCGCAACGCGCGAGGCGCGCGGACTCTGGTTGCGCATTACCGCCTGCGTCGCGTTTGCATCCCAACCGCTGCGTGCGTGCACGCGCCGGATCTGTGTTTCGGGTGTGCAATCAACCACCACCACGCGATCCAGTTGCGGCCGCCAGCGCGGCGATTCCACCAGCAACGGCACGTCGAACACAACGCAGGCAGCCTGCGTGATTGCCACGCGGCGTTGAATCTCTGCGCTCACCAGCGGATGCACGATGTGCTCAAGGGCTTGCCGCGCTTCAGGATGGGCAAACACATGCTCGCGCATTCGCTGCCGGTCGAGCGCGCCGTCCGCCGAGAGGAAATCGCTACCGAAGTGCAGTGCGATGGCGTTCATCGCGGCACCTCCTGCTTCGGTGCACCTGCGGGAGATTGCGTCGGCGTCAATGACGTCTGCCCCTCGGGCCTGAAGCAGCCGCGCCAAAGTGCTTTTTCCGCTGCCGATACCGCCGGTGAGCCCCAGCCTCGTGAGCGCTGTACGTGCCGTGGCGGTCACAAGCCGATGGCAGTCAGGATGGCCGACGGGCCAAAAACCATGGAGGTCAAACCTGCAAGTGCAAGGAACGGACCAAAGGGCACATAACCGCCTTCGCGCAAGCGCCCCTTGAGTTTGATGGCAATGCCCACGACAGCACCGATCAACGAAGCCATCAGGATCACGGGAATGAGCGCTTGCCAGCCAAACCAGGCTCCCAGCGCAGCGAAAAGTTTGAAGTCTCCATAGCCCATGCCCTCTTTGCCCGTGACGAGCTTGAATGCCCAGTACACCAGCCAGAGCGATACATAGCCCGCCACCGCACCCCACAGTGCGTCGGGCAGAGGTGTATCGGTCAGACGCAGGCCTGCAGCGCACAGCCCCGCCCAGAGAAGCGGCAGGGTGATGTCATCCGGCAAGAGCGTTGTGTCCCAATCAATACAGGCCAATGCCAGCACCGACGCTGAAAAGCCGCACCACGCCAAAGCCTCCCAACCCAAGCCCCAGTTCCAGCCACACCAGGCGAACAGCAAAGCCGTGATGACTTCAATGATCGGGTAACGCGCACCAATGCGGGTAGCGCATTGACTGCACTGGCCCTTGAGGGCCACATAGCTGAGCACAGGGATGTTTTCAAACCAGCGGATTTGATGTCCGCAATGCGGGCAACGCGATCGCGGCACCATGAGGTTGTAGGGCTCGGCGGTCTTGAGCTCCTCCGCGCACGGCGCAGTCTCAGTCTGCAGTTCCGCGCATTCGGCAGCCCATCTCAGCTCCATCATCCTGGGCAGTCGGTGAATCACCACATTCAGGAAGCTGCCCACCAGCAAGCCAAGCAAGCCCAGCAGCGCCGCACTTGGCGCGCCCGTTTCCGGCATCAAACCACTTGTCCCAGTTTGAAGATGGGCAGGTACATGGAGACCACAATGCCCCCAATCACGGTGCCCAGCACCACGATGATGATGGGCTCCATCAGGCTGGAGATACCGGCGACCATGTCATCGACTTCCGCCTCATAGAAATCGGCGGCTTTACCGAGCATGTGGTCGATGGAACCCGATTCCTCGCCGATGGCGCACATCTGCAGCACCATCGACGGAAAGATATTGGCGTTGGTCATGGCGGCCGTCAGGCTGGTGCCAGTGGACACCTCCTGCTGGATTTTTTCGGTGGCAATCGCATAGACCGAATTGCCCGACGCACCGCCGACGGAATCCAAAGCCTCCACCAGCGGAACGCCTGCCGCAAACATGGTGGCGAGCGTGCGCGTCCAGCGGGCGATGACCGATTTTTCAATCAACACGCCAAAAATCGGCAGCTTGAGCAGCAGGCGGTCCATGAAACGCTGCACCTTTTCGTTGCGCCGCCATGCCTGCAGGAAAAAGTAAAGGCCACCGCCAACTCCGCCAAAAATCAGCCACCAGTACGCCGTGAAAAACTCGCTCATGGCGATCACAAACAGCGTGGGGGCGGGCAGGTCGGCGCCGAACGAACTGAAAACTTCCTTGAAGGATGGAATCACGAAGATCATGATCACGGCGACCACCACAAAGGCCACGATCACCACCGCAATGGGGTACATCAGCGCCGACTTGATCTTGGACTTCAGCGCCTCGGTTTTCTCCATGTAAGTGGCCAGACGATCCAGCAGCTCTTCCAGAATACCGGCGGCTTCGCCCGCTTCCACGAGGTTGCAGTACAGGCTGTCGAAGTACAGAGGGTGCTTGCGAAACGCGGAGCTCAAGGACGTCCCTGTTTCCACATCTGTCCGAATGTCATTCAGCAGTTTGGTCACGCTGGGGTTGGCGTTGCCGCGGCCCACGATATCGAATGCCTGCAACAAGGGGACGCCAGCCTTCATCATGGTGGCCAGCTGGCGCGTGAAGATCGCAATGTCCTTGGGCTTGATCCGTTTGCCCGCACTCATGCGGCGCTTTTTGATCTTGCCTGGCACGATCCCCTGGCGCCGCAACGCTGCCAGCACCTGGTTCTCTCCGGCGGCGCGTGTTTCGCCCCTGACCGTCTTGCCGTTGCGGTCTTTGCCTTCCCACTCGAAGACCACTTCCTTGACGCTTTTGGATACTGCGGTTGCCATGGTGTCCTCTAAGGCTCTTGTCTAGGGCTGCATCATTCGTTGGTCACGCTAAGCACTTCTTCAAGCGAGGTCATGCCCAGCTTGACCTTGAGAAGGCCCGACTCTCGAAGGGTGCGGACACCCTCTTTGCTCGCCTGCTGAGCAATGTCCAGCGCGCTACCGCCACGCAGGATGATTCGCTGAATCTCCTCCGATATCGGCATGACCTGGTAGATGCCAACGCGCCCCTTGTAGCCGTTGTTGCACGCCGAGCATCCCACCGGTTTGTAGGGCGTCCACGTGCCATCCAGATCCTCTGGCTTGAAGCCGGCGTCGACCAGCGCTTTGCGGGGGACGTCCAAAGGCGCCTTGCAGGTGGCACACAGGCGCCGCGCGAGCCGTTGCGCGGTGATCAAGATCACGCTCGAAGCAATGTTGAACGTGGGGATTCCCATATTCATCATCCGCGTCAGCGTCGTCGGCGCATCGTTGGTGTGCAGGGTCGACAGCACCATGTGACCCGTTTGAGCCGCCTTGATGGAGATGTCAGCTGTCTCCAGGTCGCGAATCTCACCCACCATGATCACATCGGGATCCTGGCGAAGGAAGGCCTTGAGCGCAGCAGCAAAAGTGAGCCCGGCCTTTTCATTGACGTTGACCTGATTGACGCCCGGCAAGTTGATTTCAGACGGGTCTTCAGCCGTCGAAATGTTGATGCCGGGTTTGTTCAGGATGTTGAGGCACGTGTACAGCGACACGGTCTTGCCTGAACCTGTAGGGCCGGTCACGAGCACCATGCCGTAAGGGCGACCGATGGCGCTCATCAGCCGCTCTTTTTCCTCCGGTTCGTAGCCCAACGCGTCAATGCCGACCTTGGCGCTGCTCGGGTCCAGAATACGGATCACGATCTTCTCGCCAAACAACGTCGGCAGCGTGCTGACGCGGAAGTCGATGACACGATCTGGCCCGATCTTGAGCTTCATACGACCGTCCTGGGGCACCCGCTTCTCCGAGATGTCCATGCGGGAGATCACCTTGATGCGGGAGGCCAGTTTGTCTTTGATCGCAATCGGTGGGGATGCGATCTCGCGCAATTCACCGTCGACCCGAAAGCGCACGCGATAGTTGTGTTCGTAAGGTTCGAAATGCAAATCCGATGCACGCATGTTGAACGCATCGATCAGCATCTTGTGCAGAAACTTGACCACCGGGGCGTCGTCAACCTCGGAGGCCTTGTCGTTCACTTCGCTGATGTTCGTGTCGGCTGCAGCCTCGTCGAACTCGAAGTCGCCACCGATGATGTTGTCCATCGTATCGTTGACGGTGGTGGTCTGGGCTTCCACCAGCTTGCTCAGCTTGTCGTATTCGGCGATGACCCAGTCAACGCCCATCTGCGTGGCGAACTTGATCTTTTCAGCGGCCTGCTGATCGGCAGGGTCAGCTGTGGCCACCATCAAGCGGTTGTTTCGCTTGCTCAGGACAACAATGCGGTAATCGGCACAAATCTTGGCGTCGAGCAGACCGGCAGGCAGGCGCTGAACATCTATCGCATCAAGATCGAGCAGCGGAGCTGCGAATGCGACAGACATGGTGTGCGCCAAGTCCGAGGCGGACACAGCGCCGGAACCCGTCAGCTCCGCAATGAAACTGGTGCGACCGCTTTGAGCCTTCCGATAGAGATCCTCGGCCGCTTTCTGCCCCAACTTTCCAGCGGACACGAGCGCGCGCCCCAAGCCGGGCAAAGCCATGGAGGGGGTGTCCTGGAGTGCTGTTTCTACGGACGCCATAAGAGCCTTAATCTATCGTAAATCAACGACTTGCCGGCCATTTTTCAGGCAACTTGTGTCCAAAATGCCTCCGATGGCGCGTCGGGCGTTGTATCGAGGATGCGAAACATCGCCGACCGGTCGAAATGAGCGATCGAGTGGCGATTTTCAGAGAATGGTGGTCGGGGTGAGAGGATTCGAACCTCCGGCCTCTACGTCCCGAACGAGCCCTAGACACCCCTATACCTGCTCCGGTTGGGGAGCTGTTATGGTAAATCAACAACTTGCGTTCAGTTGCGCTCAGGTTCGCGCACTTTCACGCAGTGTCGAACAGCCTAAGTTTGCCACCAATTTGCCACCTCCTAAGTGCAGGTGGACCGTATAGCAACGCTCAACCTGCCATGGAGCTTTAGCGCTCTGGGTCGCCTAAATAAATCCCGCTACCTAGACCTTGGACCTGAAATTTTCAAGTCCATCATGACCACCGCCAACGCTTTCAAACCGCTGTCCAAGGAGGACCTCGCCGACGTGCTGGGTGTCTCCATCCGCACCATCGAGAACTGGGTCAATGAGGGTATCCTCCCCGCGCCGACGAAGCTCGGCAACCGGGTCTATTGGCATCCGAACACCTTCTATTCGTGGTTGGACCGGCGCTTATCGCCCGACGCTGCAGAGGCGCCGGGCAGTCACGCCACCGAGCAGGAGCCGGTGCGCACCAAGCTCAAAGTACGGGGCCAGTCGTTGACTGAAAAGACTGAACTCGAAAAGGTGCGTAATCGTACTCAAGCTCAACTCGACGCTTTGATGGCCTGACTGCATTACGGGGTGGCTGATGGGAGACCATTGGCCATCTGAGAACCCCAGTGTTTTCGCGTCTTTCTGGCTGGCGCGACACGGGTCTGGGATGCAGATTGTGTGACAAGCGGGCGCGCAAGAAAACATCATTTTCAGCGCGACGCCGTTTTATGCAGCGGTCAGTAAGGCGCCAACCCGCTGCAACCGCTCTTGCAGTTGAACTCTGTCGGCGCCATGGTGAGCCCGCCGGTGGTCATTTGGACACAGCGCCACCACGTTAAAAACCGAATCCGCCCCGCCCTCACTGAGTGGCACGACATGATGCGTCTCCAGGTAGACCTGCCCGGCCGCCGTGGTGAACCCCCTAGTGCCGCACAGTTCGCAAATGCCCTTCGCCCGCAGCAAGACCCGTCGCCGGACCTCAGCGCTGCGCACGAAGACCGAACCCTCTACAACCCGTTTCTCAGGTGCCTGCTCGCCCGGGTCCGACGGCGCCGAGAACTGGTCAACAAACTCTATCGCTGGCACGCCTCGCGTAAGCATTACTTCGCCTGTTGACCAGTCGTAGTGCGTCACCGCCCAAGGCACGGGGTCTAGCAGGCGTTTGTGCACACGAGATGCCTCATCGTCTCCTGCCTCGATGTCTCGCTCATCCCCCTCACATACGATGACGCGCACAGGAAGGCGCTTGCGCGCTGCCAGTTGGATGGCTCTATCCATCTTCAGTGCGCGCTTCTCCCAGACTGCTTTAGCTTCGCCTTTGCGCCATGGGTCATCGCGCAGACGAACGATTCGGTGCGCGAACGCGCGCATATTCAGAGCATCTTCCACGACACCATTCCGCTCTCTCATCCCTCCGTGCCAAAGGTTCAGCACTACCAAACTATCGGAATCCACAAAGGACCACTCATAGCAGTACCTTGGATTTGAAGCCGCATGCTCGGCTCCTCGCTTGAAATTCTCCCAATCTGAGACATCAGCGCCAGCCTCCTTCACCAAGTCATAGACCAGTTGACGTGTTCGTGGAGCTATCTCCTCCAGTTGGATGCTCATATATGGATATATCTCTAGTCAGCAATAGTCTTAACTGAGGCCCCTATTAACCATGTGTAAATCTCTCTGAGATGCCTCGCGCTTCAAACATAAGGCACTAAAGCACATTAGGAATGGGCTCATTCCCTTAAATGGCATCGTCTAGGTCTTTGAAGAATTTGACTACCTCCGTGTCAGTGCTCCGCTCAGATAGAAGTCGCTCCGAATGCCTAATGTGATAAAAAGGCGACGCTCCGCCGGACGCATCGCGTTTTTCAATACGAAGGAATCCGTTCTGTTTTAGAACAGAGCTAAGAGTTGGCCAATTGGGGTCCTTAAGTACCCGCTCGGCATGGACATCATCGTCACCATCTCGGAGCCAATACTGTCGCATCCGGCAGGCGCGTCCAAGTACCGCATAGACCCGATGCTTTTTGACCTTATCAGAAACAACTAAATTCGAAGCTGGTTTCGCCGAGCGACCTCGCTTGTCCAGCCATTCCGCAATCTTGGCAGCATCAGAGAGTTGGGCCCCGCCTTCATCCACTAATACCCTCGGCACCGGAAATGAACTAGAGAATCTTGAAGCGTCGTCAGCTATTACGCTAATAATGCTTGTTTCTTTAAACTCAAGTGCACTTAGGTCGGCTTGCCTGCAGTCAATCTGATTGATAACGACGCCACTCACCTTTGTCGGTCCAGCGGTCCCACGAGTGACGGCATCGTCCACCTGAAAGCCGGCAAAGTAGGCCTCATCCTCTGCACGAACGCACTGAAAGGAAGCAAGTAAAAGCGCACCGAGATTGCGAGCCCCTCGGTCTAGATGCGGATAGGTTTGGGCCAGATTCTGCGCCCGGCCAAGAAATCCACTGACCATAGAAGGGGCCTCCGAAGAGCATTCGGACACGACATCAATAAAGGTCGACAAAAATTCCGCCCCCAAGATATTACGCCTGATGAACTTAGGCGTGTCACCACGCGAGACTGCCTCAACGGCGACTTTAGCCAAAAAGTAGTTCTGGATGTGAGTATGGACGAACGCCCTATAGCCAGGACGCTCGTCATTCATTAGCAGAGCAACCACTGCGGCCCGGTTCTTAATAAGACCCACGATTTCAGCGGAATACCCATCGCCAAGCGCTGCCTCTGCAATCCATGACAACGTAGTAGCATCAAGTGCTTCCGCCTGCATATCAGCCATTTCCCGAGCCGTCTCCAGCATGAAATTCTCGATAAACGCTTCAATCTGCGGAATTGACATGACGGCTTGAACGGCCTTGCCGAAGAGCTTCGCCTCTCTAGCAATTATTCTTTTCAACAAGAACGATGTAAGAAAGCGCTCATGCTCGCCCTTTATGTCCTTCGGTTTTATATTTTCCGCAAGCAGTCTCAAAAAGACAGGACGTAGCGCAAAAGAGTTTTCATCAAGAAGGACTGAGATTGATGGAATCTCCAAATTAGCCTCAGTCCAGTTATGGTTTCGTAGCCATTCCTTAGCTTGCTGCGGGGACGGAAGTAAGAGTGTCAAGCTATTGACAATGTCGATGCTTTCTCGAAGAGAACTGACATCCTTCAGCAGCCGCGCACGACTAATGAAGGTGTCTCTACCTGCCAATATCAGCGTCCCCTTCCCCCGTACAAAAGCAATCAGCTCACTCAACTGCCCCCAAGCGGTGTCGTAACCGTTCGGGTCACCAAGTTCGTCGAACCCGTCAATGGCCGCCACGATAAGACCGTGACGGACCAATACGGGAACCTGGTCATATGTAACTGTGGAACGAATTGTCTGAAGACTAAATGCCATTAAGTCATCGAGATTCGACAGTACTCGACCACGACTTTTGATATGAAGTATCAATGGCGTCGGGGCTGACTTATAGGATGTTGCCCTCTCTAGGGCGAGCTGGACTATGAGATTCGTTTTTCCAATACCTGCTGGCCCGTCGATGAGCAGCACTTCGGCCGCCCCATCTGGGCGCGCAGCAGACCCAAGCAACTTGCTCACTTCGTTAATGCTCTTGATGGGCACATCGTCGTGCGTGCTTGCGTTGACCGGAATCATTCGCCGTTCAATCTCGCCAGATAATAGGTCCCGCTGAACTTCAGCCCAACGGCGTAGGTTGGCGAATAGCTCAGACGCAAGAAGCGCTGCGACCGAGGTATGGTGTCTTACCGGACTCTTTCCAAGCGTAGACTGCACAACGCCAGTCGTCGAGTCGATGACAAGCTTTAGTTCGCGGCCATCTCGGATGAATCGGACGGTGAACTTGCCCTTCTGCAGGGCAATCTTTGGTGGCTCTTCACCAATGTCAGTAAATGGCGAGAAATCAGAAAGAAGCTGGTCACGGTTCATTTGGCACCTATTAGCTAGCATCAAGCCCGTCGAGCAGTAGAAGATTGTTTCCACGCCTGCGCTTGCAGAGGAGCAGTGCCTTGGAAATTTTAGGATTGATGATGGATTCAGCGGTGAATAGCGGCGGAATTAGGTCGTCATCTTCCGCAACCAGCAGCACCCATTCATCGGGGTCTCGATAGGCGCTAACTACTAGGTCCGATGCTAATGCGGTGTCTACCATCTTCTCTTCATGCCCTTGGTCACCCCTATCCCGTAGCGTATTCGGGAGATGAATACCGGTTCCTTGGTGCATTCTCTTCGGAAGAGCCGAGAGCAGGCAGTCTCCAAAAGCGACGTTGCTGGAATAGGCTACGTTCGGTTTATCAGACGTCGTGGAAAAATCTGTCTCTGCAACGACTTGGCGTATAGCTCTCAGATTTGCCGATGCCTCATATCCCTTTCTCCATCCATGATAGAGACGCAAGACAACGCTGAAGTTTGCTGTCGCGTCGCGTCTAACAAGGCATTGGGATATTTTTTTTGTGGTTTGTTTGAACGCAGCACGGGCAGCGTCGACAGGTTCCTCTGCATAGTCAATCCCGGTCAATCGCAACTGAGAGTTCCAGTCAACAAAACAATTCACACGAAAAAAAGCTCGTCGATGAACGCTTGACCGTTGTTCTACTCTCGTCGTCACGCGATTGCCCATTCCGCAGACAAACTCTCCACCCTCCAAAGCACCATCTTCGTCGCCTCATCCTTCCGGTCGGGCGAGTACTTGTAGTGGGGCGGCAGCAGTTGGCGGCGGCGCCCGTCGAAGGCTGCAGAGAAGTACTTGAGAAAGCTGAGGCCAAGACCGATGCACTTGCATTCTGCATAGACCCAGCTGGGTCGCTGCTTGTCGGCGGCGGCCCATCGGGCTTTCTTGACGTCCTGGCTAATCAGTCGCTGGCAGGTGTTGGTCATTTTTAGAAGCGGCCCTCCCTCGGCTGCAATTCCCCACAAGCTTACCGTGTAACAGGTGTGTTTCACGGACCACCGTGGTCGGGTGTGATTGCCGCACGATGCGAACAGCGCGTGCCTATACGGCTTTGTCCATCAACCTTTTTGGAGAAGCCGAAATGAAGACTTACACCCTGCCCAGGCAGGCCCTGAGAACGACACACACCCCTGCAATCTGCGATAGCGGGGCCCCGAACCTCGGAACCCGCGCCAATACTGACTTGGCGGGGTCCACAACGGTGATTAAGGCGGTCCACGTTCGTGGCCCTCTCGCCACCCTGCCCAGTGTTCTCGTGGCATCCAGCACGGGGGCCGGCCATGAGTGAGCGCAGCCGATTCATCAAAGTCCGCGTGAGTGATGGCGAGTACAAGGACCTTCGCCAGCGGGCCGATGTCCAAGGCTTGACCATGTCGGAGCATGTGCGCTCCACAGTCAGGACGGTGCACGATTCGCTGGACGTGGCCGCCGAGCTGGCGGCGTTGCGCCAGCTGGTAATGCAGGCGACGCCGAGCGCTGCAGTAGCGCTGGGCCATGGTACCGGCAGCGAGCATCGCGAGATGTTGCTGTTGCTGCGCGAATTGGCAGCGGCGCGGGATGCGCAAATCTTGGCTCGTGTTCGGGCGCAGCTTGCGCTGCACGGCGGCAGCCTCGAGCAGCGCCGAGGTGCGGTATGAGGACGCAAGACGCCTTCCTGCGTCACCTGCTCGGCTCGCTTGACCGCGCCGTGGTTTGGACGGTGCTTGCAGTGGTGTTGTCGGCCCTGGTTTGGACCGCCGTGTGGGACCGGGGCCTCGGTCTTCCCGTGCTGGACGGCTGGAGCGTACTCGGTCTGGCTATGCTCGGGCGCGAGACCGACCGCACCGCGCTGACGCTGCTCGTGCTGTGTGTTGCGCTGGGCATCACGGGCGCCAGCCTGGTCGGCGGCTCGTTGTTCCGGCGCTGGCACCGCAGGGCACAGCTCGACGTGGCGCGTCTGCGGGGTGCCCGCTGGGAGGGCGAGCAATGATGCAAGCGGCGTGGGAGCGCATCTGCTCGTGGCGAGCACAAGCGCGCAACCCCGAGCCCATGTCCGGCGGACATCGGCTCCTGACGCTCGGCGGCCAGCCTTGGCCTGCCGAACTGGAAACCCTGCACCTGCTGGCAGCTGGCACCACCGGTGCTGGCAAGAGCACGCTCATCGAGGAACTACTCGGTGGCATCCGGGCGCGAGGTGACCGCTCCATCGTCTGCGACCCGAACGGCGGCTATCTGCGCCGCTTTGCCCAGGACGGCGACCGACTCTTGAACCCATTCGACGCCCGCAGCGAGGGCTGGAGCGTGTTCAACGAGCTACGCGCCGACTTCGACGCCGACCGCGTGGCTGCCAGCGTCGTCCCAGCCGGGCATGGCGAGTCGGCGCCCTGGCACCACTACGCGCAAGTCCTGCTCGCGGAGGTGCTTCGTGCTCTGGTGCGCAGCGGCGAGACGACGACTGAGCGCCTGCTGCACTGGTGCACCAGCGCGCCGGCCCGCGAGCTGGGCGCGCTACTGGCGGGCACTCCGGCTGCGGGCCTCTTCGACGAAGGGGCGGACAAGGCACTGGCGAGCACGCGCTTCGTGCTAACGGCGCATCTGTCGCCGCACCGGTTCATCAAGCCCGGCACCTTTAGCCTGCGCGACTGGCTGGAGCGCGAGGACGGGAGCCTCTACATGACCTGGCGCGCGGACATGCAAGCTGCCCTCTCGCCGTTGCTCGCGAGCTGGGCCGACATCCTGACCAATGCCGTGCTGACGCTGCCACCGGACCCCGCGCGGCGGGTGTGGCTCGTGCTAGACGAACTGGCCGCGCTCGGCAAGTTGAACGGCCTTGAGGCTGGGCTGACGCTGGGCCGCAAGCATGGCTTGGCGGTAGTCGCTGGGCTACAGAGCACGGCCCAGCTCGACCGGCTGTATGGACGGGAGTCGGCGACGGTCCTGCGGGCGTGCTTTCGCAACCTGGCAGTGCTAGCGATTGCCAAGAGCGACCCGGCCACGGCCGATGAACTCTCCCGCGCCCTCGGCGAGCGTGAGGTGCTGCGCCACGAGTTGAGCCGCAGTAGCGGTGCCAGCGGTCTTGGCGAGTCGCAGAGCCTGCGGCATGCCCAGGAGAGGCTGGTATTGGCGAGCGAGATTTCCGGTCTGCCGAACCTAACCGGTTACCTGGCGCTGGCCGGCGACGAGCCGGTGCGTCGGCTGCGCCTCACGCCCCAGGGTCGCGAGGACGTGACAGATGCCTTTGTGCCGGAGGACGCATGCTGACGCTGGCGAAGGTAGTGTCCGCCGAGTCGGCCGCGAGCTACTACGAAGGTAGTGACGACTATTACGCTGAGGGTGGGCTTGCTCCGTCCGCGTGGTGGGGTGCCGGCGCCGAGGCGCTGGGCTTGCGCGGCGAGGTGTACGGCGGGGACTTCCGCGCGCTGCTCGATGGCCGGTTGCCGGATGGGACGGAGATGCATCGCGGCGGTGAAGGCCGCACCGCCGGCCTCGACCTCACGTTCAGCGCTCCGAAGTCCGTGAGCATGCAGGCGCTCATCGGCGGTTCGTCGGAATTGCTGGGCGCCCATCAGCAGGCCGTGAGCCACGCTCTGCGATATGTGCAGAGCGAGCTGGCTGCCTACCGCAGCACGCAGGACGGCGAGACGGTGTCCGTGCGTAGCCAGAACGTGGTCGCAGCCCGCTTCGACCATGACCTTAGCCGCGAAATCGAACCGCAGGTGCACACGCATTGCGTGCTGCTGAACCTGACGCAGCGGTCGGACGGTGAGTGGCGGGCACTGGACGCACATGCCTTGTACGAGCAGCAGAAGCTGCTCGGCATCGTGTATCGGGCGGAGCTGGCCAAGAGGGTGCAGGAGCTGGGTTACGGCACCCGCAGCACGCACCAGGACGGCCGGTTCGAGCTGACGCACATCACCCGCCAGCAGGTGGAGGCGTTCAGCACGCGCAGCCGCGCCATCGACGCCGCGCTGGCCGCGAAGGGGGAGAGCCGCGCGACCGCGTCGGCCGCAATGCGCGAAATCGCCGGCCTCAGCACGAAGCGGGCCAAGGACCCCAACCTGCGGCGCGATGAGCTGCGAGATGCATGGAACGCCAAGGCGGCGGCCCTCGGCGTGAACTGGAAGCCCGAACTGCGTATGGCAGCGCCGCTTGAACGCGCGGAGGTTGAAGCGCGCACGCGGGAGGCGGTGGACTTCGCCGTCGCGCACCTGACCGAGCGCAGCGCCATCGTCAGCCGGCTGTCCCTTGCGCAGGAAGCGCTGGCGCACGGCACCGGAAGCCTAGGGCTGGAAGAGGTGCAGGCCGACATCGGCCGCCGGCTGGCCGGCGGCGAGCTGCTGGCGTCGGCCGATGGGCGGCGGCTCACCACGCCAGGCGGGCAAGCGACCGAGCGGGCGATGCTGGACATCGAGCGACGGGGCAAGCAGGCGCTGGCGGCGGCCATCTGGAAGCCGAGCCAACGCGGGCTCTTCGAGACCACGGAGGCGGGCTCGGCGCACGCAATTACGCTGGGAGCTCACTTGACGGACGGCCAGCGGCGGGCGGCAGAGATGGTGCTGTCCACCCGCAATCGCGTAGTGGGAGTGCAGGGGCTCGCCGGCACCGGTAAGACGGCAATGCTGCGGACTGTCTCCGAGAACCTGGGTGGCGAGTTTAAGGCCATCGGTCTGGCGCCTTCGGCTGCGGCGGCGCGCGAGTTGTCGGCGGCCGGCTTCGATGCCATGACCATTGCGGGTTTCCTCGCCCGTGGCCGAAGCCTGGACGACCAGACCATAGTGGTCGTGGACGAAGCCGGAATGGTGAGCCTGCGCGACATGCACGCGCTGCTGTCGGCCGTGGAGGCCGCTGGCGCCCGCGCTGTGCTGGTCGGCGACACCGGCCAGTTGAAGGCCGTTGAGGCCGGTGCCCCTTTCCGCCAGCTCCAGGACCAAGGAATGGCGATGGTGCGAATGGCGGACATCCTGCGTCAGCAGAACGAGAAGCTACGAGCCGCCGTGGTGGATGCGGCGGAAGGCAAAGTCGAGGACTCGCTGAAGAAGCTGGCTGCGACGGTCGCTGAAGTGCCCCATGCGACCGAGCGCTACGAGCGCATCGCGAAGGACTACGCGTCACGTCTGCCCGAGGAACGCTTGCAGACCCTGACCGTGGCCGGCACGAACCGCGCCCGGCAAGCTATCAACGAACGGGTGCGGCAGCGCCTTGGGTTGGCCGGAACCGGCGTCACCGTCACCGTGCTGGAGGGGCGCGACCTGACGCGGGCGCAGGTGCAGAGTTCTCTGAGCTACGCGCCCGGCGACATCATCGAGGCGCTGCGCCACTACGACAGCATCGGGCTGCGGCGCGGCGACCTAGTGGAATTGGTGGACGCTGCGCCAGGCTGCATCACGTTACGCCGGCAAGACGACCAACTGGTGCAATGGCGGCCGACCGCGATGCCGCATGTTGCCGTGCATCGCGTCGAGCAGCGCGAGATTGCTGTCGGCGACCGCATTCGGTTCACCGCGAACGACTACGGGGCTGGCGTCGTCAATGGTCAGGTCGGCACGGTCGAGTCCATCGACCTCGCGACTCGCGAACTGAAGGTCAACGTCGGGCCGGAGCGCACGCTGACGCTAGACATGAACCGGCCGCTGCGGGTGGACCATGCGTACTGCACGACAGTGCACGCAGCGCAAGGCCAGACCTGCGACCGCGTGCTGGTCGATGCGGATGTGAGTGGGGCGATGGCCAACCAGAGTCTGTACTACGTCGCCATCAGCCGAGCTCGGCACGGCGTTACGCTCTACACCGACGATAAGGAACTGCTGCCTCGGGCCATGACGCGGCTGGACATTAAGCAGGCGGCGCTCGACCTGCATCGAACGCCGACCCGTGGACTGGCGATGTGACCCTGCACAGCAGAAGGCGCCCCCAAGGCGCCTTCTGTCCGTCCGGCGGTTCAGGTCAAGCGGCCCGCCTGGGGCGGAACGGGACGACGTTGTTCGGCGACAGGTCCGGCAGGGCGTTGTCGTCCTGCCGAACGTCCGCGACAACTGCCGTCTGTTCGGCGTTCGACGGTGCGTTGACGACCTGCTTCATGGTCAGCGACGCGCCTTGCTTCAGCCGGCGCTGACCACGGTGCAGGCTGACTTGCTGCTGGTCGGCGAACGCCTCGTCCAGGCGCTTGGCTAGGCTGAGCGTGCACAGGTGGGTGTAGCGAAGCAGCATGCGGGTGTCTCGATGCCCGGAGAACGCTTGCAGGTCCACGAGCGAGAAGCCGCCAGGGAGCTTGGCGCCTGCATCTGCCACGCGGGAGATGGCCTCGTGTCGCAGGTCGTGAATGTGCAGGTCGTCGGCACCGACCAGGCCGACCGCCTCACAGATGCGCGCCCACGCCTTGCGCAGGGCGTCCAGGCTGAACGGGAAAACGAGCGTACCGGTGCGCGGCAGATGCTTCAGCAGCTCTATCAAGTCTTTGCGGAGCGGCAGCTTGCGGGGGCGGCCGTTCTTCGACTCGGGAATGAAGGCGGTCTGGTTGTCGAGGTCGATGCGGTCCCACGTCATCGACAGGGCCTCGCTGCGGCGGGCGCCGGTCATGAGTTGGAAGTTCACGAAGGTCTCGAACAGCGGTACGTGCACGTAGGTGGCTTCCGCTTCGGACGCATACGCAGCCCGCGCTGCGTTGAT
>NZ_JAHVAB010000066.1 GCF_019264445.1 Hydrogenophaga sp.
AGGCTCAGCCCGAACGGGAATGGGCTCAGCCCAAACGGGAAAAAGCTCAGGCCGAACGGGACAAGGCTTCGCTCGAACCTGAAAAAGCTCAGCCCAAACGGGAAAAAGCCCAGCCCGAACGGAAGCAGGGGGCTGGCTCAAGCCGGATCCCAGACGATCAGCTGGATCGGCGTCGGGTTGTAGGCGTTGCAGGGGTTGTTGAGTTGCGGGCAGTTGCTGATGAGCACCCACACGTCCATCTCGGCGCGCATCTCCACGTACTTGCCCGGGCCGGACACACCGTCTTCAAAGCTCAGCGCACCGTCGGCCGTCACCGGCACGTTCATGAAGAAGTTGATGTTGGGCACCAGGTCGCGTTTGCCCAGGCCCACGTCGGCGTGCTGCAGGGCGATCAGGTAGTTGTCGCGGCAGCTGTGCATGTACTTCTTCTGCAGCGCATAGCGCACGGTGTTGCTCTCGGCTGCGCAGGCGCCGCCCAAAGTGTCGTGGCGGCCGCAGGTGTCGGCCACGATGGTGAGCATGGCGTGGCCGTCGTTGCTGCGGATCACCGAGCCGGTGGTGAGGTAGATGCCACCCTGGCGCTGCATGGTTTGCGTGGCGCTGTAGTGCTCGGCCGGGTCGTGGCGGTTGTAGAAGAGCACGTCGGCGGCCTGGTTGCCTTCGAGGTCGACGATGCGCAGCGTCTGCCCGCGCTTCACCTCGAACAGGATCGGCTCGCCCGCCGGGTGGCGCTGGTTCATCACGGCGTGGGCCGGGTCGAGCGCGCTTTCTTGAATGCGGATGTCGGTGGCGGTGGTCATCGGGGTCTCCTCACAGGTAGAGCTGGTCGGTGTTGTGCAGGGCGCGTGCGTTTTCCGGGCGGTGTGCGCGGCACACGTCATTGGCCGGCGCGGGGCCGCAGCGCCAGGCCACGAGCCCCACTTTCTTCGGGCTGTAGGTGGGCGCGGTGTCCAGCCCGTGCGGCGCGGTGCTGATGGCGACGATCACGTCCATGTCCAGGCGCAGCTCCACGAAGTCACCGGCCTTCGCGTGATCGGGCTGGTAGGCAAAGCGGCCCTGCGCGTCCACGCCCACCTTGCTGAAGAGGTTCACCGGCGCGATCAGGTCGCGCTTGCCCAGGCCGTATTTGCCAATCTCGATCAGCAGGCCGTCCTTGCCCGAGCGGTGCATGGCGTTGCGCGCGTGTTCGTAGCGCTTCTCGCCGTATTTCCCGTGCATCAGTTCGGCGTCGAGCAGGGCGCCCAGCGGGTCGTGCCAGCCCACGCTGTCGGCGGTGAAGCTGGCCATGCTGCGGCCCATGTCGCTCATGAGCACATGGCCGCGCGTGTAGTGCGCGGTGTGCTGCGCCTTGAGCGAATCGGGCATGTTGTAGCGCTCGAGTTTTTCCTGCGCCGAGTACAGCACCAGGCTCACGTTGGCGCCCGCTTCCAGCGCCACGAAGCGCAGGGCGCTGCCGCGCGGCATGCGCCAGCTCCAGTGGCTGCCGCCGGGCACCACTTCGCTCCACATCACCTGCGCGGTGTTCACACCCGCGAGGGCGGGCGCGGGAAAGCGCTGCCAGAGGGCCGGGGCGTCCACCGGCGCGGCGGGCGAGGGGTTGGGTGGCACCACGGCCAGGGGATCGTTCAGGGTGTCGTCGCGGGTGTTCATGGGAGGTCTCCGGGTTCAGACGGCGGTGCCCGTCATGCGCTGCAGTTGTTCGAGGTCGGTCTTCATGCCGGACGTCTCGCGGATGCGGTCCAGGATGTCGCGCTTGAGGCGCACGAATTCGGGCGCGTGCTTGAGGTCTTGCGCACGCTGGTCGCCAAAGGGCACGTCGTAGATCGTGTCGATGCGGCCCGGGCGCGGTGCCATCAGCACCACGCGCGAGCCCAGGTACAGCGCCTCTTCCACGTCGTGCGTGACGAAGACGATGGTGGCCTTCTCCAGCTTGTGCACATAGCGAATGAGGTCGTGCATCACCTCGCGGGTCTGGGCGTCGAGCGCGCCGAAGGGTTCGTCCATCAGCACGATGTCGGGGCGGCCCATGAGCGCGCGCGCAATCGCCACGCGCTGCTGCATGCCACCCGAGAGCTGGTTGGGCCAGGCGTGGCCCATGGCCTGCAGGCCCATGAGGCGCAGCAAGGCGTCGGCCCGGCCGGCGGCGGCTTCCACATCCGACGAGGTGCGGCCCTCGGTGTGCGCGGCGAGCTGGCGGCAGAACTTGATGTTTTCGCACACCGTCATCCAGGGATACAGGCTGTAGTGCTGGAACACCATGGCGCGGTCGATGCCGGGGCCAGTGACGGGCTGGCCGTCCACCAGCAGGTCGCCGCTGGTTTGCACCTCCAGCCCGCCGATGGTGCGCAGCAGGGTGGACTTGCCACAGCCCGAGGCGCCCACGAAGGTGACGAACTCGTTGGCGCGGATGTCGAGGTCGATGCCCTCCAGCGCATTCAGCGGCGCGCCGTCGAAGCGCTTGAAGACGTTGCGGATCGCGATCTTGGGCATGGGGATGGGGGTGGTGCTCATCGGGTCAGCCCTTCAGGTACAGCCAGGGGAACGCGCGGCGGTGCGCGAAGCGAAACAGCTGGTCCGTGATCAGCCCGATGAGGCCGATGACGATGATGCCGGCGAAGATCGTGTCGGTCTGCAGGAAACGCTGCGCGCGCAGGATCGCGTAGCCCAGGCCGGAATTGGCGGCCACCAGCTCGGCCACCACGAGGTACGTCCAGGCCCAGCCCATGGTGATGCGCATCGTGTCCATCAGGGCCGGCTTGGCACTCGGGAAGATCACCTTCTCCACCAGCTCGGCGCGGTTGGCACCCATGGTCTGCGCGGCCTCCACCTGCGCGGCCGGCACGCGGCGCACGTCCTCGGCCACCATCAGCACCATCTGGAAGAACGTGCCGATGAAGATGATGGCGATCTTGGAGCCTTCGCCAATGCCCACCCACAGCATCACCAGTGGAATAAAGGCCACCGCGGGCATGTAGCGCACGAAATCGGTCAAGGGCTCCAGCAGCGCCTGCACCGCGCGGTAAGAGCCGATGAACAGACCCAGCGGCAGCGCAATCACCGCCGACAGCACAAAGCCCGCCACCACGCGGTAGATGCTGATGCCCATGTCTTCGAACAGCCCGGTCTCTGTGGCCCAGGTCCAGGCCTTGGTGAGCACCTGCAGCGGGGCCGGCAGGAACACCGGGTCCAGCCCGCCAAAGGCCGCGAGCAGGGCCCATAGCACCAAAGGGGTGAACAGGCCGGTGAGCGCCAGCACCCAATAGGTGCGCCGGGCAATGGGCGCGCGCACCGTCCAGAGGTGGGAACGCCGGCGGGCGGGGGGTGCGTGAAGCTGGGAAGACGGCATGCGGGCTCCTGAACGGGGACACAAAAGCGGAGAGGCATGTGCTTCGCAGCGCACAGCGTCTCCCGGGCTTTTGTCCCTCCGTGGAGCCACACGATCGTGGCCGACTGCTCTCGGACCAGACAGCTTGGCGTCAACCCGTCGGGGTGGTCGTTCAACCGACTGACGCAAAGCCCGGAACCCTAGCGGTCTTCAAGGCTGGCGGTGTGCGGGCACAGCGCCTCTCTGTTTCAGGGGTTAGCAATATCGGTGCCAGAGGATGCGGTGCGCGAGCGGCCCGCCTACACTAGGCCCCCACCCACTTTCCCCACCCCCAAGTGACCCACTGGAAAACCCGGCAAATGATCCACGCCTCCGGCTGGCCGCTGGCGCCGGAGCTGCTGGCGCCTGGCGCCGACTTCAACGCGCGCCTGGAGGGAGGCCTGGTGCCCTTGCACTGGGCGTGTGCCGAGGGCAAGCCCGGCATGGTGAAGTACATGCTGGAGCACGGTGCCAACGTGCTGGACGCCGCAGACGGGCAGGTGAGTGTGGCCGGGCGCACGCCGCTGTACATGGCCATTCACTCGGGCAACTTTCAAACGGTGATGCTGGTGATCGACCGCCTCAAGGCGCTGGGCGCACCGCCAGCCGACGAGGCGCTCAGGAAGCGCCTGACGAGCGCCTTCAGCCAGAGCCATGCGGATGCGAAGAACCGCCTGGCGCAGACTTTGAAGGACTGGGATCGCCTGGCCCGCAAGGCGCCGATACCCCCACCCAAGGCGTGACCTGCCGGGTGGCAGAATGCGCCGTCTCCCCGGGCTTCCCGGCTTCTTCTTCCTACCCGTCGCCTCATGAAATTTCCGCCGCTTCCCGGCACGCTGGGCATTGACTTCGGCACCTCCAACTCGGCGGTGTCCTTCGCGGCGCCGGGGGGCGAGTCGCGCCTGATTCCGCTGGAGGGCGACGCCACCTCGATGCCCACGGCGGTGTTCTTCAACGCGGAAGACCGCTATACGCATTTCGGGCGCGACGCCGTGGCCCAGTACCTCACCGGCACCGAAGGCCGGCTGCTGCGCTCGCTCAAAAGCCTGCTGGGCAGCCCCTTGCTGCTCGAATCCACGGTGGTCAACCACCAGCAGGTGAGCTTTCAGCAGATCGTGGAGATCTACCTCAACGAGCTGCGCGAGCGTGCGGCGGTGGTGATCGGTGGAGCGCCCCGGCGCGTGGTGATGGGGCGACCGGTGCACTTTGTCGACGACGACCCGGTGCGCGACGCGATGGCCCAGCGCTCCCTGCACGACGCCGCGCTGGCCGTGGGCTTTGACGATGTGACGTTCCAGCTCGAACCGATTGCCGCCGCGCTCGACCACGAGCGCCGTCTCACCCGCGAGAACGTGGTGCTCGTGGTCGATCTGGGCGGCGGCACATCCGACTTCACCGTGGTGCGCCTGGGGCCGCAGCGCATGCAGCAGGCCGACCGCAGCGCCGACGTGCTGGCCACCACGGGCGTGCACATCGGTGGCACCGACTTTGACCAGCGCCTGAGCCTGTCGCAGGTGATGCCCAAGCTGGGCTTTCGCCACCACGGCAGCGACGGGCGCGAGGTGCCCAGCCGCGTGTTCATCGACCTCTCCACCTGGCACCTGATCCAGTGGCTGTACCTGCCGCGCGCCATGGCCCAGGCGCAGGCGCTGCGCGTGAACTACGCCGACGTGAAGCTGCACGAGCGCCTCATGCGCGTGCTGGAGCAGCGCGACGGCCACCGCATTGCGCACGAGGTGGAAGACGCCAAGATCCGCTGCTCGCAGCGCGACGGCGACACCTTGATCGACCTGGACTTTGTGGCCACCGACCTGTGGGCGCCGCTGGGTGCGGACGACATGGCCGAGCAGCTGCAGCCCCTGCTCGCCCGCACCGTGCAGTGCGCGCGCGAGTGCGTGCAGCTGGCCGGCCTGGGCGACGGCACGCTGGACGCGATCTACCTCACGGGCGGATCGTCGGCGCTGGCGCCGCTGCAGCGTGCGCTGCGTGCGGAGTTCGGTGGTGTGCCGCTGGTGGAAGGCGACCTGTTTGGCGGCGTGGCGTCGGGGCTGGTTTACTCGCGCGCTTGAAGCCGGCCCGCCGCCGCCCGCCCTTCGGAAAACCGCTGCAGGAACTGCCGGCCGCGCTCCGTGGCGGGCTCGGAAAAGAACTGCTCGGGCGTGCCGGTTTCCACCACCACGCCCCGGTCCATGAAGACCACGCGGTTGGCGGCCTCGCGTGCAAAGGCCATCTCGTGCGTCACCACCACCATGGTCATGCCGTCGCGGGCCAGGTCTCGCATCACGGCCAGCACCTCGCCCACCAGCTCAGGGTCGAGCGCGCTGGTGGGCTCGTCAAACAGCAGCAGCGCGGGCTTCATGGCCAGGGCGCGGGCGATGCCCACGCGCTGCTTCTGCCCGCCCGAGAGGCGGGCGGGAAACATGTCGCGCTTGTCGAACAGGCCCACGCGCCGCAGCAGCGCTTCGGCTTCGGTGCGCACCTCGTCCTTCGGGCGGCGCTGCACGTGGAGTGGCGCTTCCATCACGTTTTGCAGCACGGTGAGGTGAGGCCACAGCGCGAACTGCTGGAACACCATGCCGATGCGCGTGCGCACCTGGGCGAGCTGCTGGTCGCTCATCACCACACCGCCCGATGTGACGCCGATGGGCTGGCTGTCCAGCAGCACGCGGCCGCTGTCGGGCCGCTCCAGCCAGTTGATGCAGCGCAGCAGGGTGGACTTGCCCGAGCCCGACGGGCCCAGCAGGCACACCGTTTCGCCGCGCTGCACGTGGAACGAAATGTCGTCGAGCACCCGCAGGCTGCCGAAGCTTTTGCTCAGGGACACGACGCTGAGAAGGGGGATGAGCATGGGCATGGTGTTGGGGGGAGCGGCAGACCGCTCAGCGGCGCGCCTCGGCCAGGCGCCCTGCGGCGGACACGGCGGCTTCCACGACCAGGCAGAGCACCCAGTACAGGAGCACGGCGGTGACGAAGGCCGCAAATGGAATGAAGTGGCGCGACTGGATGGAGTTCACCGCGTTGGTGAGTTCGGGCAGCGTGATGATGGTGAGAAAGGCGCTGTCCTTGATGATCTGGATCACCTGGTTGCCCAGCACCGGTGCGCAGGACAGCGCCAGCGGCGGCAGCACGATGCGGCGGAACAGGCCAAAGCCGCTGTAGCCGAAGGCCATGCCGGCTTCGATGGGCGCGCGCGGTTGGGCGACCCATGCCGCGCGCAGGATTTCTGCCATGTACGCCGCGTGGTACACGGTGAGCGCGAGCAGCCCGGCGCTCCAGGCGTCGAGCTGCAGGCCCAGGGTGGGCAGGCCGTAGTAGACGAGGTAGGCGAACAGCAGGAACGGCGTGCAGCGCGCGGCGTCGACAAACACCCGGGCGGGCGTGCTGAGCCAGCGGCTGGCGCTCATCAGCGGCATGGACAGCAGCGCCCCCAGTGCCAGCGCGGCCAGGGCGCACAGCAGCGACAGGATCACCGTGTTGCCCAGTCCCGAGAGCAACAGCCCGCGCTCGGACCACACGATGGCGAAGTCGTTCATCATGCGGCGGCCTCTCGCCGCACCAGGCGGCCCTCCAGCCAGCGCTGCAGGCTGACCAGCGCGAACACGATGGGGATGTAGATGGCCAGCGCCACGAGCAGGGGTGGCAGCGGTTCGTAGGTTTGTGCGCCGATGCGCACGGCAGCGCGCGTGATGTCCACCACGCCCACCACCGCCAGCACCGGGGTGAGCTTGACGAGCAGGGACATCTCGTTGATCAAACCCGGCAGCGCGGTGCGCGCGATCTGGGGCAACACGATGCGGCGAAAGCGCAGCACGCGCCCCATGCCCACCGACTGCGCGGCCTCAATCTGGTCTTTGGGCAGATCGAGCAGGGCAGCGCGCCACACCTCGCAGTTGAACGCTGCGGTGTTCAGCGTCAGGGCGAGCAGGCCGGCGGTGACCGGTCCCATGGAAATGCCCGCGCTGGGCAAGGCAAAGAACAGCAGCAGCACCAGCGTCACCAGCGGCGTGGCGCGCAGCAGGCTCACATACACCGCCACCGCCGGGTTGGCCAGGGGCACGCGGGCCCAGCGCAGCAGCGCCAGGCCCAGCCCCAGCGGAAGGCCCAGCGCGATGCCCGCGACCGACAGCAGCAGCGTGGTCAACGCACCGCTGAAGATGGTCAGGACATCGGTCGGGCTCATGCGCGGTGCGGCTCAGTCCGGGCTCACTGCTGCGGCGTGTAGCTCACCGGCAGGTTGAAGGCCTCGCCAAACCACTTCTTCTGCAGCGCCGGCATCACACCGTTGGCCTTCTGTGCCGCGATGAAGTCGTTCATGAACTTCAGCAACTCCGCGTTGCCTTTCTTCACGGCCCACGCGGGATACGAGTTGCCCGACACCGCTTGCCCCAGTTCGAATACCGCGGGCTTCTCGGCCGCCAGCGCCTTGAGGTTGATGACGGTGTTGATGACGTAGTCGGTGCGCTTGAGCGCGAGGTCCTGGTAGGCCTCGGGGTACGACGCGTACTCCACCACCTTGCCGATCTTGCCGCCGTCTTTCGCCAGCATCGCCTGCAGCTCGGGCAGGCGGCTCAGGAAGGCGCTGCCGGTCTGCACGCCCACGGTCTTGCCGTTGAGGTCCTTGATGGACTTGATGCTGCTGTCGTCCTTGCGCTTGACGTAGTAGTGCGTGGCATCGGCGATGGGGCTGGTGAAGTCCAGCGACTGCGTGCGCTCCTTGGTCATGAGCACCGCAGTGATGGCAATGTCGTACTTGCCCGTCGCCACGCCGGCGAGGATGCCGGGCCAGGGCAGGATTTCCTGCCGGATTTCAAACGGCGCGTATTTGCGCAGCGCGTCCACCATCTCGTGGTTGAAGCCGGTGGGCTTGCCGTCCTTGATGAACTCGAACGGCTTGAAGTCGTCTTCCGTGACCACCACCAGGTAGCCCCGTTTCTTGATCTCGGCCAGGTCTGCGGCCTGTGCGGTGCCGGCCCACAGCGCGAGGGGCAGCAGCAGGGCGGCGAGCAGGCCGCGGCGTGAAAGGGCGGGGGTGACAGAGGGCATGGTGGAGCTCCAGGTGGATGAAGGGGAAGGGCGCATGAGAAGGAGGGAATGCGTGAGAGCGGGTGCAAGTTGCATGCCCGAAGCTCAGCCGGGTGCGTGCCACTCCAGCACGCGCCAGTGGCCTGGCAGGTGGCTGCAGGTGACGGTGGCGTCTGTGGGCCCTGTGCGCTGCAGGGTGCAGGTGTGTGCGTGCCGCTCCAGCGCGGGCAGCGTGGCGCGCTCCACCGTCCACACACCCTCGCGCCACGCACCCAAGGCGATCTCGAAGTCGAGCAAGGCGTCGGCCTGGTCGGGGTGGCGCTGCACCACGTCGGCCAGTGTGTCGTCGGGCGCGGTGCCGGTGGGCCAGGGCGCGCTGCGCGGGCGCAGGTGCATGAGGTACTGGCCGCTCACCAGCAGCCGCTCGGCGGTGGGCTGGCCGGCGGCGTCCAGCGCGGCAAGCGCGATGCGCTGCCCCACCGAGCCAGGCAAGCGCTCCCACACCTCCAGGTAGGTGCCGTGCACGCCGGTTTCCACCACGCGCTCGGGCGTCTCAAACGTCATGAAACCCGCATCAGGCGTGCTGCGCGGGGGCTGGAAGTCGACCGTGCGCTGCCAGGTGCAGACCTCGGGCATGAGCGGGTCGGGGCGGGTGATGGCGGTGGTGCCGCCAAAGCCCTGCTGCTGCGCGCGGCCTTCTGGCGTGCGGCGGTCCACGTCGGCGGGCACGCGCAGGTCGCCGTGCCACAGGCCGGTTTGCAGCCAGCGCACCCAGGTGGTGGTGTCGTGGGTGTCGGGCGTGTGCAGCAGGGTGCGGGCCCACACGCCGTGGTACTGCTCGGGGATGGGGGTGCTCATATCACGGCGTTCGGAAAGGTCGGCAGGCGGCGGAAGAAGGCCATGTCGTGGTTGGGCCAGAGCCGCGCGCCCGTCTCGCGGGTGAGCGCCTTGAGTTTGCGGATGCTCTGCACGGCTTGCTGTTCGTTGCCTTGCCACAGCGTGCCGGGGGCGACTTCGTCGTCGATGTTTTCCTGCAGGTCGGCGGCGTCGCCCGCGAGCAGCACGGGCTGGCCTTGCGGCAGCTCGATCAGCATCGACATGTGCCCGGCGGTGTGGCCCGGCGTGGCGATGGCGTGCACGCCCGGGGTCACGGTGTACTCGCCTTCCTTCAGGCTGAACGGGATGGCGCGCGCTTCGTCATCGAGCAGGTCGTCGTCGAACACGGCGCTGTCCTGTCCGCTGCAGGCGGCATTCCACTCGTCGCGCTGCAGGTGGATCTCGGCGCCGCAGCCGCAGCGCCGCAGTTCCTTGAGGCCGCCGGCGTGGTCAAAGTGCAGGTGGCCGATGAAGATGACGTCGACGTCCTGCGGGGTGAGGCCCAGGCGCGCCAGGTGGTGGGGCAGGCGATGTTCGTCGCGCATGTCGGGCGCGCCCATCTCGAAGGTGGCGGGGTCGTAGTAGCGCTGGCGCAGCGCGGGCGTGTGGATCTTGGCGTGGTCGCAGCCCACGTCGTACAGGATGCGGCCGTTGGGGGTTTCGATGAGGTACGCCAGGATGGGCGCCTCGATGGGTTCGCCGCGCCCCCGGTTGAGGGTGGAGATGGACTTGTCGTAGCGGTGGGTGGCCGTGAGCAGCGGCCAGAGGCGCAGGGCACGTGTCATGGTTCAGGCGCCGCTGAAGGCCTGCGTCCAGGTGGTGGCGCCGGTGCGTGGTGCAGTGCCTCTGCCGAGCTCGGCCACCATGTCGGCGGTGCTGAGCAGCCGCCCGAAGATGCCGCCTTCCACCCCGATCATGGCCAGCGCGGGGGCCTGCAGCTCGGGGCGGCTGGCGGCGGTGGCGTCGCCCACGGTGGTGCAGTCAAAGCCGCGGTCCACCGCTTCGCGCAGCGTGGAGTGCACGCACACCTCGGTCGTCACGCCGCACAGGATGAGCCGCTGCGTGCGGTGCGCGGCCAGCACCTGCCCCAGCCGCGTGAGGTGGAAGGCACCGTAGCCGGGCTTGTCGATCACGGTCTCGCCCGGGGCAGGCTTGAGGGCCTCGATGAAATCGTGCCCCTGCTCGCCGCGCACCAGCAGCCGCCCCAGCGGTCCCTGGCTGCCAATGGCGGCGCCGGCGGCCACGCTGCGTGCGAGCTTGGCGGGCGGGCAGTCGGAGAGGTCGGGCAGATGGCCTTCGCGCGTGTGCACCACCAGCAGGCCGGCGGCACGCGCGGCCTGGAGCAGCCGCTGGATGTTGGCCACCGGTTCGCGCAGGCGCTGCACGTCCATGCCGGCGGTGTCGGCGTAGCCGCCGGGGCTGCAGAAGTCACGCTGCATGTCGATCACGATGAGCGCGGTGTTCATTCGCAATCCTCCGTGCTGCGCACTGCGGTGCGAGCTGGCTTGGGGCGGCCCGGCGCGGCGCTCATTCTGGCGGCCTCGTGAAACCGGTGCGGATGGCCTCGGCCATCCGCTGTGCCACTTCGTCGGCGAGCAGGCGGCCCTTGGCGGCATCGGCGCCTCTGGCCGACGAGAGCACGCCCGAGGCGGGCACCCAGTCGGTGCGCGGCGGGTACATGTCGTAGGGCGGGAAGTCGGCCGGTCCGTCGTCGGGCAGCAGGTCCATGCGCACGAGGCCGGGGTGGTAGTGCAGCATCATCGAGGTCTCCAGCACGGCGGCATGCTCCAGCGCAAAGCCGGGGAAGCCGTCGGGGAACACATCGCCCAGGGTGTCGGGCGTCATGAAGTCCCAGTACTCCAGCCGCATCACCTGCAGCGGGTTCAGGGGGTCGGCGGCCCTGGCGTCGCGCAGGCCGAGGTCGATGCCTTCGATCAGGAACCACTGGTTCTCGTAGTGGCCATTGACGATCACCAGTTGGTGCAAGCCATGGCGCGCGAATTCGCGCACCGTGTCGCGCACCTGGCCAATGAGGGTGGCCGCGTCCACGCTGGTGGTGCCGCAGAAGTGCTGGCCGCCGCCGCACTTGGGCTGCGACTTGTAGCCGTACGACAGCGTGGGCGCGACCAGCCCGCCCACGCGCGCGGCGGTGTCGGCGGCCACGGCGGCCGAGAGCAGGCCGTCGGTGCCCAGCGGCAGGTGCGGGCCGTGTTGTTCGAGCGCGCCCACGGGCAGCAGCACGGGGGGCTGGTCTTGCTGCACACGGGCCTGGTAGTCGACCCAGGAGAGTTCGTTCATCCACACGGTGGCTGTCATTCAGGTTCCTTGAGGTTGGGGTGCGGGCGAGGCGTCGATGGCCTCCACGAAAGCGGCCAGGGTGATCAGCGCACCACCGGCCCACTCCAGGGCGGTCATGGACTCGTCACCGAACCAGACGGCGGTCAACACCGCCACCACCAGTTCGGCCAGCAGGACCACACCGGCCTTGCTGCTCTCGATGTGCGTCACGCCAAACTGCCAGGTGGCGGTGGCCAGCAGCAGCCAGACGAAGCCGTAGGCCAGCACCGCGATCCACACGCCCATGCCCATCTGCGTGGGCACGCTGTGGCCGAGTGCGCTGGTGGCCAGGAGGGACATCACGCCGCAGCCCGCGAACACCGCGAAGGTCTTGCTGACCATGGGCACCTGTTGCGCGGCGCGGGCAATCACGTTGTTGGCCGCGAAGCAGAAGCCGGCCGAGAGGGCGAGGACGTCCACGAAGCTCAAGGCGAGGTTCATGCCGCCCGTGCCGCCCAGGAAGAGCCACAGCCCGGTGAGGGCCATCACCACCGCGGCCCAGCGCAGCGGCGGAATGCGCTCCTTCAAAAACAGCCAGCCACCCAGCACCGACCACACGGGCGACAGGTAGAAAAGAAACATCACCCGCACCACATCGCCCAGCATCAGCGCATTGACGAACGAGGTGTTGGCCCAGCCCCCCACCACGGCCAGCGCCAGCAGCATGCCCCACTGCGCGCGCCAGGCGGCGCGCTGGCGCCAGATGAACACGCTGGCGAACAGGCCCACCACGCCGTAAGAGAGCAAGGACACCATGGGCCCGGTGAGCCCTTGGGCAATGAACCACTTCAGCGGCATCCACGACAGGCCCCACAGCGAGGCGGAGAACAGCAGCACGCCGGTGGCGACGCGTCGGGACGGATGGGTGAGCAGGGACATGGGGGGCCTCAGGGCATGACCGAGCCGCCGTTGGGCCCGAGCACCTGCCCGCAGTAAAAGCGCGAGAGGTCGCTCGCCAGAAACAGCGCGGTGGCCGCGATCTCTTCGGGCTCGGCCACGCGGTGCTGCGGAATGGCGAGTTCCTTTTCCATCCACTCCGCGCTCATGCTCTCCAGTGACACCATGGCGGTGTTCACCGGGCCGGGTGCAATGGCGTTGACGCGGATGCCGTGCGGCGCAAACTCGCGCGCCAGCGAGCGCGTGAGCCCGATCACGCCGGCCTTGGCCGCGCAGTAGGGGGCGTAGTTCTCACGGCCCAGGATGCCGAGGTCGGACGCGAGGTTGACGATGACACCGTCGCCGCGCGTCACCATGCCCGGCAGCACCGCGCGCGAGGTGAGAAACACCGACTTCAGGTCGACGCCGAGCATGCGGTCCCAGTCGGCTTCGGTGGTGTCCAGAAACGGCTTCTCCTGGATGATGCCGGCGTTGTTGACGAGGATGTGCACCTCGCCCGCCTGCGCCACCAGGCGCTGCACCTCGCTGCCCACGCTCACATCGGCGTCGATGGCCATGGCCTGCCCGCCGGCCGATTCGATGGCCTGCACCACGGCCTGTGCGGCCTCGGCCTGGCGCAGGTGGTTTACCACCACATGAGCACCGGCCTGCGCGAGCAGCAGGGCTGTGGCGCGCCCGATGCCCGTGGCCGCACCCGTGACCAGCGCGCGCCGGCCCGACAGCGACAGCGGGTTCATGCCATCACCTCGCCATGGCTGGCCACCAGGCACTGGCCGGTGAGCGAGTGGGAGCCCTGGCTGGCGAGGAACAGGAACACGCCGGCCAGGTCGTCGGGCGTGAGCATGACGGGCATGGCCTGCCGCGCCAGGATCTCGCGCTCCATCGCGGCTTCGCTGCGCCCTTGTTCCTTTGCCATGGCGCTGAGAGAGCGCAGGGCCGCAGCGGTGCGCACCCAGCCTGGGCACACGGCGTTCACGCGGATGCCCCGTGGCCCCAGTTCCAGTGCGAGCGAGCGCGTGAGGCCCACCACCGCATGCTTGCTTGCCGCGTAGGCCGAAAAGCCGGCCACGCCGATGCGGCCCCAGATGGAAGACTGGTTGATCACGCTGGCGCCGCGAGGCAGCAGCGGCAGCAGGGCCTGCGTGAGGCGAACCATGGACGTGACGTTGTTGTCCAGCAGGAACGACCAGGCGTCCATGGCATCGGGTGCGCGGTTGTCGAGCGGCGTGGGGTACTCGGTGCCGGCGTTGTTCACCAGCACGTCCAGCACCCCCCACCGCGTGCGCACCTGTTGCACCACGTGCTCGACCTGCGTTGCCTCGCCCAGGTCGCAGACCGCCGTGTCTGCGCCGAGCTCCGAGGCCAGGGCGGGCAGGGTGGTATCGGGGCGGTCCAGCAGCATCAGGCGCGCACCCTGCGCCGCAAAGGCCCGCGCCAGCGCGCTGCCAATGCCACCGGCCGCGCCGGTGATCAGCACCGTTTTGCCCTGCAGGCCGTAGTGGACGGCCATGTCAGACGGCGGTCAGAAACGACACGCCGACAGCACCAAGAAAGCCGTCCGCCCGACCGGGCGTGCCCGGTGGCTGAACCACGCCGTAGTTGCTGGCGAGCACGCGCTTGACGCGGTTGATGTGAAAGCTGCGCAGCAGCTCGCGCACCGTCACCACCTGCGCGTAGTCGTCGGGGTAGAGCTCGCGGTGAAAGGCGGGCAGGCGGTACCAGGGCGCGGTGGGGCGCTCGTGGTGGGCGTTGTGAAAGCCGAAGTTCAGCCACACGAGGTTGAGCCACTTCGCGTCCAGGCTCACCACGTCGCTGAAGGTGTTGGCCTGTTCGTACACGCGGTCGCGCACCTTGTCCTGGGGAATCGGCGTGTCGTCCAGGATGGGGTAGGCGTCGTAGGTGTGCTGGAAGCAGTCGGCAAAGCGCAGCACCGTCACGAAGATGAGGAAGGCCAGCGCGTAGAGCAGCAGGGCCTTGAGCGACCACATGCCCAGCGCCACGATGGCCGCCAGCCGCACCAGCGCCGTGGCCACCACGCGGGTGCGCGCGGCCTTCTTTTTCTCGCTGATGAAGGGCAGCGCGATCACGTAGCCGCGCATCACGAACTCCACGGCCGGGATGTAGGCCCATTCCAGGGCGAGCACCGTGCGCCGCACCAACGGGTGCGCGCGCAGGAAGGCCTGGGCGTCGAAGGTGATGACATCGGCGCGCTCGACGTGGTGGCGCATGTGCTTGCGGCGCAGGTCGGCAAAGCTGGCGTAGCAGCTGCCGTTGATCCAGCTCATGAGCGTGCCCCAGCGCTCGTTGGCCTGCGGGGTGCGAAAGATCGCGTGGTGCGCGAACTCGTGAATGAAGTACGCCGACCACACCAGCGTCTGGGCCACCAGCAGCACGCCCAGTGCGTTGAGCCAGCCACTGGCCTGGCCCAGCAGCGCAATGCCGGCGGGCCAGCCCAGCACCGTGAAGGCGAGGGCTGCCGCGTTGGGCCACACGCCGTCCTCATAGCGAAATACCGGTTTCATGGAATGGCTTTCAAACCGGCCACCGCAGCGGTGCCCGTGGCACCTGTGCGGCGACCCGGGAGGGGCTTACTTGGCCAGGGCCTTCACCAGGCTGGCGTCAAACGTGGCTTCGGTGGCGGGCACCGTGGTGATCTGGCCCTTGGCCTTGAGCAGCTGGCCGATGATGTCGCCGCTGGCGTAGTACGACGTGGTTTCCTTGGCGGGCAGGAACGCCTTGGGCATTTCGGCCAGCGGGATGTTGTAGACGCCGGTGAGCTGTTCCTTCACCTCGGCGGCCGACACGCCCATGAACTTGCCGATGATCTTGTGCGCTTCGGCGGGCTTGGCCTTCATGTAGGCCATGCCGTCCAGATACGCCTTCATGATGCCGGTGATCTCGGCGGGCTTGGCCTTGATGACCTTGTCATCGAACACCAGCACGTCGGCAATGAGGCCGGGCGCGTTTTTCGACGAGAACACCACCTTGAACTTCTTGCCACCGCCCTGGCCGAGGATCTGCGACAGGCTGGGTTCGTAGGTCACGCCGATCGGCAGCTGGCCGGAGGCCATGGCCGCGGGCACGGCTTCGGGCGTCATGCTCACGGGGGTGATGTCCTTCTCGGTCAGGTTCACCGTCTTGAGCGCGTACGACAGCAGGAAGTCGCTCGGCGAGAGCGGGTTGTAGCCGATCTTCTTGCCCTTGAAATCCGCCACCTTGGTGATGCTGCTGTCGGCCACGATGGCGTCGCCACCGTTCGAGTAGTCGATGGGCATCACCACCTTCATGTTGCGGCCGGCGGCCACCTGGCCGACCACCTGGTCGTAGGTCAGCATGCCGCCGTCGACCGCTCCCGAGGCGATGGCCGCCGGAATGAGCGCCGGGTCGTTGAACACCTGCAGCGAGACCTTGAGGTTGTATTTCTTGTAGAGGTCCAGCGCCTCGGCCACATAGAAGGGGCCGTAGCCGATCCACACCACGGTGGCGATCTTCATGGGCGCAGGGGCCTGCGCGAACGCGCCCACCGTGGCCAGCGACAAGGCCAGACCCAGGGCGGGCTTGAGGAATTGGTGGCGCCGCGACATGGAGCGCAGGCTGGCGGAGGCAGAGGGGGCGTTGCTTTTCATCAGAGGACTCCAGGGGTGGTTGGGACGCGCAGGAAGAACCGATCTGTGATCGTTCTCCCGGGCTTTTGTCCCTCCGTGGAGCCTGCGATGAGGCCGGCACACTCTCGGACCAGACACCACACGCCAGGGCAGCTGGCAGCGCGGTCGGAACCCTAGTGCACCTGAATGCTGAGCTGTCTCGGGAACGGACCCCAGATCGCTCTTCTTGCGGTGACAACCTCAGCAGAAAGCGTGCCAGCGCATGTGGCGGGGTGTGGCCCCCTGCGACCCCGCTGCATGCACCAAAACAAGGGTGCGGCGCCGCGGGCGACGCACCGTGGCGCACGCAGGCGCCCGTTTGTGGTGCGGTGGCGGTGTCAGCGCCGGGTGCGCCGTGGTCGCGCGGCCGGCTCGGCCGGTTCGGCAGGCACGTCCAGCGGCACGAAGGGCGCGCGCGCTTCGTCGCTCAGGCCGCTGGTGAGCAGTTGCAGCAGCTTGATGAGCTGGTCGCGCTGCGACAGGCTCAGGGGCGAGAGCAGGCGCTGGTAGGCCTGCTCGGCCGGGCCGTGTGCGCTGGCCAGCAGCTTCTCGCCGGCGGGCGTGAGGGCCACCGCCATCTGCCGGCGGCTGCGCTCGGACAACTGCCGCGCCACCAGGCCGCGCTCTTCCAGGCCGTGCAGCACGCGCATGACGGTGACCTTGTCGAAGGCCAGCGCGCGCGCCAGGCGGGTCTGGTCCAGGCCGGGTTCGCTGGCCAGCACGGTGAGCACGCCGTACTGCGCGGGCGTGAGCCCGACGCTGGCGCAGGCGCCCTCGAAGACGGCGGTGGAGATCTGGTGGGCGTGGCGCAACAGAAAACCCGGGCGCTGGTAGAGGTGGAGTTGCGGCATGGGTGTGGGCGTGTGTGACCTGAGGGATTCTACGGATGGCGCATCGCACGGCCACAGGCGCAAACTGGTTGGCATGCTAACGATTGGAGACTTCGCATGAACCGCTTCACATCACCGTCCCGCCGGCACTGGCTGGCCACCGCGCTGCTGGCCATGGCCGGCGTGGCGCAAGCACAGGCACCGGCACCGGCCTCCGGCGGCGAACCGCCGTTGCGCCTGATCGTGCCCTTCACGCCGGGCACCGGCATCGACCTGATCGCGCGCACGGTGGGCCCCAAGCTCGCCGAACGCCTCAAGCGCCCGGTGGTGGTGGACAACCGCGTGGGCGCCTCCGGCAACATCGGCACCGAAGCCGTGGTGCGCGCCGCGCCCGACGGCAACACGCTGCTGGTGAGCGTGAACACGCTGGTGATGAACCGCAGCCTGTACCCGCAGGCGGGCTTTGACCCCGTGCGCGACCTCACCCCCGTGGGCCTCACCAGCTGGGGCCAGCTCATTCTGGTGGCGCACCCCAAGAGCGGCTTTGCCACCGCCGCCGACCTCGTGGCCGCCGCGAAGAAGGCGCCGGGCCGGCTGAACTACGCCTCGCCCGGCGTGGGCACGCCGCACCACCTCTCCATGGAGCTCTTCAAGAGCACGGCCGGTGTGTTCCTCACGCACATTCCCTACCGCGGCACCGGCCCGGCGGTGGCCGACATGCTGGGCGGCCAGGTGGATGCGATGTTTTTGCCGATCCATGTGGCGCTGCCGCAGGTGCGCGCGGGCAAGCTGGTGGCGCTGGGCATTGGCAGCGACAAGCGCCACCCCCTGCTGCCCGACGTGCCCACGCTGGCCGAGGCGAAGGCGGGCAACGTGAACGTGGACATGTGGTACGGCATCTTTGCGCCCAAGGGCATGCCGGCAGCGCAAGTGAGCGCGCTCAACCGCGAGATCAACGACATCCTGGCGGGTGAAGACGTGAAGAAGGCGTTTTCGGGCCAGGGCATGGACCCGAGCACCGGCACACCCGAAGCCTTCGGGCGGCTGGTGGCGCAGGACGCGGACCGGTGGGCGAAGTTGATCAAGGCCCAGAACATCAAGGCTGAATAAGATGAGTGTGGCGATTGTGGGGGGCGGTATTGCCGGGTTGGCGTTTGCGCTGGCGCTGCATCAGCGTGGCATCGGGTGCGACGTGTACGAGGGCGTGGCCGACGTGAAGGAGCTGGGCGTGGGCATCACGCTGCTGCCGCATGCCATGAAGGAGCTGGCGGCGCTGGGCTTGCTCCCCGCGCTGGAGGCGGTGGCCATCGAGAACCTGGAGAGCGTGTTCTTCAACCGCCATGGCCAGTTCGTGTACCGCGAGGCGCGCGGCCGCCACGCGGGCTACGCGCTGCCCGAGCTGGGCATACACCGCGGCAAGCTGCACCGCATCCTGTTTGAGGCGGCGCTGGAGCGACTGGGGCGCGAGCGCGTGCACACCGGTCGCCGCGTGAGTGGCCTGAGCCAGGACGCCGAGGGCGTCACGCTGCGCTTCGAGCCCACGCCATCCGGTCAGCCCGCGCCGGTGCGCGCCGAGTGGGTGGTGGCGTGCGACGGTGTGAACTCGGCGGTGCGCCGCCACTTCTACCCCGACGACCAGGTGTGCTTCGCCGGCATCAACACCTGGCGCGGCGTGAGCGTGCACAAGCCCATCCTCACGGGCAAGAGCTACATCCGCATCGGCTCCATCGACACCGGCAAGATGGTGATCTACCCCATCGTGGACAACGTGGACGGCCAGGGCAACCAGCTCATCAACTGGGTGGCCGAAATCCGCGACCCCCAGGCCGCCATGAACGACTGGAACCGCCCCGGTCGGCTGGAAGACTTTCTGCCGGTGTTCGATGCCTGGCGCTACGACTGGCTCGACGTGCCCGCGCTCATCACCTCGGCGCAGCAGGTGTTCGAGTACCCCATGGTCGACAAGGATGCGCTGCCACGCTGGACCTTTGACCGCGTCACGCTCATGGGCGACGCTGCGCACCCCATGTACCCGCGCGGCTCCAATGGCTCGGCACAGGCGCTGGTGGACGCGCGCACGCTGGCCGACGAAATCGCCGCCACCACCGACCGGCGCGCGGCCCTGCAGCGCTACCAGGACACGCGCCTGCCCGCCACCGCGCGCGTGGTGCGGACCAACCGCACCGTGCCGCCTGACGCCATCATCATGAAAGCCGACGAGCTCAGCGGTGGCCAGCCGTTCAGCCAGATCGACGACCTCATCAGCCAGGCCGAGCTGCGCGCCATTTCGGACCACTACAAGGAAGTGGCGGGGTTCGCGCTGAAGGCGTGAGGGGCGCGGCGCAGTGGCGCCGGGGATACCTGCGACTGCCGCCAGAGCGCGGGCCATTGTTCGGTCCAGCAACAGCGGTGATCGAACCCAGGCAGGCGCAGGCCCTGCGCGCGACTGCCCTCGGGCAGGTGGGCCATGAAGCGCTGCGCGGTGTCCGGAGGTACCACCGCGTCCCGCTCACCAGAGAAGTGCCATTGGGGCAGGGCACCGAGCGCAGGTGCGCGCTCCAGCGGGTCCAGCGAGTCGTGCAGGGGTGTGAGCCCGTGCACGCGCGTCCAGTGCGTGGGGTCGAGGTTGCCCGCGACGGAGGTGAGCGAGGCCACATCGGTGCGCCGCGCGGCCACCAGGACGGCCAGCGCCGCACCGCCGGAATAACCCACCAGATGCAGCCGTGTGGCGCCGTAGCGCTGAACGAGGGCGTCCAGTGCCTGCGAGGTGGCCCGCACGGCCTGCTCCGAGAACCGCGCGTGGGTCCACAGCGCGCCAGGGCACTGGGCAGTGTCGCGACGCCCGGTGTACTGGCATGGCCGCGCGAGGTACACCGCCAGGCCTTCTGGTTGCGCCAGTGCCAGGCGCAATGCCAAGGGGTCAAGCGGCGTGGGGTCGGGCGAGGGGCGGGTGGGCGTGAGCCAGGCGAGGCCATCGCCCTCGATGTAGACCGTGAGCGGCTGGGCCCGCCGCACCGCGTGGGCCGGTGGCCCGAAAGCCGTGAGCTCGATGGGCGGCCCCCCGAGCGTCATCCGCTGCCAGTCGCGCGTTGCAGCCCACCGGCTTGCCGTTGCCGCGCGCTCGCTGCCATCCGGCAGCGTGGTGCATGCTGCCAGCAACGCAATGAGCACGGCGAGCGGTATCCGGGCCGCTCGCATGAGTTTCCTCAAAACGCCCAGCGTGCCTTGAGTGACACCGAATGGCTGTGGAAGCCCTTGCGGTATTCGCCGTCCACGCGCCCGATGAGTTCGGCGCCCTGGCGCGTCTGGTGCACCACACCCAGCCCGAGGCGCGTGCCCCATGCACCGGGGCGGATGCCTTCGGTGACGAAGGACGCACCCGGCGCGCCCGCGTAGGCGGCGGTGATGCGCGTGGCGCTGTTGCGCAGGTCGTAGGTCACGCCGGCGTCTGCGAGCACGGCGGTGGCATCGGTGTAGTCGTGGCGCCACTGGGTGATGAAGCCCAGATCGAGTGCGCTGGCGCTGCGGGCCTGCACCTGCAGGTTGAGCAGGCCGGCACCGGTTTCGGTGTAGGCGTCGTCGCGGATGTGGGTGTAGTCCAGCTGCAGCGACGGCGTGACGCGGGTGCGCGGGCCGAGGGCGAAGTGGCGGTCGAGTGCCACGCCCAGGTGCACCGCCTGGCTGTTGTACTTCGAGGCCGCGGCCACGCTGGCGAACGGAATCGAGCGCAGGCCATCGGTGGCGTTGCGGCCCACGTCGGCCTGGAAGCGGATGTCGGTTTGCTCCGTCATGCGGTAGGTGCCGTAGCCGATCAGCTGCAGGATGTTCACGTCGGCGCGCTGCGCTGCCACCGTCGAGTTGCTGTCCACCCGACTGCGCGCATAGGCCAGGGCCGCGCCCCACTTCAAATCGGTCTTGCTGTCCACATCCACACCGCCCACCATGCCGTAGACGTCGGCGCCGTAGCCAGAGACACCGTTGCGGTCATCCTGTTGGGCCCAGGTGCCAAAGGGTTTCATCCACACATGGCGGTCGCCCGCGAAGCCATCGCCCGAGGACAGGCCCCGGTTGAACGCGGCACGCGCCTGCACCACCCGGTTCACGCCGCTGAGGGCGTCGCGCGTGGCCATGTGCGAGCCACCGGTGAGCAGTGGCAGGGTTTGCGTCAAGGCGCCCGAGACCTGGGCATCGGTGCTCAGGCCGGTGAAGAGCGCGCTCAGGGCGGTGGTCGCGTCGATCACGCGCGCGGCGTTCAGGCCGGGCTGGTTGCCCTGTGCATCGGCCGAAGCGTAGACACCGCTGCCCGAAGGGGCCGGTGAAGGTGTCGGGTTGTTGTAGGTCACGCAGCTGTTGGCCAGCGTGTACAGGGTGAAGCCGGGGTCGCGCAGGCTGGTGTGCACGCCACTGTTGCCCGGAATGGGGGCATTCAGGTTGTCCTGGGCGACGTCCAGGTACAGGCTGTAGCCGCTGGCGCTGAAATAGGCCTCGTCAAAGGTGCGGGCCACGCCACACACCGTGTTGCTGTAAGTGCTGAAGTACCCGAGATCGCCGATGCCGAAGCTCACCGCGGTGGGAGCGGTCACGCTCAGGCTGGCCGAGGTGATGCGGCTGCTGCCCATGAGGCTGTAGTCCACCGTCATGGTGCCTGTGAGGTAGGCGCCATTGGTCAGCTCGGTCTGTGCGTTCTGGGTGAACGTGTAGGTCACGACCTGGGCAATGGCCGACAGCGGGAACAAGGTGCTGGCGATGAGGGCAGTGGCCCAGCGGGCGGTGCGGTGACTCCGTGCGTGTCTTGAGGGCATCTTCTGTGTGTCGAGTTCCCGGTGCGGGTGAGCCGCGCGGTGCACCGGGGTGGAAGGTCAGTGACGGCTTACTTTGTGATCGACGCCCCGCTGCAAAGCTTGAATGCCGCCAAGCCCGGAAAAAGGCGTGGAATCCCGTTCAGTTTCAAAACGGGCGGTTGTCTGACAGACCACGCAACGCCTGCGGCCTAGCATGGGCCATGCAGGTACTCACCGTGAACATCCACAAAGGCTACGACGTCTTCAACACCCGATCCGTGCTGCACGACCTGCGCGAGGCCGTGCGTGCGATGGGCTCTGACGTGGTGTTTCTGCAGGAGGTCAAGGGCGGCAGTGGGTCAACCGCTGCGCAGTACGAATTCCTGGCTGACCAGATCTGGCCGCAGCACGCCTACGGGCGCAACGCGGTGGCCGAAGGGCAGGACCATGGCAACGCGGTGCTTTCGCGCTTTCCGGTGCTGCACAGCGAGAACCACGACATGTCCATTCCCGGCGCCGAGCCGCGCGGGCTGCTGCATTGCGTGCTGAACATGCCTTTCGGGCAAGCGCACCTGCACGTGATGTGCGTGCACCTGGGCCTGCGCGCCTCGCACCGGCGCCACCAGCTCGCCCGGCTGTGCGAGCTGGTGGATCGCCACGTGCCCGCCAGCGCGCCGCTGGTGGTGGCGGGCGATTTCAACGACTGGCGCCTGCACGCCGACGAGCTGCTCAAGCCCAGCGGCCTGCGTGAGGTGTTTCGCCAGGCGCACGGCCAGCACGCCCGCAGCTTTCCCGCCAGCTGGCCGGTGCTGCGGCTCGACCGCATCTACGTGCGCGGCCTGGCGCGTGCGGTGCCTGTGCCCATGCCCCGGCGGCCGTGGGCGCAGCTCTCCGACCATGCCCCGCTGGCTGCCGACATCGAACTGGAGCGCACATCATGAATTCGCATTGGGTCCCGGGCAACCGCATCACGCTGCTGGAAAACGGCGAGGGCTACTACCCGCGCGTGTTTGAAGCCATCGCTTCCGCCGAAAAAGAGGTGCTGCTGGAAACCTTCATCCTCTTTGACGACAAGGTGGGCCGCCAGCTGCACGAGGCGTTGCTGAGCGCGGCGCGCCGCGGTGCCCAGGTGCACGTGCTGCTGGACGGCTGGGGCTCGCCCGACCTGCCGGCGTCGTTCACGCAGCCTCTCATTGAAGCGGGGGTGCAGCTGCGCGCGTTTGAGCCGGCGCAGTGGTTCCTGGGGGCGCGCGTCAACCTGCTGCGCCGCATGCACCACAAGCTGGTGGTGGTGGACGGGCGGGTGGCGTTCGTTGGCGGTATCAACTATTCGCTGGACCACCTGGCCGAGTTCGGCCCGCTGGGCAAGCAGGACTACGCGGTGGAAGTGGAGGGCCCGCTGGTGGGGCAGGTGCAGGCCTTCTGCCGCGCCAACGTCGAGGGCCCGCAGCCCACGCGCGGCCAGTGGCTGCGCCGCTGGCGCGCGAGCCTGCGCCGCCGGGGTGTGGAGCAGCTTACGGGCGAGGGTGCGCTGGCCGCGTTCGTCACGCGCGACAACCTGGAGCACCGCAGCGACATCGAGCGCCACTACCGCGCCGCCATTCGCAGTGCGCGCCAACGCATCGTGATTGCCAACGCCTACTTTTTCCCCGGCTACCGCTTTCTGCGCGACCTGCGCCGCGCCGCGCGCCGCGGCGTGCAGGTGGACCTGCTGCTGCAGGGCCGGCCCGACATGGTGTGGGTCAAGCGCGCGAGCGAGCTGCTGTACCAGCACCTCATGCGCGCCGGTGTGCGCATTCATGAATACACCGAGCGGCCCCTGCACGGCAAGGTGGCGGTGGTGGACGACGAGTGGGCCACGGTGGGTTCGAGCAACCTCGACCCCACCAGCCTGAGCCTGAACCTGGAGGCCAACGTGGTGGTGCGCGACGCGGCATTCGCCACGCACCTGCGCGAGCGCATTGACGACCTGCTCGACACCTGCTGCCAGCGCGTGGAACTGCCCACGCCGGGGCGCCTGCAATCCGCGTGGATCGCGGTGCGCAGCCTGGTGGTGTTTCATGCGCTGCGCCGCTTTCCGGACTGGACGCGCCAGACCGCTGGGCGCGCGCCGCGCGTGGTGCCGCTGACGGCCGACTCCGCATGACGCCTGCGCTGGAGCGCGCCTGGCGCTGGACCCGGCGCCTGGCGCCCTGGGTGCTGGCCGCGCTGGTGCTCGGCCTGGTGGCCCAGCAGGCCAGGGCGGTCGACTGGCCCGAGGTGGGGCAGGCGCTGCGGCAGATGCCGCCCTGGCGGCTGGCCGCTGCCGCCGGCATCGCGGTGCTGAGCTACGCGGTGTACGCCGGGTTCGACCTGGTGGGGCGCCACCTCACGCGGCACCGGCTTTCGGCGCCCCGCACGCTGGGCACCGCCGCGATCAGCTACGCGTTCAACCTCAACTTCGGCGCGCTGGTGGGCGGCCTGGCCATGCGCCTGCGGCTCTACACCCGCTGGGGCGTGGAAGCCGCCACCGTGGCCAAGGTGATCGCACTCAGCATGACCACCAACTGGCTGGGCTACCTGTGGGTGGCCGGCGCGGTGTTGCTGTGGTCGCCGCCCAGGCTGCCGGGCGAATGGGCGCCGGGCGACGCCGTGCTGCGGGCCATCGGCGCGCTGATGGTCGCGCTCGCGCTGGGCTATCTGGCGCTGTGCGCGGGGTCGCGCCAGCGCAC
>NZ_JAHVAB010000014.1 GCF_019264445.1 Hydrogenophaga sp.
CTCGCCCGGCGAACCGGGCGAGTACGACGTCTGGCTGGCCGACCCGACCGTGGCCGCCCAGGCCGAGCGGGTGTTGCAACAACGGTTCGAGCTGGTGGCCCAGCCCGCCTGGCTCTTGCGCTGCGCCCAGTCCGACTGGAACCTCGCCCAGTTCGACCTCAGCCTCTCGGCGGGCGCCCGGCGCGGCCAACGCCTCAAGCGCAGTTTTCGCCAATGGCGCAACGCGCCCGCCTGGCGACCCGCCCGGTGGGGGCTGGCCGCGCTGGTGGGGGTGCAGCTCGTCGGCCTGAACGCCGCGGCCTGGCACGAACGCAGCGCCCTGGACGCCAAGCAAAAAGCGGTGGTTCAGACGCTGCAGCAGAGTTTTCCGCAAATCACCCTCGTGCTCGATGCGCCGGTGCAGATGCAGCGGGAAGTGGCCCGCCTGCAGCAGGCCAGCGGAGCGCTGTCTGCCGGCGACCTGGAAACCCTGCTCGCCGCCATCGACCAGGCGGCCGCCGGCGATGCGCTGTTGCCCTCTGCGGTGGCCTACAGCACGGGCGAAGGCCGCTTTTCGGGCTGGCGCGCCACCGCAGACCAGCTGCGCGCCCTGCAACAGTCGCTGGAGCGCAGCGGCTGGCGCGTGCGGTTCGACGGCAATGAGCTGGCCCTGCGCCCGCCGGAGTCCTGATCATGGCCACTGCAAGCCCCACCCCTTTTGAAAAACTCACGCTCGCCGTGTCGGTCGCGATGGCGCGCCTGTCCTCGCGCGAGCGCACCGCCGTCACTGTGGCCATCTGGGTGGTGGGCCTGGGCCTCGTGTGGTGGTTCGCGGTGGCGCCGGCCATTGACACGCTGCGCGCTGCCCCGGCGCGCCATGCCCGGCTGGACGCCCAGCTCGGCCAAATGCAACGCCTAGCGGCCACGGCCGAGAGCCTGCGTGGCCAGAACACCGCCCAACCCCCTGGCCGCGACGAGGTGCTGCGCGCGCTCGACACCGCCACCAGCGGACTGGCGGGCACCGGACAGCTCTCCGTGCTGGGGGAGCGCGCCACCCTCACACTGCGCAATACACCGCCCGAGGCCTTGGCCCAGTGGCTCGCCCAGGTGCGCATCAACGCCCGCATGCTGCCGGTGGACAGCCAGATCAACCGGGAACCCGGCAGTCCGGGCTGGAGCGGCACCATCGTGCTCGCAGGGCCCGGACTGGGCAGCACCCCATGAACGCCAACTGGCCCGCCCGACTGGCCTGGCTGAGCGCGGTGCTCGGCCTTCTGGTCGCCCTGATCGTTTTCGCGCCTGCCCGCTGGCTGGCCGACAGCGTGACGTCCGCCACCCGAAACCAGCTGCAACTGGTGAATGCGCGCGGCACCGTCTGGAACGGTCAGGCCGACCTCGTGCTCACCGGCGGCGAAGGCAGCCGCACCCAGACGGCGCTGCCCCAGGGCGTGCAATGGCGCCTGAGGCCACGGCTTGCGTCGGGTGTTCCGGCGCTGGGCTTGCGACTCATGGCGCCGTGCTGCACCCCTGAGCCGGTGGGTCTCACGTTGATCGCCCGACTGGGTGGCGGCGAGGTGCGGGTGGAAGGCACCCGCAGCCAGTGGCCAGCGGAACTGCTCATCGGCCTGGGCACGCCCTGGAACACCCTGCGCGTGGAAGGGCAGCTGGGTCTGCAAACCGCTGGCCTGACGCTGCGCTGGGACCGGGGTCGCGCCAGCCTGCAGGGCGAAGCGGCCATTGAAGCCATGGACGTGGCCTCCCGGCTGTCGCCGCTGCGGCCGCTGGGCAGCTACCGCATGACTCTGCGCGCCGACGCCGATGGCAACACGACCACGCTGGACCTGCAAACCCTCAGCGGTGCGCTCAAATTGCAGGGCGCCGGGCGCTGGGTGGGCGGACGGCTGCGCTTCGAAGGCGCGGCAGAAGCCGCGCCCGAGGCAGAAGCCGCGCTGGGCAACCTGCTCAACATCATGGGCCGCCGGCAGGGCCCACGCTCGCTGCTCAGCATTGGCTAGGCCAGGCGTGCGCCCTTTTTGACCACTTCAAGATACGATCGCCCCATGAAACCGACCCCCCTTTGCGCCACCCCGGGCCGTGCCGCCCACGGCGGCGCACTCACGGCGCTGGCCCTGGCCCTGTGCCTGACCTCGGGCAACGGCATCTCCCAAACCGCACGTGCACCCGCCGGTGCCAGCGAACCTGTGGTGCTGAATTTCGTGGCGGCAGACATCGAATCGGTCGCCCGCACCATGGCCACCATCACGGGGCGCAATGTCGTGGTGGACCCCCGCGTCAAAGGCACCGTCAACCTCGCGACCGAACGCCCGGTCAGCCCCACCGCCGCCCTCAACCAGTTTGCCGCCGTGCTGCGCCTGCAGGGGTTCTCGCTGGTCGACACCGGCGGTCTCTACAAGATCGTGCCCGAGGCCGACGCCAAGCTGCAAGGCAACGTGGTCAGCGCGGGCTCGGTGGCGGCGCTGCCCGCCTCCAACACCGTGGTGACGCAGATCTTCCGCCTCAACCACGAGTCGGCCAACAACCTGGTGCCGGTGTTGCGCCCGCTGATCGGGCCCAACAACACCATCAACGTCAATCCCGGCAACAACTCGCTGGTGATCACCGACTACGCCGACAACCTGCAGCGTATCGGCCGCATCATTGCCACGCTTGACGTGGCGGGCGCCACCGACGTCGAGATCATTCCCCTGAAGCACGCCGTGGCCGTGGACATGGCCGCGCTCGTGGGCCGGCTCATTGACCCGGCCACGGCGGGCGGCACTGCGCAGACGGACCAGTCTTACAAAACCACGCTGGTGGCCGAGCCACGCAGCAACAGCCTGGTGTTGCGCGCCGCAAACCCCGCCCGGCTGGCGCTGGTGCGCTCGCTCGTCGCGCGGCTGGACCAGCCCTCGTCCGACAGCATGAGCGGCAACATCCATGTGGTCTACCTGAAGAACGCGGACGCCACGTCGCTGGCCACCACCCTGCGCGCGGCGCTCGCGGGTGAGTCCACGGGCGGCAGCAGCGGCAGTCTGGGCATCGCCAGCACGAACCGCGTCGCACTGCCCACCGGCGCCACGGCCGCCACCGGCAACAACAGCACCGCCAACGCCGCCACGGCGGCCATCACGCCCAGCGGCTCGCCGTCCACGGGCGGCCAGATCCAGGCCGACCCCGCCACGAACTCGCTCATCATCACCGCGCCCGAGCCACAGTACCGCCAGTTGCGCGCCGTGATCGACCAGCTTGATTCCCGCCGTGCGCAGGTGTACGTCGAGAGCCTGATCGCCGAGGTCAACGCCGAGAAAGCGGCGGAGTTCGGCATTCAGTGGCAAGGCGCGCTGGGCAATTCGGGCGACCGGGTCATTGGCCTGCTGGGCACCAACTTCGGTACTGGTGGCCGCAATATTCTTGACCTCGCACAAGGCAACAGCACGCCGGCCACCGGCCTCAACTTCGGCCTGGCGCGGCGCACCAACGGCGTGTATGTGCTGGGGTTCCTCGCCCGGTTCCTGCAGGAAAACGGCGAGGGAAACATTCTGTCCACCCCCAACCTGCTCACGCTCGACAACGAAGAAGCCAAGATCGTCATTGGCCAGAACGTGCCCTTCGTCACGGGCCAGTTCACCAACACCGGCAGCAACAACGGCTCGGTGAATCCGTTCCAGACGATCGAACGCAAGGACGTGGGCCTGACCCTGCGCGTGAAGCCGCAGATCAGCGAGAACGGCACCATCAAGATGACCATCTTCCAGGAGGTCAGCAACGTGGTGCCCTCCTCGATCAACTCCACCACCGGCCTGATCACCAACAAGCGCACGATCGAATCGAACGTGCTGGTGGAAGACGGCGCGATCGTGGTGCTGGGCGGTCTGCTGCAGGACGAATACGCGGGCAACCAGGAAAAGGTGCCCGGCCTGGGTGACGTGCCGGTGTTCGGCGGCCTGTTCCGCAACGAGACCCGTTCGCGCAAGAAGACCAACCTGATGGTGTTCCTGCGCCCGGTGGTCATGCGCGACGCACGGGACACGAGCAACCTCGCGCTGGACCGCTACGAACTCATGCGCTCGGTGCAGAAGGATTCCCAGCCCAAGCAAAGCGGTGTGCTGGGTGTGAACGAAGCCCCCGTGATGCCGCCGCAGCTGCCACCGCGCACCGCCGTGCCGGGCGATGGCACGGCCCCGGTGCGCTCGCTGGCCGACCCGCAGACCACGCCGCCGGTCAACCCGCCGCCCGTGCCGGCTCCGTTGCGCTGAGGCGGTCGCCGTGAGATACCCGCTGCCCTACGCTTTTGCGCGCGAGCATCACTGGCTCATCGAGGACGACGGCACCACGCTGACGCTGCTGGGCAGCAGCACCCCCGCGGTGGACACCGGCGCACAGACGCGGCGCCTCTCGGCGCTGTCGGAAATCCTGCGCTGCCATGCGGTGAACGACATTCGCTGGGAAAACGGTGAAACGCTGAAGCAGCGCATCAGCGCGGCCTACGCGCAGGGCGAGTCGAGCGCAGCGGCGGTGGTGAGCGAAGTGCAGGGCGACGCCGACCTCTCGCGCATGATGCAGGAGCTGCCCGCCATTGAAGACTTGCTGGAGACGGCCGACGACGCGCCCATCATCCGCATGCTCAACGCGCTGCTCACGCAGGCCGCGCGCGACGGCGCCAGCGACATCCACATCGAGCCCTACGAGCGGCATTCCAGCGTGCGCTTCCGTGTGGACGGCACGCTGCGCGAAGTGGTGCAGCCCAACCGCGCGCTGCACGCGGCGCTGATCTCGCGCCTGAAGATCATGGCCGAGCTCGACATTTCAGAAAAACGCCTGCCGCAGGACGGCCGCATTTCGCTGCGCATCGGCACCCGCGCGGTGGACGTGCGTGTGTCCACGCTGCCCAGCGCCCACGGCGAGCGCGCCGTGCTGCGCCTGCTCGACAAGTCGGAGAGCAAGCTCAGCCTGGAAGCGGTGGGCATGCAGGGCGATGTGCTGGACGCCTTCCGCAAGCTCATCGGCCAACCGCACGGCATCATCCTCGTGACCGGCCCCACCGGCTCGGGCAAGACGACCACGCTCTATGCCGCCCTGCAGCGCCTCGATGCGGGCGCGCAGAACATCATGACGGTGGAAGACCCGATCGAATACGAGCTGCCCGGTGTCGGTCAGACGCAGGTGAATTCGCGCATCGACCTCACCTTTGCCAAGGCCCTGCGCGCCATCCTGCGCCAAGACCCGGACGTGATCATGATCGGCGAGATCCGCGACTTCGAAACCGCGCAAATCGCCATCCAGGCCTCGCTCACCGGCCACCTCGTGCTCGCCACGCTGCACACCAACGACGCGCCCAGCGCCGTCACGCGCCTGACCGACATGGGCGTGGAGCCTTTCCTGCTGAGCTCTTCGCTGTTGGGCGTGCTGGCCCAGCGCCTGGTGCGCAAGCTCTGCCCGCATTGCCGGCGCGAAGACGACAAGCACCAGTGGCATCCGGTGGGCTGCGAGCATTGCAACCACACCGGCTACAAGGGCCGCACCGGCATCTACGAACTCATGGTGGCCGACGACAAGATCCGCGCGCTGATCCACAACCGCGCCGCCGAGAGCAAGGTGTATGTGGCCGCCGAAGCTGCTGGCCTGCGCTCCATGCGCGCCGACGGACAGCGCCTGATCGACATGGGCATCACCTCGCCGGAAGAAGTGATGTCCGTGACCCGGGATTGAGCATGAATCGCCCGCGCGATCTCCCCGGCAAGACGTGTCTCGTGCAGGGCACCAGAGGGTCCGGCTCTGCCGGCCCAAGGGTGCGTCCCCCCTCCCAGCGCCGAAGGCGTGCCAGTGAGGGGGGAAGCCGCGTCAGCGGCGCAGGGGGGAGCCCCTGCTGATGCCTGCCTACACCTTTGAAGCCCTGGATGCCCAGGGCGCCACCCAAAAAGGCCTGATCGACGCCGACACCGCGCGCGCCGCGCGCAGCATGTTGCGCGCGCGGGCGCTGGTGCCGCTGCTGGTGGAGCCAGCCATGGGCGCAACAGGCTCCACGGCGTCGCGGGGCCTCAACATCACGCTCTGGGGCGGTCGCGCATTCAGCGCCACCACGCTGGCGGTGTGGACGCGCCAGCTAGCCGGCCTGGTGTCGGCCGGCCTGCCCCTCGAGCGCGCGCTCGCCGCCCTCACCGAGGAGGCCGAGGACGAGAAACAGCGCAACCTCATGGCCTCGCTGCGCTCCGAGGTCAACGGCGGCTCGCCGTTCGCCCGTGCGCTGGCGCAGCACCCGCGCGAGTTCTCGCCCATCTACACCGGCGTGATCGCCGCCGGCGAGCAAAGCGGCTTGCTGGGCACCGTGCTGGAGCGTCTGGCCGACGACCTCGAAGCGCGCGAAGCGCTCAAGAACAAGATCGTGGCGGCGTCGCTGTACCCGGCCATCGTCACCCTGGTGGCCATCGTCATCGTGGTATTTCTGGTGTCGTACGTGGTGCCGCAGGTGGCCAATGTGTTTGCGGGCAGCAAGCGCGCCCTGCCCTTCCTTACCGTGGTCATGCTCGGCCTGAGCGACTTCGTGCGCAGCTACGGCTGGCTCCTGCTCGGGCTGCTGGCGGCCGGTGCGGGCGCGGTGGTGTTTGCCCGCCGCAACGAAGCGATACGCCTGCGCATGGACGCCGCCTGGCTGCGCCTGCCGCTGGTGGGACGGCTGGCGCGTGGCTACAACGCGGCGCGCTTCTCGGCCACGCTGGCCATGCTGGCGGCAGCGGGCGTGCCCATCTTGCGGGCGCTGCAGACCGCGGCCGAGACGCTCTCCAACCAGGCCATGCGCGCTGACGCGCTGGACACCGTGGTGCTGGTGCGCGAAGGCGCGCCACTGGCTTCGGCGCTGGGCAGCAAGAAGCGCTTTCCGTCGCTCGTGTCCATGTTTGCGCGGCTGGGCGAACAAACCGGCCAGCTGCCCGCCATGCTTGACCGCGCGGCCCGTCAGCTCGGTGAAGAGGTGCAACGCCGCGCCATGCACATGGCCACCATCCTGGAGCCGCTGCTGATCGTCGGCATGGGCCTGGTGGTGATGCTCATCGTGCTGGCGGTGCTGATGCCGATCATTCAGCTCAATCAACTGGTCGGCTGACGATGCCTGTGACGCTTGACGGCAAGCTGGTCGTTGCCATTTCCTCGCGCGCGCTGTTTGACTTCGAGGAAGAGAACCGCCTGTTTGAAACCGGCGACGACCGTGCCTACATGAAGCTGCAGCTGGATCGGCTGGACCAGCCCGCCGCGCCCGGCGTGGCGTTTTCGCTGGTGCACAAGCTGCTGGCCTTCAACGACGCCCAGGCGCAGCGCGTGGAAGTGGTGATTCTGTCCCGCAACGATCCGGTCTCGGGCATGCGCGTGTTCCGCTCGGCGCAGCACTACGGCCTGCCCATTCAGCGCGGCAGTTTCACGCGTGGCCAGCCGCCCTGGCGTTACCTGCGTCCGCTGCGTGCCAACCTGTTCCTCTCCACGCACCTGGCCGACGTGCGCGCCGCGCTCGAAGCCGGTGTGCCCGCTGCGCAGGTGTACCCGCAGTCGGTACACGCCAGCAGCGAACACCCGCACGAAGTGCGCATCGCCTTCGACGGCGACGCGGTGCTGTTCTCGGACGAAGCCGAACGCGTGTACCAGGCGCAAGGGCTCTCGGCCTTCCAGGAGCACGAAGCCACCAAGGCGGCGATGCCGCTGGCCGGCGGTCCCTTCAAGCCCTTGCTGGAGGCGCTGCACCGACTGCAAAGCGAAGGCACGCCGCTCATGCGCGTGCGCACTGCGCTGGTCACGGCGCGCAGCGCGCCGGCCCACGAGCGCGCCATTCGCACGCTGATGGACTGGAACATCGAAGTCGACGAGGCCATGTTCCTCGGCGGCTTGCCCAAAGGCGAATTCCTGCGCGAATTCGAGCCGGACTTTTTCTTTGACGACCAGACCGGCCACATCGAATCGGCCGCGCTGCACGTGCCCGCCGGGCATGTGGCCAGCGGCATCAGCAACGGCTGACGCCGCCTAAGCCCGGCCTCAGCGAAGCGGCTGGGCACCCGCTACGATGCGCCATCCACGGGCGCCGTCCGCGCCCAACCAGCTCAGGGCCTCTCCATGACGACGACTTCCGCCGCCGCACCCCGTCCACCTTCGCTGTGGCCCACGCTCAAGGGCGTTGGCGCCTTTGCCATGCCGTACTTCCAGTCTGAAGAGAAGTGGCGCGCGCGCGGCCTGCTGCTGGCGGTGGTGCTGCTCAACCTGGGCACCGTGTACATGCTGGTGCAGATCAACGAGTGGTACCGCGTGTTCTACGACGCGCTGCAAGCGAAAGACCAGCCGGTGTTCTGGCAGCAGATCGGACGCTTTGGCTGGCTGGCGCTGATCTACATCGTGCTGGCGGTCTACAAGTTCTACCTCACGCAGATCCTGCAGCTGCGCTGGCGCGTCTGGCTCACCGACCACTACATGGGCCGCTGGCTGGCCAACAAGGCCTTCTACCGCATGGAGCTGGCCCGCTACACCGCCGACGAGCACGGCACGCCCGACAACCCGGACCAGCGCATCCAGGAAGACCTGAACCTCTTCACCAGCTACACGGTCTCGCTCTCCATGGGCATGTTCAATGCGCTCATCACGCTGGTGAGCTTCGTGGGCATCCTCTGGACGCTCAGCGGCTCCATCAGCGTGCCGCTGCCGGGGTTCCTGGGCGGCGGCGAGCTGGAGATCGTGGGCTACATGGTGTGGGCCGCGGTGCTGTACTGCGCGGTGGGCAGCGCCATTGCGCACTGGATCGGCCGCCCGCAGGTGCGCCTGAACTTCCAGCAACAGATGCTCGAAGCCAACTTCCGCCACCACATGGTGCGCGTGCGCGAGTACAGCGAATCGATTGCGCTGGACGGCGGCGAGCGCGTCGAGCGCCGCCACCTGGATGTGCGCTTTGCCGACGTGATGAGCAACTACTTCAGCCTCATCCGCAACCAGAAGCAGCTCACCTGGTTCAGCAGCTTCTTCTCGCAGGCGGCCATCATCTTCCCCATGATCGTAGCCGCACCGCGCTACTTCAGCGGCGCCATCCAGCTCGGGCAGCTCATGCAGATCAACTCGGCGTTTGGCCGGGTGCAGGACTCGCTCTCATGGCTGGTCGACAACTACATGTCGCTCGCCGTGTGGAAGGCCACCACCGACCGCCTGATCGGCTTCGAGAAAAGCCTTGCGCACCAGTCGCAAACGCAGGATGCGCTCACCACCACCGAGTCCGCCGCCGGCATCACGGCGCAAGACCTCACCGTGGGCCTGCCCGGTGGCCGCGCACTGCTCGCCGGCGTGGACCTGAACGTGGCGCCCGGCGACACCGTGCTGCTGCACGGCCCATCAGGCAGCGGCAAGTCCAGCCTGTTCCGCGCGCTCTCGGGCATCTGGCCACACGCGCTGGGCTGCGTGGGCCTGCCCAAAGACACCATGTTCATTCCCCAACGGCCCTACTTCCCCGACGGCCGCCTGCGCGACGCGCTGGCCTACCCCGACCCGGCCGAGAAGTACACCGACGACGCGCTGAAGGCAGCGCTTGAGGCCGCCCTGCTGCCCGCGCTGACCGACCAGCTCGACCGCGAAGACGCCTGGAGCCAGAAGCTCTCGGGCGGCGAACGCCAGCGCCTGGCCATCGCGCGCGTGATGCTGAAGAAGCCCGCCTGGGTGCTCGCCGACGAAGCCACCAGCGCGCTCGACGAAGAGGCCGAAGCCACGGTCTACCAGCGCCTGATCGACCGCGTGAAGCAGGCGGGCGGCGCGCTGGTGTCCATCGCCCACCGCTCCACGCTGGCCACCCTGCACCGCACACGCTGGGCGCTGAAGCCGAATGCGGCCACTGGCGCAGATGCAGCCCGCTACCGGCTGGACGTTTCGCAGGACTGAAGCCCGTACGGTTGTCGAAGCCCTTGCAGGCGCACCCTTCGACAGGCTCAGGGCGAACGGAGAGCGGCTAACGGCTAACGGCCAACGGCTAACGGGGAACGCTCACACCACCGGCGCGGCGTAGTTGTCCCACCCCCGCGCTCGCAGTTCGCAGGCCGGGCAGGTGCCGCAGCCGTAGCCCCAGGGGTGGCGGTGTTCGCGGTCGCCGAGGTAGCAGGTGTGGGTGTGTTCGACGATGAGGTCCACAAGCGCGTTGCCGCCGCCCACCAGCAGCGCGTCTTCGCCGAGCTCGTGGGCCAGGCGCCAGGTGGCGGCTTTGTCGATCCACATGAGCGGGGTGTCGATGAGGAAGCGGTGGTCCATGCCGAGCGAGAGCGCCACTTGCAGCGCTTTCATGGTGTCGTCGCGGCAGTCGGGGTAGCCCGAAAAATCGGTTTCGCACACGCCGGTGACGATGACCTGGATGCCGCGCCGGTAGGCCAGCGCTGCGGCCAGCGTGAGGAAGAGCAGGTTGCGCCCGGGCACAAAGGTGTTGGGCAGGCCGCTTTCTTCCATGCGAAAGGCCATGTCGCGCGTGAGCGAGGTTTCGCTCACCTTGCCGAGCACCGCGAGGTCGAGCACGTGGTCTTCACCCAGCCGCTGGGACCACGCGGGGAAGCGGTGGCGCAGTTCGCGCAGCACATTCAGGCGCGCCGTGAGTTCGACGCTGTGGCGCTGGCCGTAGTCAAAGCCGATGGTTTCCACGCGCGGGTAGCGCGCGAGGGCGTGGGCGAGGCAGGTGGTGGAGTCTTGCCCGCCAGAGAACAGCACAAGGGCGCTGGTGTGGTGGGGATGCGAGGGCGGTGCGGAAGTCATGGCAGGGATCGTAGCGCGCCGACCGTGTGCGGCGCGCGGGCGCGCCCTACATCATGCGTTCGGAGCGCGGGCTGGCGTGGTCACGGCTGGTGGCGAGCATGCGGATGAGCGCGCGGTTGGCGTGCTCCAGGCTGACGTCGTGCCGCTGGCAGACGGCGGGCAGGCGGTGCAGCTGGCCGGGCTCGCCTTGGGCGCGCGCCACGTCCAGCAGCGGGTGGTAAGGCCCATCGCGGCGCAGCACGGCGTCGAACACGCGGCCCGAGAGCGGCAGGCGGTTGAGCAGTTCGGCCAGCGGCTGGTGCAGCAGGCGGTCGAGCTGTGAGAGCAGCGCGGTGGTGTAGACCTCGCCGCGCAGGTTGTCTTCGGAGCCGGTGGCCAGCAGGTGCTGGGCGAGGCGCGAGCGCATGACCATGCTGTAGCGCACGGGGTGCAGGTCGGCGTCGGGGCCGTTGCTGGGCATCTGCTCGGTGAGCCAGCGACCGAGTTCCTTGAAGCCCAGCATCATGAGCGCGTGGCGCAGCGAGCCGATTTCGTGTCGTCCGCCAAAGGCCGCCGAATTGACCAGCAGCAGGATGCGGTAGACCAGCACCGGGTCCTGCCGCACGAGGCGTTCGAGGTGTTCGATCGAGCAGTCTTCATCGCCAATGGCCATGAGGATCTGCTGGACCACCGCCGCGTCGTGGTTCAGCGGGTGGTGGCGGTGTGTGTGCAGCACGTCCGCGTCGGGCCAGCCGAGCAGGCCCCAGGCGTTGGCGTCGTCCAGGCACTGGCGCGCCACGGCTTGCGTGGTGACGCCTTCGATCAGCTGGCCCATGAGGCCGGCGGGCACGGGCTCGGCGCCCAGGCGCAGCAGGTTGCGCGCGTCGGCCGGGGCGACCGCCTGGCCGCGCACGGCAGCCAGGTCGGCGTGGCGCAAGAGGCGGTGGCCGCGCTGCGCGGCGGCATTCAGTCGGGCCAGCGTTTCCGGTTGCTCGAACTGCGAGGCCGGCACTTCGAGCCAGGTGTTGTGCACGGGCGGGCACACCAGCGCCTGCTGGAGCACGCGCGGGCTGTCGATGGAGAGGATGAGCACCGGCGCGGTGGCGGGCCAGTCGTCGCCCAGCGCCTGCATGAGGTGGGCGGCATCGACCGACTCGGGGTGCACGGCGCGCACACCCAGGCGCACGGCGGCGAGTTCGCGCGCGCGGTTCCAGACGGGCTCGTAGCCCAACGCGATGCTGTCCAGCACGGTATGGATCGTCAACATGGGGTGGTTGCTGTCAACTGATCGCCTGGAAGAGCGAGAGGCGCTGCACCTGCGCATACGACTTGATGGCCGCTTCGAAGCCGACGCGCTGGGTCTCCAGGTCGGACAGGCCCTTGATCATGTCGAGTTCGGTGAGGCTGGACTGCTCGGCCTTGAGGTCGACCGCGCGGCCTTCCATCTGGTCGTTGAGCGAGTCGGCGCGGTTGAGCCATTCGCCGGCGCGGCCGCGCGCGGCCAGCACGCGGTCGTGGCCGGCGTCCACCTCGGTGATGGCGCGGGCCATGGCCTGGGCCTGGTGGGCGCTCTGGTTGGCGCCGCCGTAGCGCAGCGCGTCGATGGCGCCCTGCACCACCGAAAAGATGTCGGTGGTGGTGGTGACGGGACGCACTTCCACGCGGTCGCCCGCGGCCGGCAGGCCACGCATTTCCAGCGACATGCCGTCGAATTCGATGGACCGGTTGGCCACATAGGGCTGGCCCACATGGCCGGGCACGGGTGTGCCGGTGGTGGCGTTGGTCACGGTGTACTGCATCACGCCGCCCACGTCGGCAAACGTGATGTCGTAGTCGTTGCCGGTGAGCGCGGCGGCGTTGGTCACCTGGCCCATGGTGGTGCTCACGCCACCCGTGTTGGTGTTGGGCAGGTCCACCGTGAAGGTGCCGTTGCCCTGGGGCACGCGCATCCAGATGGCATCGCCGTCGAGCGCGGAAGGCAGCGAGCTGTTGCCGGCTGCGGCCTGGCCGCGCTGGCCACCAAACTGCACGCCGTTGCCGGTGGGACCGTACAGGTCCACGAAAGGCGTGGACGAGCCGCCCAGGCCGCCGTAGAGCGTGCGCCCGGCGTTGTCGGTGCGGTTGGCCACGGCAATGAGTTGTTCGCGCAGGCCTTCGAGCTGCTTGGCCACGTCTTCGCGTTCGCTGTTGGTGAAGGTGGCGTTGCCGGCGGTCACCAGCAGCTCGCGCACCTTCTGCATGAGTTCACCCGATTCGGCCAGGCCGCTCTCGGCCTGCTGCAGGCTGGTCTTGGAGGCTTCGAGCGCGCGCAGGTCGGCGTTGGTGCGCGAGAGGCGGTTGGCAGCGGTCTCGGCCAGCGTGGCGGCCACGGGGTCGTCGCTGGGCTTCATGACCCGCATGCCGGTGGTCACGCGCTCCTGCTGCGCCGACAGCTCGGCCTGGCGGCGCGTCAGCAGGGCAATGGTGTTGTCGTAGCTGTTGGCGGTGGAAACTCGCATGGTGAATCGGTCCTCGGTCTATGTCCGCTCAGCGGCCCACGGTCTGCAGCAGGCTGTCAAAGGTGCTCTGCGCGATCTGAAGGAACTTGGCCGACGCCTGGTAGGCCTGCTGGTACTGCAGCAGGCGCGCGGCTTCCTCGTCCAGGTTGACACCTGCCACGTTGGCGCGGGCGGCCTCGGCCGTGCTGGCGATGTTGCTCGAGAAGTTCGCGGCAAACTGCGCGCCCTGCACGCGCGTGCCGATGTCGGAGAACAGGCTCACATAACCGTCGGCCAGCGGCACGCCGTCGAAGGTGGCGAGGTCGCGCAGGCCCAGCATGCCGTTGCCGTTGCCAGCGTTCTGTGCAATGGAGCCTGCGGGTGCGGCGCCGATGCTGAAAGCGTCGCCCGTGCCGGGGTTGCCACGCAGCGTGAGGCTCCAGCCGTTGAGGGTGATGGGCTCACCCGGGCGGAAGTTGTAGCTGGCAGGCGGCCCGGCGTTGTCGGGTGGCGGGTTGCCCGGGCCCAGGCCGGTGGCGGTGAAGCTGCCATCTGCCAGGAAGGTGATGGTGACCGGATCGGTGAGGTTGGCCGAAGGCGATGAGGCGTACAGGCTCTCCACGCTCAGGCCGCCGGAGTTGGTGGTGCCGGGCGTGACCATCACCGGGCTGGCCGCGGCGAGGCGGTCGGGCGCGCCGATGGCCACTTGCAAGTTGCGCGCAGCGGCTTCGTAGGGGCGCACCAGGAAACGGTCGCCGGCCACGGCGCCGGGGGTGTCGAGGTTGAAGGTCAGGCCATCCACCTCGGCGGGCAGCGCGGGCACGGGTGTGCTGGTGCCGTCCGAGAGGCGGATCACGTTGATGCCGCCGGCTTCGAAGCGCACCTCGTAGTCGGAGGCCACCAGGGCTTGCGGGTTGGCCACGCTGGCGCTCACGCCACCGGTGCCGACGTTTTCGGGCCGGGCCAGGCCGGTCGCGGCTGCTAGCTGGCTGAAGAAGTCCTGGCCAGCATTGCCCTGCAGGTCCACGCCCAGCCGGTGCTGGTTGTTCACGGTGGTGGCCGTGGCCAGCGCCATGCGGCCGAGCAGGTTCTGCGTGTCGACCAGGTCCTCGTTCATGAACTTCATGAGGCCGGCGAGCTCGCCGCCATTCAGCGCCGCATCGGGAATCGGCGTGCTCACGCCGCCCTGCACGAAGGAGACCACCAGGCGCGAAGCGTCGGTGCTGTCGTTGCCGGTGGCCAGGGCGTTGGCGCGCGAGCCGAGCACCAGCGGCTGGCTGCCCGCCACAAACACGCTCACGCTGCCGTCGTCGGCCGCCACGTTGGTGGTCTGCACGTATTTGTTGAGCTCGCCCAGGATCTTGTCGCGCTGGTCGAGCAGGTCGTTGGGCATGTGGCCGCTGCCCTGGCTCTCGGTGATCTTGGTGTTCACCTGGGCAAGATCCTTTGCCAGGCCGTTGATCGTCTTGACCACGCCCTCGGCTTGCTGACGGGTGGTCTGCTGCAGGGAGTCGATGCGGCTGGCGGTGTTGCGCAGGCGCGAGGCGAACTCTTCGCCCTTGGCGATCACCACCGTGCGCGCAGTGAGGTTGCCGGGTGACGACGTCACGTCGGTCCAGGCGTTGAGCATGTCGTTGAGCGCGGTGCCCAGGCCGGCGGCACCGGTGGGGAACGCACTCTCCAGTTGCTGCAGGCGGTCGTAGCGCAGCGCGTCGGCCGCGGCCACGGAGCCGGCCTTCTGCGATTCGCGCGTGAGGTATTCGTTGTGCGAGCGCTCGACGGTGGCGATCTCCATGCCCTTGCCGAAGAAGCCGTTGCCCATCTGCTGGTAGCCCGACGTCTGCTGGATCACGTTCTGGCGCGAATAGCCGGGCGTGTTGACGTTGGCGATGTTGTTGCCGATCACCTGCAGGGCGGCGAGGTTGGCACTGAGCGCTCGGGCGCCGATGTTGAGGGCGGACATGGCGTGCTCTCTTTAGCCCTGCGCCCGCTGGAGCGACAGGGTGGTGTTGATCGCGCGGCTGAGCTTGGCCGCGTATTGGGGGTCGGTCGCGTAGCCCGCCTTCTGCAAGCCTTGGGCAAAGCCCTGCACGGAATGCACCTGGTCCATCACGCCTTCGTAGCGCGGGCTGTTGCCGATCAGGCGGGCGTAGTCGCGGAACGAGTCGGCATACGAGTCGTAGGCGCGGAACTTGGCGGTGACCTTGCGCGGCTCGCCGTTGATGTATTCGGTGGTCGTGATCTCGGCGACCTTGCCCTTCCAGCTGTCGGTGGCCTTGATGCCGAACAGGTTGTGCGAAGGCGAGCCGTCGGCGTGGCGGATCTCGCTGCGGCCCCAGCCGGTTTCGTGGCCGGCCTGGCCGATCATGAAGCTGGCAGGAATGCCCGACTCGCGCGCCACGGTGGCCGCGGCTTCGCTGTGCTGGTCCACAAAGCCGACCTGGCGCGGGCCAGCGCTCACGCGGCCCACGGTGCTCGCGTCTTGCGCGGGCAGCGCGTCGGTGGCGTCGCCCTTGGTGAGACCGCGCGCACTGTCGCCACTCGACATCTGGCGCGAGAGCTGGCGCTCGATCGCCTCCGACAAGCCACCGGGCAGGCCCGAGAGCTGCACGGAGAACTGCTGGTCGAGCAGGTCGTTGCCGAGGTTGCTGCCTTCGCCGTCCATCAGGCCGGACTTCTGCGTGGCTTCGCGCATGCTCTTGATGAGCTCGCGCATGAAGAGCGATTCGAACTGCTTGGCCGCCTCTTTCAGCGCCGCCTTGTCGCCGCCCTTGCCCGCCCCGTAGCGCAGCGCGTTGAGCGCTGTCGGGTCGGCAGCAAGACCTTGCGTGGGCACGGCGTTGGTCGGATTCATGGCCGGACCCTGCCGCGCAAGGCCTTCGACAGGCTCAGGCCGAACGGGCGCAACAGCGCTCGAACGAAGAAACCTCCGTTCGGGCTGAGCCTGTCGAAGCCCTTACCGGGATGCGGGCTCGTGGTCACCAGCGCGCCGTACCACATCAGATCACCTCCAGCTCGGCGTTCATCGCGCCCGATGCCTTGATGGCCTGCAGGATCGCCAGCAGGTCTTGCGGCGTGGCGCCCAGCGAATTCAGCGCGCGCACCACATCGGAGAGCTGCGGTGCGGTGTCGAGCTTGATGAGCGAGCCCTTGTCCTGCGTGATCTGGATGTTGGCCTTCTCGGCCACCACGGTCTGGCCGCCGGTGGACAGCGGATTGGGCTGGCTGATGACGGGGGTGGAGCTGATGCTCACGGAGAGGTTGCCGTGCGAGACCGCGCAGGCGCCCAGCGTCACGGCCTGGTTCATCACGATGGAGCCGGTGCGCGAGTTGATGATCACGCGCGCCATGGGAATGGTGGCGTCCAGGCGGATGTCTTCCACCTTGGCCAGGAAGCTCACGCGCTGGCTGGGGTCGGCGGGTGCGCGCAGGCGCACCACGCGGCCGTCCATGGCGCTGGCCACGCCCGCGCCCATCGCCTTGTTGATGGCGTCGGTCACACGGCTGGCGGTCTGAAAGTCGTTCGAATTCAGGCCAAGGTCGATGGTCTCGCCCAATGCGAAAGGCGTGGCCACCGCGCGCTCCACTTGCGCGCCACCGGGCACGCGGCCGGCGCTCAGGTGGTTGATCTGCACCTTGCTGCCGCCGGCGGATGCGCCGGCACCGCCCACCAGCAGGTTGCCCTGCGCGAGCGCATAGATTTCGCCGTCGGCGCCCTTGAGCGGGGTGGTGATCAGCGTGCCGCCGCGCAGCGACTTGGCGTTGCCCACCGAGGACACGGTCACGTCGATGTTCTGGCCGGGCTGTGCAAAGGCCGGCAGTTGCGCGGTGACCATGACGGCCGCCACGTTCTTGAGCTGCATGTTCGCGCCCGGCGGCAGCGACAGGCCCAGCTGCTGCAGGTAGTTGTTCAGGCTCTGCGTGGTGTAGGGCATCTGCGTGGTCTGGTCGCCCGTGCCGTCCAGCCCCACCACCAGCCCATAGCCGGTGAGCTGGTTGCTGCGCACGCCCTGCACGGCCGCAATTTCCTTGATGCGGATCGCCTGCGCTTGGGCGGGCCACACGGCCAGTGCGCTGCACAACACCATCAAGATTCGGAAGAAGCGGTCGATAGTCATTTCAAGGTTCCAGCAGTTCCCGTGCGGCAGGCGTGATTCATGCGTGGATCATGCTTGGGTTCAGAAAGGCAGAACCGTCAAAAAGAACCGTGCCAACCAGCCAATTGAGAGCGCTTCGCCCTGCTGGCCGCGCCCGCGCGACTCCACGCGCACATTGGCGACCTGCGTGGAGGCCACGGTGTTGCCGGGCCGGATCTGTTTCGGGTCCACCGTGCCGGAGAAGCGCAGCACGTCCACGTTCTGGTTCACACCAATCTGTTTTTCGCCAACCACCAGCAGGTGGCCGTTGGGCAGCACTTCCTGCACCGTGGTGGTGATGGAGCCGGTGAAGGTGTTGGCGTTTTCGGTTTCGCCGCTGCCGGCAAAGTTGTTGGCCGAGTTCGCGCCCACATTGAGCTTGCCCAGCAGCGAGCTGGTGGGGCTCACGAACGGCAAGGCCGACACCCCTCCCGAGACGCTGCCGGTGCGGTCCACCGACGACGACGACTTCTGCGTGGCGCTGATGCGCTCGGTGATCTGCACCGTGAGCGTGTCACCCGGCATGCGCGCGCGCGGGTCTTCGAATGCGGGGCGGTAGCTCACCGCCTGGAACAGGCTGCCGCCGGGCGCCACCGTGACGGCGGCCGCCGCCGCCGGCGCCTGCTGGGCATAGCGCACCGGCTGCGCCGGCGCGAGATCCACCTTGGGCGTGCGCTGCAGGGTTTCGCAACCGCCCAGCAGCAAGGACGATGCAGCCAGCAGGGAGAGCAAGGGTGTTGAGCGTTTCATACAGGGCTTTCGAACGAAGTGCCTCAATCCAGAGGCGCCGCGGAACCGGCTTTGCCGGGCCGCCAGCGCCGCCCCTTGAGGGGTCACGGCCAAAGGCCGTGGCGGGGTGGTCACAGCTGGCTCAGGCGTTGCAGCATCTGGTCCGAGGTTTGAATGGCCTTCGAATTCATCTCGTACGCGCGCTGGGTCTGGATCATGGTCACCAGCTCCTGCACCACGTTGACGTTGGACGACTCGACAAAGCCCTGCATCAGCGAGCCCATGCCGGCCGAACCGGGTGCGGCGTTGATGGGGTTGCCCGAGGCCAGGCTCTCGCGGTAGAGGTTCTGCCCCATCGGCTCCAGGCCGGCGGGGTTGATGAAGCTGGCCAGCTCGATGGTGCCCACGCGCTGCGGCGTGGCGTTGCCCGGCAGCTTGACGGTGACCACACCGTCGGCCGACACGGTGATGCTCTGCGCTTCGGCCGGCACGGTGATGCCGGCTGTGAGCGGGTAGCCGCTGTTGGTGACGATGCGGCCTTGCGCGTCGGGCTTGAAGCTGCCGTCGCGCGTGTAGGCGGTGGTGCCGTCGGGCATCTCGATCTGGAAGAAGCCGTTGCCGTTGACCGCGATGTCCAGCGGGTTGTCCGACTGCTGCATGCTGCCCTGAGAGAAGTTGCGCGAGGTGGCCACCGTGCGCACACCCAGGCCGACTTGCAGGCCGGTGGGCAGCTCGGCCTGCTCGGCCGTGTTGGCGCCCACCTGGCGCAGGTTCTGGTACATCAGGTCTTCAAACACCGCCGTGGCGCGCTTGAAGCCGTTGGTGGAGACGTTGGCCAGGTTGTTCGAAATCACGTCCAGCTGCATCTGCTGTGCCTGCATGCCGGTCTTGGAAATCATCAGCGAATTGATCATGGTGTGCTCCGCAAAGGGGGTGTGATTAGCCGTTCATGCTCAGCAGCTGGCTGGCGGTCTTGTCGTTGGTTTCGCCGTTCTGCAGCATGCGCATCTGCGTCTCGAACTGGCGGGCCACGGCGATCATTCCGATCATGGCCTCCATGGGGTTGACGTTGGAGCCCTCGAGTGCGCCGTCCTGCAGGCGGGCCACGTCGCTGGCGGGCAGCGGGTCGCCCTGGGGGCCACGAAACAGGCCGTCTTCGCTGCGGCGCAGCGGGTTGTCTGCGTCGGGCACGACCATCTTGAGCCGGCCCACGTTCTGCGGCGGTTGTGCACCGATGCTGGCGGTGATGGTGCCGTCGCTGCCGATGTCCACCCGAGCGCCTTCGGGAATCACGATCGGGCCGCCGTCGCCCAGCATGGGCAGGCCCTGAGCGCTCACCAGCGTGCCGTCCTGGTTCACCTCCAGCGCACCGGCGCGCGTGTAGGCCTCGGTGCCGTCCAGACCCTGCACGGCGAAGTAGGCGTTGCCGCGCGCGGCCACGTCGAGCTTGTTGCCGGTGGAGGTGATGGCGCCCGGCAGGTCCGAATGACCGGGCGTGGCTTCCAGCGCAAACACGCGCGTGCTCGCACCGTCGCCGCGCACCGGCACGGCGCGAAAGGTGGAGAGCTCGGCGCGAAACCCCGCGGTGGACACGTTGGCCAGGTTGTTGGCCAACACCTGCTGGCGGTACTGCGCCGCGTTGGCGCCCGTCATCGCGGTGTAGATCATCTTGTCCATGCGGGACTCCTTGACATTTCAAATGGCGCAGCGCGGCGGGGGGTTACCTCATGTTGAGCAGCGTGCTCAACACCTGGTCCTGTGTCTTGATCGTCTGCGCGTTGGCCTGGTAGGCGCGCTGCGCGGTCATCATGTTCACCAGCTCGGCCGTGAGGTCGACGTTGGAGTCTTCCAGCGCCCCTGCGCGGATGCTGCCGAAGTTGCCGGCACCGGGTTCGCCGCGCACCGGTTCGCCAGAGGCAAACGTGGCCGACCAGTTGCCACCGCTCGAAGGCGACAGGCCTTGTGAGTTGCGGAAGTTCACCAGCGCCACCTGGCCGGCGGCGCGCGTCTCGCCGTTCGAATAGCGGCCCGTGACCACGCCGGATTCGTCGATGTTCAGGCCCACGAACTCGCCGGGGAAATAGCCATCCTGGTCCAGGTCGTGGATGGCGAAGTCGGTGCCGAACTGGCTGGCGGCCGTCAGGTCGAGCGTGACGGGGAAGGTCACGGCCGGGTCGTTGGGCGAGGTCAGCGTGATGGTGGGCGGCGGCGTGATGGACGCGGGGTCGATCGTGCCGTCGGCGTTGAAGTTCAGGTTGACCGGGGGTGCCAGGGGCGCGAGCGCGCCACCGTTGACGCTGGCGTACACCTCCCAGGTGTTGTTGGCCGTTTTGGTGAAGGCCAGGCCCACCGGCACTTCCATGCCCTGGGGGTCGTAGGCCACCAGCGAGGTGCCGTAGGTGGTGACCGGCGTGGGCGGCGTGACGCTGGCCGCAATGGGTGCGCGCGCATCCAGGTTGAACTGGGCGACCACACTGCTGGTCTGGCGCGCGGGAATCGGTGCGCCGGTGGGCAGCGTGAGCGGCTGCGCATCAAAGCTCAGGCGGTTGCCATCGGCATCGGTGGGGTAGCCCATGAGCTGGCCACCCTGCTGGTTGATGATGTTGCCCTCGCGGTCCAGCTTGAACATGCCGGCGCGGGTGTAGGCCAGCGTGCCGTTGGGCTGCTGCACTTCAAAGAAGCCGTTGCCGTTGATGGCGAGGTCCAGGTCGTTGCCCGTCACGGTGATGTTGCCCTGCGTGAACATCTGCGAGACGGTGGCCACCGTCACGCCAATGCCCTTGTTGGCTCCGCCGGAGTTGATCGAGCTGGCGTAGAGCTCGGCGAATTCGGCGCGCGAGCTCTTCATGCCGACCGTGTTGGCGTTGGCGATGTTGTGGCCGATCACGTCGAGGTTGCGGCTGGCGCTGTTGAGGCCGGAGAGTCCTTGCTGGAATGCCATGGTGAGGTCCTTCGGGGAGTAAAGCGGGGTGTCTGTAAAGAAAGGGGTTCAGGCGTTCACATGAACGCGAGCACGTCGTTGTAGGCGCGGGTGCTGCCGTTTTCCAGCAGCATGTAGATCGATCCGTTGGAGAAGCTCACGGAGTCGACCGAGAGGCGTTGCAGTGACACGGCATCGACGCGGGTGGCGCCATCGAAGGCGCGCACCTTGAAACCCTTGACCGCAGCCGGGTCGACGCCCTTGGCGTTCGCGTCCCAGCTGAAGCCGTTGAGACCGCCGGAGAGCGCGCCCATCTCAATGGTGTCGAGCACTTCGCCATTGGTGCCCATCACGTCCACCTTCACATCGGTGGTCTTGGCATTGAGCGAGAACGCGGCCTTGCCCTGGCCGTCCTTGAAGGTGAGCGACTCGCCGGGCAGCAAGGCCTCGCGCCCGATGAGCGAGGTGCCTTGCAGCGCGGTGAGCGAGGAGAACTGCGTGGCCATGCCCTTGAGCGTGGCGTTGAGTTCCTGGATGCCGCTGACCGTGTTGATCTGCGCCATCTGGGTCGTCATCTGCGCGTTGTCCATCGGGTTCATCGGGTCCTGGTTGTTGAGCTGCGCCACCAGCAGCTTGAGGAACCGGTCTTGCGAGGCCGCCGGGTCCATGTTGTTCTTGGCGGCGGTGCCGGTGGTGCTCCCGGGCGTGGTGCCCAGGGTGGAGGTGTCGATCGGCTGGATGAACATGGGTCAGGTCCTGTGGAGGTGCGACGGGCTCACTGCCCCATCTGGAGGGTCTTGAGCAACAGCGACTTGGCCGTGTTCATGACCTCGACGTTGTTCTGGTACGAGCGCGAGGCCGAGATCATGTTGACCATCTCCTCGACCGGGTTCACGTTGGCGTGGGTCACGTAGCCATCGGCATCGGCGCTGGGGTGCGTGGGGTTGTGCACGCGGCGCCCGGGGGCATCGCTCTCCACGATGTTCTGCACCTTCACGCCGGCGCTGCCGTCGTTGCCCATGGGCTGCGTCTGGAACAGGATGTGGCGGGCCTTGTAGGTCTGGCCATCGGGCCCGGCCACCGCATCGGCGTTGGCCAGGTTGCTGGCCACCACGTTGAGGCGCTGCGACTGGGCGCTGACCGCACTGCCTGATACACCGAAGATGGAAAACATCGACATAAGTGACTTCCTTTCAACCACGCATCGCGCGAAGTGATGCAGACCAGAAACACCGCGGAACCGGCTTTGCCGGACCGCTGGTGTTGCCCCCCTCGAGGGGGGTGGCGCCGAAGGCGACGCAGGGGGTGTTCATATTTATTGGCCGGTGATAGCGCTGAGCATCGTTTTGACGTGGCCGTTGATGAAGCGCAGCGTGGACTCGTAGCGCACGCTGTTGTCCACGAAGTTGGCGCGTTCGCGGTCGAGGTCGACCGAGTTGCCGTCCTGGCTGGGCTGGGTCTGCACCGTGTAGGCCAGGTCGGGATGGGGTGCACCAGCGCTGGTGGTGCCCAGGCGCATGTGCATCGCGCTGGTCTGGGTCACGCCGGCCGCGCCACCGTTCTGCATGCCCGATGCGTTCTTGAGCGCGGCGGCGAAATCGAAATCGCGCGCCACGTAGCCGGGCGTGTCCGCGTTGGCGATGTTGCTGGCAATCACCTGCTGGCGCTGCGAACGCAACAGCAGGGCATTGGAGTGAAAGTCCAAGCGGCCGGTCATCTGTTCAAGCATCGTCAACTCCAGCGGGGTTTCGGGGCCGGCACAAGCGTCCAGAAGAAGGGCGCCCGATACCGGGGGTTGGAGGAATTATGAAAATCTTGAGGGTCGGCAATGGCCGGAACAAGCGCCGCTTTGCAAGCCATTTCCCGCCTTTGTCCGCCCGGGCCCCGGCCTACAGTGCAGCCCTGAACCCAAGGCCCGCGCCCCCACCGCGCCCGCCTTGAACGCCCGCTCACCCACCGGAGTCCGCCCATGCGACCGACGCTGCACCGACTGCTCGCCGCCTGCGCCCTGGCCCTGCTTTTGCCGGGGCTGGGCGTGGCGCACGCCACCTCGCAAACCGACGAGCTGGAAAAAACCGCCCGCGACTGGCTGCAGCCCGCGCTGGAAGCCGCGGTGCCCCAGGACGCCACCACGCCCCTGCGCACCGAAATCGTCATGGGCTCGCTCGATTCGCGCCTGCGCCTGGCGCCCTGCGCCCGGGTGGAGCCCCACCTGCCGGCGGGCTCGCGCCTGTGGGGCCGCAGCCGCATCGGCCTGCGCTGCCTTGAAGGCAGCTCGCGCTGGAATGTGTATGTGCCCGTCACCATCAAGGCCTTTGGCCCCGCCTGGGTGATCAAGCGCCCGGTGGACGCCGGCGCCACCCTCACTCAAGAAGACGCCGAACTGGTCGAAGTCGACTGGGCGGCCAGCCCGGTCACCGTGCTGGCCCGGGCCGACATGTGGGTCGGCCAGCAAACCGCCTTCGCCCTCACGCCGGGGCTGGCGATCCGCCAGAACATGGTGCGCCCGGCCAAGGCGTTTGCCGCGGGCGACCAGGTGCGGGTCAACAGCAGCGGCAGCGGGTTCAGCATTTCGGTGACAGGCCTGGCGCTCACCGCCGGGCTGGTGGGCCAGTCGGCCCGCATCCGGTTGCCGGGCGGGCGGGTCGTCACCGGTCTGGTGCAGGAAGACCAGACCGTTGAGATGTCGCTGTGAGCCGGACATCCGTACTGGCTCCGCCGGCGTGACGGAATGCCCAAACCGACGCGCAAAAAATGCCTAAAGTCCGTTCAGGTCAGGTCGATAGTTCTCACACATCACCCTGACTACGGGGTTTGGAGCGTGAAATGAAAGTCGATTCGTCACCCGATTCCTATATTGGTTCCGTGGCCGGTGGTCCCCAGAAGGCCGCCGACAAGCCCGCAGCGAGCGCCGAACTGGCGGCCGCCGCAGGCACCCCCACGGCCAAGCCCCAGGGCGTGACCGTCACCCTGTCGCCCTCCACCGTCTCGGCCATGGGCTCGGGCGGCAGCGAGGTCTTCAACAGTGAAAAAGTGGAAGCCATGAAGCAGGCGATTGCCAGCGGCAGCTTCCAGGTCAACGCCGAAGCCATCGCCGACAAGATGCTGGCCAACGCCGCCGAAATGCTCAACGGCGGCCGAGCCTGACCTACCCACCACCACCGGACCTCGCCATGACCTTTGCCGCAACGACCTCCCACCCCTGGATCGGATCGCTGCAGGCCGAGCTCGATGCCTTGCAGGCGGCCCTGCTGCTGGGCGATGCGGCCGGTGTGGAGCGCGCCAGCGCGGCCATGCAGGCGGTGCTCCGGCAAGCGCCACGCGGCGCCGACATGGCCAACCCCGAAAGCCCGCTGCACCGCGACACACAGGTGGCCGCGCAGCGTTTTGCCCAACTTCGCCAGGCTGTGCTGAGGGCCAACGCCCAGAACGAGCGCGCCCTGGGCAGCCTGCTTCCCCAGCAGGCCCTGCAGCGCCAGCCCACCTACGGCCGCATGGTCAAACCCTCATCGCTCGGCGGTGCCGGCCGGGGTTTCCTCTCGGCCTGACGCCCTCTTCCCCCAACGCTCCGGGCCGGCATCTGCCGGCTTTCGCATTTCTGGAGTGCGCCATCTGATAGGTCATTAGCTGACCTGATGCACACAACTTTTCAGCGCTCGGTCTTCTAACATCAGGGTTAACCCTTATATGACCGACATGAACACCCTGATTCACACCGTGTGGACCCGACTGGCGCTGGCCGTCGACCACTTTTTCCAACGCGCGACCCCCGACGCATCGCCCGGGCTGGAGGCCTACCTCAGCACCGCCCAGAGCCTGCACCAGCTCGAAGACATGCAGCGACGCTGGGACCGCGCCCAACGTGGCCTGGCTTCCCATGGCGCACGTTGACCCCGAGACCGACACCATGATCGAACTGCTCAAATCCTATTTCCAGACACCCCAGTTCGCTGCGGGCACCCGCGTGAACCGCCTGCACAAAGGCAGCCTGGACCGCGTGGACGGCCGCGTCGTCGCCCAGACCGAGGCCGGCGTGCTGGTCGAATGGCCACGCAACGGCTGCGGCTGGGAACAACCCGGCGCACTCTGCCAGCAGGGTTGACACCGCGCTGGTGCGCGTTCAAGCACCCGACGCCCGGCCACGCCCGGTCGCCCTCGAGCCGAAACCGCTACCGTGTCGCTTCAGGAGCGGTCGCAGGCAGCGGTGTCGGCACACCCGCTTCTCCCCGCACCTCCTCCACACGCCGGTAAAGACCCAGGCGGTAATGCTCTGAGAGCTTTTCGCCAAAACCGCGGCGAAACAGGCCGGTCTGGACAGGTTCGTCCGGATCGGGAATCTCGCCCAGCTTTTCCCATTCGCCGCCCAGATGCCCGATCCACTGGGCATGGTCGTTGGGGGCGAGCAGCACCACCTTGATCTCGTTGAGCTGCTGCCGGTTGAGCAGCCTGTGCTCGGCGTCGAAGGACTCCACGAAGACCCGCTCGGAATGCAAAAGCGACGCATACCACGCGGCCGACGACACCAGCATCGGCGATGACCGCTGGTTGCCGCTCGACTGGGCCAGCTCGATAACACGGTCATGGGCACGCAGTTCCGCCAGCGAGTGGCCTGAGAGCAACTGCAGCGGGAGGCCCACCAGAAGCGCCGCCACCAGCAGCAGCCCGCGGGAGGCGATCAAACCCAGGGACACCAGGCCGCGGCCGCTGCCAAATGCCTGGCCGTGGTGAGACAACAGCAGACCCAGGGGCAGCAGCAGCATCCAGCTGTAGTAAGTGGGAAAGCGCCCAAGGGCCAGAAACACCGTGGGCACGATCACCACCAGCAACAGCGTGCCCACAAGCAGGCGGCGGTCGGCGGTGGCCTGTTTCACCGAACGGCGAACGATGTCGACGACCAGCACCAAGGTGGCTGCCACCAGCAGATACAGGCTGGGATCTTTGCTGTACGCCCCTGCCTCAATGTCCTTGAGAAAGCGCACCGAACGGAAAAATGGCTCGAAAAGGCCCAGATAGGCATAGATGAGCATCCACAGCCCGGCGCCCATCGAAGCAGCCACCCCAAGGGCGACCAGACCGGGCCGCCAGTCGCTCTGCGCCACCACGAACAGCACGGCCAGCAAGAGCATGAAGAACACGAACACGTGCACGCCGGAGAGCGGGACCAGAAAGGCGCAACCCAAACCCAGCAGACCGCCACGCAGCCACGACCCGCTGCCGCGCGCCATGCCCAGGCACACCAGAGACACCAGCAGGATGCCGGTGGGGTCGTAACGACCCGAGCGGTAGTTGAGCGTGGCGCTGTAGGCAAGAAATGCGATCAGCACGAACAAGGCCTGCCGCATGGCAGAAGGCCTGGGCTGCAACGAGGCTGCCGCCACCAGCAGCACCCACACGGCCAGCGCATATTCCAGCAGACCGAAGGAGCGTGCCTGCAGGATGCCGATGTCATGGACCTTCAGCCAGACCGCGAGCAACAGGGAATGCAGGGGTGCATTGCCGACCCACCACTGCGTCTCGTCCTGGAAGTACCAGGCCCGCGAGTTCATGAATCCCGTCTGGGCCAGATTCCAAGCGGGCTCGACGAACATCACCTCATCGTTCCACACGATCGGGAAGATCTCGATGGTGAAAAGATTCAGCAGCACCAGCGCCAGGATCAGCGCCACCACCCAGCGGTTAACAGCCATCGCATGCTCCCGTGTCGATCCCGTGGCGGAGTGAGACACACGCCCGGCAGGCCGCTCGATGGATGCGTCAGCGGCTGCAGCGCGATCTCAAGACAACCCGAAGCACTCTGAAGTCACGCGCTGTGGCGCGAGAACTCTGATGGATAACTTAAGGTTGCACACATTTTGAGACATTCGCAACAGACTGACAATGCCGTCAATCGCCGAGCGCCAGACGGTGGACGGGCGCGGGTTCGAGCGATCTGCAACGGCTCGCCGTGGTGCGCTCAGCGCAAATACCAGGGCAGCCGATCGCCCAGCACCCTTTGCAGCCAGCCGCCGGCGCGTTGCACGTCGGCCGGGTCGGGGGCTCCCATGGCGCGCAGCCGTTCTTCCACGCGCACCAGCCCCGCCTGGCGTGCCGCCTCCACCGGCGTGAGGCCGTCGAATTCGGAGTGCAGCACCGGGTTTGCACCGTGGTCGAGCAGCAGGTGGGCCGATGCTTCCTGGCGCGCGAGGATGCAGGCCACCAGCGGGGTCGACAGAAACTCCGGGTGCGCGTAGTTGACGTCGACGTCGTTCTTGACGTGGTAACGCAGCAGCTCGATGTGGCCCTCGCACGCTGCGTGAAACAGTTCTTTCCAATCGCCACCGGACATGCTCAACGCTCCTGGGTTGTGTGTCCGTATTTAACCCGCGCACCAGGGCGCATGCCACCCGACCCGACTTCAGTCGGGTGTGCAGCGGGCCGCGGGATCAGTGCGCGCGCAGCTTGGCGCGCAGGCGTGCAATCGACTGGCTGTGCAGCTGGCAGATGCGCGACTCGGTCACGCCCAGCACGGCGGCAATTTCCTTCAGGTTCATGTCGTGCTCGTAGTACATCGACATGATCTGCTGCTCGCGCTCGGGCAGCACCTTGATGGCGGCCACCAGCGCGGTGCGCATGCGGTGGTCCTGCAGCACGGCCGAGGGGTCGGCTTCGTGGTCGCCCATGTGGCGGTCCAGAAATCCGTCTTCGTCGTCGCCACTGCCGCTGATGTCTTCCAGGTACACCAGCTGCGTGCCGCGCACCTTGGCCAGCAGGTGCTGGTAGTCGGCCAGGCTCATGCCCATTTCGGCGGCGATTTCGCTTTCCTTGGGCACGCGGTGCAGCTTCTGCTGCAGGCGGTGCACGGCCTGCTCGATGTCTTTCTGGCTCTTGCGCGAACCGCGCGACATCCAGTCGCCTTCGCGCAGCTCGTCGATCATGGCGCCGCGAATGCGCTGGCTGGCAAAGGTCTCGAACTGCACCCCCTGGGTGGGCTCGAAGCGGGCGATGGCTTCGGTCAGGCCGATCATGCCGACCTGGATCAGGTCGTCGAGCTCCACGCTGGGCGGCAGCTTGGCGATCATGTGGTGGGCCAGGCGGCGCACCAGCGGGCTGTATTTGCGCAACTGGTCGTCCCGGTTGAGGGTGCCTTTGGCGGTGTACATCTTCAGCTCCAGAGAGAGGGGGCCACAGCGGCCGCAGCGTGGCCGGTGTGCGAAGCAGCGGGCAGCAAGCCGTGGTAGCCGTGCGCGGGTGTCGGGCGGGGGCGTTCGATGGCGCTTTCCTGCACGCGCAGGGCCCAGGTGGCCACAGGCCAGCTGTCCAGCGAGAGCCCGAGGTGGCGCTGCGCCGTGTCGGCCACGGTGTTGACCACCGTCTGCAGGGCAGCGGGTGCGGCAAACGACAGTGGCGCCAGCACCGGCGAGAGGCCCGCAGCGTGCAGCACCTTCACCGAGCCATAGGCGTCGATGCTGGACTGCGGCTGTTCAATGACCGGCACCAGCGCGCGGGCACCCAGGCCCGGCAGCAGGCCGGCCAGCGAGAAGGCGGGCGCAAACATCAGCACCACCACACCGGGTGCAAAGGGTGTGAGCAGGCGCGAGAGTGCCATGTGGGCACCGGCCACGTGGGCGGTTTCCTGCAGGGCCTGCAGGCCGGTGGCGCCGGGCATCACGAGCCAGTCGGTGCCGTCCAGGGGGCGCTCCAGGTGAACGATGGAGGGGTCTTGCAGCACGCGCATGAGGCCCAGGTGGGCGCCGTCGTGGCGGTGGCTGTGGCTGGATTCGTGGGCCGAGGCGTCCACGATGACCACCGCACGGCCAGCGGCGGTGAGGCTGGAGGCCAGCATGCACAGCCATTCGTAGGCGCGCGCAGGCTGGGACGGGCTGCACACCGGCATCAGCACGGCGCTGCCCGGGGGCACTTCGCCGCGCAAGCCGGCGGCCTGGTCGAAGCCGGGTTCAAACATGCGAAGCCCCCAGATCGATGCCGCGGGTGGATGCCTGCGAGAAGAAGTAACCCATGTCGGTGGCGTGCGGGTCGTAGGCCGACTTGCCCTGCGTGCCCATGGAGAGGCGAACCAGTGCGGCGGCCTCGGCGTTCTGCCAGTCTTCGGGCACGCGCTGGCCGTTGGCCACTCCGCGCAGCACCACCTGGTGGCGAATGAGGGCGTCCAGTGCCGGGCCGAGCTTGACGGCTTCGTCCACCTTGGAGAGCACCACGCCGTGCAGCGAGCTGGCCTTGAACGAGGTCAGCACTTCGTCGAGCGTGTCGCCGTGCGAGCCGGCGTTGAGCACCAGGGTCTTCTTGACCTTGGGGATGTCGAGCACGTCGAGCATGTCCTGGATGCGCTGGTCGCGCTGGCCCAGGCCGGCGGTGTCGATGATCACCAGGCGCTTGTTGCCCAGCAGGTTGAGCAGGTCCTTGAGCGCGGCGCGGTCGTGCGCCAGATGGGCCACCACACCGAGCATGCGGCCAAAGGCGCGCAGCTGCTCGAAGCCGGAGACGCGGTAGGTGTCCAGCGTGATCAGGCCCACGCTGCCCGCGCCGTACTGCTTGACGCACTGGGCGGCGAGCTTGGCGGCGGTGGTGGTCTTGCCCACACCGGTGGCACCCACGAGCGACACCACACCACCTTCGTCGCACAGGCTGGCACCGGGCGCGGCCACCTTCAGGTTGCGGGTGATCACGTCCATGAGCCAGCGCACGGCTTCGGCGGCACCGGCTTCGGTCGGCACGCGCTCGAGCACGGCGCGCGACATGGCGGGCGAGTAGCCGGCCCGGATCATCTTGAGCATCAGGTTGGACTGGATCGGGTTCTGCTTGGACGAACCGAGCCAGGCCAGCGTGTTGAAGCGCTCTTCGATCATGTCCTTGAGCGCGGAGAGTTCCACCGCCATGCGGCTGTCGCCCTGGCTGGGGAAGCGCGTGGCGGGCTGCGAGTCTTCCCAGGCCGGCTCGGCCGAGCGGGTGCGGATGGGAGCGGGCTGGCGCGCCACGATGGGCTCGGGCTGGTTGAAGCGCTGCACCGGCACGGCAATGGGTTCGGGCTGCGGCATGAACTGGGGTGCAGCGGCCTGAAGCGGTGCGCGGCGCGGCTCGACGGCCGGCTCTGCAGCGGGTGCTGAAACGGACGCAGCGGGCGTGCCGTGCAGGGCTTCGCGGCGCTTGCGCAGCATGCGTTCGCGCACATAGTCCTGGAAGGACAGCGTGCTCATGGCCAGCGTCTCGGTGTCGCTCTGCACCGACTGCGGCGCAGCCATCGAGACCGCAGGCTTGCTGGCGCGGGCCGGTGCGGCTTCGAGGCGCTGCGGGGCGCGTTCTGCAGCGGCGACGACAGGTGCTGCGGCGTGCTCGGCCAGCGAGGCCAGGCTCTCCTCGGCAGCGACCGTCACTTCAAAACCCTCACCGGTGGACCGGGTGGAGAGGATCACGGCACTGTCGCCAAAGGTCCTGCGCGCCTTGTTCATGGCTTCGCGCGAGGTCGGGGCGGTGAAACGCTGGATGTTCATGCTGCAAGTTCTCCAAGGATCGGGCCGATGCGGATCAGGTGGGTTTCAGGAATTTCGCTGTGGGCCAGCACCTGCAGACGCGGCGCGGCGCGGCGCAGCAGGCGGGACATGGCATTGCGAATGGCGTCGGGCACGAGCAGGCAGGCGGGCACGCCTTTTTCTTCCTGCTTGTTGGCGATGTCGGTGGCGGACTTGCTCAGCATCTCGGCCACACCGGGGTCCAGCGCGCCGTTGGCAGCGCCGCTGAGGGCCTGCATCAGCAGGCGCTCCAGGCCGGGTTCGATGGCGATCACTTCCAGCTCTTTCACCGGGCCGTAGATCTGCTGAACGATGGCCGGCGAAAGCGCCATGCGCACGCGGCGCGCCAGCTCGGTCGGGTCGGTGGTGTGGGGGGCGTGCTCGGCCAGCGCTTCGATGATGGTGCGGATGTCGCGCACATGCACAGACTCTTCCAGCAGCAGCTGGAGAACTTTCTGGAAGGTGGCGACAGAAACCATTTTGGGCACGACTTCTTCGATCAATTTGGGGGCCAGGCGGGTGACGTGTTCAACCAGGTCCTGGGTCTCCGTCCGGCTCAGCAACTTGGCGGCCTGGACTTGCATCAAGTGTGAAAGATGCGTCGCCAGCACAGTCTCGGAATCAACCACCGTAAAACCGGCCATTTGCGCGTTCTCACGTTGCTTCTCTTCGATCCAGTGCGCGGGCAGGCCAAAAGCGGGGTCGGTGGTGGGCGTGCCGATCAGCGGGGTGCCGATGCCACCGGGGTCGATGGCCAGGAACATGCCGGGGAACACCTCGCCCTCGCCCACCACCACGCCGCGCAGGGTGATGCGGTAGGCGCTGGGGCGCAGCTCGAGGTTGTCGCGCACGTGCACGGCCGGTGGCAAAAAGCCCACCTCCTGCGCAAACTTCTTGCGCACGCCCTTGATGCGGGTGAGCAGGTCGCCCTGGCGGGTCTTGTCGACCATGGCAATCAGGCGGTAACCCAGCTCCAGGCCCAGCAGGTCGACCGGCTGCAGGTCGTCCCAGGTGGCTTCGCCGTCGCTTTGCACGGCGGGTGCCGGTGCTTCGGGCGCAGGTTTGCTCTGCTCGCGCGCCAGCCAGTACGCCAGGCCGCCCGTGAGGGCCGCAAAGCTCAGGAACACGGCGTGCGGCATGCCCGGCACGATGCCCAGCATGAACAGCACGGCGGCGGTGATCCCCATGACCTTGGGCGAGAGGAACATCTGCTCCATCACCTGCGCGCCGAGGTCTTCGTCCTTGCCCACGCGCGAGACCACCATGGCCGCGGCCACCGAGATCAGCAGGCCGGGAATCTGCGCCACGAGCGCGTCACCCACGGCCAGCAGGATGTAGTTGTCGGCGGCCTGGCCGGCGGAGAGGCCGTGCTGCAGCACGCCGATGATGAAGCCGCCGATGATGTTGATGAACAGGATCAGGATGCCGGCGATGGCGTCGCCGCGCACGAACTTGGAGGCACCGTCCATGGAGCCGAAGAACTCGGCCTCTTCGCCCACTTCGCGGCGGCGGCGCTTGGCCTCTTTCTCGTCGATCAGGCCGGCGTTGAGGTCGGCGTCGATGGCCATCTGCTTGCCGGGCATGGCGTCCAGGGTGAAGCGCGCGCTCACCTCGGCAATGCGCTCCGAGCCCTTGGTGATCACCACGAAGTTGATCACCACCAGGATGGCGAACACGATGAAACCGACCGCGAAGTTGCCGCCAATCAGGAAGTGGCCAAAGGCCTCGATCACCGCGCCGGCCGCGCCCGGGCCGGTGTGGCCTTCGAGCAGCACCACGCGGGTGGAGGCCACGTTGAGCGAGAGGCGCAGCAGCGTGGTGAGCAGCAGCACGGTGGGGAACACCGAGAAGTCCAGCGGGCGCTTCATGTACGCCGCCACCATCATCACCACCAGCGCGAGCGCGATGTTGAGCGTGAAGAAGGTGTCGAGCATCCACGGTGGCAGCGGCAGCACCATCATCGACAACACGGTGATGACCAGCATCGGTGCGGCCAGACCGCCGGCCCAGCTGGCGTTGCGGTTCATCCATTGCTGCAGCGCTTGCAGATTCATACGGCGGCCTCCGGAGCGGATTTCTTGAAGTGCGGATCGAGTTCGGGCGGCACCATGGGCACGGGCTGCTCAGCGGGCATCACGCCCTGCCCCTTCATGGCGGCCTTGATCTGGTAGACGTAAGCCAGCACCTGGGCCACGGCGGTGTAGAGGGCCGAGGGGATCTCGTCGTCGATCTCGGCGTGGGCATACAGCGCACGCGCCAGCATGGGCGACTGCAGCACCGGCACGTTGTGCGCCTTGGCCACGTCGCGGATCTTCATGGCCAGCAGGTCGGCGCCCTTGGCGATCACGCGGGGTGCGGCCATGGAGGCGTCGTCGTAGCGGATGGCCACGGCATAGTGGGTCGGGTTCATCACCACGAGGTCGGCCTTGGGCACGGCGCCCACGCTGTTGCGCTGGGCCATTTCGCGCTGGCGCTGGCGGCGCTGGCCCTTCACATGGGGGTCGCCTTCGGCTTCCTTGTGTTCCTGCTTCACCTCCTGGTGCGACATGCGCATGCGCTGCGCGTGCAGGAATCGCTGCGCCGGAAAATCGATGATGGCCACCACCGTGACCACGAGCAGAAGCAGGCCCACGCCGACCATGAGCCAGTGGCCGAGCTGGCCCAGCCCGGACTCCAGCGGCTGCATCACCAGCGTGCCGAAGGGCTCGACGTGTGAGCGGATGAACTGCCACGCCACCAGGCCAATGACCACGCTGATGAAGGCCAGCTTGGCGGTGTCGAAGAGTTGCTGCTTGCTGAACAGGCGGCCAATGCCCTTGAGCGGGTTGATGCGGCCGATGTCGGGCATGAGCGGCTTGGTGCTGAGGGCCCAGCTGCCCGAGACGAAGGCGGTGAGCAGCACGATGGCCAGCACGGCCACGCCCAGCGGCAGGTAGAGCATGAGGCCCTGCGCGAAGCCGTCCACCAGGCGCTCGGTGGCCATTTCGGGCTTTTGCAGGGACTGGTGGTCAAAGCGCAGCTGGCCTTGCAGGGCGCTGCGCAGTTTCTCGAAGCCCACGGGGGCCAGCGCCACCAGCACCAGGGCGCCGCCGCCGAGCACGGCGAGGTTGGAGAGGTCTCTGGAACGCGGCACCTGGCCGTCTTCGCGCGCCTTCTTCAGGCGGTGCGCGGTGGCGGGTAGGTTCTTGTCCTGGCTGGATGATTCCATGGTGCGGGTTCACTCGATCGGTGCATCCGATTCTGGAATCCGCAGGGAAAAACTAAAGGGCGATAAGACGCGGGGAAGGGGCGCTTTTCTGGCGTGCGGTTTGCGGGGGCGCGGGGACGCCGGGCGCTCTGCTCCGCGGGTGTCCCCCGGCGGCTGGTGCCGCCTCCTCCGTCTATCCCGCTGCGCAGAACGCCCGGCCTCCCCGAGCCGGTGCGTTGCGGGTGCGCTGGCGGCTTAAAAGCCCAAGCTTGCCAACAGATCGTCAACCTGTTTCTGGTCGCTCACCACGTCGGTGCGGCCTTCGGGGTTGACGACCGGGCCGCTGAGCGCTGGCATGTCCACCAGCGCGTGGTCCTGGCCAGGCTGGCCTGCGGGTGCGGACTGCAGCAACAGGCTCAGCAGCTGTTCTTCTATCGTGCCGGCGAGCTGCACCACGCGGCCGATCACCTGGCCGGTGAGGTCGTGGAAGTCCTGCGCCATCATGATGTCGGTCAGGCGTGCGTCGGACTTCTCGCTGAGGTCGACGATGTCCTTCGACCACTCCAGCAGCTCCGGCATGGCGCGCGCCAGGCCCGGCACGCGGGCGATGGTGTCGGCCAGCTGGCGGCCGCGCTCGGCGATCTTCGCCTGCTCGGCCTTGCCTTCGTCCACATGGTTGAGCACCTTTTCAGCGGCTTCGCCCGTCAGGCGTGCGATGTAGGACAGGCGGCTCTGCGCGTCGGGCAGCTGCTCGACCGTGCCCTTGAGTTTGTCGGTGTAGCCCAGCTCCTTGAGCGCGTCGTGCAGCTGGCGCGTGATGGCGCCGAGCTGACGAAACATGTCCGGACTGCCAGAGACTGCGTCTTCTTTTTGTGCGTTCATGGTGCGCGCTCCCTTAGATGCCGAGCTTCTTGAAGATGTTGGCCAGCTTCTCTTCCAGCGTGGCCTTCGTGAAGGGTTTGACGATGTAACCCGCTGCGCCGTTTTGTGCGGCCATCACGATGTCTTCCTTGCGCGCTTCGGCGGTCACCATCAGCACCGGCAGGTGCTTGAGCTTCTCGTCCTTCTTGATCTCGGCCAGCAGCTCGAAGCCGTTCATGTTGGGCATGTTGATGTCCGACACCACGAAGTTGAACGCACCGTTGCGCAGCTTGGCCAGCGCGGCCACGCCGTCCTCGGCCTCGTCGGCGTCGGCATGCCCGATCTCCTTGAGCAGGTTGCGCACGATGCGGCGCATGGTGGAGAAGTCGTCAACGATCAGGAATTTCATCGGGGTGGACATGAAAGCCTCCGTGGGAGGAAAAGATCAAGGGAAAGGAGTGGGCTGCACTCAGCCGCCACTCTGTGAAGGGGATTTCGTCACATCGCGGGAAATCTGAAGCGTGGGCAAGGCGATGCCGGGCGCTGCAGCCTTCGCGGTCGGAGCAGATGGCGCAGCCGCGGCCGGTGCGGCACCGGGCGCTGGCTCGGCGATGGCGGCCACGGCCGCCGGCGCAGCCACTGGCGCAGCGGCGCTGGGCGCTGCGGGGTCGAGCATGGGCATGATCGGCACCGGGCCCGAGCGCGGGAGCATGCGCTCTTCGGCCTCTTGCGTCATCACCACAATGCTGATGCGCCGGTTGATCGGGTCGTTGGGCTGGTCGGCCCGCAGCAGGCGGCTGGAGGCCAGGCCTTCGACGCGGCGCAGTTTGTTGTCGGGCAGGCCACCGGCCACCAGTTCGCGGCGCGAGGCGTTGGCGCGGTCGGCCGAGAGCTCCCAGTTGCTGTAGCCACGGTCGCCGCTGCCGTAGGGTGTTGCATCGGTGTGGCCCGCCAGCGCAATGTGGTTCTCCACGTCGCCCAGGGCGGCCCCGATCTCGCGCAGGATGTCGCGCATGTAGGGCTTCACCAGCGAGCTGCCCGCGTCGAACATCGGGCGGTTGCCCTGGTCGACGATCTGGATGTGCAGGCCATCGGTGGTCTTCTCCAGCTGGATCTGCGAACCGTACTCCGAGAGCTTGGGGTTCTTCTCGATCAGCGTGGTGATCTTGCGTTCGAGCGCGACGATGCGCGCGGCATCGCGGCGCATCGACTCGGCGCGCGCCATCTGCGCGCCCATGAGCTTGGCGGCGCGCTCGGCGTCGCCGCTGTCCATCTGGCCGCTGGACTTGCTGAGGTCGCGCCCGCCGCCGGGCAGGATGCTGCTGCTGTTGCCGGTGCCGGGCCCACCCATCAGGGAAACCTTCACCGGCGACTGAAAATAACTCGCGATGCCTTCGAGCTCGCCCTTGGCCGTGGAGCCCAGCAGCCACATGAGCAGAAAGAAAGCCATCATGGCCGTCACGAAGTCGGCGTAGGCAATCTTCCAGGCGCCACCGTGGGCCGCATGCCCACTCTTCTTGATGCGCTTGATGATGATCGGCTGCAGCTTCTTGCCATCACCGGCCATGCTGACCTCCGGTGGGCTGCGCGCGGCCCTGCGCCAGGTGGGTGTGCATCAGCGGCATCACTTCTTGCCCTTCACGTGCTGCTCCAGCTCGTTGAAGGTCGGCCGCACATCCGACAGCAAGACCTTGCGGCCGAACTCGATAGCGGTGGCCGGGGCGTAGCCCTGCATGCTGGCCAGCAGCGTGGTCTTGATGCACTGGAATTCCTTGCCACTCTCCTCCACCTTCTGCTCCATCAGGCCGCCCAGGGGCTCAAACACGCCGTATGCCAGCAAGATGCCGAGGAAGGTGCCCACCAGCGCGGAGGCGATCATGCCGCCGAGCACCGCAGGCGGCTGGCCCACCGAGCCCATGGTGTTGACCACGCCCAGCACGGCGGCCACGATGCCGAAAGCCGGCAGACCCCCGGCCAGGCGGCCGATGGCGGCCACGGGGGCGTGCGCTTCGTGGTGGTGGGTTTCGATCTCGCTGTCCATGAGCGACTCGATCTCGTGCGCGTTGAGGTTGCCCGAGACCATCATGCGCAGGTAGTCGGTGATGAACTCGACCACGTGGTGGTCGGCGGCGATGGTGGGGTACTTCTTGAACACCGCCGACTCATGCGGGTTCTCCACGTCCTGCTCGATGGCCATCAGGCCTTCCTTGCGCGCCTTCTGAAGAATGTCGAACTGCAGCGCCATCAGCTCCATGTAGCGCGCCTTGGTGTAGCGGCTGCCCTTGAAGCAACCCGCCAGGCCCTTGAACGAGGCCTTCACCACTTTCATCTGGTTGTTGATCAGGAAAGCCCCGATCGCCGCGCCCAGAATCGTCGTCATCTCGAACGGCAACGCCTTGAGCACCACGCCGATGTTGCCGCCGTGAAAGATGTAGACGCCGAAGATGCAAAGCATCGAAACGACAAAACCGATGATGACGAACATGTTCTCGTGCCTGAAAGAGGACGCCGCCCTGGAGTGCGCGCGTGACTTGGAGGGATGTGTTTTCTATCGACCAACTCTAGGGGCGATTGAGGCGACCCATAAACGCGAAATGGACCCGCATCGGGGTCCATTTCAAACGTTGGCCAACAGTGACTTCATCCAGAACACCGCGGAACTGGCTCTGCCAGGCCGCAGGTGTTGCCCCTGAGGGGTGACGCCGCAGGCGGCGCGGGGGGAGTCGAATCAGTGAAGGCGCAGGCCTCCGGCCGTGGCGCCCTTGCCGGCGCGTGCCGGTGGCTGGCACAGGCCGCAGGTGAAGTGGCGGTTTTCGTACGGCTCGGTCACGAAGTGGCCACCGCAGCACGAGCATTTGGTCAGGGTGAGCATGCCGTTGTCGACAAACTTCACCAGGCGCCAGGCGCGGGTCACCGACAGCAGCGGCTCGATGGCGCTGGCCTGCATCTGCTCGCTGTACAGGCGGAAGGCCTTGATGACGGTGTCGATCTCTTCGAGCTCGCTGGTCTTGGAGAGGTACTCGTGGATGTTCAGGAACAGCGACGAGTGGATGTTGGGCTGCCAGGTCAGGAACCAGTCGGTCGAGAAGGGCAGCTGGCCCTTGGACGGCGACTTGCCGGCGACTTCCTTGTACAGGCGCAGCAGGCGTTCGTAGGACAGGGACGTTTCGTACTCCAGAACCTGCAGGCGGGCGCCGAGCTGGATCAGGGCGACGGCGCGCTCGATGTCACGCGACTCGTTGAGGATGCTCTTGCCTGCGGCCATGGTGGACTCCAGAGAAAACGAAAGAGGAAAGAAGAAGAAGGAGAGAGAGGGCGCTCAGTGAGCGGCCATGCTTTCGGCGAAGCGGCCGGCCATCAGGATGCTGGCGTGCAGTTGCGTGGTGGTGGAGTTGTCCACCTTCTTCACGTTGTGGCTGGTCAGCAGGTTCCACACCAGGTCGTCGTCCACACGGAAGCGGCACAGCAGCATGTTGGTCGAAGCGATCTTGAGCAGCTGCGCGGTGGAGAGCATGCCGAGCAGGTCGGCGGCTTCTTCGGTCAGACCCAGGCGGTACAGCGCTTCGGCGCGGTCCTTGCGGATCAGGTTCTGCGCCAGCATGAGGTACGTCAGGTTGGCTTCGCGGATTTCTGCCAGGAGTTGTTCGCTGTCCATGATGTGTTCCTTCTTTCGTTAGGGGCCGCTTGTTGGCGATGTGCTTACATGTGCTGACCCGATGTGTTGAATTGTGTCGATGGGTAAAAAAACTTGAATCAGCAAAACGCTGTGTGACGTGTCAGGTGTGCACCACCGCCTTGTCATCCAAACACCTACAACCAAGGTTCTCAAAGGGAAGTCACCCGTAACGACCTTCTCCACCGGGGTTCAGCACAGGCCCAAATGGTCGAAACAGGGTGTGCGGGCCAACGCCCGGTGGCGATGAACGGGATTGACAAATCCCCGGAAACAAAACCAGCGCTAAAGAAACCGCCAAGGTCTCCGAAATTGAACACAACGGACTTCTAGAAAGGTTCGTCGTCCGGCCAGCAGAGCGGCGAGAAGGCACCACACACGCCAACCCGTTCAGCCCTGCACCGGTCATGGCAGCCAGCCCTCTGGCTGGTGTCGAGATTGGCAGCAATGCCGGATTGCTTTTCAACCATTTTTTTAGGAGTTAGTCATGACCACCATCAACACGAACGTGATGTCGATGAACGCACAGCGCAACCTGATGTCTTCACAGGGTTCGCTGGCCACTTCCATGCAGCGCCTGTCTTCGGGTCTGCGTGTCAACAGCGCCAAGGACGACGCCGCCGGCCTCGCCATTGCAGAGCGCATGAACGCACAGGTCAAAGGCCTGAACGTGGCGGCCCGCAACGCCAACGACGGCATTTCCCTGGCGCAGACCGCTGAAGGCGCGCTGGGCAAGGTCGGCGACATGCTGCAGCGCATGCGTGAACTCTCGGTGCAATCGGCCAACTCCACCAACAGCGCCGACGACCGCAAGGCACTGCAGGCCGAAGTGAAGCAGCTGACCGACGAAATCGACCGCGTGTCGCAGCAGACCTCGTTCAACGGCAAGAAGGTGCTCGACGGCTCCTTCACCGCCGCCAACTTCCAGGTCGGCGCCAACGCCGGCGACAACATCACCATCGGTTCGCTGGCCAACACCACCGCCAACAACCTGAGCACGGTGGCCTATGGCGAAGGTGAAGAAACGGTCGACACGGCCGACATCACCGACTTCGCCACCGCCATCGACGCCGGCACGCTGACCATCACGGTCGGCACGGGCGACGCGGTGGACCTCGGCGCCATCGGCGCCGCCACCTCGGAAACCGGCCGCCTGGGCCAGGTGGTGGAAGCCATCAACCGCAAGACGGGTGAAACCGGCGTGTCCGCCTTCCTGGTGAACAACAACGACGGCACCTTCGACGTGCAATACATGTCGTCCAAGCTGGACGCCGACGGCGCACCCGAAGCCATCGAATTCGCCGGCTTCACCGCCGCTTCCACCGGCCTGGCCGACGACGGCTCCTCCATCGTGGCTGCCACCGACGACCTCACGGGCATCTCCAGCATCGACGTCACCAGCGAAAAGGGCGCCTACATCGCCATGAAGAAGCTCGACGCTGCGCTGGACGAAGTCAACAGCGCCCGCGCCACCCTGGGTGCCGTGCAGAGCCGCTTTGAAAACGCCGTGGCCAACATCAGATCGGTGTGGAAAACCTCTCCGCCTCGCGCGGCCGCATCATGGACGCCGACTTCGCCAAGGAAACCGCGAACCACTCGCGCGCCCAGATCCTGCAGCAGGCCGGCACCGCCATGGTCGCCCAGGCCAACCAGGCTCCGCAGGGCGTGCTGTCCCTGCTGCGTTGATCGGCACGGCTTTCGCAACACAAGGGCCGCACCGCAGGGTGCGGCCATCCCGGGCGGCGGTCGTGGTGAACAACCACCCCGCTGCCCGGGCACTTGTGGGCTGCACACAGCGCATGCCACCCGCGTGCGCTGCGTGCAACCCGACAGGGGGGCATGGTTAACGAATGAATTGCCGTGTTGTTCGCCAGCTTATTCAAGCGATGGACCGCGGCAGGAAATAAAGAATATGGCATGGGCACCGGAATCCCTCTGGGGGGATTTCCAAAGCGCTCGTCGCCGGCCAAGCCATGGCGGCGAAGTGATCAAGCCCTGAGGCCCCGCCGGCATGCAGAAGAGCTCCGGTCATGGCGGCCAGCTTCACGGCTGGCTTGAGGTTGGCAGCGATGCCGGATTGCTTTTCATCCATTCTTTAGGAGTTAGTCATGACCACCATCAACACGAACGTGATGTCGATGAACGCGCAGCGCAACCTGATGTCCTCGCAAGGTTCGCTCGCCACCTCCATGCAGCGCCTGTCTTCGGGCCTGCGTGTCAACAGCGCCAAGGACGACGCCGCCGGCCTCGCCATTGCAGAGCGCATGAACTCCCAGATCAAGGGCCTGAGCGTCGCCGCGCGCAACGCCAACGACGGCATCTCGCTGGCGCAGACCGCTGAAGGCGCGCTGGGCAAGGTCGGCGACATGCTGCAGCGCATGCGCGAACTCTCGGTGCAGGCCGCCAACGCCACCAACAGCGCCGACGACCGCAAAGCGCTGCAGGCCGAAGTGAAGCAGCTCACCGACGAAATCGACCGCGTGTCGCAGCAGACCTCGTTCAACGGCAAGAAGGTGCTCGACGGCTCCTTCACCGCCGCCACCTTCCAGGTCGGCGCGAACGCCGGTGACAACATCACCATCGGCTCGCTGGCCGACACCACCGCCAGCAACCTGAGCAACGTGGCCTATGGCGAACTCACCGAAACGGTCGACACCGCCGACATCACCGACTTCGCCACCGCCATCGACGCCGGCACCCTGACCATCACGGTCGGCACAGGCACTGCGGTGGACCTCGGCGCCATTGGTGCAGCCAACTCGGCCACCACCCGCCTGGGCCAGGTGGTGGAAGCCGTGAACCGCAAGGCGGGTGAAACCGGCGTGTCCGCTTACCTCGTGGACAACAACGACGGCACCTTCGACGTGGAGTTCATGTCCTCCAAGCTCGATGCCGATGGCGTTCCTGAAACCGTCGCTTTCGCCGGCTTCACCGCCGCCACCACCGGCGTGGCCGACGACGGCTCCGGCATCGTGGCCGCCACCGCCGACCTCACGGGCATCTCCAGCATCGACGTGACGACCGAAAAGGGCGCCTACATCGCCATGAAGAAGATCGACAGCGCCCTCGACCAGGTGAACGGCGCGCGCGCCACGCTGGGTGCGGTGCAGAGCCGCTTCGAGAGCGCCGTGGCCAACATCCAGATCGGTGTGGAAAACCTCTCCGCTTCGCGCGGCCGCATCATGGACGCCGACTTCGCCAAGGAAACGGCCAACCTCTCGCGCGCCCAGATCCTGCAACAGGCCGGCACCGCCATGGTGGCGCAGGCCAACCAGGTGCCCCAGGGCGTGCTGTCCCTGCTGCGCTCATGACGCAACAACCGCAACACAAAGGCCGCACCGCGAGGTGTGG
>NZ_JAHVAB010000022.1 GCF_019264445.1 Hydrogenophaga sp.
GGCCCCCCGGCGCCCCCCGCCCGCGGGCGGGCGGGCCGGCCCGCCGCCCTGGTGCAGCGAGGCGATGATGCCGAGCTCTTGCGCCATGCGGAAGTCGTGCAGGGCCACCTCCAGCGTGCTGTAGTGGGGGCCGAGCACCGCCGCGTGAATGCTCAGCAGCGCCTGGCCCGCATGCGCCTGGACGAGCCGCTCCACTTCCGCGCGGGGGTGGGGCCGTTCCCAGAACGGCGTTTCACCGGGGCGCGGATCGGGCTTGGGCGTGCCATGAAAGAACGCCGCTCGGATGCCCGATTGCAGCAGCGCGGCCACCGCCGCGTCACTGTGTGCCGGGGTCGGGTTGTTGTGGCACCAGTCCACCAGCGTGGTGGTGCCACCGTTGAGCTGGTTGAGCGCACCCACCAGCGTGGCGATGTGCAGGTCGTCCGGCGTGAACACGGTGGCCAGGCCGGCGTGCATGTGCTGAAAGTACTGCAGCAGCGTCCAGTTGGCGGCCACGCCGCGCAGCGCCGTCTGCCAGGTGTGCATGTGCGCGTTCACCAGCCCGGGAATGGCAATGCAGCCGCTGGCATCCACCACCTGCGCACCGTCGACCACCAGCCCCGGTGCAATCTCGGTGATGCGGTCCCCCGTGACCAGGATGTCGGCCACGGGCAGGTCGCCCTGCGCGTCCATGGTGATCACGGTGGCGCCACGGATCAGCGTGCGCTCGGTGTTCAAGGCGGTCTCCTGCGGGTTCTGTGTGCTGCGGCCATCGGCGCCGAGTGTGTCGCCCTGCCCGCCGGCCATCAACGGGCCCGCTGAAATTCAGTTTTCCGCAGAGGGGAATGGGGGCGCGCCATGGCTGCGCCTTTCGCTGACAGAATCGCTACCGGCCCGCCCTTCGCGTGCCACGCATACAGCAGGAGACTCCCCTTGATCAACAAGATTGCCCCCTCCATCGCCGAGGCGCTCGCGGGCATTGAAGACGGCGCCACCGTGCTCATCGGCGGCTTCGGCACCGCCGGCATTCCGGGCGAACTCATCGACGGCCTCATCGACCAGGGCGCGCGTGAACTCACAGTGGTCAACAACAACGCCGGCAACGGCGAGACCGGCCTGGCCGCGCTGCTCAAGACCGGGCGCGTGCGCAAGGTCATCTGCAGCTTTCCGCGCCAGGCCGACAGCCAGGTGTTCGACGGCCTCTACCGCAGCGGAAAGCTCGAACTCGAACTGGTGCCGCAAGGCAACCTGGCCGAGCGCCTGCGCGCCGCGGGCGCGGGCATTGGCGCCTTCTTCACGCCCACCGGCTTTGGGACCGAGCTGGCCAGGAACGCCGACGGGTCGCCCAAGGAAACGCGTGAGATCAACGGCAAGTCCTATGTGCTGGAGTACCCGATCTTCGGCGACGTGGCGCTCATCAAGGCCGAGCGCGGTGACCGCTGGGGCAACCTCACCTACCGCAAGGCTGCGCGCAACTTCGGCCCGGTGATGGCCACCGCCGCCAAGCGCACCATCGCCAGCGTGTACGAGATCGCTGAACTCGGCAGCTTCGACCCCGAGGCGGTGGTCACCCCCGGCATCCACGTGAGCGCGGTGGTGCAGATTCCCCGTGTGGCCACGCAGGCCGGCGGCTTCAAGAACGCGGCGTGAGGACACGACCATGAGCTACACCCGACGCACCAAAGACGAACTCGCCCGCCGCGTGGCGCAAGACATCCACGACGGCGCCTACGTGAACCTGGGCATTGGCCAGCCCACGCTGGTGGCCAACCACCTGCCAGCCGGCATCGAGGTGGTGCTGCACAGCGAGAACGGCATCCTGGGCATGGGCCCGGCACCGGCCGCCGGCGAGGAAGACTACGACCTCATCAACGCCGGCAAGCAGCCGGTGACGCTGCTGCCCGGTGGCGTGTACTTTCACCACGCCGACAGCTTCGCCATGATGCGCGGCGGCCACCTGGACATCTGCGTGCTCGGCGCCTTCCAGGTGTCGGCCACGGGCGACCTGGCCAACTGGAGCACGGGTGAGGCGGGCTCCATTCCCGCGGTGGGCGGCGCGATGGACCTGGCCATTGGCGCCAAGCAGACCTGGGTGATGATGGACCTGCTCACCAAGCAAGGCGCGAGCAAGGTGGTGGCGAACTGCAGCTACCCGCTGACAGGCATCGGCTGTGTGAAGCGCATCTACAGCGACCTCGCCACGCTGGCCTGCACCCCGCAGGGCCTGCAGCTCATCGACAAGGTCGATGGGCTGGAGCATGCGGAGCTGGAGCGGTTGCTGGGTTTGCCGGTGGCGGCCTGAACTGCGCCCCTTTACGCAGGCCGGCGCTGCAGCAGCTGGTTGGGCAGCGGCACCGACAGGCGCAGCACGTCGTCGGCCAGCCACTGCGCCGAGCGGCGCGCGCGTTGCGCCACGGTGGGCAGCGGCAGTTGCAGGTAGTCGTCGTTGAAGACCTCGAAGCTGTAATCGCCGCCGTAGCCCAGCGCGTCGAGCTTGAGCACCAACTGGACCAGCCGGTCGCTGTGCACGCCCTCACCTGGAAATACACGGAAGGTGCGCGCGGTGGTCATGCGCTCTTCGAACGTGCGGGTTTCCTGCCACATGAAGTCGGCCAGCTGCACAAGAAAGATCTTGTCCGGCTGCAGGTCATCGATCATCTCCAGCGAGGTGTCGGCCGCGAAGATGTGGAACGAGTCGATGCCGATGCCCAGGTTGGGGCAATCGGCGCGCTGGATCACGTCCCACGCGGTGGTGAACTCGTTGACCGTACGGCCCCACGACAGCGCCTCGTACGCGATGCGGATGCCGTACGGAATGGCCAGCATCGCCAGCTTGCGCAGGTCGCGCGCGATGTGATCGAGGTCGTCACTGGCGTGCTTCGAGGTGGACGAACACGCCAGCAGCACGTTGCAGCCCAGCGCCGCGCACATCTCCAGCATGGACTTCGCGATATCCACCTTGTAGGCGTGCAGGTGGCCCGACAGACCCTCGAAATCGCGCAGCACCTGGAAGCCGGTTCCGCGCAAGCCGCTGGCCTGCACCGCCTTCACCGCGGCCTGCCAGCCCTGCGCGTGGCCCACGAGGTCGTTGGCCTTGAGCATGACCTGCCCGAAGCCGGCCTCGGCCATGGCGTCGAGCTTGGCTTCCAGCGGCCCGGCCAGCGTGATGGTGTCCATGCCGAACGCGCGGATGGCAAGATTTTCGCGCTGGCGAAGCAGAGCGTTGTGGCTCATTGGGGTACCTCCGCCGTGCGGCTGCGGTGCAAGCTTGCTTGGGACCGGCCCTGCGTCGCGCTCATCGCGTCACTCCTGCGCGGGGCCGCTGTGCACCAGCTCGAACACCACGGAACCGAGGTAGGTCTTGGTGATGGCGCCGCGCCGCTCGGTGTGTACCGCATCCGTCTCGACGAATTCGACGCCGCGCGCGCGCAACGCCTGCACGGCGGCCATCACGTCGGGCACGCCCAGGCCAATGCGCTGCAGGCGCTCGCCCGCGTCGAGCACGTTGGGTTCGGGTTCGATGAGCTGCAACATGAAGCGCTGCGAAGCGTCCAGCGCGGGCGTGCGCAGCAGGCGGCCCTTGGGCATGATGCCGAAGCGCTGCTCGTCGGGGATGAGCTCGGTACCGAAAAGCTCGTTGTAGAACTCGATCCAGTCGTGGCTGCGCTCGGGGCCGATGTACTGCACGATGCCGAAGAAGTGAATGCCGGCCGTGGCGGGCGGGTTCTGCTCCACCGTGGGAATGGGCACGAAGTCGACGTCGTAGATGCTGAAGTTCTTGTAGCGGTCGACGAAGTGCAGGCGGCTGCCGCCCGCGCCGTGGATGGCCGGAATGTTCAGCTCCATCACGTCGGCGCGCGTGGGCACCTCCCAGGCGCCGCGCTCCAGCACGTAGCGGTAGGCGGCCTGCGCATCGCGCACGCGCAGCGCCACCGCCGACAGCACCGGCGATTCACCGCCGTGGCTCGCACCGTGCGATTCCATCGGATGCGCGTTGACGACGATGTTCAGCGCCCCCTGGCGGTACAGCAGCACTTCGCGCGAGCGGTGCCGCGCAATGGGTCGAAAGCCCATCATCTCCAGCACTTGGCCCAGCGCCTGCGGTTTGGAGGTGGCGTATTCGATGAACTCCAGACCGTCCAGGCCGATGGGGTTGCGCGCATCGCTGAACGAGGCCTGCAAGGGCTCGCGTTCACCGGGGTTGAGGGTCAGCAGGTCGCTCATGTCGGTTCCTTGAACGGGCGGCGCCGCAGCACCGCAAGGGTATGCATCAGTCGGCCAGGGCTTGCATGGCCTGCAGCGGCCCGAGCGCCTCACCAGGGTTGCCGTTGGCCGCGTAGCCACCGTCCACCGCCCAGACGGCAGCGGTGATGAAACCGGACGCCGGCTCGGCCAAAAAGCCGATCACGCGCGCGATTTCCTCGGGCACGGCCCAGCGGCCCACGGCCGATCGTTCGGCAAACAGGTCGTAGTCGAGCGTGCCAAGTCGCATCTTCTCGCGCAACACCTCGGTCAGGACATAGCCGGGCGCGACCGCATTGACGGTCACGCCGTGGCGGCCGTTTTCCAGTGCCAGACCGCGCGTGAGGCCGGCGATGGCGGCCTTGGCGGTGGAGTAAGCGGTGCGCCGCTGCAGGCCCACCAAGCCGATGACGGACGACAGGTTCACGATGCGGCCGAAGCCCTGCGCACGCATGCCCGGCAGCACGGCGGTGCACATGGCGGCGGTGCCGCCCACATGCACGGCCAGCATGCGCTGCAGGTCGCTCGCGGGAAGCGTGTGGTGGTCGGCGGATGCGCGCTGCATGATGCCCGCGTTGTTCACCAGCACCGAGACCGTGCCGAGTTCAGCCGCCACACGCGCGCAGCCCGCCACCACAGCCGCTTCGTCGCTCACATCGACCGCCACCGCCACCACGCGCACGCCGTGCTTCGCGGCGATCTCGGCGGCCACCTCGTCGGGCGCCTGCAGATCGAGCAGGGCCACGTCGGCACCGCGCGCCGCGAGGTCCTCGGCGATGACGCGGCCGATGCCACGCCCGGCGCCGGTGACCACGGCCACGCGACCGGTCAGGGCCTTGCTCACAGCACCTTGCCCGGGTTCAGGATGCCCTTGGGGTCCATGGCGTTCTTCAGCGTGCGCATCAGCGCGATCTGCTCGGGCGAACGCGCGTGGCCCAGCCAGCGGCGCTTGATGGTGCCGATGCCGTGCTCGGCCGACACGGTGCCGCCGTACTTCTGCACCAGGCCGTAGACCACCTCTTCCACCTCGTCCTTGGGCTGCACCTTGTCGCCCGCGCGGTAGGCCACGATGTGCACGTTGCCGTCACCGATGTGGCCGTAGAACACGCTCTCCAGACCCGGCACCTTCTCGGCCAGCTCGGCCTTGCAGGCACGGGCGTAGTCGTCCATGGCGGTCTGCGGCAGGCCGATGTCGAAGGCCAGGTGGCCGGGCCAGGTCTGGTGCAGTTCACCGCAGGCGTCGCGCACGCCCCAGAGCGCCTGCTCTTCGGCCAGCGACTGCGCCACCACGGCGTTGGGCACCACACCCTCTTCCAGCAACTTTTCCATCCACGATTCGAAGCGCGGCAAGTCGGACTCGGGGTCCGTGCCCAGGGCTTCGATCAACACATACGCACCGTAGCGCGTGTCGTCGCCGGCAAACGGGTTGCGCGCGCGCAATTCGTTGACGGCGCGGTCCCAATAGTCGGGCCACATCACTTCAAAGGCCGACAGCAGTGGGCCCAGGCCCGAGCGCGCCGCGCCCAGCAAGCGCAGCACTGCAGCGTAGTCTTCACAGGCGCACATGGCGACCACGGAAGAGCCGGCCTTGGGGAACATGCGCAGCACGATGCGCGTGATCACACCCAGCGTGCCTTCGCTACCGATGAACAGGTGCTTCAGGTCGAAGCCCGCGTTGTTCTTGATCATCTTGTTCAGGCAGTTGACGACCGTGCCGTCGGCCAGCACGGCTTCCACGCCCAGCACCATCTCACGCGCCATGCCGTAGCGAATCACGCGGTTGCCACCGGCGTTGGTCGACAGGTTGCCGCCGATGGCGCACGAGCCGCGCGCACCGAGATCGAGCGGGCAGAAGAATCCGGCATTCAGCGCTGCCTGCTGCACGGTTTCCAGCGGCGTGCCGGCGGCCACGGTCATGGTGGCGGCGGCGGTGTCAATCTCTTCAATACCCACCAGCCGCTCCAGCGACAAAGCGATCTCGTTGGCATCGGCGCGGGCACCGCCGCACAGGCCGGTGAGGCCACCCTGCGGCACCACGCCGATGCCGTGCGCGTGGCAGATGCGCAGCGCAGTGGCCACACCAGCCGTGTCGGCAGGACGCACCACCGCCATCGGTGACGTGGGCGACAGGCCGCTGTAGTCGTTGTGGTTGCGCACCGGCACGGCGTCGCCCACCATCACGGCGACGGGGCCAAGTTGGTCGAGCAATTCCTGCAGGGCTGGATGGGAAACGGCAAGCGTGGACATGGACGTCAATCGATGGATAAGAAAAGGGAATCAGGAACCGAAGCGGTCGTCCAGGCTTTTGTGGAAGTCCAGGTCGACCAGTTCGGTGAATTCGGCGTAGCTGACCATGCCGCCGACAGCGCCCACAGGCGTGCCCGCGCGTCGCAGCTCGGCCAGCGCACCCGAGACGGCACGCACGGCGGTGAACAGCGCCGTGACGGCGTAGAACACGACCGAGAAGCCCATGGACTGCAGCTGGGCGGCGGTCAGCGCGGCAGCGGGCGTGCCGTCCACCAACGAGACCACCTTGGGACCGGACACGGCGCGCGCCACGGCTTCGACCTCGGCCACGGTCTTGATGCCGTCGACGAACACCAGATCGACACCCGCCTGCTGGTACAGCTTGGCGCGGCGCACGGCCTCGTCGATGCCGGCGGCGGGCAGCGCGTCGGTGCGACCGATGATGAGCAGGTCACCGTCGCCGCGCGACTCGACCGCGCAACGCAGCCGGCGCACGTTCTCGTCGGCGTCCATGAGGCGGATGCCGGCCATCTGGCCACAGCGCTTGGGCGCGACCTGGTCTTCCAGGTGGATCGCGGCCACGCCGGCCTGCAGGTACTCGCGCACCGTGCGGTGGATGTTGGACGGACCGCCGTAGCCGGTGTCGGCATCGGCGATCACGGGGATGTCCACCGCGCGGACCATGTCGCGCGCATGCCCGGTCATTTCGGTCTGGCTCAGCAAGCCGATGTCGGGCGTGCCGAGGCGGCTGGCGGTGGCACCGAAGCCGGTCATGTAGACCGCGGGAAAGCCGGCTTTCTGCACGAGGCGGGCGGTGATGGAATCGGGCGCGCCGGGCGCCATGACGATCTCGCCGGCCTGCAACAGGCCGCGCAACTGGGAAGCTGGGTTCATGTGGAAGGCGTGGTGTGGATGCGTTGCACCCGGGGCTTGGTGGCGACCGCGATGCGGCCGCTGTCGAGTGCCAGCCGGTAAGCGTCGACGGTGCGGTCGATGTGAATGGTCAGCAGCGATTCGAGGCCGGCGAAGTCACCCGCGTCGACAAAGGCCTGCACGGCGCGGTGCTCGGCCAGCGAGACCTCGCGCGCGTCGGCGAACTGGCGCGACATCGCGGTGCGCAGCGCACCGATCTTGCCGGCGACGAGGTCGTAAGCGTCGAGCAGATAGGAGTTGCCCGAGTGCAGGAACAGCGCCAGGTGGAAGGCCGAGTCGGCGTGGCCGTAGCGCACGTCGTCGTCGGCGGCAATCGCCGCTTCCATCTCGTCCAGACCCGCTTGCAAGCCCGCCACCACGCCGGCGCGGTCGTGCCGGTAGGCACAGCGCGCGGCCTGCACTTCGAGCATCACGCGGAAGTCACAGATGGCGCGCATGTCCGCCTCGGTCGGCTGGAACACGAAGCTGCCGCGCTTGGGCCGGATCTCGACCAGCCCGGTGTTCTGCAACAGCGTGAGCGCATCGCGCACCGGCGTGCGGCTCACGCCGAACAGCGCAGCCAGCGTGTCTTCCGAGATCATTTCGCCCAGCGCGAACTCGCCATCGATGATCGCCTGCCGCAGGCGGCTGGCCACGATCTCGGTCAGCGACTTGGGCATCTCGAAGTCAAACTTGCGGGTCATGCGGGCTCCTGTTGATGAAAAGTGTCAGACGTCAGCTGAGCACCAGACCGCCGTCGATGTTGATCGACTGGCCCGTCATGTAGTCCGACGCGGGTGACGCGAGAAACAGCGCCAGGCCGGCCACGTCTTGCGGCGTCTGCGCGCGGCCCATCGGCACGTTGGCCACGCGGCTGGCAAACACGTCGCCCTCGCGGCCGTTGTTCAGGTGCGCCAG
>NZ_JAHVAB010000027.1 GCF_019264445.1 Hydrogenophaga sp.
CGCCCCCCCCCCCCCCCACGCCGGCGAACGCAGCGACGGCCACAGGCCGGGCGCGTTCGAGGCAAGACACCTGCACGTTGGACGGCTGCGCCGAAGGCAGCGCGAAGTGCGGCGCGGATGCGCTCGCACTGCACGCGCGACGACACGGCGACGGCCAGCAGCACGACACGCCCGATGGCACGACAAGATGCACGGCAACGTGCAGCAAGTCGGCGGCCATCATGGGCGGGACTCCAGCCAGACCGGATGCGCGACGCCAATCACGGCGCCCACACTGACCGGCCCGAAATACCGGCTGTCGAACGACGCCGGGTTGGTCACACTGAGCAGGAACAGTTCACCGGGTTCGAGGCGACGGCACTGCTGCCAGGATGGCAGCGGCCGGCCCCAGCGGTCGGCAGGCAGCACAGCGGCCGAAGGCACGCCGTCGATGCGGACGATGCGGCCAGTGATGCACACCTCCTGCGGCGCGATGGCGCCCACGCGCTTGAGCAGCGGCACGCGCGCCGGCAGGTAGCCGCGCTGCGCGGCCAGCGCGGCGGCGTCTGGCGGCAGCGTGGTCAGGACGATGCTGCCCACTTCCAGCCGACGCGGCAGCGAGCCGGTGCCGTGGCGCTGCGGATTGACGCGATACCAGCCGACCGCCACGCTGTCGGACGGGTTGTAGATCAGGCGCGGCAGCGGCTGCACGAAGGACGCCCAGGCCAGCGCAGCGAGGCCGCAGGCGGACAGGCCCGCCAGTACGAGGCGAGCGCGCAAACGTGCGCGGGGCGAGCGAGGACGCGACGCGGCGCCGGCAGTCGAAACGGCGGTCATGGCAGTGCCCTCCCGGTCAGCCAGGCGGCGTGCCGCTCGGCGGTGTATTCGGGCAGCGGCAGACGCGCAGCGAGCCGGTTGGCGAGCGTGCGCCAGTACACGGGCGAAGCGGCGGATGGCGCGATGCCTAGCGCCTCGATGGCGTCGATGCGCTCCAGCACGGCGCGCACCTGGTTCTCCCCCTCGGCGTGCAGCAGCAGGCGCGCGCCCGGCTGCACGCCGGGGATGCGCTGCGCCGCATCCAGCGGCGTGCAAGCCTGCATCACCATGAGCTGCCAGCGGATCGTGCCGTAGTCGTTGGCCTGCCAGCGGATGCGGCTGAACATGGCGCCCGGCAGGAACACCGCGCAGCGCCGCCAGCGGTCGAGCTGGAGCGTGCGCGCAGGTTCGCCGAAGCGCAGGTAGAGCTTGAAGCGCGGTTCGATGTAGGCCAGCGCCACGCGCGTCAGCGGCGTGCTGGCAGGCTGGCCGGAAGGTGCTGCGTGCGCAGCCGTGGCCGCGCACGCAACAGGCGCGGCGGCAGACGAAACGGATGCAGTCATGGGGTGTTCTCCCTGCGGTGCTCTGGAAACTCCCGCTCCAGCAGGCCGCGCAGCAGGTCGGCCACGGTCACGCCCTGCGTGAAGGCCGACACCTTGATGCGCGCCCGCATCGCGGGCGTGATGTCGAGGGTCAGGCGAGCCGTGTAGAGGTCGCCCTTGCCCAGCGCATCGGCATCGCCCTGGCGAATCCACGCCTCGGCGTGCGGATTCGCGGGCGGACGCGCGCCGATGCCGACGCGCTTGGCCGTGCGTTTGCTGTTCGGTGGCGGCGTCGTTGTCATGTCGTCCACCGCAATAGTTCATCGACCAGCGCAGTGATTTCGCGTGCGGCGGTGCTGTCCGGCGCCGTCTCGCGTGCAAGCCGGCCAGCGGCGACGCTGTCGGCGAACACGATGCGCTGATGCACTTCCGCGCGCAGCGCAGGAAGCGGTTGGTCGGCCAGAGCCTGGCGCGCTTCGCGCCCGATCACGGTGGTGCTGACGCGCCGATTGATGACGAAGGCCGCGCGCAGCGCTGGCCGAAACACCTGCGCCTCACGGATCAGCGCCACCATCTCCGCGCTGGCCCACAGGTCATAGGGGCTGGGCTGCACGGGAATCAGCACGCGCTCGGCCGCCAGCAGCGCGGAACGCGCCAAGGCAGCGATCCTGGGCGGGCCGTCGATGATGACGTGATCGGCCCGCCTGGCGAGTTCTGGCGCCTCTTGGTGCAGCGTTTCGCGTGCGAGGCCCACGGCGCTGAACAGCCTTGGCAAGCCTTGCTGGCTTCTGCGCTGTGTCCAGTCTAGCGATGAACCCTGCGGGTCGGCGTCCAGCAGCATGACATGCTGCCCGCGCATCGCCAGCTCGCCGGCGATGTGCGTGGCGAGCGTGGTCTTGCCCACGCCGCCTTTCTGATTGAGCAGAGCAACGATCATGGCTTGGCCCTCCATGCTGGAAAGCCGGGCTTTTGCTGCTGCCTTTCATGCCGTGTGGTGGTTATCCACCGTGGCGCGGCGCTTCTACTAAAAGTTAGAGAATTTAAGTTAGGGAAGTTAGAGGGACGCGAAACCCAGTGCTGGCGCGGGTTTGCGGCCGATTTTGTTGCCTGATAGCACGAGGATTCGTTGCCTGATAGCACGACACCTCTGTTGCCTGATAGCACGAGTCCATCCACAGACTCTCCCGAAGTTATCCCCGTGCCGTTTGCGGCACGGGCCGGAAGGTCAGCAGCGGCGAGGAAATCCCGGACGCGTGCTCGATGCCCAACAGGTAGCCCGGCAAGGCTTGCCGCGCCACCAGCGCCCGCAGGTCGGCGGCGAAGTCGTAGTAGCGCGCCACGCTGCCCGATTTGCGGTACAGGTGCTGGAAGTCGAATTGCCAGCCGCCCGGCTGCCGCCCGCCGTGCTTGCGCACCAGGCGGTACAGCCACCGCTCGATGCCGCCCGTGAGCCGGAAATACGCCGGGTCGATGGTCAGCACCAGGGCGGCGTCGAGCACGCCGGCAAAGAACCAGTCCGGCAGGATCAGTTCGAGGCCCAGCGGCGTGCCGCTGGCATCGGCCAGTTCCTTCCACTCGTTGATCCAGGAAAACCGATGCAATCGCCGCCCGGTCGTCTCGCGGATGGACGTGGCCACCGTGGTCGATTGCAGCCGATCCAGCGCAGCCTTGAGGCGCTGGTAGTCGCGCAGCGACGTACCGCGCCCAATGAAGCGCAGCACCTCGTAGGGGCGTACCTGCATCAAGCGCGAAGGCCGCAGGCCCGCGTCGCGCGCCTCCACGATCTGGCTGGCGGCCCAGATCAGGATGTCGGCATCCCAGATCGTGGCGATGCCGTGCTCCTGCGTGCCTTCCACGCGGATCGTCACGTTGCCCGCCCGGAAGTCGATGGGCTTGACCCGTTTGGACTTCGCCAGCGAGAAGAACGGAAAGGCCATCAAGTCCTGGCTGTCGCGTGGCGCCATGTCGCCCGGCAGCGCGCGAAACAGGTCGAGCTGTTCGCGCTCCTGCAAGGGTGTGGACATGGCGAAGGCCATCCACGCGCCGCCGATCAGCGCGCACGGCTGTCGGCCGAGTGGTGCTCGGCGTACTCGGGATCGGAAGTCGTCTCGAAACTGCGGTCGGCGGCCCAGGCATCGAGGTCGGCCACGGCGTACATGACCCGCCGGCCGAACTTGCGAAAGCGCGGGCCGCCGCCGATCACGCGCTGCTTTTCCAGCGTGCGCGGCGACAGGCGCAGGTACTCGGCGGCTTCGTCGTTGGTGAGATAGCGTTGGGGCTGCGCGGCAGCGGTCGAGACAGCGGCGGCAGGCCGCAAGGGAGCAGGACGCATGGTGTGAACCTCCATAGCTTTCAAAGCTCCGGCCACACAGCGCAACCGGATGGAGGCAGTCTCAGAAAACGCGGCCCACTTGCTCAGGGTCGTTTTGCGTCGCCTTCAAAACGACCCTTCTCAAGCGGCGCAAGCTGTGCTAGGCGGCGATAGCCGCCGCGCATCAGCGCATCGCCACGCCGCACCAAGCGGCGCACCTTGGAGCGCAAGCCGCCGTCGGCGTACCAGTCGGCCACGGCGTCGGCACCGAACAAGCCTTCGCCGACCTCACGCGAGGACGCGCCCGCCAGGGTCGCGTCGAGCGCCTGCAAGGTGTGCAGTTCCAGCAGCGCGGAAGGTGTTGGCCTGGGCGTGGCGGCGAAGGTCACGCCGGGCACATGACCGCGCACAGGCGCGGCAGTGCCGCCGCGATGGGCATAGGCGACAGCCATGCCGTCTTCCAGGCCGGGGGCCAGCGCAAAGCGCAGGCAATGGCCTGGGCTGCGCGCGATCAGCGCCAGCCGTTTGCCGTCATGGAGCAGTTGCTTATGGCCAGGGATGCGCCAGAACGCGAAGATCGAGGCATCGGGTGGCGGATCTTCATCCGGGTAGAGCTGCACCATCGCAGCGTGGCCGGGCAGCCAGGCCGGATGCGCGTCGCGCGCATCCAGGGCCGGGTCTTCCAGCAGGCGCAAGCCCCAGCGTTGCGCCGCTTCCTGTGCCGCCTGCGACCGACGACGATGGCGCAGCCAGTCGAGCCGGTAGTCGGGGTGCCTGCGCAGGTACTCCCAGGCGAGCGCAAGGCTGTCCAGATGCAGCACGTACAGATACGCGGCAGTCGGATACCAAGGCTCGGCGGCGCGGTCGGCCATGACGCAACCTCCTGGGAACAGGAATCGCCGCCACGGCTGGGCTACGCGCTACATCGCCATCGTCAGAACGTCATGGGTAAAAATGGTGACTGGGGTTGTCAAGACCGATTGGCTCCGATGCGTTGCGGTTTCCGTCTCAATGCGGCGGTGGCAGCGCCCCGACCGTGGGACGCCGTATCGGCCAGCCTGCCGCAACCCAAGCCAGGCATCATGACTGTTTCGATCAGACTGGCCGGGGTATGCCGCAAGAATCCCGATTGAGACCTGCCCGGCATGACGCCAGACTGAAAAAGTCACAGTAGGCCGTATTCAGTCCGGGATCGCTCCGTCGCGCTCGGCCAGCCGGGTGTATTCCGACAGCGTGCGCGTGGGGCGGAAATAGAGGTCGCGTAGCACGGGCTGCTGGCGCGGCCCGACGATGCCGGCCAGGTCGGACAGCTTCACCGTCCCCAGCTCTGGCATCCCCAGCCCGAGGTCGATCAGGCCGTAGGCCGTATCGCCGTCCGCAGGATCGAGCGCGGCCAGCAGCCAGGTCACATGCGCGTCCGGCGTGAACAACCGCACCACGGGCACCGGGTCGATGGCCTCGCCAGCGGCGCGGGCCTTGCCGTGGGCCAGCAGGCGCGCGCGGTCGTCCTCGGTGATGAGTGCCGTCATGGCGCCACCCTCCGGCCGCACGAATCCGCCGAAGCGCAAAAGCGCAAAGCCGTACCTGCGGATTTGGGCATAAACACGATGGCGGTTCCGTGATTTCGCGCCTTTGTTGAAACCCGCAAATGCGGATTTCTGTAGAAGCGCAGAACAGTGAGCTTTTGATGAATGAGTTAAAGATAACGTGGTTTTAATTGTGCTGCGAATCGACGCTTCTGTCCATGCAGAAGCGATCCGTCCAGCCCGGCCGACCGGCCGGCGCCACCACCTTCGACGCCGAGCTGGCTCAAGCCTTCGGCGCGGCGGTGCGTGCGCTGCGCACGGAACGCGGCATCGCCCAGGAGACGCTGGCGCACCTGGCCGGCGTCGAGCGTTCGCACATGGGCAAGGTGGAGCGTGGCGAACACCAGCCCACGCTATCGCTGATCTTCAAGATTGCCGGCGCGCTCGAATGCAGCACGGCGGTGCTGATGAGCGAGGCTGAAAGCCAGCTCGCGGCAGCGGCCCAGCCGTAGGCGCTGGCCGGGCCGATCCGGCGCAGCCGGTTCGGCGGCATCGAGGGGCGCCAAGCATCGCGCGGCGGGGATAGCCCACAGGGCTTTCCCCTGGAGTGCAAGCGCCAGCGCGTAGCGCCGCAGGCGCGAAGGCGTGAGGGATTGGAGCCGAATGGCCGTGACGGCTTGCCGGCACGGGGCGCAGCCCGAAAGCCCGGCGGCGCTTGCAGCGCCGACACGCCATCCTGGGCTTGCTACGCCACGGGCTGCGGGCCATCCACCGATGAATACCGGCCCTGGTGAACATGCCAAGAGGCACCCGTTGCCGAACCCCGTGCGTGCGGTGCTGCGA
>NZ_JAHVAB010000044.1 GCF_019264445.1 Hydrogenophaga sp.
GGTGAGCTGGCCGACCACCAGCGCCACGACCAGCATGACGCCGAAGGTGATGAGGTACTCCACATCGCTCACGGCAAAGTTGAAGCGGGGCGAGACAAAGAAAAAGTCGAACAGCGCCACGCCGAGAAACGCGGCCAGCACCGCCGGCCCGCGCCCCAGCACCAGGGCCACACCCACCACCGTGAGCAGGAACAGCATGACGATGTTGCTGAGCTCGATGACGTTGACCAGCGGCGTGGCCAGCAGGGCCGTGAGGCCGCACGCGGCCACCGCCCAGGCGTAGCCGCTCCAGCGCGTCTCGGCGCCTGGCGACTGCGCGTAGTCGCCATCGGGGGGCGCAGCAGGGGTGAGCGGCTGTCCCACCTGCACCAGGTCCAGGTCGTGGGCGCGCTGGGCAATGCGCTCGGCCAGGCTGCGCGGCCAGGGCCAGCGGCGGGTGCGCCGCCCCAGCACCAGGCGCGAGAGGTTGTGTTCGCGCGCGTGGCGCACGAGCGCTGCGGCGGCGTCGGGGGCGGACAGCGTGGCGGTGGTGGCGCCCAGCGATTCGGCCAGCCGCAGGGCGCGCTGGGCGGCCTCGCCCATGGGGCGGCCCGGCATCTCCACATGCACGGCATGCCAGGGCACATCGAGCTGCGTGGCCATGCGCGCGGTGCTGCGCACCACCTTTTCGGCCGTGGCGCTCGTGCCCACAGCGGCCAGCAGCGCTTCGCGGTTGGGCCACACGGGTTTGTCGGCACCGCCGCGCCGGTAGGCGCGCATCTCGTCGTCCACGCGGTCGGCGGTGCGGCGAAGGGCCAGCTCGCGCAGCGCGAGCAGGTTGCCTTTGCGAAAGAAGTTGGCCGCGGCGCGCTCGGCGCGCTGGTCGTCGCCTTGTGGCAGGTACACCTTGCCCGCCTTCAGGCGTTGCAACAGCTCGTCGGGCGGCAGGTCGACCACGACCACCTCGTCGGCATCGTCAAAGAAACGGTCGGGCACGGTTTCCCACACGCGGATGCCCGTGATGCCGCTGACGATGTCGTTCAGGCTCTCCAGGTGCTGCACGTTCATGGTGGACCACACGTCCACACCGGCGGCCAGCAGCTCTTCGGCGTCCTGCCAGCGCTTGGGGTGGCGCGAGCCCGCCAGGTTGCTGTGGGCCAGCTCGTCGAGCAGCACCAGCGCGTGCCCGTGCTGCTGGCCAAAGGCGAGTGCCGCATCGAGATCGAAGGCCTGCAGCTGGTGGCCCTTGTAGGGCACCGCCTTCAGGGGCAGGCGGGGCAGGCCGCGCGCGAGCGCCTCGGTGTCAGGTCGGCCGTGGGTTTCCACCACCCCGATGGTGACCGGCGTGCCCTGAGCCAGGGCCGCATGGGCCGCCGAGAGCATGGCGTAGGTCTTGCCCACGCCGGCCGAGGCGCCAAAGAAGATCTTCAGGCTGCCACGGCGCGCCTGGGCGGCCTCCTGCTGCAGCTGCGCGAGCAGGGCGTCGGGGTCGGGGCGTTCGGGTTCTGACATGCGGCGCCTGCATTGTCACCCGCCCTGCGCGGGCGTGGGTGGCGTGGCGTCGAGCGCGAGGTTGAGCGCCAGCACGTTCACACGCGGCTCGCCCAGAAAGCCCAGCCACACGCCTTCGCTGTGCTGTGCCACCAGCGCGCTCACGGCGTCTGCCGGCAGGCCGCGCGCGCGGGCCACGCGGGCCACCTGGTATTGCGCGGCGGCCAGGCTGATGTGCGGGTCCAGGCCGCTGGCGGACGCCGTGACGAGGTCCACCGGCACCGGCGCCGTGTTGCCGGGGTCTGCTGCGCGCAGCGCCGCGATGCGCGCCTGCACCGCCTCGGCCAGCGCCGGGCTGGTGGGCCCGAGGTTGGAGCCGCCCGATGCCGCTGCGTTGTAGGGCGTCGGGCTGGTGGCCGACGGGCGGCCCCAGAAGTGGCCGGGCTGTGTGAACGCCTGCCCGATCAGCGCAGAGCCAACGACCTGGCCGTTGCGTTCGATCAAGCTGCCGTTGGCCTGCCGGGGAAACGCCACCTGGGCCGCGCCCGTGACGAGCCACGGATAGAGCAGGCCCGTGACGACACTGAGCAGCACAAACAGCACGAGGGCCGGGCGCAGCACCGGGAAGGTGCCCGACGGGGAAGAGGGGGTCTTGTTCATGGGAACTCCTTGAAGGTCAGGCCAGGCCAGCGGCCGAGATCAGCACGTCGATCAACTTGATGCCGATGAAAGGCGCCACGATGCCGCCCAGGCCGTAGAGGGCCAGGTTGCGGCGCAGCAGCACGGCGGCACCCACCGCGCGGTAGCGCACGCCCTTGAGCGCCAGCGGAATGAGGAAGACGATGATCAGCGCGTTGAAGATCACCGCCGAGAGGATGGCGGAGTCGGGGCTGGCCAGCCGCATCACGTTGAGCGCGCCGAGCTGCGGGTAGGTGCTCACAAAGGCCGCGGGCAGCACCGCGAAGTACTTCGCGATGTCGTTGGCAATGCTGAAGGTGGTGAGCGCGCCGCGCGTCATCAGCATCTGCTTGCCGGTCTCCACGATCTCGATCAGCTTGGTCGGGTTGCTGTCGAGGTCGACCATGTTGCCGGCCTCCTTGGCCGCCTGTGTGCCGGTGTTCATGGCCACGGCCACGTCGGCCTGTGCGAGCGCGGGGGCGTCGTTGGTGCCGTCACCGGTCATGGCCACCAGCTGGCCGCGCGCCTGGTGGTCGCGGATGAGCTGCAGCTTGGCCTCGGGCGTGGCTTCGGCCAGGAAGTCGTCCACGCCAGCCTCAGCCGCAATGGCGGCGGCCGTCAGGCGGTTGTCGCCGGTCACCATCACGGTCTTGATGCCCATGCGGCGCAGCTCGGCAAAGCGTTCCTTCATGCCGCCCTTGACCACGTCCTTGAGCTCCACCACGCCGAGCACGCGGTCGCGGTCGCTCACCACCAGCGGTGTGCTGCCGCGGCGGGAGACCTCTTCCACGCTCGCCTGCACGGCGGCGGGAAATGTACCGCCGAGCGCGTCGACATGGCGGCGGATGGCATCGGCCGCGCCCTTGCGCAGCGTGCGGCCCTGTGGCAGGTCGACACCGCTCATGCGCGTCTGCGCCGTGAAGTGCACGAACTGCACGCCGCCGGGCGCACCGTCCGCCGCACCCGCCGCTGTGCCCAGCGCGGCCAGGTCGCGCTCGCGCAGCTGGAACTTCTGCTTGGCCAGCACCACGATGCTGCGGCCCTCGGGCGTTTCGTCGGCCAGCGAGGCGAGCTGCGCGGCATCGGCCAGCTCGGCCGCCTTCACGCCGGGCGCGGGCAGAAACGCACTGGCCTGGCGGTTGCCCAGCGTGATGGTGCCGGTCTTGTCGAGCAGCAACACGTCCACGTCGCCCGCGGCCTCCACCGCGCGGCCTGATGTGGCGATCACGTTGGCCTGCATGAGCCGGCTCATGCCGGCCACGCCAATGGCGCTGAGCAGGCCGGCAATGGTGGTGGGAATAAGGCACACCAGCAGGGCCACCAGCACCACCAGGCTCACCGGCTCGCCCGCGCCGCTGGCCTGCACGCTGAACACCGAGAACGGCAGCAAGGTGACCACCACCCCGAGGAACACGATGGTGAGCGCCACCAGCAGGATGGTGAGCGCGATCTCGTTGGGCGTGCGCTGGCGCCGGGCGTTTTCCACCATGGCGATCATGCGGTCCACGAAGGTTTCGCCCGGGTTCACCACGACGCGCACCACGACCCAGTCGGAAAGCACGCGCGTGCCACCCGTGACGGCGCTGAAGTCACCGCCCGACTCGCGGATGACCGGGGCCGACTCACCGGTGATGGCGCTCTCGTCCACCGAGGCCACGCCGTCGATCACCTCGCCGTCGGCGGGCACGGTGTCGCCGGCCTCGACCAGCACCACATCGCCCTTGCGCAGCGCATCGGCCTCCAGCGGCAACCACTTCATGGCCGTGCGCGGCACCGCGCGTTCGTAGGTGCCATCGAGCTTCTTGGCCCAGGTCTGGCGCTTGAGGCCGCGCAGCGAAGCGGCCTGCGCCTTGCTGCGGCCTTCGGCCAGGGCCTCGGCGAAGTTGGCAAACAGCACGGTGAACCACAGCCACAGGGCCACGGCAACGGTGAAGGCATCGGGCCGCTGCCAGGCGAGCACGGTGGTGAAGGCGCTGCCCAGGTAGACGACACACATCACCGGGTTGCGCCATTGCATGCGCGGGTCGAGCTTGCGCAGCGTGTCGACCAGGGCAGGGCGCACCAGCGCCGGGTCAAAGAGGTTCAGGGTTGTGCGGGTCATGGTGGTCTTTCAGCGTGCCCACAGCATCAGGTGCTCGGCCACCGGGCCCAGCGCCAGCGCAGGCACATAGTTCAACAGGCCCACGAGCAGCACCGTGCCGATCAGCAGGGCGACGAACAGGGGGCCGTGGGTGGGCAGGGTGCCGTCGGTGGGCGCGGCGCGCTGCTTGGCCGCCAGCGAGCCGGCCATGGCCAGCACCGGCACGATCACGCCAAAGCGCCCGAACACCATGGCCAGGCCCAGCAGCACGTTGTAGAAAGGCGTGTTGGCCGACAGCCCGGCGAAGGCGCTGCCGTTGTTGTTGGCGGCCGAGGTGAGCGCGTACAGCACCTCGCTGAAGCCGTGCGCGCCGGGGTCCTGAATGCCCAGGCGGCCCGCCTCGGCCATCACCGCCACGGCCGTGCCCGAGAGCACCAGCAGCGGCGTGACGAGGATGGCGATGGCCACCATCTTCATTTCGTGCGCCTCGATCTTCTTGCCCAGGTAGGCCGGTGTGCGACCGATCATCAGGCCCGCAATGAACACGGCCATCATGGCGAACACCAGCATGCCGTAGAGGCCGGTGCCCACGCCGCCAAACACCACCTCCCCGAGCTGCATCAGAACGAGGGGCACCATGCCGCCCAGCGGGGTGAAGCTGTCGTGCATGGCGTTCACCGCACCGCAGCTGGCGGCGGTGGTGATCACGGCAAACAGGCTCGACGCGTCGATGCCGAAGCGCACTTCCTTGCCTTCCATGTTGCCGCCGGCCTGCAGCGCGCTGACCGTCTGGTCGGCACCGAGGGCGGCCAGTGCCGGGTTGCCCTGTTGCTCGAAGGTGGTGGCCGCCACCACGGCGGCGACAAACAGCACCCCCATGGCCGCGAGCACGGCCCAGCCCTGGCGTCGGTCGCCCACCATGCGGCCAAACACGTGGCACAGCGCGGCGGGAATGAGGAAGATCGCCAGCATCTGCACGAAGTTGGCCAGCGCGGTGGGGTTCTCGAAGGGGTGCGCGGAATTGGCGTTGAAAAAGCCGCCGCCGTTGGTGCCCAGCATCTTGATGGCCAGCTGCGAGGCCACCGGCCCCATGGCCAGGGTTTGCGTGGCCACGCCATCTGCGGCAGCTTCCAGCGTGTGCACGGTGGCGTAGGGCGCGACGTTCTGGATCACGCCCTGACCTGCGAAGAAGAGCGCGAGCACCAGCGACAGGGGCAGCAGCACCCACAGCGTCACACGGGTGAGGTCGACCCACACGTTGCCGATCGACTGCGCCGAATGCCGCGAGAAGCCGCGCACCAGCGCGATCACCACCACGATGCCGGTGGCGGCCGACAGAAAGTTCTGCACCGTGAGCCCCAGCATCTGCACCAGGTAGCCCATGGTGGATTCGCCGCCATAGCCCTGCCAGTTGGTGTTGGTCATGAAGCTGATGGCGGTGTTGAAGGCCGAGTCGGGCGTGACCGCTGCGAAGCCCTGGGGGTTCAGCGGCAGTGCGTGCTGCAGCCGCTGCAGCGCATACACCGCCAGCACGCCCAGGGCGTTGAACACCAGCAAGCCCAGCAGGTAGCGCAGCCAGCCGGACTCCTGCGCAGGGTCCACGCCCGCCAGGCGCCACAGCGGTGCCTCCAGCCGCTGCCCGAGGCCGAATCGGCCGGCCATCACCGCCTCGATGGCGCGCGCCAGTGGCCACGCGAGCGCCAGCAGCAGCGCCAGAAACGCCGCCAGCTGCAGCCAGGCGCCGCCGCTCACGAGCGCCTCCCGACGGTGGGTTGCAGGCGCTGGCACCAGCAGGCCAGGCCCCAGATGGCCAGGCCGCACGCAGCGGCCAGACCGAGGTAGATGAAGTCCATGGGGTTCTCCGTTCAAGACAGTGAACCGATGCTAGGAACGGCGGTGTCAAGACGTGCGCAAGACCCGGGGGGCGGGCATCAAGAAAGCATCAAGGCGGCCGGGCGGCCCGTCATGTTTATGGCCTATGCTTGTGCGGCGCGGCCCACTGCACACGCCGGTGGGCCTTCTTCAACGAAACCAGGAGAGAACCATGGGATTTTTCAGCAACATCCTCGAAAAGCTCGGCATGTCATCGGCCGCAGCCGCACCGGTGATCACCCCGCCCGCCGTGCCCACCGCCGCTGCCCCAGCAGCGCCTGCGCCAGCTGCCGCGCCTGCCGTGGCCTCCATCACCATGGTGGACGTGATGGCCCTCATGGAGAAGAAAGCCGCGGCCAACCCGCAGAAGCTCAACTGGAAAACGTCCATCGTCGACCTGCTCAAGCTGCTCGAGCTCGACAGCAGCCTGGCCGCACGCAAGGAACTCGCCAAGGAGCTCTACTGCCCCGACGAGCTGATGGCCGACTCGGCCCAGATGAACATGTGGCTGCACAAGAACGTGCTGGCCCACATTGCGGCCAACGGGGGCAACGTGCCCAAGGAACTGTTCAGCTGAATCGGTGTTGACTCAACCGGCCAGGTTCCTGAACAGGTACCTGGCCAGCGCGGCCCAGAAGTCGCCGCCGGCGTGCTGTTGCCACAGCAGCGAGATGTCGGCAAAGGCCTTGTGAAAGACCATCGACAGCAGCCCCACCAGACCGAGGATGCCCACCACCTGCAGGGCGGTCTTGAAGCGGGCGTCGGGGTCTTGGGGCATGGGGGGGATTGTGGGGGCGCTTACCGCAAAGTCGGGCATGGTGTTTACCGCACCATGGCCACGCCCTTGATCTGCGCGAACACCGGCACGCCCGGCGCCAGCGCCAGCCGGCGCGCCGAGAGCTGGCTGATGCGCGAGAGCAGGCGCACGCGCTGCTCGCCGTCTCCCAGCTGCAGCCCCACCAGCACCTGACCGGGTGTGTCGTCTGCGATGTCGACCACGGTGGCCGGCAGGATGTTGAGCACGCTCGTTTGCTCCGGCATCTGCAGCGACAGGCTCACATCGCGCGCCTGAATGCGGATGCGCACCGGCGCTTGTGCAGGCAGGGGTTGTGTGCGCGCCTGCGGCAGCAGCAGGCGCCCACCGTTGAACTCCAGCACGCTCAGGCTGTCGGCGGGTGAGAAGCCGACAGCCCGCGCGTCGATCAGCGACGCGGCGGCGTCTCCATGGGCCAGTGGCAGGTCCAGCCGCGTCATGAGCTCCACCACCGGGCCTTGGGCTTGCACGCGGCCAGTGTTCAGCAGCACCAGGTGCTCGCCCAGGCGCGCCATCTCGTCGGGCGAGTGCGTCACATAGACCACGGGGATGTCCAGCCGTTCGTGCAGCTGTTCGAGCCAGGGCAGGATCTCGGCCTTGCGCGTGGTGTCGAGCGAAGCGAGCGGCTCGTCCATGAGCAGCACGCGCGGGCTGGTGGCCAGCGCTCGCGCAATGGCCACGCGCTGGCGTTCGCCGCCCGAGAGCTCGTGGGGCATGCGCTGCAGCAGGTGCTCGATGCCCAGCAACGCCAGCCCGTGGTCCCAGCCGTGGCGGCGTTCGGCGGGCGGTGTGCGCTGGAAGCCGAACATCAGGTTGCCCTTCACGCTCAGGTGATCGAACAGGCTGGCCTCCTGGAACACGTAGCCCAGCGCCCGGCGGTGCACCGGGCGCATCACGCGCTGCGCGCTGTCTTGCCACACCTCGTCGCCCACGCGCACCACACCGCTGGCCTGGGGCTCCAGCCCGGCGAGCACCCGCAGGCAGGTGGTCTTGCCCGAGCCCGACGGGCCAAACAACACGCTCACGCCGCGCGCAGGCAGGTGCAGGTCCACGTCGAGCAGGAAGCCTGGGCGCTGCAGGCGCGCGCTGAGTTGAATGCCCGTGTGTGTCATGCGGCGCTGGCGCGTTGGCGGCGGTTGTAGAGCTGCAGCGTGAGCAGCACGACGAAGGAGAAGCCCAGCATGACCGCTGCCAGGCGGTGGGCATCGGCGTATTCGAGCGCCTCCACATGGTCGTAAATCTGTACCGAGATCACACGCGTGACGCCCGGGATGTTGCCGCCCACCATGAGCACCACGCCAAACTCGCCCACGGTGTGCGCAAAGCTCATGATCACGCCCGTGACCAGACCCGGCTTGCACAACGGCAGCACCACCCGAAGAAAGGTGTCCAGCGGCGAGGCGCGCAGGCTGGCTGCGGCTTCCAGCGGGCGCGAGCCCAGGGCCTGCATCGCGTTCTGCACCGGCTGCACCATGAACGGCAGCGAATAGAACACCGAGGCGATCACCAGCCCGGGAAAGCTGAAGGTGAGCACGCCCAGGCCCAGCGCCTCGGTCCATTGGCCCACCGGGCCGTTGGGCCCCATGAGCACGAGCAGATAGAAGCCGAGCACCGATGGCGGCAGCACCAGCGGCATGGACACCAGCGCACCCACGGGGCGCGTCCAGGGCGAGGGGCTGCGCGCCAGCCACCAGGCCAGCGGCACACCCACCACCAGCAGGATCAGCGTGGTGAGCGTGGCGACTTGCAGCGTGAGGCCAATGGCCTGCAGGTCCGACGGGGTGAGCGGCATCGGCGCAGTGTGTCAGATGTCGTAGCCGTAGGAGCGGATCAGATCCTTGATGTTCGGGCTCTGCAGCAGCTTCATGAGCGCCAGGGCCGCTTCGTTGCGGGCGGCGCGTTTGAGGAGCACGGCGTCTTGCTGGATCGGGGCGTACAGGTTCTGCGGCACCACCCACATCGAGCCGCCTTTGAGCCTGCCGCCTTCGAGCACTTGCGACATCGCCACGAAGGCGATCTCGGCGTTGCCGGTGTAGGCAAAGTTGTAGGTCTGGCCAATGCTTTCGCCCTGCACCAGCTTGGGCGTGAGCGCAGCGCTGAGCCCCAGCTTGTCCATCACCTCCACCGAGGCGGCGCCGTAGGGCGCGGTCTTGGGGTTGGCTATGGCGAGCTTGCGAAAGCCATCGGTCTTGAGCACCGCGCCCTGGGCGTCCACCCTGGTCGTGTCAGCCGACCACAGCACCAGCTTGCCGGTGGCATAGGTGAAGCGGCTGCCGGGTTGCGCCAGGCCGTCGGTTTCCAGCTGGGCCGGGGTGCGGGTGTCGGCCGAGAGCAGCACGTCAAACGGTGCGCCGTTCTTGATCTGCGCGTACAGCCGTCCCGTGGCACCCACCGTGATCTGCAGCGTGTGGCCGGTGGTCTTCTCCAGCACCGCCGCCACCGCCTTGATGGGTTCGGCAAAGTTGGCGGCCACGGCCACCTGGGCCTCAGCCGCGTGCAGCGTGCCGGCCACGGCGGCCAGGGCCAGCAAGGGCCAACGCATCAGAGAACGTGCGAACATCGGGGCGCTCCTTTTCATGTGGTTTCGCTATTCCTGTTTGGAATAGCGGTGAGTATAGACGGCGCACCTTCACACCATGGCTACGCGACAACATCCCCCTTCACAAGCCACCGGTCTGCCCCGGGCCCTGGCCGACGCCAGCGCCGACAAGCGCCTGGACGTGCTGCGCCACGTGGCCGCCGGCTGTTCGATTTCGCAGGCGGCGCGGCAGGTCGGCATCAGCTACAAGGCCGCGTGGCAGGCCCTCGATACCTTGAGCAACCTCAGCGGTGAGCCACTGGTGGAGCGCATCGTGGGTGGCGTGGGCGGCGGTGGCGCGCGCATCACCGCCGAAGGGTTGCGGCTGCTCGCGCTCGCGGCCGAACTGGCGCGCGCCCGCCAGCAGGTGCTGGCGCGCTTTGCGGGAGGCGCCATCGGCGACGGTGGCCTGGGCCTCCGCACCAGCATGCGCAACCAGTTGCGCTGCCGGGTGCTGCGCTGCGCACCGCTGGCGCCGGGCGATCCGATGGTGGCGGTGACGCTGGCCACGCCGGGCGGTGTGGAGCTGGTGTCCAGCATCACGCAGGAGAGTGCAGACCTGCTGGGTCTGGCACCGGGCCTCGCCGTGCTGGTGTTGTGCAAGGCCACGGCGGTGACGGTGGCGCTCGCAGGTTCTGGCGCTCCTGCGGGCCGTCTGTGGGGACGCATCGAGCGCCTGTCACCCGGTGCCGGGCAGGACGAGGTGGTGCTGGCGCTGGACGGTGGCGGCCACTGGGTGGGCTTTGCGCCGCACCCGTTTCACGGCGCGGTGGGAGACGCCGCCGTGGCGTCGGTGCTGCCGGCGGCGCTCGTGATCGGGCTGGCGGGCTGAGCGCCGCTTGCTCAGAAAGATTCCCAGTCGCCCGCTGCCTCGGCGCTGGCGCTGGCGTTGGCGGGTTCGCGGCGCGCGGCGGGCTGCGGCGTCGCGGGCAGGGCGGGGCGGCTCGCAGGCTTCTTCATCACCGGGGGCGGCAACGACTTTTTCGGCGTGACCACCGGTGTGTGTGCGCGCACCACCGGCGTCACGGCGCTGAAGCCCATCGGGTTGCCAGAGAGACGGAACACGGCCACCGCCTGTACGAGGTCGGTGGCCTGACCGCGCAGGCTGCTCGCGGCGGCGGCCATTTCTTCCACCAGCGCGGCGTTCTGCTGCGTGGCCTGGTCCATCTGGGTGACGGCTTCGCCGATCTGCGCCACGCCGTCGCTCTGCTCTTTGCTGGCCGAGCTGATCTCGCCCATGATGTCGGTGACGCGACGCACGCTGTCCACCACCTCGTTCATGGTGGCGCCGGCCTTGTCAACCAGCGCGGTGCCGCTTTCCACGCGCTCCACGCTGTCGTTGATGAGTTGCTTGATTTCCTTGGCCGCGGCGGCGCTGCGCTGCGCGAGGTTGCGCACCTCACCGGCCACCACAGCAAAGCCACGGCCCTGCTCGCCCGCGCGCGCGGCTTCCACGGCGGCATTGAGCGCGAGGATGTTGGTCTGGAAGGCGATGCCGTCGATCACGCTGATGATGTCGGCGATCTTCTTCGAGCTGTCGTTGATGTCCTTCATGGTGTCGACCACCTGGCTCACCACCTGGCCGCCTTCCATGGCCACGCGCGACGCGCTTTGCGCCAGCTGGTTGGCCTGAATGGCGTTGTCGGCGTTCTGGCGCACGGTGGAGCTCAGCTCTTCCATGGAGGCGGCGGTTTCTTCAAGCGCGCTGGCCTGTTGTTCGGTGCGCGAGCTCAGGTCCTGGTTGCCCTGCGCAATCTGTTCGCTCGCGGTTGACACCGATTCCGATCCATTGCGCACGCGGCCCACCACCTGCACCAGACCGGTCTGCATGTCGGCCAGGGCCTGCATCAGCACGCCGGTTTCGTCCTTCGACTTCACCTCCACCACCCGCGTGAGGTCGCCCGCGGCCACGGCGCGGGCCAGGTCGACGGCGCTGTTGATCGGGCCGGTGATGCTGCGAATGATCCAGGTGGCCACCACGGCGGCGATGGCAGCGGCCAGCAGCACGACCGCGACGATGGTGAAGATCAGGTTTTGCACCGTGTCCTGGGCCGCCTGGCTGGCGGCCTGTGCGCCTTCGGTCTGGAAGACCACAGCGTCGTCGATCACCTTGAAATAGGCCAGCTGCGCCGGCCGCACGGTGTCGAAGAGGTAGGCAATGGCGGGCTCACGCTCGCCCGCGGCGATCATGGCCATGAACTTGTCCACCGATTCGCGGAACGGCTTGCGCAGTTCGGCCAGCTTTTCCTGGAGCTCACGGCCTTTGGGCGAAACGAGCAGCGGGGTGAGCTTGGTGTTCAGCTCGTTGACCTTGCTGCGCGACGCGGCCACCGCCTGCTTTTCTTCCGCGATCTTCGCGGGGTCGGTGAACAGGGCGATGTTGCGGATCGCGCGGGCCTGGAAGTTGGCTTCGTCGCGGATCATCTCCATGTCGGCAATGATCGTCATGCGCCGGCTGGTGATGTCGACGAGGTCCTTTTCGACCGCCACCGTGCGCAGCACGCTGATGCCGCCGATGGCCAGCAGCATCGCCACCAGCAGTGTGAAGGCGCCCACCAGGCGTGTGGAAATCTTGAGGTTTTTGAACATGAGATTCCTGTAGAGGGCTATGAAGGAGGTCGCGCGTGCGAAGAATGCCGCGTGCGGCTGGACCTTGTGAGTCACTTCCTGAGGAAGCAGAGCGTGTGATCCTGCCGACCCCACGGTAAAAATGTACGGAGTTCGGCCGGGTGTGAAGGCCGAATAAGCGCTGGATTGCGCCTGCTTCTGGGGGATTTGGCCAGTGCGCGGGCCCGGGCGCCGGCGGAGGCGGCGGGTGGCCGCCGCTGTCAGTTGCGATCGCGGTGCGCGCCGAGCTTGCGGTACACGGTCGCGCGGCTGATACCGAGCGCGCGGGCGGCTTCTTTCACGTTGCCGCGCGCATCGTCCACCGCCTTGCGGATCATGGCGGTCTCCACGTCTTTCAGGGGCAGGCCGTGGCTGGCGCTGTGCACCGGGCCGCGCTCGCCGCCCTGGTTGAGCTGCGCCAGCACACTGAGCCGCAGGCCCGACCACAGCGGCACCTCCAGCGGGCCGCGCTGCAGGCGCGCGGCATCGAAGAGGCTTTCCACCGGCACCGCAAACACCTCGCCGCAGTGCCCCGGCGCCATGCCGGCCACGATGCCGAGCATGTCGGCGGCGGGGCGGTTCAGGGCGGTGATCTGCCCGTCGGCGTCCACGCACACGAGGCCGTCGCTGGCGTCGCCCGGCACGCGGCCGGGCCAGCTCAGGCACAGCAGCAGGCGGTGAGGCTGGCCCAGGGTGAGCGCGTTCTCGATGCTGCGCGCCGATTGCGTGACCAGGTGCTTGAGCGCGGGTTGTTCGATGACATTCACCCCCGTGAGGTCGAGCATGCCCACGCACTGTCCGTGCGGCCCCCAGATGGGCGCGCCGGCGCAGCTGTAGATGCTGGTGTCGTCAAAGAAATGTTCGCCCCGGTGCAGCCACACGGGCTGCAGGTCGGTCAGGGTGGTGCCGATGGCGGTGGTGCCCACGGCGCGTTCGGAGAGGTCGACCCCGATGCGCGCGATGCTGGCCGCGTGCGGGTCGTGCCGGTCGACCGGGCCATTGACGTCGATCACCAGGCCGCGCGCGTCGGTGAGGATGGCGAAGTAGCGGGTGTGCGCCATGGCGCGCGAGAGCGACTGGATCACCGGCGCAGCCGCCCGCAGCAGGGGCTGGTTGGCCTCCAGGGCGTGGTGCGCGGCGCTGGACGAGACGGCGTCAAACGCGATGTGCTGGCGGGGCTCCAGGCCCAGGTCCAGGCAGCGCCGCCAGGAGCGCTCGACCCAGGGCGCGAGCATGGGCTGGCCGGTGGGCGCACGAGATTCGAGCACCGCCTGGCGCGCCTGCTCGATCAGCGCAAGCCGCTGCTGCTGGGGAACCGTGGGATGGGACTGTGGGGTCACGATCGTCAGGGGGTGGGCTGGGCAGGAACCGGACGGGGCGTCGGCGGGCCCGGCTGCCATTAAAGCAGCGTTTGCGTGGCGGCGCACCCCCTGGCGGGGCGGGGTTAACCCGGCCAGCGCCAGCTCCAGCGGGTCTCGCGCACCAGCGCGTCGAGGTCGGCTGGCGTGTCGAGGTCGCGCGTGTAGTGCGGGTTGTCCGTCGTCCACAAGCGCACCGCCTCGGGGTGTGCCGCGCGCCACTGGCGCAGGCTCGGCTGCAGGGGCGTGCCGATGAGCGCGGCGTGCACCTGCGCATCAAAAATCACGGGGTGGCCGGGTTGGCCGTGCACCATGGGCACCTGCACACGAATGCCTTGGCCCCGCGCCTTGAAGGCGTCCAGTGCGGTCTGCACGTCGGGGCCGTCGATGAGCGGCTGGTCGGCCAGCAGCACCACCACCTGCTGCACGTCTTTGGACAGGGCGCGCAGCCCGGCGCGCAGCGAGGACGCGGTGTCGTCGTCCGGGCGGGGGTTGATCACGCATAAGGGTGCAATCGCGCTGGGCAGCTGCGACACGTGGGCCTGGATGTCTTCGGCGTGGTGGCCCAGCACCAGCACGAGGTCGTGCCGGGCCTTGCCGCGCAGGGGCTGCAGGTGGGATAGCAGCCGCTGCAGCAGGCTCTGGCCTTCGAGCTCCAGCAGGCACTTGGCCACGCCACCCATGCGCCGGCCCGCGCCTGCTGCAAGGATGACGAAGCCGGTTTTCATGGTGCGACGAAACAGACAGGCGCCGACGGCTCGGCAGCCGACAGCGTGTTCTTGGCGGTCGCCACTTCCATGTCGCGCGGCAGCGGCACACCGTTCTTCACGGCCAGCACCTCGGCCATCACGCTCACGGCGATCTCGGCGGGCGTCTTGCTGCCGATGTAGATGCCGATGGGCCCGCGCAGCCGCGCCAGGCTCTCGGGCGTCTGCCCGAAGTGCTCGATCATGCGGGCGTGGCGCGCCTCGTTGTTGCGGCGCGAGCCGATGGCGCCGACGTAGAACGCGTCGGTGTCCAGCGCTTCCAGCAGGGCCAGGTCGTCGAGCTTGGGGTCGTGGGTGAGCGCGATCACGCAGCTGCGCCGGTCCACCCGGAAGTCGCGCACCACGTCGTCGGGCATCTCGGTGACGAGGGTCACGCCGGGCACGGCCCAGGCGCTGCGGTATTCCTCGCGCGGGTCGCACACCGTGACGGCGAAACCGTTGAACAGCGCCATGGTGGCCAGGTACTCGGTGAGCTGGCCGGCGCCGATCAGCAGCATGCGGTATTCGGGGCCGAAGGTGTTGCTGAGCCACTGCCCGTCGTCGGCCAGGGCGGTGGGGGCGGCGGCGGCGCGCAGCTCCACCCGGCCAGTGGCCAGCTCGGTGCGGCGCTCCACCAGGTGGCCGCTGGAAAGCGTGCCCACCAGCTCGGCCAGCGAGGTGGCGTCGGGGTTGAATTCGAGCACCAGTTCCAGCGTGCCGCCGCAGGGCAGGCCGAAGCGGTGCGCTTCGTCGGCGCTCACGCCGTACTTCACGCGCTCGGGTGGGCCGGTGGGGATTTCGTGCGTGATGCCCGCCGGGGCACTGCTGCCTTGCACCGCGCCGTGGGCGCGGCTGTAGCGGTAGATGAGGTCGTCTTCGATGCAGCCACCCGACACCGAGCCGACCACGGCACCGTTTTCGCACAGCGCCATGACCGAGCCCACCGGGCGGGGCGACGAGCCCCAGGTGCGCACCACGGTGGCGAGCAACGCACGCCGGCCTTGCGCGCGCCAGCCTTGCAGCGTGCGCAGGACGGTCACATCCAGGTTTTCCACGTTTATCCCTTCGAGCCCAGGTACATCGCCACCGCCACCACGGCGGCAATGGCGGCCCACGCCCAGGTGGGCATGCCGCCACCGGCCTTGGGCATGGGCTGGTGTGCGGCCGAGTCTGTCACAACGGGTGCCGCGTTCGGGAAGCGCTGTTGCAGCGCTTCGTCGAAGCGGCGGAAGAAGTCTTCGGCGAGCGACTTGGCCGCGCCGTCGATCAGGCGCTGGCCGAGCTGCGCGATCTTGCCGCCCACGGTGGAGTGCACCGTGTAGCTGAGCTCGCAGCCGGTGCCGGCCGGCGTGAGCTTCACGGCCGCCTCGCCCTTGCCAAAGCCGGCCACGCCGCCCTGGGCATCAAAGCCGAGCTTGTAGGACTCGGGCGGCACGATGTCGGAGAGGGTGACGCGGCCGTTGAAGCGCGCGGCCACCGGGCCGATCTTGATGGCGGTGGTCACCGCGTAGACGTTGGGCTCGGTGAGCTCGAATTTTTCACAGCCCGGGATGCAGGACTTGAGCATCTCCGGGTCGTTGAGGGCCTCCCAGGCCTGTTGTTGTGTCACGGCCAGCGGCCGGCTTCCTTGCATGTCCACGTGGGTTCTCCTGTCGGGTCGAAATGGTGAATGAAATCGGGAAGATCAGCCGCGTTGCAGCAGCGATGCCATGGAGCGCGCGAGGTCTTCCAGGCGGCTGAGGTTGTGCACGGCGAGCATGCCGTGGGCGTGGCGGTGCAGGACGCTGGCGCCGGTGGCGAGCGGGGCGTAGCCATCAAAGCGCAGCAGCGGATTGAGCCAGAGCAGCTTGCGGCTGTGGCGGCCCAGCCAGGCGAGTTCGGCGTCCAGCTCTTCGGGGGTGCCGGTGTCCAGGCCGTCGGTGATGAGCAGCACCACGGTGCGCCGGCCCACGAGGCAGCGGCGGTGCTGGGTGCGCAGCTGCGCCAGCGAGGCGCCCAGGCGCGTACCGCCCGCGAAGTCGGCGATGGCGCCGTTGGCCAGCTCCAGCATGGTGTCGGTGTCGCGGTGGCGGAAGGCAATGCGCAGGTCGGTGAGCTCGGTGCCAAACGCAAAGGCCGTGCGGGGCGTGCCTTGCGTGGCCTGGTGCAGAAAGGCCAGCAGAAGGCGCGCGTAGCGCTCCATGGAGCCCGAAATGTCGACCAGGATCAGCAGCGGCAGGGGCTGCGGCCGGCGGGTCATCATGGGGATCTGCAGCAGCTCGCCTTCATGCCGGCGCGCCTGCTGCAGGGCGCGTGACCAGTTGGGCCGGTGCCCGCGCGTGCCGGCGCGTTCACGGCGCGAGCGCACGGGCGGCAAGGGCAGGGGAATCTCGCGCACCAGCTGCTCCACCAGACGGAACTCGCTGGCCGAGAGGCCGGCAAAGTCGGCGTGGCGCAGGCGCTGCTGGTCGCTGGCCGTCATGGCCGCGTCAAATTTCAGTTCGGTTTCGCCCTGGTTGGGCGTACGCGCCTTCAGGCCCGCCACGCTCAGCGCTTCCTGCACGCGCGCCTTGCGACGCACCGGGTGCGCCTTGGCGGCTTTGGGGAGCATTTGCGAGAGCAGTTGCTGCGCGAGTTCGGGGTTGCGAAAGAACGCGTCGAACATCTCGCCAAACACACCGATGTCCTGCTGGCGGCTGACCATGACCGCTTCGAGCGCGGCGCGCAGGTCTTCGCGCTGTTCCAAGCCCACGGCCTGCGCGGCGGTGATGGCGAGCACCACGCGGCTGCTGTCCACCGGCACGCCGGCGCGGCGCAGCGCGCGGCCAAAGGCGGTGATGTGGTCAGGCAATTTGCCGCTGCGCGCGTCGCCAAGGATCATGGGATGACCAAAGATTCCGTTCGCCCTGAGCTTGTCGAAGGGTTCTGGAAGTGGGGTTTCGGAGGGGCTTCGACAGGCTCAGCCCGAACGGGGTCTGACTCGGCACGAACAGGTCATTCCTGAGGCTCCAAAAGCTTGTCCAGCATCGGCAGCAGCGCTGCCACGTCTTCGCGCTGCTTGAACAGGATGCCGGCCGTGTCCTGGATGACCTCGGGGTCGAGGGTGAGGGTGTCCAGCGCCACGAGCGCCTTGGCCCATTCCACGCTTTCGGCAATGCCGGGGCTGCGCTGGAAAGCGTTGGCAAAGGGCTGGTTGCGCAGGCGCGAAACGAAGCGCGTGACCTGTTCGGTGAGCACGGCGCTGGCCTGCGGCACCTGGCTCCTCACGATGGCCAGCTCGCGCTCGCGCTCGGGGTAGTCCAGCCATTGGTAGAGGCAGCGCCGTTTCACTGCGTCGTTGAGGTCGCGCGTGCGGTTGCTGGTGAGGATGGTCAGGGGCGCGGCCACCGCGCGAATGGTGCCCAGCTCGGGAATGCTCACCTGGTATTCGCCGAGGTATTCCAGCAGGAAGGCCTCGAAGGGTTCGTCCGCGCGGTCCACTTCGTCAATGAGCAGCACGGCGCCGGGTTCGGGTGTCTGCAGCGCCTGCAGGAGCGGGCGGCGAATCAGGTAGCGCTCCTGGTACACCTCGCGCTCGATCTCGTCGGGCGTGGAAGTGTGCCCGCCACCGCCGGGCCGCCCCAAGGCGGCGGAGGCCCCCTCGGGGGGCAGTGAGGACACGCCAGTGCCGAACGTGGGGGCCATTTGAGCTGCGCGCATGTGCAGCAGCTGCGCGGTGTGGTTCCACTCGTACAGCGCTTCGCGCTGTTCCATGCCGTCGTAGCACTGCAGGCGCAGCAGCGGCCGGCCCAGCACCCGCGCCAGCGCTTTGGCCAGCTCGGTCTTGCCCACCCCTGGTTCGCCTTCGAGCAGCAGCGGGCGCTGCAGCCGCATGGCCAGGAACACGGCGGTGGCCAGCCGCCGCGGAGCGTGGTAACCCACGCCCTCCAGGGCGTGGGTGAGGCCGTCGATGGTGCTGGTGTCGGCCGGCACCCGGCTCATCCGTTCGCCTGGCGCACGGCGGCCTGCGTCTGCACCTTGATGAGGTGCGCACGGTAGGCGGCGCTGGCGTGCAGGTCGCTGCTGATGTCGCTCGCGTCAATGGCTACGTCCTTCACCGCGTCAGGCGTGAAGCTCTTGCCCAGCGCGGCTTCGAGCCCCGCATGGCGGAACACGCCGTTGCCGGTGCCCGTGACGGCCACGCGCACACCCCCTGCGGTCTGGGCCACGAACACGCCCACCAGCGCAAAGCGCGAGGCCGGCTGGCGGAACTTGGCATACGCCGCCTTGGTGGGAATGGGGAAGCGGATCGCGGTGATCAGCTCGCCCGGCTCGAGTGCCGTGGTGTACAGGCCTTGAAAGAAGTCGTCGGCCGCGATCTGGCGCCGGTCGGTCACCACGGTCGCGCCCAGGCCCAGCACGGCGCTGGGGTAGCAGGCCGCCGGGTCGTTGTTGGCGACCGAGCCCCCCATCGTGCCGCGTGCGCGCACCTGGCGGTCTCCAATGCCATTGGCCAGATCGGCCAGGCCGGGGATGAGCTTGCGCACGTCGGCGTGGTTGGCCACGTCCTGGTGGCAGGTCATGGCGCCGACGACGAGTGTCTGCCCGTCGACCTTGACGCCGCGCAGTTCGGCCACGCCGCCGAGGTCCACGAGGTTTTCGGGCCGCATGAGGCGTTGCTTCATCGAGGCGATGAGGGTCTGGCCGCCCGCCAGCGCTTGCGCGCCGGCCGAGGCCAGGGTCTTGGCGTCTGCCAGGGTCTTGGGCTGTTCGAGGGTGAATGCGTACATGGTGTGCTCCTTACTTCTGGGCTGCGCGGATGGCTTCCCAGACGCGGCTGGGGCTCGCGGGCATGTCGAGTTCTTTCACGCCCAGGGGCGCGAGTGCGTCGAGCACGGCGTTGATCACCGCGGGCGGTGAGCCGATGGCGCCGGCTTCACCGCAGCCCTTGGTGCCCAGCGGGTTGGTGGTGCAGGGAGTCACGACATGGCCCAGGCGGAAGTCGGGCACATCGTCGGCGCGCGGCATCGCGTAGTCCATGAACGAGCCGGTGACTAGCTGGCCGGTCTCGCGGTCGTACACGCAGTTTTCCAGTAGCGCCTGGCCAATGCCTTGCACCAGGCCGCCGTGCACCTGACCCTCGACGATCATCGGGTTGATGATGGTGCCGAAGTCGTCCACCGCGGTGAAGCGGTCGATGCGCACCACACCGGTGTTGGGGTCGATCTCGACCTCGCAGATGTGCGTGCCGGCCGGGAAGGTGAAGTTGGTCGGGTCGTAGAACGCGGTTTCGTTCAGGCCCGGCTCCAGCTTGTCCAGCGGGTAGTTGTGCGGCACGTAGGCGGTGAGCGCGACCTGCCCGAAGGTGACCTTCTTGTCGGTGCCCTTCACGGTGAATTCGCCGTTGGCGAAGTCCACGTCGGCATCGCCGGTCTCCATCAGGTGGGCCGCGATCTTCTTGGCCTTGGCTTCGATCTTGTCGAGCGCACGCATGATGGCCGCGCCGCCGACCGAGATGGAGCGCGAGCCGTACGTGCCCATGCCGAAGGGCACGCGACCGGTGTCGCCGTGCACGATGTCCACCTGCGACGGGTCCAGCCCCAGGCGAGACGCCACGACCTGCGCGAAGGTGGTTTCGTGGCCCTGGCCATGGCTGTGCGAGCCGGTGAACACCGTCACGCTGCCCGTGGGGTGCACGCGCACCTCACCGCATTCAAACAGGCCCGCGCGTGCACCGAGCGCACCCGCGATGTTCGACGGCGCCAGACCGCAGGCCTCGATGTAGCTGCTGTAGCCCACACCGCGCACCAGCCCTTTGGCCTTGGATTCGGCCTTGCGTGCCTCCAGCCCGGCGATGTCGTGCAGCTCGTTGGCTTTTTGCAGGCACTGCGGGAAATCGCCCGTGTCGTACTGCAAAGCCACCGGGGTCTGGTACGGGAACTCGGTGATGAAGTTGCGGCGACGGATCTCGTCCTGCGTCAGGCCCATGTCCCACGCCGCGCGGCTCACGATGCGCTCGAGCAGGTAGGTGGCTTCGGGCCGGCCGGCGCCCCGGTAGGCGTCCACCGGCGCGGTGTTGGTGAACCAGGCGTCCACCTCCACGTACACCTGCGGCGTCTTGTACTGGCCCGCCAGCAGCGTGGCGTACAGGATGGTCGGCACGGCGGTGGAGAAGGTGGAGAGGTAGGCACCCAGGTTGGCGTCGGTGTGCACCTTGAAGGCCAGGAACTTGCCGTCCTTGTCCATCGCCAGCTCGGCGTGCGTCACGTGATCGCGGCCGTGTGCGTCGCACAGGAAGGCCTCGGAGCGGTCGCAGTTCCACTTGATGGCGCAGTTGAGCTTCTTGGACGCCCAGGTCAGGCACACGTCTTCAGCGTAGAGGTAGATCTTGGCGCCGAAGCCACCGCCCACATCTGGCGCAATCACACGCACCTTGTGCTCGGGCAGGCCCATCACGAACGCCGTCATGAGCAGGCGCTCGACGTGCGGGTTCTGGTTGGAGACGTACAGCGTGTAGTCGTCGCCCGCGCGGTTGTACGACGCGATGGCCGCCCGCGGCTCCATCGGGTTGGGCGCCAGGCGGTTGTTGGTCAGGTCGATCTTGGTGACGTGGGCGGCGTTGGCAAACGCGGCGTCCACCTGGCCCTTGTCGCCAATCGCCCACTTGTAGCAGTGGTTGTCGGCAGCGGCCTCGTGCAGCGAGGGTGCGCCGGATTTCATGGCGTCCAGCACATTCACCACGGCCGACAGCGGCTCGTAGTCCACGTCGACCAGTTCGGCCGCGTTCTTGGCGTTCTCCAGCGTGTCGGCGATCACCATGGCCACGTGGTCGCCCACGTAGCGCACCTTGCCCAGCGCGAGGATGGGGTGCGGTGGCTCCTTCATGGGCTGGCCATTGACGTCGGTGATCAGCCAGCCGCAGGGCAGGCCACCGATCTTGTCGGCCGCCACATCGTTGCCGTCAAAGATGCCGATGACGCCTGGCGACTTGAGCGCCGCCGCCTTGTCGACCTTGCGGATGTGGGCGTGGGCGTGCGGCGAGCGCACAAACACCGCGTGGTGCATGTTGGGCAGCACGATGTCGTCGGTGTACTGGCCCGCGCCCGTGAGGAAACGGTAGTCTTCCTTGCGCAGCAGCGATTCACCGATGTGCGGAAGCTTGGAAAAGTCGGATGCACCCATGTCATTTGCTCCAGTGAGCGCCGAACCGTGTACGGCGCAGAAAAGGTTCGAATCCAGAGGCGCCGCGGAACTGGCTCTGCCAGGCCGCAGGCACCGCCCCCTTGAGGGGGTCGCGCGAAGCGCGGCGGGGGTGGGTCACTTCATGGCGGCAGCGCCTTGCTGCACGGCCTTGACGATGTTCTGGTAACCGGTGCAACGGCACAGGTTGCCTTCGAGCAGCTCGCGAATTTCCGTGCTGCTGGCGCCCGGGTTCGACTTGCACAGGCTCACCGAGCTCATCACCATGCCGGGCGTGCAGAAGCCGCACTGCAGGCCGTGGCATTCCTTGAAGGCCGCCTGCATCGGGTGCAGGGTGCCATCGGCCTGGGCGAGGCCTTCAATGGTGGTGACTTCCGTGCCTGCGGCCTGGGCCAGCAGCATGTTGCACGACTTCACCGCGCGGCCGTCGAGCATGACGGTGCAGGCGCCGCACTGGGCGGTGTCGCAACCCACGTGGGTGCCGGTGAGCTTGAGGTGTTCGCGGATGGCCTGGACCAGCAGCGTGTGGGGTGGCGCGTCGATGGTCACCGGTTTGCCGTTGACCTTGAGTTGAACCTGCATGGCTTGTCTCCTTGTTGTGATGGGGCACAACAAGTTGAGCACGCAGGCCGCGCGCCGATTTGCGGGTTAACCCTGAAATCGCCCGCCCGGCCCCAATCATTCTCAAATTGAGACGTGGCGCGGGCGCCGCCGGCGCGTTCAGAGCGGCTGGCTGGCCGAGCGCGGGATGTCGGGCCGGTAGCGCAAGCTCACCAGCGTGCCGTCGAGCACCTGCAGGTGCAGGCTGGTGCGGCGGTAAGACCACTTGCGGTCAATGCCCACCGTGAGCGGGTCCTGCCGGCTCTTGGTGCTGATCTCCAGCCCATAGCGCGAGCGCAGGGAGGCGGTGACGCGCTGGGCAATGGCCTGCGCCTCCTGGGGCGAGCCGGCTTGCGCCTGCAGCACGACGCTCTGCAACTGGTTGTTCTCGAAGCCGAACGCCACCTCGAATGGGGTGCCCACCAGCTCCTCGGCTGCAATGACCAGCAGCACGCGGCCATCGGTGGGGCTGCTGCGGTCGGTCGGCCGTGCCTCCGGCACCAGCGCGCTCACCTCGGCCGGCGTGGACCCGGCGGGCACCCCACGCCAAAGGGCCTGCGCCGAAGCGCTCAGCGAACACAACAACAGGGTGGCGCAGACAAGGAACGGTTTCATGTGAGGCGTTGGACGCAGAACGGGCCGCGGAGTTCGCGCAGCGGCAGGCAGGCTGCCCGCGGCGTGCGCTAGGTGGGCGTGAACCAGATGGCCGCCGTGCGCATGCCCAGCCATGTGAGCAAGAGCGAGCCGAACAGGTGCAGGCCGGCGGTGCCCATGGCCAGCGCCACGCGGCCGTGCTGCAGCATGGACATGACTTCCACCGAAAACGTGGAGAAGGTGGTGAGCGCCCCCAGGAAGCCGGTGATGATCGCCAGCCGCCAGGCCGGATCCAGCTGCGTCTGGCTCTGGAAGAACACGACCGCCAGGCCGATCACATAGGCGCCGATCCAGTTGGCCGCCAGCGTGCCCCAGGGCAGCACGGCGGCGCCATGGTTGAGCCACAGGCTCAGGCGCCAGCGGGCCAGCGCACCGAGCACGGCCCCGAGCGAGATGGCGATGGCGCTGTGCATGGCCTTGCGGTTGCGTCAGCTGCGCTCAGAACGGCGGGCCGTCGTCGTCCGCACCGGCGGTCACCGGCTCGCGCTGTGCCGGGGCGGGTGCGGGGTCGGCATCGGCCGCCGCGCCAAAGGCCATTTCGCCGCCCAGGGCCTCGATCAGCTCGGGAATGAGCTTCTGCAGTTCGCCGGTGGACAGCGCCACGTCCGCATCGAAGCCGTTCTCGCCTTCGTCAGGCCGGCCGTCGAACACGCCTTCGAGGAAGCTGATTTTCTTGACCTGCAGCGATTCGGTGAGCACGAAGCCGATGCGGCCTTCCCAGCTCATGGCCAGGCGCGTGGGCAGCTTGCCTTCGGTGATGTGCTTGCGCACCTCGTCGGTGGCCAGGTTGTGGCGGGTGAACTTCACGACCGACTTTTCTTCGTCGCCCGACTTGAGCTCGCACTCGCGCTCCACCGCGAAGCCGCCCGGCCATTCGTCGGGTGTGGTGGCCGAGAGCCATTGCGTCATGGCGGTTTGCGGCGTCACCGCCGTCTGCAGCAGCGTGATGGCCAGGCCGTCAAAGGCCCGCACGAGCGCGGTCACCACCTCGTCGAGCTTGCCCTGGCTGCTGGCGTCGGTGATGAGCCAGCCATTCTCCAGATCCATCCAGACCCAGACGTTCATCTGACGCGCGAACGCCTGCGGCAGCAGGGCCAGCAGCGCGTCTTCGCGCAGCGCCTTGGTTTCCTTCTTGCCGGGTTTGCGGCCGGTGGTGGCCTCGATGTGGTCGGCTTCTTCCTGGGCCTTCTTTCGCACCACCGAGCCTGGAACGCCCTTGGTTTCGATTTGCAGCTTGAGGATGCGCTGGCCAGCCACCGACTCCACCAGCGGGCCATGCGCCTCACCGCGGGGCTCGACCCAGCCGACCGACTTGTCCTGCGTGGCACCGCAGGGCACAAAACGGGCCGCGTCCAGCGCGGCCTCCATGTCTTCCAGCGTCGCGGCCCAGCCGGGCGCGATGCGGTAGATCGTCACATTCTTGAACACGGGAATCCTCGTTGAGCTGCAAAAAAACAGGCCCGTCACAGCGGCTGTGACGGGCCTAGCATCTTAGGTGATCGGGCCTGGGCGCTTCACATGCGGGAAGGCAGCCAGTTCACGATCTGCGGGAACCACCAGAGCAGCAGCACGGCCAGCACCATCAGGAAGAAATAGGGCATGCAGACCCGGGCAATCCAGGTGATCTCGCGCTTGGTCATGCCTTGCAGCACGAACAGGTTGAAACCCACAGGTGGCGTGATCTGCGCCATTTCCACCACGATGACGATGAAGATGCCGAACCAGATCAGGTCGATGCCCGCGGCCGTGACCGTGGGCAGGATCACGCCCATGGTGAGCACGATCATCGAAATGCCATCGAGGAAGCAGCCGAGCACGATGTAGAACAGCGCCAGCGCCAGCAGCAGCACGCCGGGCGACAGGTTCAGGCTGGTGACGAACTCGGCCAGGTGCCGCGGCAGACCGATGTAGCCCATGGCCAGCGTGAGGAAGGCTGCGCCCGCCAGGATGAGCGCGATCATGCAATAGAGGCGCGTGGCCCCCAGCAGCGAGTCGCGAAAGGTCGCCCAGTTGAGCGAGCCCTGCGCGGCCGACAGGATGAGCGCCCCCACCACGCCCACCGCCGCCGCTTCCGTGGCGGTGGCAATGCCGGTGTAAATGGTGCCGATCACACCCCCAATGAGCATGACCACGGGGATCAGGTGGCGCGACTCATTGAGCTTCTGCAGGAAGCTCAAGCTGGCATCGCTGCGCGGCACCTTGTCCGGGTTGAGCAGCGCCCACACCATGAGGTGGCCACTGAACAGGGCCGCCAGCATCAGGCCAGGCAGCACGCCCGCCACGAACAGCTTGGCAATCGACACCTCTGCCGCCACGCCGTAGACGATCATGATGATCGATGGCGGGATCAGCAAACCCAGTGTGCTGGCGCCGCCCAGCGAGCCCACGATCTTCTCGGGCGGGTAGCCGCGCCGTGTCAGCTCGGGGATGGTCATCTTGCCGATGGTGGCGCAGGTGGCCGCCGAAGAGCCCGAGACCGCCGCAAAGATGGTGCTGCCCAGGATGTTGGTGTGGAGCAGGCGGCCGGGCAGGGCGTTCACCCACGGCGCCAGTCCCTTGAACATGCTTTCGGACAGCTTCGTGCGGAAGAGAATTTCACCCATCCACACAAACAGCGGCAGCGCCGTGAGCGTCCAGCTGCTCGCCGATCCCCAGATGGTGATGGCCATCGCGTCACCCGCCGGGCGCGAAGAGAACAGCTCCATGCCGATCCAGGCCACGCCTGCCAGCGTGAGCCCGATCCAGACGCCACTGCCCAGCAGCACGAACAGCGAGACGATCAGCAGCGTGGTGATGACGACTTCATTCATGCCGCGTCTCCACACTGGCGTGCGACCGCTTGCGCTGGAATTCCAGCACCCACTCGTCCAGGAAGGCGATCAGCAAGACGCTGGTGCCCAGGCCCATCAGGATTTGCGGAATCCAGAGCGCCGTGCCGTCGGCAGACGTGGAGATGTCATGAAACTCGTGCGACTGCCAGGCCAGGCGCCACGCGTAGACGGCGAGCAAACCGGCCAGCAGCACCGCCACAGACAACGACCACAACTCCATGCCGCGCCGTGCGCCACCGGTGAGCTTGTCGATGATCAGGGTGACACGGATATGCTCCCCTGACTTGAGCGTGTGCGCCAGTGCCAGGAACCCGGCACCGGCCATCGCATAGCCCGCATACGCGTCGGTGCCCGGGATGTAGAACTGGAACATGCGACCCAGCATGGACAGCAGCACCATGACCAGCACGCCGATCATGAAGAGCGCCGCCAGCCAGATCGAGCCGGTGTAGAGGGCGTTGAGCAGTTTCCTCATTTACTTGCGGTACGCATCGAGCATGGCCTGGCCTTCCGGACCGGCCTTCTCCAGCCACTCCTTCACCATGGTGTCGCCCACCTTCTGCATGTCGGCCTTGAGCGCGGCGGACGGCGCTTCCACCGCCATGCCGTTGGTCTTGAGAATGGCCAGCGTGTCGGTGTTGACCTTTTGCGAAGCGGCCCAGCCGCGCGCTTCAGCCTCGGCACCCGCTTTGAGCAACGCATCCTGCGTGGGCTTGTCCAGCGCATCGAAGGCCTTCTTGTTCACGATCACGGCGTTCTTGGGCAGCCAGGCCTGCACGTCGTAGTAGTACTTCAGGTGCTCATACAGCTTGCTGTCGACGCCCGTTGCGCCCGATGTCATGTTGGATTCGACAACGCCGGTGGCGAGCGCCTGCGAAAGCTCGGCGGCCTGCACGGTCACCGGCTGCGCGCCAACGAGTTCTGCGATGCGCGAAGTGGCCGGGCTGTAGGCGCGCCATTTGCTGCCCTTGAGGTCGGCGGCGCTCGTCACAGGCTTCTTGCTGTAGATGCCCTGGGGTGGCCAGGCCACGGCGTACAGCAGCGTCATGCCTTGCTCGGCCAGCTTCTTCTGCAGGATGGGTTTCTGTGCGTTGTACAGCTTCATCGAGTCTGCGTAGCTGGTGGCGAGAAAGGGCAGGCCGTCGGCACCGAACATCTGCCACTCGTTCTGGTAGGCCGCGAGCAGGATCTCGCCAATCTGCGCCTGACCGCCTTGCACGGCGCGCTTGATCTCTGGCGCCTTGAAGAGCGAAGCACCCGGGTGCACCGTGATCTTCAGCTTGCCGGCCGTGGCCTTGTCCACGTCGGCGGCGAACGTCGCCAGGTTGACGGAATGGAAATTGGTCGCTGGGTACGCCGCAGGCAAATCCCACTTCGTTTGCGCCTGTGCGGCGGAACTCAAGACCAGGGCGGCTGCAATCAGTCCAAAGGTGTGCTTCATGGAATCTCCGGGACAATGGTGGAATGAAGAGGCTACGCAGCATAAATGCAAGTACCAGGCCAGGTGCCAGAGTGTTTTCCCCGGGGTCACTGCCATGAACCTTCGTTTTGTCGAAGCCTTCTACTGGGTCGCTTCACTCAAAAGCGTCACGCGTGCGGCCGACAAACTGTTCCTCACCCAGTCCGCCATGTCCAGTCGCATCGCGGCCCTGGAGGAAGAACTGGGCGTGCTGCTGCTTGACAGGCGGGACAAGCAGTTCCGCCTGACCATCGCCGGCGCGCGGTTCTTCACCTATGCACAGCGCCTTCTCGAATTGCAGCGCGAGGTGAAGGCCGAGATGGGTTCCGGTGCGGCATTGGCGGTCTCGCTGCGCATCGGCGCCATCGAGTCCGTGCTGCACTCATGGCTCATTCCCTGGATCGAAAAGCTGCGCGCAGATCACCCTTCCCTGGCGCTGGAACTCACTGTGGAAACCACACCGATCCTGGTGGAGCAAGTGCAGCGCGGCACACAAGACATCGTGTTTGCCGCTTTGCCGGCTGCCGCCGACGGTGTGCGCAGCCGCAGCCTGCCACCCATGGACATGGTGTTCATCGGCAACGATCGCCTGCATCGCAAGCGCCGGTACGCGCTGGAAGAACTCGGTGCTCTGGAGCTCCTCACCTTTCAAAAGGGCTCGCATCCGCACGTGGCGTTGCTGGATCTCTTTCGCAGCGAGGGTCTGGAGCCTGGCCGCGTGCACGCGATTTCCTCCATCTCCGCGATGGTGCAACTGGTTCAAGGTGGCTTTGGCGTGGCCACCCTGCCGCTCAAAGCGGTGCAGCGCATGCAGAACTACCCGCTTCTTCGCACGCTGACCTGCGCCAGCAAACTGCAGCCCTTGCCGATACACGCCAGCTACCGCACCGATCCGACCAACGATGCGGTCGAGACCGTGCTGAAGTCGGCGCTGGCCTTTGTGGATGCGAATGCTGGCTCCATGAAAAACACGGGGCGTGCACCAACACGGCGCGCAACGCCCCGTTCTTGATCATCGAGAAAATCGATGACGTAAGCGAAAAATTTTGAATTTGAAATCCTGCTGACCGGACTCCAGAATCCGTCCCACGTCGTCACGGCGACATGGTCAACGAACAAGGAGACGGGGTGAGAGCAGCTTCAGAGCAGGCATGGCAAGTGTTCGGACAGCAGGGCGCGCTCAGCGCTTCGCACGTTCGATCACGCATCCGCGAGGGCCAATGGACATCGCACACCAGCGGCCTTGCTGACCAACACGTTCAGGGCAACGTCGTCATCCTGCCCCAGGCGCAGGCGATGGATTTCCTTCTGTACTGCCAGCGAAATCCCAAGCCCTGCCCGTTGCTGGCTGTGTCCGAGCCAGGGAAGCCCCTTCTTTCCACGCTCGGCACGGACATCGACATCCGGTCCGACCTGCCTCGCTATCGCGTCTGGCGCGATGGCAAGTTGACCGATGAGCCCACCGACATCACGCACCTCTGGCGCGATGACCTGGTGACCTTTGTCATTGGTTGCTCGTTCTCGTTTGAGCAGGCGCTCATTGCCGCCGGCATGTCGCTGCGCCACGTGGACGAAGGCCGCAACGTCGCCATGTACCGCACCGACATCGCGACGGCGGCAGCAGGCCCTTTTCATGGGCCGATGGTGGTGTCCATGCGCCCGCTGAAGGCCGCCGACGTCGTTCGTGCGGTCCAGATCACCTCCCGTTTTCCAGACGTCCATGGCGCACCGGTGCACATCGGTGATCCCTCCCTGATCGGCATTCACGACCTCTCGCGTCCCGACTTCGGTGATGGGGTGGTGGTGATGCCCGATGAACTGCCGGTGTTCTGGGCCTGCGGCGTCACGCCGCAGGCCGCCATCCAGCAGGCCCGCCCCGCGTTCTGCATCACGCATGCCCCAGGCGCGATGCTGATCACCGACTTACTCAACCACCAGCTAGCCAGTTTCTGAACAGGAGTTTCCGATGAAAAAGATGTTGTTCTGCCTCTCCGCGCTCACCTTCGCCGCTCTGGCCTCTGCACAGACCAAATGGGACCTGCCCACCGGCTACTCGGCCAACAGCTTCCAGACGCAGAACGTGCAGCAGTTCGCCAACGAAGTTGAGCAGCTCACGGGCGGCAAGCTCAAGATCACGCTGCACCCGGGTGGCTCGCTCTACAAGGCCAACGAGATCAAGCGCGCGGTGCAGACCGGGCAAGTGCCCGCGGCGGAGTTCATTCTGTCGGGCTCGGCGAACGAGAACCCCCTGTTCGGTGTGGACTCCATCCCCTTCCTCGCCACCAGCTATCCGGCGGCACGGCGACTGTACGAGGCCGCCAGGCCCGCGCAGGACAAGCTGCTGGCATCGCAAGGCATGAAGGTGCTGTTTTCGGTGCCCTGGCCGGGTCAGTCGCTGTACTCCATCAAGCCGGTGAACAGCCCGGCCGACCTCGCCGGCACGAAGATGCGCGCCTACAACCCGGCCACGACCCGCATCGCCCAGTTGCTCAAGGCGCAGCCCGTGACCATTCAGCTGGCGGAACTGCCGCAGGCATTGGCCACCGGTGGTGTGCAGAACTTCCTGACCTCCAGCGCCAGCGGCGTGGAGAGCAAGCTGCATGAGCAGGTGAAGTATTTCTACCCGGTGAGCGCCTGGTTGCCCCGCAATGCGACGGTGGTGAACCAGAAGGCCTTTGATGCGCTGGACAAGGCCACGCAAGACGCCGTGATCAAGGCCGCCGCCGCTGCCGAGCAGCGGGGCTGGGTCACGAGCGAGCGCCTGGACGGTGAGTTCATCAAGGAGCTGGGTACCAAGGGCATGACCATCGGGGCACCTTCGGAGGCCCTCAGGAAAGAGTTGTCCGCGATCGGCGACGCCATGACCGCAGACTGGATCAAGGCAGCGGGGCCGGAGGGTCAGGCGGTGATCGAAGCCTACCGCGGCCGCTGACAGGCCCGCCGCAGCGGGCCAGACCTGCGCCCGCTGCGTTCATTCCCATGTTTTTTCCGAACCAGGAGGGTGCGGTGGCACAACTCGTCTTTCGCTTTTATCAGGCGCTCATGTTCCTGTCCTGCGTGTCCATGGTGGCCGCCTTCCTGGCCGTGCTCCTGGGCGTGGTGGCCCGCGAGGTGCATTGGGATGTGGTGGGCCTCGATGCCTATGCGGGCTACGCCATCGCTTGCGCGCTGTTCCTCGCCTTGCCCGCCACGCTCAGGAAGGGCGAGCACATCCGGGTCACGCTGTTGCTGGACCGTCTGCCGGCAGGTGTGCGCGGCGCGCTGGAGTGGGCTTGCCTGGGGCTGGGCTTTGCCATGGCGCTGACTCTGGCGTGGTACGCGACGCGCCTGGTCTGGGTGTCCTGGATCACGCACGACATCTCCCCCGGTGCCGACGCCTCTCCCTTGTGGATTCCGCAACTGGGCATGGCGCTGGGCTGTCTCGGCTTTGCCCTGTCGTTCGCCCATGCGCTGTGGCTGCGCTGGCAAGGCGAGCACTTCATCGCGGTGGGTGCGGAAGCCGCGCGCACCGAGTAAACGTCCTTCACCATCGAAAGAACTCCCATGGATATTCTGATTGCTGGCGCCTTGATGGTGTTTCTGCTCGTGCTGCTCGGCGCTGGCTTGTGGATTGGCCTCGCGCTGCTGGCGGTGGCGCTGGTGGGCATGGAGCTCTTTACCTCCCGACCCGTGGGCGACAGCATGATGCTGACGATCTGGGGGGCGAGTTCGAGCTGGACGTTGACCGCGTTGCCGCTGTTTCTGTGGATGGGCGAAATCCTCTTCAGGAGCAAGCTCTCGGACGACATGTTCAAAGGCTTGGCCCCATGGCTGGATCGCCTGCCAGGCCGTCTGCTGCACACGAACGTGGTGGGTTGCACGATCTTTGCGGCGATCTCCGGTTCATCGGCCGCGACCTGCGCGACCATTGGCAAGATCACCTTGCCCGAGCTCAAGAAGCGCGGTTATCCCGACGGCATCGCCGTGGGTACGCTGGCCGGCGCGGGCACCCTGGGCCTGTTGATCCCGCCCTCGATCATCATGATCGTCTACGGTGTGGCCGCCAACGTGTCGATTGCCAAGCTCTTCCTGGCCGGCGTGATCCCGGGCCTCATGCTGGCCGCATTTTTCATGGGTTACATCATGGTGTGGGCGCTGTTCAACAAGGACAAGGTGCCTGCGGCCGACGCCGCCACGACGTTCAGACAAAAGCTCCATGCCTCGCGGCACCTGATCCCGGTGGTGTCGTTGATCGGTCTGGTGCTTGGCGGCATTTACAGCGGCATCGCGACCGCGACCGAGGCGGCTGCGCTGGGCGTGGGTGGTGCGCTGATCCTGGCCAGGATCGAAGGCTCGTTGAACTGGGAGCGCTTCAAGGAGGGGCTGGTGGCCGCCTGCCGCGTGTACTGCATGATCGGCCTGATCCTGGCGGGGGCCGCGTTCCTGACACTCGCGATGGGTTTCATCGGTCTGCCCCGGCACCTGGCGGAGTTCATCGGCGGACTGCATCTCTCCCCGTTCAACCTGATGCTGCTGCTGGTGGTGTTCTTCATCGTTCTGGGTTGTTTCCTGGATGGCATTTCCATGGTGGTCCTGACGATTGCCGTCTTGTTGCCCACGGTGGAGGCGGCGGGTTTCGACTTGATCTGGTTCGGCATCTTCATCGTGCTGGTGGTCGAGATGGCCCAGATCACACCCCCCGTCGGATTCAATCTGTTTGTGATTCAAGGTCTCACCCGCCGCGAGGTGACCTGGATCGCCCGCACCGCGCTGCCCTTGTTTGTGCTGATGCTGGTGGCGGTGTTGCTGACCTACTTTGTGCCAGACGTGGTGCTCTGGTTGCCCACCCGGATGCAAGGTTGACAGCATGATCACGTCGGCGGCCACGGGCGCTGGCAAGCGCCATGGCCATCACTTTTCCCGAGAATGGGTGCAGACCGTTGGCATTGAGGCCAACGCGATACTTGTCCCGTATTCCTTCACACGCTAAGGTCAACAACCATGCAAGACAACCAAACCCCCTTGGCCAATCGCTGGCAATTCTGGATAGACCGTGGGGGCACCTTTACCGACATCGTCGCCAAGAAGCCCGATGGCTCGCTCACGACGCACAAGCTGCTGTCGGAAAACCCGGAGCAGTACCGCGACGCGGCGGTGGCAGGCATCCGGCACTTGCTGGGTTTGAAGGCTGGCGAGCCCGTCACCCCCGCGCTGGTGGAATGCGTGAAGATGGGCACCACGGTGGCCACGAATGCGCTGCTGGAGCGAAAAGGCGAGCCGACACTGCTCATCACCACGCGTGGTTTTCGCGATGCACTGCGCATCGCCTACCAAAACCGCCCGCGCCTGTTTGACCGGCGCATTGCACTGCCCGAGCTCCTGTACACCGAAGTGGTCGAAGCCGATGAGCGCCTGAGCGCGGTCGGTGAGGTGTTGCAGCCGCTGGACGAGGCGCGGCTGCGCAGGGACCTCCAGGCTGCGTTTGATCGCGGCATACGCAGTGCGGCTGTCGTTTTCATGCACGGTTACCGCTTCACTGCGCACGAGCAGGCCGCCAGTCGCATTGCCCGCGAGGTGGGTTTTTCGCAGGTCAGCACCTCGCACGAAACCAGCCCGATGATGAAGTTCGTGAGCCGCGGCGACACGACCGTGGTCGATGCCTACCTGTCACCCATCTTGCGGCGATATGTGGAGCAGGTGGCGGGTGAAATGCCCGGCGTCAAACTGTTTTTCATGCAGTCGTCCGGCGGTTTGACGGACGCGCGCGCGTTCCAGGGCAAGGACGCCATCCTCTCCGGCCCGGCGGGCGGCATCGTGGGCATGGCGCGCACCGCCGGCCTCGCAGGGCATGAGCGCGTGATCGGTTTCGACATGGGTGGAACGTCCACCGACGTGTCTCACTACGCGGGTGAGTTTGAGCGTGAGTTTGAAACCCAGGTGGCGGGTGTGCGCATGCGTGCGCCGATGATGAGCATCCACACGGTGGCGGCGGGCGGCGGCTCCATTCTGTCGTTTGATGGCTCACGCTTTCGTGTGGGCCCGCAGAGCGCTGGCGCCAATCCAGGCCCGACCAGCTACAGGCGTGGCGGCCCTCTTGCCGTCACCGACGCGAACGTGATGACCGGCAAGATTCAACCCCGTCATTTCCCCAAGGTGTTTGGCCCGCAGGCCGACGAGGCCTTGAGCCTCGATGCCGTGCAAGCCAGCTTCGCCGAGCTGGCGGATCGCACGGGCCGTTTGCCGGAAGAGGTGGCAGAGGGTTTCATCAACATCGCGGTCCAGCAGATGGCCAACGCCATCAAGAAGATCTCTGTGGCGCGGGGATACGACGTCACGCGGTACACCCTGCAGTGTTTCGGTGGCGCGGGCGGCCAGCATGCGTGTCTGGTGGCCGATGCGCTCGGCATGACCCGCGTGTTTGTGCATCCCCTGGCGGGGGTTCTCAGCGCGTATGGCATGGGCCTGGCTGACCAGAACGTGATCAGGGAGCAGGCCATCGAGCTGCCGTTGCTCGCCACGTCCTTGCCCCTCATCGCTGAAAAGCTGGACGCTTTGGGTCATGCGGCTCAGGCGGAGTTGCAACGCCAGCAGGTGAACGCGGGCGAGGCCACCGTGCACCACCGCGTCCATGTGCGGTACGAGGGCAGCGACGCGGCTCTGGTGGTTCCGTTTGGCGATCTTTCCACCATCAAGGCGGGCTTTGAGTCTGCGTACCGCCAGCGGTTTGCCTTTCTGATGGAGGGCAAGGGCCTCGTGGTGGAGGCGGTCTCCGTGGAAGCGGTGGTGCCTGGTGATGCCCCTCATGAGCCCCGCTTCCCGCTGAATGCGGCCCGTGAAGTCCCGCGCCGTGAAACCGTCCGCATGTACTCCGGTGGTGAGTGGCTGGATGCCGCCCTCGTGGTTCGAGAGGACTTGCGCCCGGGCGATGTGATTCCCGGCCCGGCGATCATTGCCGAGAAGAACGCGACCACGGTGGTGGAGCCCGGCTGGGAGGCGGTGCTCACGGCGCTTGATCACCTGGTGCTCGACCGTCGCGTGCCGCGCAGCGTCACCTACGCCGTCGGGACCAACGTGGACCCTGTGTTGCTGGAGGTGTTCAACAACCTGTTCATGAACATCGCAGAGCAGATGGGTTTGCAGCTGCAGAACACCGCTTACTCGGTCAACATCAAGGAACGTCTTGATTTTTCCTGCGCCCTGTTCGATGCCGAAGGCAACCTGATCGCCAATGCGCCGCACATGCCGGTGCACCTGGGTTCCATGGGCGAGAGCATCAAGACGGTCATCCGTGAGAACGCGGGGACGATGCAGCCGGGCGACGTGTATGCCCTCAACGACCCCTATCACGGCGGTACCCATCTGCCCGATGTGACCGTGATCACCCCCGTGTACCTCGGCAACCAGCCAACGTTCTACGTGGGCTCGAGGGGTCACCACGCCGATATTGGCGGAACAACGCCCGGTTCCATGCCGCCGTTTTCGACGCGCATTGCGGAGGAGGGCGTTCAGATCAACAACATCAAGCTGGTTGATCGCGGCATCTTGCGGGAAGCCGAGATGGTGGCGCTGTTGCAGAGTGGCGAATACCCTTCGCGCAATCCGCAACAGAACATGGCAGACCTCAAGGCGCAGATTGCCGCCAACGAAAAAGGCGTGCAAGAGCTGCGAAAGATGGTGGACCAGTTCGGCCTCGATGTGGTCGAAGCCTACATGCGCCACGTGCAGGACAACGCCGAGGAGTCGGTGAGGCGTGTGATCACGCGCCTCAAGGACGGTCACTACACGCTCCCGTTGGACAACGGTGCCCAGATCCAGGTGACGGTGCGTGTCAACGCAGAGCAGCGCAGCGCCGAGATCGATTTCACGGGCACGTCACCCCAGCAGATCAACAACTTCAACGCGCCCACCGCCGTGTGCATGGCGGCCGTTCTGTACGTGTTCCGCACCCTCGTGGACGACGACATTCCGCTGAATGCGGGCTGCCTGAAACCGCTGAAAGTGGTGATTCCCGCGGGCTCCATGCTCAACCCGAACGCTCCCGCCTCTGTGGTGGCGGGCAATGTGGAGACGTCGAGTTGCATCACCAATGCGCTGTACGGTGCACTTGGGGTGATGGCTGCGAGCCAGTGCACGATGAACAACTTCACGTTCGGAAACGAAGCCCATCAGTACTACGAGACTATTTCAGGCGGCAGTGGCGCCGGCAACGGGTTTGATGGAACCAGTGTGGTCCAGACCCACATGACCAACTCGCGACTGACGGACCCGGAGATTCTGGAGTTCCGATTCCCGGTTCGCCTGGAGAGCTACGAGATTCGGGAAGGCTCGGGTGGAAAAGGGCGCTGGCAGGGCGGGCACGGTGGTGTGAGGCGCGTGCGTTTCCTGGAGGACATGACAGCCAGCATTCTCTCCAATGGCCGTGTCCACGGCGCTTTCGGTATGGCCGGTGGTCAGCCTGGTCAGGTCGGGATCAACCGTGTGGTCCGTGCGGACGGAACGCGCGAGGACCTCGGGCACATTGGCCAGGCCGAGATGAAGCCGGGCGATGTCTTCGAAATCCACACACCTGGTGGTGGTGGGTACGGGGCGCCGTGAGCGCCCTCTAATTCCTCACAGCTCTTCCACGCGCCGCGCGGGGAAGCTGTCCCAGGTTTGGCAGCCTGGGCATTGCCAGAAGTGCACGCGCGCTTCGAACCCGCAGGCCGCACACCGATAGCGACGCAGCGGTGTGCTGGCTTGCTCCAGCGTTTGCCCAATCCTGGTCTGGGCCTCGGGATCTGACAGCGTTTCCCCGTCCAGCCACTGGGTGGCGATCACCAGCGACAGCTCTTTCTTCAGATGTGCGAGGTAGCAATCGCGAGCAGCCTCCGGGTTTTCGCTCAGGGCGGCCAGCGCTTCGGTGGTGTCGATAGAGGGTGCGCGCTGTCGACTCGCTTGCAGAAGCGCTCTGGCGTCTTCTTGTCGGCCGGTCTGTGCCGCGAGCGCCACCAACGCACTGGCCGCGAGCGGCAGGCTTTGCGGCGCGTGTTCGCTCAGGCGCTTCAGCGCTTCGTATGCGCCCGCCGTATCGCCGGTTTGTGCTTTGAGCGCAGACAACGCCATCCATCCGCGTGCGAGTTGTGGCGCTCGCTGCACCGCCCGTTCGAGCAGACCCAGCGCTTGCGCACTGTTGCCGCTGCGCTGTGCAAGTTCGGATTCTTCGCAGAGGTAGTGCGCCAGCCTCGTGGAAAAGCTCCCCTGATCGGCGTCTTCGAGGCGTTGCGCGATGTCCTTGGCCTGCGGCCAGTCGCGCGAGCGCTCGTAGATTCCCAGCAGCGCAAGCAGCGCTTCACCCTCAAACGCGGTGCCCTTCAACTTGTGCAGGGCGGACTCGGCGCGGTCGAGCAAGCCGGCCTTGAGGAAATCCAGTGCAAGCGCGTGTTGTGCACGATCACGGTCCTTGCGATCCATGTCGGCACGTGAGAGCAGGTGTTCGTGAACGCGAACCGCGCGGTCGTAGTCACCGCGGCGCCGAAACAGATTGCCCAGGGCGAAGTGAAGCTCCGCTGTGTCCGGATCGCCCTGTACCGCCTCGATGAACGCGTCGATGGCCTGGTCTTGCTGTTCGTTGAGCAGGTGGTTCAAGCCGCGGAAGTAGGCGCGCGGCGCCTGATGGCTCTCCATGCGCCACTGGCGCAGGTCAAACCGTGAAGCGCCCCAGCCGAGTGCAAAAGCCAGCGGAAGGCCCCACAGCAGCCATGTGAAGTCAAAGTCCATGTCGCGGGTCGATCGGATCTGGAGGAAGGAGGGTGGTGTCGCCCTCAAATGCGGTGCTGTGCAGGGCGGAGGAGGACGTTGCTGTCCTGCGCGAGCGCCGCGCCCTGAGCCACAGAGGCAGCATGACGGCGACGCCCAGGAAAACACCCACTACCAGGGCCACCAGGATCACCAACACCAGAGGTGCCTGCCAGCTGGCGCCGAAGAACAGATGGAGCGTGACGCTGTCTTGGTTGTTCAGTGCAAATGCGAACAGCACAAAAAAAATGGCTGCATTGAGCAGCCACATCAGGTATTTCACATCGTCCCCTTTTGTGGTGGGGCGATTGTAGCGAGCGAGCCCGAAGCTCAGGCTCCCTTTTGCTTCTCGAAACCGAGAATCTCCGCGGTCTTTTTGTCGACCTCTTCGCGAAGCGCCTTGCCTGGCTTGAAGTGCGGCACCCGTTTCTCCGGGATCATCACGCTCTCGCCGGAGCGAGGGTTGCGGCCAATGCGCGGCGAACGCCGGTTCACGGAAAAACTGCCAAACCCACGGATCTCGATGCGATGGCCTTTCACCAGCGCATCGCCCATGGCGTCCAGGATCGCCTTGACGGCGAACTCGGCGTCGCGATGGGTCAACTGGCTGAAACGGCTGGCCAGGGCTTCAACAAGGTCGCTGCGGGTCATGTGATCGTGTGGGGGTGGGCATCAACGCCAGCGAAGACGCTGTCCGGATGGACAAGCGCTTCGCCTTGCGTCGAACCAGTTCGACTTCAGTTCTGGTTGTTGTCCAGCTTGGCGCGCAGCAGTGCGCCCAGGCTCGTGGTGCCAGCGTTCTCGCGGGAAGACTGCTGGCTCAGGCTGGCCATCGCTTCTTGCTGGTCGGCAGCGTCCTTCGCCTTGATGGACAGCTGGATGTTGCGGGTCTTGCGATCCACGTTGACCACCACAGCGTTGACTTCGTCGCCTTCCTTGAGCACGTTGCGCGCATCTTCCACGCGGTCACGGCTGATTTCGCTGGCGCGCAGGTAACCCAGCACGTCTTCGCCCAGATCGATTTCAGCGCCCTTGGCGTCCACGGTCTTGACCTTGCCGGTCACGATCGAGCCCTTGTCGTTGACCGACACGAAGGTGGTGAACGGGTCGCCATCGAGTTGCTTGATGCCCAGAGAAATGCGCTCGCGCTCGACATCGATCGCCAGCACGATGGCTTCGACTTCCTGGCCCTTCTTGTAGTTGCGCACGGCGGCTTCGCCGGCTTCGTTCCAAGACAGGTCCGACAGGTGAACCAGGCCGTCGATACCAGCGGCCAGACCCACGAACACGCCAAAGTCGGTGATCGACTTGATCGGGCCCTTGACGCGGTCGCCGCGCTTGGTCTGCTCTGCAAACTCGTGCCATGGGTTGGCGCGGCACTGCTTCATGCCCAGAGAAATGCGGCGCTTGTCTTCGTCGATGTCGAGCACCATGACTTCGACTTCGTCACCCAGCGACACCAGCTTGGAGGGTGCCACGTTCTTGTTGGTCCAGTCCATTTCGGACACGTGCACCAGGCCTTCGATGCCTGGCTCGAGTTCCACGAACGCGCCGTAGTCGGCGATGTTGGTGATCTTGCCGAACATGCGGGTGCCTTGCGGGTAGCGGCGCGAAACGCCCATCCATGGGTCATCACCCATTTGCTTCAGGCCCAGCGAGACGCGGTGCTTCTCGGTGTCGAACTTGAGGATCTTGGCGGTGATTTCCTGACCGGCCGTGACCACTTCGCTCGGGTGACGCACGCGGCGCCATGCCATGTCGGTGATGTGCAGCAGGCCGTCGATGCCGCCGAGGTCCACGAACGCACCGTATTCGGTGATGTTCTTGACCACGCCGTGCACGATGGCGCCTTCCTTCAGGGTGTCCATCAGCTTGGCGCGCTCTTCGCCCATGGAGGCTTCCACCACGGCACGGCGGCTCAGCACCACGTTGTTGCGCTTGCGGTCCAGCTTGATGACCTTGAATTCCAGGGTCTTGTTTTCGTACGGGGTCAGGTCCTTGGTCGGACGGCTGTCGACCAGCGAACCCGGCAGGAACGCGCTGATGCCGTTGACCATGACCTTGAGGCCGCCCTTGACCTTGCTGGAGGTCGTACCGGTGACGAACTCGCCGGACTCGAGCGCTTTCTCCAGCGACATCCACGAAGCCAGACGCTTGGCCTTGTCGCGCGACAACAGGGTGTCGCCGAAGCCGTTTTCGACGGAGTCGATGGCCACCGACACGAAGTCGCCGACCTGCACTTCGAGTTCGCCCTGGTCGTTCTTGAATTCGGCGAGCGGCACGTAGGCTTCGGACTTGAGGCCAGCGTTGACCACCACGTGGTTGTGTTCGATGCGAACCACCTCGGCGGTGATGACTTCGCCCGAGCGCATTTCGGCGCGTTTCAGGGACTCTTCAAACAGGGCGGCAAAAGATTCAGACATTGAATTTCCTAAACCACTCAGCGTCGACGCAAGACATCCGGCTGGGCCGGCTGGCGCAGAAAACGACGTATGGGTGGTGTTGACATTGCGGTGCGTGACACCGCGGGGTTAAGTGAAAAGAACCATCAAGCATGCGGGCTGGGAGCGCCCGGCGGTGCCGTCTGGGCCATCAAGGATGGCGTGTTCAGTTGCCCGAAAACGCCGTTTTGCTGTGCCACCAGTCCAACACCTGCTGCACCGATTGATCGATGTCCATGCCGGAGTTGTCCAGTTGCATAGCGTCTTCGGCGGGCTTGAGTGGTGCGTGTGTGCGGGATGTGTCCCTCAGATCGCGCGCCTTCAAGTCCCCCAGAAGGTCTGCGATGTTAGCAGCAAATCCCTTTGAAATCAATTGCTTATGTCGTCGAAGGGCCCGCTGCTCTGTGCTGGCCGTGAGAAACACCTTCATCTGCGCGTCGGGGAAGATGACGGTGCCCATGTCTCGCCCGTCCGCGACAAGGCCCGGGAGTCGCCGGAAGGCGTGTTGCAGGTCCAGCAGGGCAGCCCGCACTGCCGGCACGGCAGACACCCGCGAGGCGGCCATGCCTGCGGCTTCAGTGCGCAGGTCGTCGGTCACGTCCTGGCCTTCGAACAGCGTTCGCAAACCATCAAAGCGCACCTGCAGGCTCGCGGCCAGCTCTCCCAGCCGCATCTGCTGCTGTGGGTCTTTGAGATCGGCTTCGCCGGTCGACAAACCTGCCCGTTCGGCGGCCAGTCCGACCAGTCGGTACAACACGCCGGAATCCAGGAGGTGGTAGCCCAGTCTTGCGGCGACCTCTGCAGACAGCGTGCCCTTGCCCGACGCGGTGGGCCCGTCGACGCAGATCACGGGAATGTGCTCAACCGGTGTGACGCAGCACTCGAAGAGCGTTTCGAAGTAGTCGGGAAAGGTTTTGGCGACGCACTTGGGGTCTTCAATCCGAACCGGCAACCGGGCTGGATTGAAGGCGGCCAGCGAAAAGCACATGGCGACGCGGTGGTCGTCGTAGGTGTGGATCGATGCAGCTCGCCACGCATGAGGACTTGCAGGCGGCGTGATGCGGATGTAGTCCGCCCCTTCTTCTACCGACGCGCCGAGCTTGCGGCATTCGGTGGCCATGGCGGCAATGCGATCGGTTTCCTTCACGCGCCAGCTGCCAATGTTGCGCAAGGTGGTGGTGCCTTCGGCGTAGAGCGCCATGACCGCCAGCGTCATGGCGGCGTCCGGGATGTGGTTGCAATCCAGGTCGATGGCCTTCAGGGGCCAGTCGCCGCGTTCAATGTGCAGGCTGTTGGCTTCGCCGGTGATGCGTGCGCCCATCAGACGCGCTGCGTCCACGAACAGAATGTCGCCCTGGATGGACGAGAGGCCCACACCTTCGATGGTGATGCCTCGGGAGCCCGGCGCGGCAGCAGCGATGGCGCCCAGGCCAATGAAGTAGCTGGCCGATGAGGCGTCGCCTTCCACTGCGATACGACCTGGCGATTGGTAGCGACTGCCGGCCGGGATGGTGAAGCGTTGCCATCCGTCTCGCTGTACGGCCACACCGAAACGCGCCAGCAGATTGACCGTGATTTCAATGTACGGGCGCGAGATCAACTCGCCCGCGACCTCAATGACCACATCCTGCTTGTGTGCCACGAGTGGCAGCGCGAGCAGCAGGGCGGTGAGGAACTGGCTGGAGACATCGCCCCGCACGCGAATGGGTCGGTCCAGCTGCAGGGGTGAGGTCTGACCGTTGCCGAGTTTGAGCGGGGGGAACCCTTCGTTGTTGAGGTAGACCACCGGACAGCCGAGCTGGCGCAACGCATCCACCAGATCACCGATGGGGCGCTCGTGCATGCGCGCGATGCCGCTGAGTTCAAAGGCGCCGCCATGCTGCGCTGCCAGCAGCGCCAGTGATGCGGTGAGCGGGCGCATCGCAGTGCCCGCGTTGCCCAGAAACAAATGGGCCTGCGCCACGGGAAGTTGGCCTCCCAGGCCCTGGATGCGGACCGCACCGTCGGGCTGGGTTTCGATCCGGCAGCCCAGCTCTTGCAGGGCCTTGAGCATCACACGCGTGTCGTCCGAGTCGAGCAGGTCTGCGATATCGGTATGCCCATCGCTCAATGCGGCGAGGAGCAGAACGCGATTGGAAATGCTCTTGGAGCCGGGCAGACGCACCGTACCGCCAGCGTTGGTCAGCGGTGGAATGTCGAGGAAGGAGGTGGGAAACATGCGCGGAAGTTGGAAAGCGCTGCCACGGGCAGCGCTCAGGTGCGGGGCTTGACGGCCGTCATGCGCCAGCGCGCGCGCGCGCTGCTGGCTTGTTCGATCAAGGTTTCGAGTGCATCCGGGTTGCCGGCATTGATGGCTGTTTCCAGCGCATGAAGCGCGCGCTGAAAGTGGCGCGACTGCGCCAGCAACTCTTCGCGGTTGGACATCAGGATGTCTCGCCAGACCGCGGGATCGCTGGCTGCGATGCGGGTGAAGTCGCGAAAGCCGGGGCCTGCCAGTGACAGGAAGTCCTGCCCCTGTGACTGGCTTTCGATGGCGTTCATCAGCGCAAACGACACCATATGCGGCAGGTGGCTCACAGCCGCGTAGGCGGCGTCGTGCGCTTCCGGGGACATGTGCTTGACGTGGCAACCCAGCGCGGTCCAGAGCTGATTCGCCTTCTCGAGCTGGGCCGTCAGTGTTCGCTCGATGGGCGTGAGGATGACCTGGCGACCGTGGTAGAGCTCGGCGTCTGCGTGCTCGACGCCGGCCACTTCCTTGCCTGCAATCGGGTGAGCCGGAACGAACACGCCGACCTGGTCCTTGAGCACGCGTCGCGCGGCGTCGATCACTTCCCGTTTGGTCGACCCGACGTCCATGATCAGCACATTGCTGCGCACCAGGTGCCGAATGGCCTTGAACGTCGCTTCAGTGGCCGAGACGGGCACCGCCAGAAGCACGAGGTCAGCGCCAGACACCGCCAGCAGCGCCGATGGCGCTTCCACATCGATCACGCCGAGTTGTCGGGCGCGTTCGGTGGTGGAGGGCGATTTGCTGTATCCCACCACGCGCTTGACCAGACCGGCCCGCTTGAGAGCGAGCGCGAACGAGCCGCCCATCATGCCGCAGCCGATCAGTCCCAATTGTTCAAACATCATTCGTTCACCGGGTAAGCACCCAGAACCTTGTAGAACGCACAAAGGCCCTGCAGTTCTCTGAGCGCAGCGGCCACGTGCGGCTGCGAGGGATGGCCAGCGATATCGATGTAGAAGTAGTACTCCCATTGCCCGGACTTGGCCGGGCGGGACTCAAACCGAGTCATGGATACGCCGTTGTTCTTGAGGGGCACGAGAAGGTCATGCACAGCGCCAGGACGGTTGGGCACCGACACCACGAGGCTGGTGCAGTCGCGCCCGGAAGCGGGTGGCATGGCGAGGGTCTGTGGTAGCGCAATCACGGCGAACCGGGTGCGGTTGTAGGCCTCGTCCTGAATGGCGTGCGACACGATGTTCAGTCCGAACTGGGCCGCTGCGCGCTCGCTGGCCAAGCCGGCCCACGAAGGGTTCTCTGCCGCCAGTCGCGCGCCCTCGGCATTGCTGGAGACGGCACGCCGTTCGGCATCGGGCAAGTGCTGCGAGAGCCAGTGCTGGCACTGGGCAAGTGCCTGTGGGTGCGCCATCACCACTTCGATGCCATCGAGATGGTTGAGCTGGCGCAGCAGGTTGTGCCGCACCAGCAGGCTGACTTCGCCCACCACGTGTACCGGCGAGCGCAGGAACAGATCGAGCGAACGCGCAACCACCCCTTCTGTGGAGTTCTCCATGCCGACCACGCCAAACTGCGCCGTGCCCGCTGCGGTGGCATGGAACACCTCGTCGAAGTTGGCACAGTAGATCAGGTTGGCGGCACTGCCGAAGAACTCGATCGCCGCCTGCTCGCAGAACGTGCCTTGCGGCCCCAGAACGGCCACCCGTTGCGGCGCCTCGAGGGCAAGGCAGGCCGACATGATTTCCCGCCAGATGGCGCCCACATGCTGATTGAGCAGTGGCCCCTGGTTGGCTTTCTGAATCTTCTCGATGACCTGTGCCACTCGGTCGGGCCGGAAGAAGGGGGATCCTTCTGCCCGCTTGATGTCGCCGACCTCTTCGGCCACGCGAGCGCGCTGGTTGAGCAGTGCCAGCAATTGCTGATCGAGCGCATCAATCTGGATGCGCAGAGCACCCAGGGCTTCAGACTGTGAGGGGGCTGTCATGGCTTCAGGCCTGTGTTTTTTCAAAGTGGCGCATGTAATCCACCAGCGCCTGGACACCCTCGATGGGCATGGCGTTGTAGATGCTCGCGCGCATGCCACCCACCGATTTGTGCCCTTTGAGTTGCAGCAGACCCGCCGACTTGGCGCCCGACAGGAAGGCGTCATTGCGCGACTCGTCGCGCAGGAAGAAGGGCACGTTCATGCGCGACCGGCAGTTAACTGATACGTCGTTGTGGTACAGCGCAGACTGATCGATGTAGCTGTACAGCAGGCTCGCCTTGGCAATGTTGCGCGCCTCCATGGCGGCCACACCCTGCAGCTTGCCCTCGGTCTGGCGCTTGAGCCATTGGAAGGTCAACCCCGCCATGTAGATGGCGAAAGTGGGTGGCGTGTTGTACATCGAGTGGTTGTCTGCGACCGTCTTGTAGTCGAACGCCGTGGGGCATATCTGCATGGCATGGCCGAGCAAATCCTCGCGCACCACAACGAGCGTGAGTCCGGCAGGGCCGAGGTTCTTCTGAGCGCCGCCGAATGCGGCACCCACTCTCGACCAGTCCACGGGGCGCGAAGCCACATGCGAAGAAAAGTCGATCACCAAGGGCACATCGCATCCGAGTGCCCGAAGGTCGGGCAGTTCCTGCATCTCGATACCGTTGATGGTTTCGTTGGTGCAGACGTGGACGTAGCGTGCGTCCTGGCCGAGTTGCCAGGTAGAAGGGGCTGGCAGCGATGTGTGGTGATCCGGCTCGTTGCTGGCGGCCACACGCGCCGTGCAGTAGCGGCGCGCTTCCTTGAATGACTTCTGACTCCAGCTGCCCGTGACCACGAAATCCACCGCTTCGCCGCGCGAGAGATTCAGCGGCACGATCGCGTTCTCGGCCAGCCCGCCACCCTGCATGAACAGGACGCGAAAATGCGCCGGGATGGCAAGCAGTTCGCGCAGGTCCGCTTCGGCCGTCTTCAGAATGGTGCCGAATTCCTGGCCGCGGTGGCTCATTTCCATCACGCTCATGCCGCTGCCGCGCCAGTCCAGCATTTCTGCCGCAGCCTGTTGCAGCACTTCTGCAGGCATGGCGGCAGGGCCCGCCGAAAAGTTGTACGGGCGCGCCATCACGCCTCTGTGCCCGTGTCGTCCGCCTCGCTCGAGTCACCCAGCTCGGGGACGTTCGCGTCGTTTTCAACAATGCGTTGAAGGCCTGAGAGCTCCGCGCCTTCATCGAGCGCGATGAGCGTGACGCCCTGCGTGGCGCGCCCCATTTCGCGAATTTCGGAGACGCGCGTGCGCACCAGAACGCCCTTGTCGGTGATGAGCATGATCTCATCGTCCGTATGCACCAGGGTGGCAGCCACCACCTTGCCATTGCGTTCGCTTTGCTGAATCGCGATCATCCCTTTGGTACCGCGACCGTGGCGCGTGTACTCGGTGATGGGTGTGCGCTTTCCGTAGCCGTTGATGGTGGCTGTGAGGACACTCTGCGCCTCGTCTTCAGCGACCAGCATGGCGATGACACTTTGTGTGTCTTCAATCATCATGCCGCGGACACCTCGTGCGTTGCGCCCCATGGGGCGCACGTCGTTCTCATCAAAGCGCACCGCTTTGCCGCCGTCGCTGAACAACATCACATCGTGCTGCCCGTCGGTGAGTGCTGCGCCGATCAGGAAGTCGCCCTCATCAAGATCCACCGCAATGATGCCGGCCTTGCGTGGGTTGCTGAACTCGTCGAGGGCCGTCTTTTTGACTGTGCCCATCGAGGTGGCCATGAACACATAGCGGTCGGATGGGAAGGTCCGCATCTCGCCGGTCAATGGGAGAACGACGTTGATCTTTTCGCCTTCCTGCAGCGGAAACATGTTGACGATGGGACGCCCGCGCGAGCCACGCGAGCCTGCAGGAACCTCCCACACTTTGAGCCAATACAGCCGGCCGCGGTTGGAGAAACAAAGAATGTAGTCGTGCGTGTTCGCAATGAAGAGCTGATCGATCCAGTCATCTTCCTTGGTGGCCGTCGCCTGCTTGCCGCGGCCTCCACGTTTCTGCGCGCGGTACTCGGACAGGGGCTGGCTCTTGATGTAGCCGCTGTGGCTGAGCGTGACCACCATGTCGGTGGGCGTGATGAGGTCTTCCGTTGCCAAATCCTGGGCGTTGTGCTCGATCTCACTGCGGCGCGCGCCCAGTTTGGTCTGGCCGAACTCCTGTTTCACAACGGTCAGCTCATCCCCGATGATGGTCGACACGCGTTCCGGCTTGGACAGGATGTCCAGCAGATCGTCGATCTCGCCCATCACTTCACGGTACTCGGCCACGATCTTGTCTTGCTCCAGCCCCGTGAGACGCTGCAAGCGCATTTGCAGGATTTCCTGCGCTTGCGTTTCAGACAGGCGGTAGAGGCCGTCCGTGCCCATGCCAAACGCCTTCTCCAGACCCTCCGGCCGGTAGTCGTCCGCGTTGATCACACCGCCATCTGCGCGCGTGCGGGTCAACATCTCACGCACCAGTTGGCTGTCCCAAGGCCGGGCCATCAGCTCTGCCTTCGCGACGGGTGGCGTCGGAGACTCGCGGATGATGCGGATGAAGTCGTCAATATTGGCCAACGCCACAGCGAGGCCTTCGAGCACATGGCCACGTTCGCGCGCCTTGCGCAGGTTGAACACGGTTCGCCGCGTGACCACTTCGCGGCGGTGCTCCAGAAAGACCTGGATCAGGTCTTTCAGGTTGCACAAGCGGGGCTGTCCATCCACCAGCGCCACCATGTTGATGCCAAACGTATCCTGCAGTTGCGTTTGCTTGTACAGGTTGTTGAGCACCACTTCAGGCACTTCGCCGCGCTTGAGCTCGATCACCAGACGCATTCCCGACTTGTCGGATTCGTCCTGAATGTGGCTGATCCCCTCGATTTTCTTCTCGTGCACGAGCTCGGCAATGCGCTCCTGCAGGGTCTTCTTGTTCACCTGGTAGGGCAGCTCATCCACGATGATGGCTTGGCGCTGTCCTCGATCAATATCTTCAAAGTGGCACTTGGCGCGCATGACCACGCGACCGCGGCCTGTGCGATAGCCGTCTTTCACCCCGTTGATGCCGTAAATGATCCCCGCCGTCGGGAAATCGGGCGCGGGGATGATCTCCATCAGCTCATCGATCGAAGCCCCGGGGCTTTTGAGCAGGTGCAGGCAAGCGTCAACCACCTCGTTCAGGTTGTGCGGCGGAATGTTGGTGGCCATGCCCACCGCGATGCCCGCAGAGCCGTTCACGAGCAAATTGGGAAGTCGAGATGGCAAGACCAGAGGCTCCTTTTCAGAACCGTCGTAGTTGGGGCCGAAATTGACAGTCTCCTTGTCAATATCCGCCAACATTTCGTGCGCAATCTTCGACAGCCGGATTTCCGTGTAACGCATCGCAGCCGCGTTATCTCCGTCCACAGAGCCAAAGTTGCCCTGGCCATCGACCAGCATGTGCCTCAGTGAGAAGTCCTGTGCCATGCGGACGATGGTGTCGTACACCGCACTGTCGCCATGAGGGTGATACTTACCGATGACGTCGCCCACGATACGCGCCGACTTTTTGTAAGGGCGGTTCCAGTCGTTGTTGAGCTCGTGCATCGCAAACAACACCCGCCGATGGACCGGCTTGAGGCCGTCCCGTGCGTCTGGCAGAGCTCTCCCCACAATCACGCTCATTGCGTAGTCGAGGTAGCTTCTGCGCATCTCCTCTTCTAGACTGATAGGCAAGGTCTCTTTGGCAAACTGTGTCATGAGCGAGGAGTGAGGTGCGTGTGTTGGCCTGTTGGCAGCCCAAGATTTTACGCGGCATGCTCCCTGCGTCAGTCCGCGCTTGTTTGTTGTGCTTCTGCAACGAATGCTTCGAGGCGCTGTGCAGCATGGTCGCGCTACCGCGGCCTGACCGTCGGTCAATACGAGCTTGTGGCACAATAAATTCCAGCGTTTTTAGTGGTGGTCACTTGAAGCGTCGTTTTTGTCACGCAGTCTGTCTGCGGCTTATATAGAGGAAAACCATGAAAAAACTTAACAAAGTGGCAATGCTTTTGGCAACCGCCGCCATGGCAACGGCCGCTGGCGCCCAAACCATCGACAACTGGCGCAATGGCACCAGCGAGCTGGTCTGGAAAAACGGCACGAATGAACTCTGCTGGCGCGATGCCAACTGGACGCCTGCCACCGCTGCTCAAGGCTGCGACGGCGCGATTGTTCCGGCTGCTGCTCCTGCACCGGCTCCCGCACCAGCTCCGGCACCAGCACCCGCTGCTGCGCCTGCACCGGCTCCTGCACCAGCCCCCGCACCCGCTCCAGTGGCGTCCAAAGTGACCTACGCCGCTGACGCTTTCTTTGATTTCGACAAGGCTGTGCTGAAGCCCGAAGGCAAAGCCAAGCTGGACGATCTGGCTGGCAAGGTGTCTGGTATCGCTCTGGAAGTCGTGATCGCTGTGGGTCACACCGACTCCACCGGCGCTGCTGGCTACAACCAAGCCCTGTCGAACCGCCGTGCTGAAGCTGTTAAGGCTTACCTGGTCAGCAAGGGCATCGAAAGCAACCGCATCTACACCGAAGGCAAGGGCCTGACCCAGCCGGTGGCAGACAACAAGACCAAAGAAGGCCGCGCCAAGAACCGCCGCGTGGAAGTCGAAGTGGTCGGCACCCGCAAGAACTGAACTGGTTCTGTGCTGAACTAAAAACCGCGCTTCGGCGCGGTTTTTTATTGTGCTGACGATAATCACGCCATGAACTCCAACGTCAATGCCGATCCCGCCGAACTCGCCAAATTTTCTGACCTGGCCCATCGCTGGTGGGATCCCGAAAGTGAATTTCGACCTTTGCATCAAATCAACCCACTCCGCTTGGAATGGATTGATCGATTGGCGGGATTGGCAGGCAAACGCGTGGTCGATATTGGGTGTGGCGGCGGAATTTTGTCGGACTCGATGGCGCGCAAGGGCGCGAAGGTAACCGGGATTGATCTCTCTGCCAAGGCGCTGCGTGTGGCGCAATTGCACGCACTTGAAGCGGGTACCTCCAATGTCAGCTATCAAGAGATCAGTGCCGAGGCCATGGCGCAGGAGCATCCCGGTGAGTTTGATGTTGTGACGTGCATGGAGATGTTGGAGCACGTCCCCGATCCTGGGTCGGTGGTGAGGGCGTGTTCGACGTTGGTCAAACCGGGGGGGTGGGTGTTTCTATCCACCCTGAATCGCAACCCCAAGGCTTTTTTGTTTGCGATCCTGGGGGCTGAGTATGTGTTGCAGTTGCTGCCGAAGGGCACGCACGAGTATGCGAAGTTCATACGGCCGAGCGAGTTGGCTGCGCATTGCAGATCCGCCGATCTCGCTGTCGAGCAGACGCGCGGCATGCAGTACAACCCTTTGACGAGGCGCTACTGGCTCGATGAAGACACCAGCGTGAACTACCTGTTCGCCACACGCCGGTCATGACCAAGCCGCGGTTCTCAGACGTTCGGGTCGTGTTGTTCGATCTGGACGGCACGTTGATCGACAGCGCGCCTGATCTGGGTGCTGCGGTCGACGGGATGCGTGTGCGTCGGGGGCTGCCAAGTCTCGCTCCAGCGTGCTACAGAGCGCATGCGGGCTCTGGCGCTCGCGGCATGCTGCGGGTCGCGTTCGGCATATCGCCGGATGACGGCGGCTACCCTGCTTTGAAAGAGGAATTTTTCGCGGCCTACGAGGACTCTCTTATTCAGCGTACACAGGCTTTCGTTGGTGTGCAGGAGTTGCTGGGGGAGCTGGTGGCGCGTGGTTTGAGGTGGGGCGTGGTCACCAATAAATCACAACGCTTCGCGATCCCCATCGCTCGGGCCATGGGGCTTTTTTCGTCCGCCTCCGTCATGATTTGCGGGGACACGACTCCCCACGCCAAGCCTCACCCGGAGCCCTTGTTCGAAGCGGCTCGTCGCCTCGACGTTGCGTCCGCCCATTGCATCTACGTCGGTGACGACGAGCGTGACATCCTGGCCGGCAAGGCGGCTGGCATGCCGACCGTGGCGGCGCTGTACGGATACCTCGGTCACGGTGCCGACATCAGCACTTGGCACGCAGATGCTGAAATTTCTTCTCCCTCGGAGCTCTTGAAATTGCTTGAACTGGCATAAACTGCCTATCTTGGGGCTGCACTGGTTTCGACGTGGGTTCGGACGCGCAGCAGGGCATGTCGAGGTTCTGTCACCTCGTTAATCCGCAGAAAAAAACCAACTGCAAACGACGAACGTTTCGCACTCGCCGCTTAAACACCGGTGAGCCTCGCAACAGCAGGCCGATGGGCTGGGCAAGGGGGTCGCAAGACCTCCCGGCTGCGAGGATATTTACATCGGCTGGCTCAGCGTCGGGCACCTTGGCGCTGGGTGAGATTCAAGGATGCTGGCTTCCCGTTTAGCGTGCCACTGCGCGACTCGGGCGGCGAGACTCAAAACAGACGGCTACACATGTAGAACTGCTCGAAGAAGGCTTGCGGACGGGGGTTCGAATCCCCCCAGCTCCACCAATTTTCGCGTTGCTCGTCACGTACCTTGGCATCCTCAGATGTCGTCAGGTACTTGTGGGGCTCCGCGGCAGCCCTGGCCAAATGCGCCTGATGACGGCGCGCTGATGGCCGCAGAGATGTACTCCCGTGAAGAGTGTTTGTCAGCCTGCCGGTGTTCGGCAAACTGTGCCCGGGCGAGGTCTTTGCTCTCTGTCATGACGACTCCTTGGTTGAAGCTGCGAAATCCAGTCACTTAGGATGGGACAACCCATGCTGCTGACTGAAATTGACGGCGGACGCGGATGTTATCTGGCGCGTATGGGGTTCAAGCGTATGGAGCCCACTGTCCCATAGATCACTTTCAGTGAACCCCAACTCACATCACTTGTACAAGTTGATGCGCTACTCGAGTTGGGCTACGACTTGCTCTACGAAGCCGCTCTGCAGAGTGCGCCAACGACTGTTGGAGCGTGGCCTTTGCAGCCGTCGAGGCACTCATGCGCGTTTGCGCAGACGCCGCCGGCGTTCGTAGCGGGTCTTGATCACCCACACACCGCTCACCACGAAATACACGGCGAGCCCGCTGACCGACGCGACGATGGCCAACCCGGTGGCCATCGGCTTGCCGACACCTTTGAGGTGCTCCAGCCCGGCTGCCAGGCGCTCTCGCCAATCGCGTTCCTGCACGACGAGCGATGAAGCGCCATCCAGTTCAACCCTGGCTTGGCCGTCAGATAACTCGGGCTCTCCGAGCACCGCTTTGCCCAGTCTGTAGGCCCCGTAGTAGACCGGTCCAAATGTCACAGGGTTGGTCACCAGTGTGCTCGCCACCGCCATGGGCAGATTTGCTCTGAGCAGCACGGCAACCGCCGCCGATACCGGTATCTGGGCGACGGGCAGCAGCAACCCAAAGAACACACCCACGGCCACGCCCATCGCGATGCCTTTGCGACTGAAATGCCAGAGCCTTTGTTGGGTCAGCAGAGGGCCCATCCATCGCAGCCAGCGGTTGTTGCGAACGCTATCTGGCTTGGGCAGCCATGCTTTGATCCGTTGCTTCATTTTCAGCAGAGGTGATTCGGTTCGTTGCGCGATGCATTTTGTGCAAGAGAGCGTCGGACTCGCGCAACCGGCGACAATTCCCGAATCATGATGCAACTGCAGGACATTCTTTTCTCTCAAGGCTTTGGCACGCGCCGCGTTTGTATGGGCCTCGTACAGCAGGGCCTGGTGCTGGTGGGCGACGATCTCCAGCCTTGCACAGACCCGACGGCCATGTTCCAAGAGGAAGGGTTCATCTTTCAGGTGCAGGGTGAGCGCTGGCAATACCACCAGCTGGCTTATCTGCTGTTGCACAAGCCGCCGGGGTATGAGTGTTCACAAAAGCCGAGCACCTACCCCAGCGTATACACCTTGTTGCCTGCGCCACTGCGCCAGCGTGGTGGCGGTGCGGCGGCGGGTGTGCAGGCGGTGGGTCGCCTGGATCAAGACACCACCGGATTGCTTTTGTTGTCAGACGATGGAAAGTTCATCCATCGCATGACTTCGCCACGTCACCATGTGCCAAAGGTTTACGAAGCGGAGGTCAAACATCCACTGGACGCACGTCAGATTGCTCGTTTGCTGGAGGGCGTGGTGTTGGACGATGACCCCAAGCCAGTGCGTGCGCACGCTTGCGAAGCGGCGAGCGATCACCACTTGAGACTGACCCTGACCGAGGGCAAGTATCACCAGGTCAAGCGGATGGTGGCGGCCGTTGGGAATCGCGTGGAGTCCTTGCACCGTTCGACCATTGGCGGTCTTTCACTCGGTGCCGACCTCATGCCGGGCCAGTGGCGTTGGCTTACTGCGGATGAGGTGTCCGCTTTGTCGAAAAAGACCGCTTCGCCGGCCTGAGACGGGGTTTAAAGCAGGTCGCCTTTGCGGCTGTCCAGGGGCATGAGGAAGGAGTTTTCCTGCCACTGGGAGTTGAAGTCACTGCGGGGTTCACCCGTGGTGCTGTTGGGCCAGCTCGACAGCGGTCCGAAGTCGCTGCTGCGGTTGCTTCGCTGGCGTGTCAGCACCGTGCGCAGATTGGCCTGGGCCGCGATGATGGCGCGTTCTTCCATCTCGCGTTCGCGCATCGAATGGTTGAGCGACGATTCACCCAGGAATTCAGCCCGGATCTCGGCCACTGTGGGCAAGCTGTTGGAGCGCACAACCCAGTAGGGCAGGCCGCATTGGGTCAGCAGGGAGTGTTTGAGTGTGCGGGTGCTGCGCGGCAGTCCAGCACTGCCTGGAACGTCCAGGCAGCCGAGAACCCGTCCATCGGACCGACACACCGTGAAGGTGCAATACACCCCCCCAAGAAGCTTGTACCACTCCACGCCTTGTTCACGATCGCGGGGCAGGGTGAAGCGTGTCACCGGCAACTTGATCATGACGTGGTGGTCGTAGAACGCCCGTGCCAGCCAATGCCAGACGCGAGCTTCCTCGCTGTTGGCGAGCGCGCGGGTGCTCAGCGGCCAGTGTTTGGGAATGCGACGTCGCTCCCGGGCTTGCCTGTCCACCCACAGGCGATGCAGGAACGCGCCCAGCGCCAGCAGGACGGGCGCTAGCACGGCGAGCAGCCATGGGTTGTTCCAAGTATTCATTTTGGGTGGGTGAGACGTCGATTTGTATCAAAGTGTAGGCGCTTGTCTGCCGTTCACCGCAGGCGTTGGTCGGACTGCCTTGCTTTCGCGTGAATTCCTTGGGGTTTGTGGGCGGTTTTGCGTCGCCTGCGTTGCAGGCCAACACACTGAACGCGCTCCCGCGATTGTGCACAACGCCTTTTTGAGCGCCTAGCCACAAATGTGCAGTCAGGGCGCGAGACTCAGGAACTCCTTCACGGCGCGAGTGAGGGCGTCTGGCTGATCGCGGTGTGGGCTGTGACCGCATTCAGGCAATTCGACCCGCTGCGCGTGCCGAGCCGCCAGGCTGATCGCTTCGAGTTGCGCCATGGTCCCGTATTCGTCGCCCATGCCTTGCACCAGGAGCAGCGGCGCCGCAATGGACTCACATTCCGCGCGAACATCGAACTCCCTGAAGGGGGTGCTGAGCCAGACGTCGTTCCATTGCCAGAAAGCGTTGTCGACGTCGGCGTGGTAGCGAGACAGCCGCTGGCGAAGCTCGCCGGGGTGACGCTCATACAGCGCCCGGGCTCTATCGATGGCTTGAAGAGACACGTCTTCGACGAAGACGTGCGGCGCGATGGCGACACAGGCCGAAACGGGGTGCTTGCTGGCGTGCAGGAGCGCGATCGTGGCGCCGTCCGAATGGCCGATCAGCACCGGACGGGAGACGCCAAGCGCGTCGAGCAGGTGAGGCAGGACATGCCACGCCTCCTGGTGCATGTAGTCGGGCTCATGGCGCCCGATGTGCCATCGATCCTGCCAGCGCGATGGCCCTCGCACGTCGACCACCGGGTCAGACAGGCCGTAACCCCGGCGCGAGTACAGCCAGCCCGCACGCCCGGTCGATTGGCAGACTTCAACCGGCCAGTTCCTGCCCCGCTGCTCCCACATGGCCACACTCCCCAAGCCTTCGTGCAGAAACACCAGAGGTGCTCGGTCGGTGGGGCCTGGAATATGGGCCACTTCAAGTGCAATGCCATGGATGTCGATTCGATTCATGGTGCGATGCTAGCGCCGGTGTGCACGGCTCGCAGGCCCCGGGCCACCCCGTCTTTGCAATCGAATGGATGTATTCTTGCCGCCATGTCGTTGCTGTTCGATTCCTTCTGGCGGGCTGTTGCCTATTGCGTGCATCCCCGCGTGATCGCGCTGTCGTTCCTGCCACTGATCCTCATGGTCGTACTCTCGTTTGGCCTGGGGTACTTCTTCTGGGAAAACGCCGTGGCCTCGGTCGCGGCCTGGCTGGAAGCGTTTGATCTGGTGCAGGCCTTCCTGGGTTGGCTGGAGCGCCTGGGGTTGGGCTCGCTGCGCACGGTCTTCGCACCACTGCTGGTGCTCGTGATGGCAACGCCACTGATCGTCCTGCTGTGTCTGCTGCTGGTCGCTGTTTTCATGACGCCAGCGATGGTTGAACTGGTGAGCCAGCGCCGGTTCCCGGCACTGGAGCGCAAGCATGGTGGGTCGCTGTTTGCGAGCGTCCTGTGGTCGCTGGGCTCGACCCTGCTGGCGGTCATCGCGCTCGTGTTGTCCATGCCGCTGTGGCTGGTGCCGCCCCTCGTGTTGATACTGCCCCCCCTTATCTGGGGCTGGTTGACCTACCGCGTGTTTGCCTTTGATGCGTTGGCCGTCCATGCCAGCAGCGACGAGCGCAAGGCCATTCTTCGGCAGCACCGCGGCAGCCTGCTCGTCATTGGCGTCCTGAGCGGTTATCTCGGCGCTGCACCCAGTCTGCTGTGGGCTTCCGGAGCCATGTTCATTGCGCTGGCGCCTCTGCTGGTGCCCGTGGCCATCTGGGTGTACACGCTCGTGTTCGCCTTTGCCTCGCTCTGGTTCGCGCATTTCTGCCTCACGGTTTTGCAGCGTCAGCGCGCAACGACCCTAGACGTGGTCGACGCCGTTGCCAGCCGCCGGGAGCCAGCCGCGGCTGAGCCGACCTTGCTGGCTCCGCCCGAAGATTCGCCACCCTCCCTCCCTCAGACGCCGTCCGACCGCACATGACCCCAGAATTTGGCTTGATCATCGTTGGTGACGAAATACTGTCCGGCAAACGCAGTGACAAGCACCTTCCCAAGGTGATTGAGCTGCTGTCCCGTCGCGGTCTGGCGCTTTCGTGGGTGCGTCTGGTTGGAGACGATCGCACGCGCATCACGGACGCCTTGCGCGATGCCTTCGCCAGCCGTGATGCCGTGTTTTGCTGTGGTGGCATTGGTGCCACGCCGGACGACCACACCCGTCAATGCGCGGCGGCTGCACTCGGGGTGGAGCTGGCGTTGCATCCGCAGGCCAGGGAACTCATCGAATCGCGCATGCGCGATCTGGCTGCCGAGCGGAACGAGGTCTTTGATCCGGAGCGACCTGACAACGTGCACCGGTACAACATGGGCGTTTTCCCGGTGGGGGCCCGCATCGTTCACAACCCCTACAACAAGATCCCTGGCTTCAGCTGTGACGGCCCCGGGGGCGGTCAAGTCCACTTTGTGCCGGGCTTTCCGGTCATGGCCTGGCCGATGATCGAAGGCGTGCTGGACACCGTCTATGCGCAGCACCACCGGCAGGGAGCGTGGGAAGAGCGCTCCGTGATTGTGTTTGGCGCAATGGAGGCGGCGCTCACACCCCTGATGGAGCAGCTCGAGCTCGCCCATGCGGTGAAAGTGTTCAGCCTTCCCAGCGTCGATCATCCCGAGTTCGGACGCCATATTGAACTGGGTGTGAAAGGCGCGGTTTCGGTGGTGGCGCCTGCTTACGCTGCGTTGTTGGCGGGGCTCCACGCACACGGCGCCCAGCTTGGCCCTGAAATGGTGCGTTCCTAGATTGCACTGTTTTGGTGCGGTATCGATTCGCACCAAGCGCGTGCATTGCAGCGGCGTTTGCCCGCCATCGTGCGCTGTGGTGGGCAAATAGACCTGCAAGTGGGCGAGCCGCGACCCTTTGTGGCGCGCGGCCTGCGACATAATCGCCGCAGCCCCGTGAGCCAGGGGAGTCCTCGTGCCGACGTGTGAACCAATTTGTGGCACACATTCTGCTTATCAGCAGCGTCGTTTTTCAATTTCCACTCACCCAGCTACAGGAGTATTTGATGGCCAAGACCGTCGCAGATGTGATGCAACTGGTGAAAGACAACGAAGTGAAATTCGTTGACTTCCGCTTCACCGACACCCGGGGCAAAGAGCAGCACGTCACCGTGCCCGTGTCCCACTTCGACGAAGACAAGTTCACGTCGGGTCATGCGTTCGACGGCTCTTCCGTGGCTGGCTGGAAAGGCATTGAAGCCTCCGACATGCAGCTCATGCCTGATCCCAGCACGGCCAACATCGATCCATTCTTTGAAGAAACCACGCTGTTCCTGCAGTGCGACGTGATCGAGCCAGGCGACGGCAAGGCCTACGACCGCGATCCGCGCTCCATCGCCAAGCGCGCCGAGGCTTATCTGAAGGCATCCGGTCTGGGCGACACCGCCTACTTCGGACCAGAGCCCGAATTCTTCATCTTCGACGGCGTGCGCTGGAGCAACGAACCCGGTCGCGTGTTCAGCGAGATCGAAGAGTACGAAGCCCCCTGGAACAGCGGCTCCAAGCTCGAAGGCGGCAACCGCGGCCACCGCCCGACCGTCAAGGGCGGCTACTTCCCCGTGCCTCCGGTCGACAGCACGCAAGACATGCGCGCCGAGATGTCCCTGATCCTGGAAAGCCTGGGCATTCCTGTGGAAGTGTTCCACCACGAAGTGGCGGGCGCTGGCCAAAACGAGATCGGCACCAAGTTCTCGACCCTGGTCGAGCGCGCCGACTGGACGCAGGTGCTGAAGTACGTGGTCTGGAACGTGGCCAACGCCTACGGCAAGACCGCCACCTTCATGCCCAAGCCCTACGCAGGTGACAACGGCTCGGGCATGCACGTGCACCAGTCCATCTGGAAAGACGGCAAGAACCTGTTTGCCGGTGACGGCTATGCCGGCCTGAGCGATTTCGCCCTGTATTACATCGGCGGCATCATCAAGCACGCCCGTGCGCTCAACGCCATCACCAACCCCGGTACGAACTCGTACAAGCGTCTGGTGCCCGGCTTCGAAGCGCCTGTGAAGCTGGCGTACTCGGCCCGCAACCGTTCGGCCTCCATCCGCATCCCGTACGTGGCCAACCCCAAGGGTCGCCGCATCGAGGCACGTTTCCCCGATCCATCGGCCAACCCGTACCTGGCTTTCTCCGCCCTGATGATGGCGGGCCTGGACGGCGTGGAAAACAAGATTCATCCCGGCGAAGCCGCCACGAAGGATCTGTACCACCTGCCGCCCGAAGAGGACAAGCTGGTGCCGACCGTGTGCCACAGCCTCGACCAGGCGCTGGAGTACCTCGACAACGATCGCAGCTTCCTGACCAAGGGTGGTGTGTTCACCGACTCCATGCTCGATGCCTACATCGAACTGAAGATGGGCGAAGTGACGCGCTTCCGCATGGCGCCGCACCCTGTCGAATTCGACATGTACTACAGCCTGTGATGGGTCTGCCCGGTTGGCCCGGGCAGCCTTTCGCATCGCACAAGAAGGGCCGCGCAAGCGGCCCTTCTTGTTGTTGGGTGGGCTATCGGCGCCGTTCGGGTGAGACCGGGGCACTTTGGCAGGGGTTTTCGGTCATACTGAAAACCGCTTTTGTGAGCCGCTTCCCCCAAACGCTTCCCTGGAGTTGAAGTTACCTTGAATCCGAAGCCTTTCCACCCGATCCGGTCGCTTGTCATGGCGAGCTTGGCACTGTGCGCGCTGCAAGTTGATGCCCAGGGGCGCATCTTTCGCTGCGGCAATGAGTACACCAACGACCCGCAGGTCGCCAAATCCAAGGGTTGCAACGTGATGGAGGGTGGCAACATCACCATCATTGAAGGCACGAAGCCAGCACCCGCACGCAACGCACCCGCCGCGGCGGCTCCGCGCAGCGGCAGTGGCACGGAGCGTGTGGATTCGAGCGCGCAGCGCGCCAGAGACAGCGACGCGCGCGCCATTCTGGAGGCCGAACTGCGAAAGGCGGAAGAGCGGCTCGCCCAGGCCCGCAAGGAGTACGCGAATGGCGAGCCCGAGAAACAGGGCATCGAATCGCGCAATTACCAGCGCTACCTGGATCGCGTGGCCGAGTTGAAGGCGGCTGTGGCCCGCGCGGAGAGCGATGTGTCGGGCCTGCAGCGCGAGTTGAGCCGACTGCCGGGCGCGGCCAACTCGGTCGGTTCTGCCGCAAAATAACCGGCTTGAAAAAGCCTACCTTCTCCTCATTCCTTCCCGCGTCCCAGCGCCGCGCACCTGTTGACCCCGACGGTGACGCGTCGAGAAAACCGCAGGCGACGCTCTCCCGTTTCCAGTCCCTGGATCTGCTGGCCACGCTGGTGGCTGTGGTGGATCCCAGTGGAAGCGTGCTGTACGCCAATGCGGCGCTCGAAGACGCGCTGGGCATGTCCCGCCGCAGCATCACCGGCGCCTTGTTGCAGGACAGCTTCACCGAACCGCCTTTGCTGGAGAACGCGCTCCAGGGGGCCAGTGGCAACCAGTTTGCGGCATTGCGCTACGACGCCTGGCTCAAGCGCCTGAGCCACGATCCGTTGCCCGTGCATGTGGTGGTGGCGCAGACCGACAACCCCGGTGAAGTCATCATCGAGTTGTTGCCGCTGGAGCAGCAGGCGCGGCAGGAGCGCGAAGAGCGCCTGATCGACCAGGCGCAGGCCAACAAGGAACTCATCCGCAACCTGGCGCATGAGATCAAGAATCCGCTGGGGGGCATCCGGGGTGCGGCGCAGCTGCTGCAGATGGAGCTGGAGTCGCGCGAGCTGATCGAGTACACGCAGGTGATCATTCACGAGGCGGACCGCCTTCAGTCGCTGGTGGACCGTCTGCTGGCGCCTCACCGCCGTCCCCATGTGGTGGGTGATGTGAACATCCATGAGGTGTGTGAGCGTGTGCGCTCGCTGATCCTGGCCGAGTTCCCCAAGGGCCTCAAGGTCGTGCGCGACTACGACACCTCGATCCCTGAGTTTCGTGGCGACCGCGAGCAGCTCATTCAGGCGGTGCTCAACATCGCCCACAACGCCGCCCAGGCGCTGGGCGAGCGCATCGCGGCCGGTGATGCGCGCATCGTGTTTCGCACGCGCGTGGGTCGGCAGGTGACGTTTGGTAAACAGCGCTATCGGCTGGCACTGGAATTGCATGTGATCGACAACGGGCCTGGTGTTCCAGACTCGATCAAGGACCGCATCTTTTTCCCGCTGGTGTCGGGGCGCGATGGCGGCTCTGGCCTCGGGCTCACGCTGGCGCAGACGTTTGTCCAGCAGCACCATGGCCTGATCGAGTGTGAGAGCGTGCCAAGCCAGACGGATTTCAAGATCCTGATTCCGCTGCCCTAGCAGTCACCGACATACGAACGCCGCGCCACAAGAAGGGAAGACAACTCAATGAAGCCGATCTGGATAGTGGACGACGATCAATCGATCCGCTTCGTGCTCGAGAAGGCGCTGCTGCGCGAGAACCTGCCCACCCGCAGTTTCACCAACCCGCAGGATGTGCTGAAGGCGCTGATCGACACGCCCGAGCAGGAGGGCCCCCAGATTCTGGTGAGCGACATCCGCATGCCGGGGGGCTCCGGGCTGGAGTTGCTGGAGAAGGTCAAGGAGAGGCTGCCGGGTTTGCCGGTGATCATCATGACCGCGTTCTCCGACCTCGACAGCGCGGTGTCGGCTTTCCAGGGCGGGGCATTTGAATACCTGCCCAAGCCCTTTGACCTGCCCAAGGCGGTGGAGTTGATCCACCGTGCGGTGGAAGAAAGCCAGCGCGAAGAAGTGGCGGAAGAGCGCATGAGCGCCGCGCCTGAAATGCTCGGCCAGGCGCCCGCCATGCAGGATGTGTTTCGAGCCATCGGACGCCTGAGCCAGAGCCAGGTGACGGTGCTGATCACGGGGGAGTCGGGCTCGGGCAAAGAGCTGGTAGCGCGTGCGCTGCACAAGCACTCGCCGCGGGCAGCCGGGCCTTTTGTGGCGATCAACACCGCCGCGATTCCCAAAGACTTGCTCGAGAGCGAGTTGTTTGGCCACGAGCGCGGTGCTTTCACCGGTGCGCAGACCATGCGACGGGGTCGCTTCGAACAGGCCGATGGCGGCACGCTGTTTCTGGACGAAATTGGTGACATGCCGTTTGACTTGCAGACGCGTTTGCTGCGCGTGCTGTCCGATGGTCACTTCTACCGCGTGGGCGGACACAGCGCGGTGCGTGCCAACGTGCGCGTGATCGCTGCGACCCACCAGAACCTCGAGCAGCGCGTCAAGGAAGGCGTGTTCCGCGAAGACTTGTTCCACCGCCTCAACGTCATTCGCCTGCGCCTGCCGGCGCTGCGCGAGCGGCGCGAAGACGTGCCCATGCTCACGCGGTTTTTCCTGCAGCAAAGCGCCAAGCAACTGGGCGTCGAGCCCAAGCGCATTTCGGAGTCGGCTCTGAAGCTGCTGGGCACGTTCGACTTCCCGGGCAACGTGCGCCAGCTGGAAAACGTGTGTCACTGGCTCACCGTGATGGCGCCAGCGCAGGTGATTGAACTCAAGGACTTGCCGCCCGAAGTGTTGTCCATGACGGGGGCATCGGCCGCAGCCCTGGCTGCGGCGCCCGAGGCGTCGGTCGTGGCGAGCGTGCCCATGGGCTTGAGCCTGCCGGTGTCGCCCGCTGCATCGGCTGAGCCGGCGTACGTCACGCACGTGCCCGCTGCGCCTGTGGAGTCACCGGCATTGGTCGAAGTGCTTGCGGTGCCGCCATTGGCATCGGGGGCGTGGGAGAGTGGTCTTCAGGCCGAGGCTTTGGCCTTGCTGGAAGACGGCCGCACCGACGTGTGGGACGTGCTCACCCGCCGGTTCGAAACCCGCCTGATTCAGACCGCGCTGGCCAACACGCGTGGGCGGCGCATTGAAGCCGCGCACAAGCTGGGCATAGGTCGCAACACCATCACCCGCAAGATCCAGGAACTCAACCTAGAGTGACCACCACGGGTGCGTGGTCGCTGGGCTGCGGGTTCTTGCGCGGTGCGCGGTCGATGGCGCAGGCCGTCACGCTCGGGCGCAACGCTTCGCTCACCAGGATGTGGTCAATGCGCAGCCCCCGGTTTTTCTGGAAGCCGAGCATGCGGTAGTCCCACCACGAGTAGCTCTTTTCCGGCTGCTCGAACTGGCGGTAGGCGTCGGTCAGGCCGAGCTGGAGCAACTGCTGGAAGTGGGCGCGCTCCTCCACCGTGTGGTGGATGGTGTCTTTGAGCCCGACGGGATCGAAAGAATCGCGGTCTTCGGGCGCGACGTTGAAGTCGCCCATGAGCACGAGGCGCGGGTGCGCCTTCATCTGTTCGCCCACCCAGCGGTGAAGAGCTTCCAGCCAGCGCAGCTTGTAGGCGAACTTCTCGCTTCCCGGCGCCTGGCCGTTGACGAAATAGCAGTTCACCAGACGCAGCGGCCCCTGTGCGGTCTCCAGCGTGGCGGCGATCACGCGCGATTGTTCGTCTTCGTGGCCGGGAATGTTGCGCACGACGTCGGTCACAGGCGCGCGGCTGAGGATGGCCACGCCGTTGTAGGTTTTCTGCCCGAAGACAGCGGCGTGGTAGCCGGCTTCTTTCAGGGCGTCGTGGGGAAACTTCTCGTCCACCAGCTTGAGTTCCTGCAGGCCCAGTGCGTCGACCGGGTTGGCGGCCAGCCAGTCGAGCACCTGCGGCAGGCGCACGGCCAGGGAGTTGACGTTCCAGGTGGCGAGTTGCATGGTTCAGCGCTCTCGGGTGTAGGTGACAAAGGAGAAGGGCAGTCCGCTGGCTGCGGTATGGCTTTCGCGCGCGGTGACGCGCCATTCGGGGCCGAACTCAGGGGCGAAGGCATCGCCCTCGAAGTCCTGTGCGATTTCGGTGACCACGGCCGTCTCGGCCAGCGGCAGGGCGGCTGCGTAGATCTGCGCACCACCGATCACCCAGGCATCGCTCCCTTCGGGGCAATGCGCGATGGCGGCGTGCAGCGAGTCGGCGCGCAGGGCGCCCTGGGCTTGCCACTGGGCGTCGCGGGTGACGACGATGTTGACGCGCCCGGGCAGCGGACGGAAGCGCGGCGGCAGCGAGTCCCAGGTCTTGCGGCCCATGATCACCGGCTGGCCCATCGTGGTCTGCTTGAAGTGCGCCAGGTCCTCCGGCAGGTGCCAGGGCAGGGTGTTGTTTTTGCCGATCACGCCATTGGCGGCGCGCGCGAAGATGAGGTGCAGACGGACGGGCTTGGGCATGCGCCTATTGTGCCGCCGGGGGCGCGGGTCGAGCGGGCCAGAGCACGCTGGCAATGGCCATCATCACGAAGGCAATGGCGACCCAGTCTTGCCAGTGCGGCACCTCGCCCACGATGAAGGTCGCGCTGAGCGTGCCCACCAGCGGGATCGCCATGACGCTCATGGCGCTGGTGGCCGGCGGCAGGCTGCGCGCCATGCCGAACCAGATCAATTGGGCCACGCCGTAGTTGATGAAGACGCCATAGGCCAGGCTCACCCGCATGGGCAGCGAGAAACGGGTGGGCTGCGGCAGCGGCTCCAGCATGAACGCCAGTGCCCACACCACCGCGCTGCCCAGCAGCAGCATCCACACCGTCACCACCATCGGCGAGAGCGTGAACGTCGCCCGGCGGAACTGCAGCGTGCCCAGGCCCCAGCAGAAGGCGGCGCTCAGCATCCAGGCGATGCCGGCAGGGCGCCCGCTCAGGCGCTGGAGTTCGTGCCACAGCAGCAAACCGATGGCGATGCCGGCGCACACCACGGCGAGGCGCACGCGCGGCGTGATGCGCTCGTGAAAGAAAGCCGCGCCCAGCAGCACCGTGAAGATCGGCATGGTGAAACCCAGGATGGCGGCACGGCCCGAGGCCAGCTCCTTCACGCCGAAGATGGACAGCGTGTGCCAGCCCAGCACGTTGGGCAGCGCCAGCCAGACGATGGTCATCCACTCCGCACGCGTGGGCTTCATGCGCTCGCCTTGGCGCGCGACGTACGCGAACAACCAGAGCGCGCCCAGCAGCATGGTGCTGGCGCGGAAGTACAGCGGGGTGAGCTCCTGCAGCGAGAGCTTCATCATGGGCCAGTTCACGCCCCACATGAGCGTCAGGGCGAGCAGCGCCCAGAGCTGTCGGCGGCTGATCACGCGCGCGCTGTCGACCGGGCGCTCACACCGCCACCGGGGCCTTGATGGCCGGGTGGTGCTGGTAGTCCAGGATCTCGAAGTCGTCGAGCTCGTAGTCGAAGATCGACGCCGGGCGGCGCTTGATGTTCAGCGTGGGGTAGGGGTGCGGCGCGCGGGCGAGCTGCGTCTGCACCTGCTCGTGGTGGTTGCTGTAGATGTGGCAGTCGCCACCGGTCCAGATGAACTCGCCCACCTGCAGGTCGCACTGCTGCGCGAGCATGTGCGTGAGCAGCGCGTAGCTGGCGATGTTGAACGGCACGCCGAGAAAGATGTCGGCACTGCGCTGGTAGAGCTGGCAGCTGAGCTTGCCGTCGGCCACGTAGAACTGGAAAAACGCGTGGCAGGGCATGAGCGCCATCTTGTTCAGGTCCGCCACGTTCCAGGCGCTCACGATGATGCGGCGCGAATCCGGGTTGCTCTTGAGCTGCTTGACCACTTCGCTGATCTGGTCGATGTGCTGGCCATCGGGGGTAGGCCAGTTGCGCCACTGCACGCCATAGACCGGCCCGAGGTCGCCGTCTTCGCGGGCCCATTCGTCCCAGATGGTGCAGCCGCGTTCCTGCAGCCACTTGACGTTGCTGTCACCGCGCAGGAACCACAGCAGCTCCACGATGATGGCCTTGGTGAACACCTTCTTGGTGGTCACCAGCGGGAAACCCTCGTTGAGGTCAAAGCGCATCTGATGGCCAAACACGCTCGTGGTGCCGGTGCCGGTGCGGTCGGTTTTCTGCACGCCCGTGGTGAACACGTGGCGCATGAAGTCTTCGTACTGGGAGCGGATGGGGCGGTCGGTCATGGACGGGCGGCAGACAGGATGCCGGGCAGGGCGGGGGATGGCGCGGTGATGCGCGCATCGAACGGGTGTTGCTGCAGGGCGAAGACCTGCTGGATGCGCTTGATGTAGCCCTGGGTTTCCGGGAAGGGTGGCACGCCGCGGTAGCGGTCAACCGTGCCTTCACCGGCGTTGTAGGCGGCGAGCACCAGCGGGACGTTGCCCCTGAAGTAGGCCAGCAGCCACTGCAGGTAGGCCAGGCCGCCGCGGATGTTCTGCTCAGGGTCGAACGGCTTGCGCACCGCGAAGCGCGCGGCGGTTTCGGGGATGAGTTGCATCAGGCCTTGGGCGTTCTTGTCCGACAGGGCGTTGGCGTTGAAGTTGGATTCGGCTCGGATCACGGCAAACGCCAGCCCGGGCTCGATGCCGAACTGCGGCGCGAGCTTGTAGACGATCTTCATGATGCGCTGTTGTTCGGGCGTGCTCACCAGCTCGCGGTAGCGCAGCGCGGCCAGTTGCGATTCGGCCGCCTTTTTCTCCTGCTCAGCGACGTGCTCTCCACGTTGCAGTTCGGCGCGCTCGGCTTGCAGCACGCAGTCGGGCTTGTCGGCGGGCACGCCCAGTCGCTTGAACATCACTTCGGCATGTGCGTCGCCCATGAGCGCGGCGCGGGCGAACCAGTGCGCCGCGTAGCCTTCGTGGCGCAGGGTGCCACGGCCGTTGGCGTACAGCCAGCCCAGCTTGTAGGCGGAGAACACATCGCCGGCCAAGGCCGCGCGGCAGTACAGCGCAATCGCCGCATCGGTGTCGCGTGTCACGCCTTCGCCCACTTCAAGGGTCCGCGCCTGTTCACGCCAGGCCAGGCGCTCGGCAGCGTCTGCCGCGTGCGCACCCGCGCTGGCACAGAGTGCGCAGGCGAGCAGCAGGCGAAGCAGAAAACGGGCTTTCATGGACGAGCGAGAACGCGGCCGGGGTTCATGAGGTGTTGGGGGTCGAGCGCCTGTTTGATGGCGCGCATCAGGCCCAGTGCCACCGGGTCCTTGTAGTGGGGCAGGTGCGACGCCTTGAGGCTGCCCACACCGTGCTCGGCGCTGATCGAACCATCGTAGCGCGCCACTGTGTCGAAAACCAGCGCATTGACGTGTGCTTCCTGCTCATTCAGGAATTTTTTGGCATCTGCGCCGGCGGGTGCCTGCACGTTGTAGTGCAGGTTGCCGTCGCCCAGGTGCCCGAAGTTGACCAGCCGCACGCCGGGTATCTCGCGCTGCAGCAGGGCATCGGTCTCGGCGCAGAAGGCGGGAATGCGCGACACCGGAATGCTGATGTCGTGCTTGATGTTCAAGCCCTCTTCGGCCTGTGCCAGCGGGATGCTCTCGCGGATGTGCCACAGCGCGCGCGCCTGGGCCAGGCTCTCGGCCACCACCGCGTCGCTCACCAGACCGCGTTCGAAGGCGGTTTCCAGCAGGCGTTCGAACTGGCTGCGCGCGTGCTCTTCGGATTCGCTGTCGCTGTTTTCCAGCAGCACGCAGTAGGGGCTGTCTTGCCACAGCGGCACCCGCAGCGCGGGGAAGTGCCGGTCCACGAGGCCCAGTGCGAACTGACCCATGACTTCAAAACCCGTGAGGCCCGCGCCCAGGTGCTGGTGGGCCAGGCCGAGCAGCGACACGGCGGCGTCCAGCGTGGGCACGGCGGCCCAGGCCGTGAGCTGTGCGGCGGGCAACGGGTACAGCTTGAGCGTGGCCGCGGTGATGACGCCCAGCGTGCCTTCGCTGCCGATGAACAGGTCGCGCAGGTCATAGCCGGTGTTGTCCTTGCGCAGCCCGGTGAGGCCCTGCCACACCTCGCCCTGCGCCGTCACCACCTCCAGGCCCAGGCACAGCTCGCGGGCATTGCCGTAGCGCACCACCTGCGTGCCCCCGGCGTTGGTGGCGAGGTTGCCGCCGATGGTGCAGCTGCCTTCGGCGGCTAGGCTCAGGGGCAGCAGAAAGCCCGCCTTCTCGGCGGCATCTTGCAAGGTTTGCAGCACGCAGCCGGCTTCCACCGTCATGGTGAGGTTGGCCGGGTCGATGGCGCGCACCGCGTTCAGGCGGGTGAGGCTGAGCAGCACCTGTGTGCCGGACTCGTCGGGCACCGAGCCCACCACCAGGCCCGTGTTGCCGCCCTGCGGCACGATGGATGTACCGGCCGCAGCGCATGCGCGCACCACGGAGGCCACTTCGGCGGTGCTGCCGGGGCGCACCACGGCCAGTGCCCGGCCGTGTGCGCGTTTGCGCCAGTCCTGCTCCCAGGCGGCGAGGTCGGCCGCGGGGTCTTCATGGGTGAGCACCTGCGCGGGGCCGACCGCCTCGCGCAGCGCCTGCAGCAGCGCCGCACTCATGGCTGTGCGACCCGCGAGGCGGCCGCTTCCGTGGCGCTGGCCACGTCGGCCGCCACGGCTTCCTTACCGGCGGCGCGCAGGCGCATGCGCACGTGCAAGGCGCAGGCCGCAAACAAGGCGATGCACAGCAGCACTTCGATGATGGCCAGCCACATGGACAGGCCCGATTCGCTCGTGGCGCGTACCACGCCCTCGGTGAAATACAGCCACACCAGCAGGCTGACCCAGCGGTAGGTGTACATGCGGTTTTTCAGCAGGCCGGCCAGCGGCACGGTCAGCGGCAGCACCTTGATGACCCACCACGAGCCGCCTTCGCGCAGCGGCGCGAGCCACAGCTCCCAGGCCAGGCCCAGCACGATCAGGCCCAACAGGCTGCCAACGGCCAGCCATCGGGTGCCGCGCACGGCCAGCGCGGTTTCGGTGCCGTGGGGCGAATCAGAGGGGGGCAGGGGGGTGTGGGAAGCGGGCATGGCGGCGGTCAAAGGGCAGGTGGCATGATACCGGGATGACCCTGAACGAGCGCCTGCGGGCCCTTGAAACCCTGGCGCGCGCCCTGTGGCGCGACGCCCTGAAATTCCCCTGGCGCAACACGGCGCTGACGCTGCGCGAGCGCTTTCGCGAAGACCGGCTCGGCATCACCGCCAGCGCGCTGACCTTCACCACCACGATTTCGCTGGTGCCGCTGTTCACCGTGGCGCTGGCGATCTTCAGCGCTTTCCCGATGTTCGAGCGCCTGCAGGCCACGCTGCAGCGCTGGCTGGTGCAAAGCCTGGTGCCCCCCGACATTGCCAAGCAGGTGTTCAGCTACCTCAACCAGTTCGCGAGCAAGGCTGGGCAGATGGGCTGGGCCGGTGCGCTGGTGCTGCTGGTGACCGCGCTGGCCCTGATCCTGACGATCGACCGCAAGCTCAACGACATCTGGCGCGTGCGCCAGTCGCGTCCCTTTACCCAGCGCGTGCTGGTGTACTGGGCGGTGCTCACGCTGGGCCCGCTGCTGCTCGCGGGCAGCCTCACGGCCACTTCGTATGCCGTGACGGTGTCGCGCGGCGTGGTGTCCGGTCTGCCCGGCGGCGTGCGCTTTCTGCTGGAGGCGGTGCAGTTTGCGCTGCTCACCGGCGGCATTGCCGCGCTGTACCGCTATGTGCCCAACACGCGGGTGCGCTGGAGCCATGCGTGGCTGGGCGCGCTGTTTGTGGGGGCGGGTCTGGAGCTGGCCAAGAAGGTGCTGGCCTGGTACCTGGCGCAGGTGCCCACCTACTCGGTGGTGTACGGCACCTTTGCCACCGTGCCGATCCTGCTGGTCTGGTTCTACGTGGCATGGGTGATCGTGTTGCTGGGCGCGGTGGTCGCGGCCTACCTGCCCAGCCTGCTCTCAGGCATTGCGCGGCGGGGCGACACACCGGGCTGGAGCTTCCAGCTCGCTCTGGAGGTGCTGGCGCAATTGCGGGCGGTGCGCGACGCCACGCCCCGGGGCCTGAGCCTGGAGGCGCTGGCGCAGGCTTTGCGGGTCGACGCGCTGCAGCTGGAAGAGCCGGTGGCCGCCATGGTCAAGCTGGACTGGCTCGGCCGCCTGGACGAAGACGGTGAGCGCTACGTCTTGCTCGTCGACCCCACCGTGACCCCGCTGGCGCCCCTCATGGAGCGCTTGCTGCTGGCACACCAGCCCAACACCGCGCGCTTCTGGTTCGAGAGCCACTGGGCCCGCCTGACGGTGGCCCAGGCGCTCGACACCTCGCCTTCGTGGCCAGCCAACGCGCAGGGCGCGGAGGTCGGTCCGTCGGTGGCGTCGGGCTGAGCGCTTCGTTCAGCCCACGCTGAAGGGCGCGCTCAGGAAGCCGCGAAACCGGGCCCTGCCGCCACGCACGGGCGCCTGCGTGAGGCGGTAGCCGGGAAACCGCTGCAAGAAACGCCCGATGGCGATGCGGCCTTCCAGCCGCGCCAGGCTCAGGCCGGCGCACTGGTGAATGCCGAAACCGAATGCCAGGTGCTTGTTGCCTTCTCGCGCAAGGTCGAGCACCTCGGGGTTTTCAAACTGGGCGGGGTCGCGGTTGGCCGCGCCGATGCACAGCGTCACCAGCGTGCCCGCCGGCAAAGCCATGCCGCCCACCTGCGTGTCTTGCACGGCGCGGCGGTTGCCCAGCTGGTTGGACGACTCGAAGCGCAGAAACTCGTCGACCGCGCGGCTCATCGCGGTTTCGTGGGCGGCTTCGTCGCCCTCGGTGTCTTTCAGCGCTTGCAGCAGTGCGAGGCGCGCAGCGGGAAACTCCTGCAGCGAGATCAGCCCGTTGCCAATCAGGTTGGTGGTGGTTTCGTGCCCGGCGTTGAGCAGGAAGATGCAGTTCTGCAGCAGCTCCACTTCGTTGAGCTGCTCGCCGTTGGTTTCCCCCTGGATCAGGCGCGTGAGCACGTCGCGCTCGGGGTCGCCGGGTCTCTGCCGGCGAGCGGCTACCAGGGTACGCAGGTAAGCGAGCATGTCGGTCACGGCCGCGTTGCCCAGGGCCTGCTGCTCCGCGGTGAGCGTGGGCTCGAGCGCGCCCAGGATGGCGAGTGACCAGGCCCGCAGCGGGCCGCGTTCGGCGTGCGGCACGTCGAGCAGGTTGCCGATGATCTCCACCGGGATGGCCGAGGCAAAGTCCTCGATCAGGTCACCGCCGCCGCGCGCCTGCATGTCGTCCAGCAGCTGGTCCACCAGCTGGACCAGGCCGGGCTCCATCTCCGTGATGGCGCGGCGTGTGAGCGCGCCCATGATGAGCCGGCGCACGCGGGTGTGCAGTGGCGGGTCGTTGAACACCAGGCTGGTGGTGTGGTGCTCGAACAGCGCGGAGCCTGCACCGTACTTGGGGGCGAACTCCACGTGCTTGTCGGAGCTGAAGGCTTGTGCGTCGCGGTACACGGCCATTAGGTCGGCCGAGCGTGTGAGGAACACCGAACCGTCGGGCATGCGGCGCACCGGCTCGCGCTCGCGCAGCGCGGCGTACACCGGGTAGGGGTTGGCGAGGAAGTCGGCGGGCAGGGCGCGCAGGTCGAAGCTGGTGGCGATCTCGTGCGCGCGCGCCTCGCTCATGGGCGGTGTGATGATGAAGCTCATCGGCGGTTCAGGAAATCGCGGATGGCAAACAGCGTGGCATCGGGCGTTTCCGTCATCTGGTGGTGACCCACGGGCAGCGTGACGGTGCTGGCGGCTTTGTCAGCCGAGCGGGCCGCCTGAATGAGGGTTTGAGCGGCCTTCGGGTGGGTCATCTGGTCTTGTCCGCCGAGCAGGAAGAGCACCGGGCAGGTGACGCGGGCCATGGCCGCTTCGCCGCCGGCGTAGCGGTCGCAGGCAACGAAGCCGCGGTGGAACACGTTGACCCGCGTGTTGCTGCGCAGCACGCGGCGGCCCAGGGCCATGCCCGCGCCGTACACCCAGGTGCCGGGGCCCAGCGCCGACGGGGGCGCCGCCAGCGTGCTGCGGCTGAAAACGTTGACCATCTTGAGCGCCTTCTCGGGCTCGTTGAGTGAGGTCTCGATGAGGGCCGGTGACACCTTCATGGGGTAGGCGGTGCCGACCAGCACCAGATGGCTCACCCGGCCGGCGAGCTGGGCCGCTGCTTCCAGTGCAATGAGCGAGCCCCAGCTGTGGCCGACCAGTGCCGCCTGCGTCACACCCGCTGCATCAAGCAAGGCGGCGATGAAACCAGCGGCTTCTTCCACCGTGGAGGGCGCTTCGCCCTCGCTCTTGCAGTGGCCGGGCAGGTCGACCGCGAGCACGTTCCAGCCGTGGTGGGCCAGGTAGCGGCTTTGCAGGATCCAGACGCTGTGGTCGTTGAGCACGCCGTGGATGAACACCACGGTGGGCTTGGCGGCATCGAAAGGCTTGCCGCCGGTGTAGCAGTAGGTGGGGGCGCCGTTGACGAGGATTTCCATTTTCTTGCTCCTTGCATCGCCGTTCGCCCTGAGCTTGTCGAAGGGCCTGCCGCGGTGTTGGCAGGGGCTTCGACAGGCTCAGCCCGAACGGCATTTTTCAGTGGGCTTTTTCGGCGGCCTTGAGTGCGCGCTTCAAGTCGTCGATCAGGTCGTCGGCGTCCTCCAGCCCGATGGACAGGCGGATGGTGCCCGGGCCGATGCCTCCCGCGGCCAGCGCTTCGTCGCTCATGCGGAAGTGCGTGGTGCTGGCCGGGTGGATCACCAGCGAACGGCAGTCGCCCACGTTGGCCAGGTGGCTGAAGATCTTGAGCGCTTCGATGAAGGCCTTGCCCTGCTCGCGGCTGCCCTGGATGTCGAAGCTGAACACCGAGCCCGCGCCCCGGGCGCCAAAGCGCAGCAGCTTGTCTGCCAGCGCATGGCTGGGGTGGCTCTCCAGCAGCGGGTGGCCCACACGGCTCACCAGCGGGTGGCTCGCCAGGAACTGCACCACCTTTTCGGTGTTGGCCATGTGGCGGTCCATGCGCAGCGACAGGGTTTCAAGGCCCTGCAGGATCAGCCACGCGCTGTGCGGGCTCATGCAGGCGCCGAAGTCGCGCAGGCCTTCGCGGCGGGCGCGCAGCAGAAAGGCGCCGACCGTGCTCTCTTCGCTGAACACCATGTTGTGAAAGCCTGCGTAGGCTTCGGTGAGCTCGGGGAAGCGGCCTGACTTCTCCCAGTCGAAGCTGCCCGCGTCCACCACCACACCACCGATCACGGTGCCGTGCCCGCTCAGAAACTTGGTCGCCGAGTGGTAGACCAGATCGGCGCCCAGTTCGAAGGGCTTGATGAGGTAGGGCGTGGTCAGGGTGGAGTCCACCAGCAGCGGCACTCCCGCCTCGTGCGCGATTTGCGACACGGTGGGAATGTCCAGCACATCCAGGCCGGGGTTGCCCACGGTTTCGCCGAAGAAAAGCTTGGTGTCGGGTCGCACGGCGGCGCGCCAGCCGTCGATGTCGCCCGGCTTCACAAAGGTGGTCTCGATGCCGAAGCGGCGCATCGTGTAGTGCAGCAGGTTCTGGCTGCCGCCATACAAGGCGGTGCTGGCCACGATGTGTGAGCCCGCGCCCATCAGCGTGGCCACGCTCAGGTGCAGTGCGGCCTGGCCGCTGGCGGTGGCAATGGCGCCGATGCCGCCTTCGAGCGCGGCCATGCGCTGCTCGAACACGGCATTCGTCGGGTTGCTGATGCGGCTGTAAACATGGCCGGCGCGTTCGAGGTTGAAAAGCGCGGCGGCGTGGTCGCTGGATTCGAAGACGAAAGAGGTGGTGAGGTGGATCGGCACCGCGCGTGCGCCGGTGGCTGGGTCGGGGGATGCGCCCGCGTGCAGGGCGAGCGTGTCGAAGCCTGGGTCTGAGTAGCCGGACATGGTGTCTCCAATGGGTGTCTTTGGCCATCGCCGCCACGGCCAGCGGGATGGTCTTGCGCTTTATTGTGGGCTATATTGTCAGCACCCCAGCCCCCTGCGGGACACACCAGAAACGAGGAGATCGGCCATGAAAGTCAGCGACATCATGCGCGTCAAAGGCGGCACGCTTTACACCATCCAGCCCCAGGAATCCCTGGAGCGCGCCATCGAGACCATGTCGCAGTTCGACATAGGTTCGCTGGCGGTGATGGAGCACGGTGACCTGGTCGGCATGCTGACCTTCCGCGAAGTCATTCACACCCTGGCGCAGAACGGTGGCGCCCTCAACGGCAAGACCGTGCGCTCGGTGATGGACGACCACCCCATGACCTGCACGCCCGAAACCGAACTGGAGCAGGTGCGCCCCATGATGCTGGAGCGGCACACCCGCTACATGCCGGTGATGGACAACAAGATGCTGATGGGTGTGATCAGCTTCTACGACGTGGCCAAGGCCGTGGTCGACAGCCAGAACTTCGAGAACAAGATGCTCAAGGCCTACATCCGCGACTGGCCTGAAGAAGAGTCGACCAAGAACGAGCCCAACTTCCCCTGAGCCGCCCACCCCACCAGAAAACGCCCCGCCAGCCGGGGCGTTTTTCATGGCGCCGGAGCGAAGGGAGTTCGCCCAGGAATGCCGCGGAACTGGCTTTGCCAGGCCGCAGGCATTGCCCCCCCTTTCAGGGGGGTGGCGCGAAGCGACGCGGGGGGTCACTCCGAACTGTGGATCATGTCGCGCACCCGCGGATAGATCTGCTGGTTCCAGCGCCGGCCGCTGAACACGCCGTAGTGCCCCACGCCCGTCTGCACATGGTGGGTCTTCATGTAGGGGCGCACGCTGCTGCACAGGTCTTGCGCCGCCACGGTCTGCCCGACCGAGCAGATGTCGTCCCGCTCGCCTTCCACCGTCATGAGCGCTGTGCGGCGGATGGCGGCCGTGTTCACCGTGCGCCCGTGCCACGTGAGCACGCCGCGCGGCAGGTCGTAGGTCTGAAACACCTTCTCCACCGTCTCGAGGTAGAACTCGGCCGGCAGGTCGTTCACGGCGAGGTATTCCTCGTAGAAGTCCTGGATCACGCCCGCCTCTTCGGTGCGGCCGGCCAGCAGGTGGTCGTAGATGTTGCGGAAGGACTGTTTGTGGCGGTCCGGGTTCATGCTCATGAAGGCCGTGAGCTGGACAAACCCCGGGTAGACCCGGCGCATGAAGCCCGCGTGGGGCAGCGGCACGTGGCTGATGAGGTTTTTCTCGAACCAGTCGATGGGTTTGCTGGTGGCGAGCTTGTTGACCTCGCTGGGGTTCACGCGGCAGTCGACCGGCCCGGCCATCAGCGTGAGGCTGCGGGGCTGCGCCGGGTTGTCGTCCTCGGCCATGAGGGCCGTGGCGGCGAGCGCGGCCACGCAAGGCTGGCACACCGCCACCATGTGCGTGCCCGGGCCCACCGCTTCGGTGAAGCGGATCATGTAGCTGATGTAGTCGTCGAGCGAAAAGCCGCCGTGGCGCAGCGACACGTCGCGCGCGTTGTGCCAGTCGGTGATGTAGACGTCGTGGTCCTGCAGCAAGGTGCGCGCGGTCTCGCGCAGCAGGGTGGCGAAGTGGCCGGAGAGCGGTGCCACCAGCAACACCTTGGGCTGCGGCTCGGCGCCTTCCTTGCGAAAGTGCAGCAAGGTGCCAAAGGGCAGGGTGAGCGTGGCTTCTTCGGTGACCGCGTATTCGCGCTCGCCCACCGTCACGGTGTCGATCTTGTAAGGCGGGCGGGAGTGGGTGAGCCGCATGCGCGCGATCACATCGCAGGCGGCCGCCGCCTTGCGCAGGAGGCTGCCTTCGGTTTCGCGCAGCCAGAGCGCCGCGCTCAGGCCTTGCGCCATCAGCCTCATGGGCGAGATCAGGTCGGACTGGAGTTGGTAAGCCTGATACATCATGGTTTTTTCCTGAGACAACGTGACGCTTTGCAGGCAAGTTGCGGGCCAGCGCTGTCCTGCACCGGGGCAGTGCGCGCACCGTGCACAGCGATGGCACAGCCCTTGCTCATGCTGCACCCCCAGGAGGAGCATGTTCATGGCCAAAGCAGCGGTACTGACGATCAGCAGCAAGAACTACGGTGCCTGGGCCTTGCGCGGCTGGCTCATGGCGCGCATGGCCAAGCTGGACTTCACCGAGCACGTGATTTCCCCGGACGATCCGGCCATGAAGGCCGAGATGCTGCTGCTTTCTTCCTCGATGCGCGTGCCGGCGCTGGACCACGACGGCATTTATGTGTGGGACACGCTGGCCATCGGTGAATACCTGAACGAAATCAAGCCAAAGGCAGGGTTGCTGCCCGCAGACCGCGCGGCGCGCGCGCACTGCCGCGCCATCTGCGGTGAGATGCACTCGGGGTTTTCGGCGATGCGGTCTTCGCTGCCGATGAACATCAAGGCGTCGTTCCCGGGCTTCAAGCTGTGGTCGCGCGCGCAGACCGACATCGACCGCATCGAGGCGATCTGGACGGAGTGCCTGGAGCGGTATGGCGGTCCTTACCTGTTTGGCGAAAAGCCGTGCATGGCGGACGCGATGTTTGCGCCGGTGGTGACGCGGTTCATTACCTACGAGGTGGCCATCAGCCCGGTGTGTGTGGCGTATTGCGACACCATCATGGCCTTGCCGGCGATGAAGGAGTGGGTGGCGGCGGCGGAGGCCGAGCCTGACGACATCGACGAGCTCGACGCAGAGTTCTAGGCGCTCGTTGCTTTTCTTGTCGGTCTCTCGCGGGATCGGGCACCCGTGTGCTCTGCTCCGCGGATGTCCCCCGGCGGCTCGAGCCGCCTCCTCCTTTTATTCCGCTGCGCAGAGCACCCGGATACCCGATCCGAAAAGCATTTGGGCATTTCGGCACGGGCGCGCCTGCATGTTGGTGGGGAAGGGGTACCGGGTGGCCGGCGCAGCGGAATAAAGGGAGGAGGGGCGGCGAAGCCGACCCGGAGGACATCCGCGGAGTCGGCCACCCGGTGCCCCTTCCCCTGGAAGATCAAGCTCGCAAGAAACGCATCAAGCCCAGGGCGTCGGCTTCGGAATCTCGCAAACAGGCTCCACGTCCACCGTCTTGAAGTCCGCCGGCGACACGATCTCCAGGTACTCCATGTCCGGCGAATAGTCGAACAGGAAATGGCGAATGCCCGGGCGCTGGTGCACGCAGTCCCCCGCCTTCACCAGCGTCACCTGGTCCTCGTACATGAAGCGCGCCCACCCCTTGAGCATGATCACGATCTGGAAGTCCGCCTCGTGCCGGTGCCAGCCCGTGCCTTCCTCGGGCGGCAGGTTCGCCTTGACCAGGTGGGCGATCACCTTGCCATGCGTGGCCGCAGCCACCCCGAGGTCTCGGTACAGGAAAAAATCGCGCAGGCCGCCGCTCACATAGTCGCCTTCGTCGCCCTTGACGTGCGAAAACAGGGTGGAGGTTCGATCGAGCATGGGACGCTCCTTTCTGGGGATGGACAGCAACCATCTGCTGCAGTGCAGCACAAAGCACAAAGTGTTCCCATCGCCCATGAGGCATCGCCGGCTGCCCGCCGTGCGTTGCGTGCACCAGACTGGCTCACCGGCGCACCAGCACGCCTCAGGGATAATCGCGCCTCTATGAGCGGCAACACCTTCGGCACCCTGTTTTGCGTCACCAACTTCGGTGAATCCCACGGCCCGGCCATTGGCTGCGTGATCGACGGCTGCCCGCCGGGCATGGCGCTCAGCGAGGCCGATATCCAGGCCGACCTCGACCGCCGCCGCCCCGGCACCAGCAAGTTCGTCACCCAGCGCAACGAACCCGACACCGTGGAAATCCTCAGCGGCGTGTACGAGGGCAAAACCACGGGCACCCCCATCGCCCTGCTCATCCGCAACACCGACCAGCGCAGCAAGGACTACGGGAACATCCTGCAGACCTTCCGCCCCGGCCACGCCGACTACACCTACTGGCAGAAGTTCGGCATTCGCGACCCGCGTGGCGGTGGCCGCAGCTCGGCGCGCCTCACCGCACCCACCGTGGCCGCCGGTGCGGTGGCCAGGAAGTGGCTCAAGGAGCGCTATGGCACCACCTTCCGCGGCCACATGACGCAGGTCGGCGAGCTCGCCATCGGGTTCGAAAGCTGGGAGCACGTGCCCAACAACCCGTTCTTTGCGCCGGTGGCCGACGTGTCCGCCATCGAGGCCTACATGAACGAGCTGCGCAAGAGCGGCGACTCGTGCGGCGCGCGCCTGCGCGTGACCGCGCAAGGCATGCCGGTGGGACTGGGGCAGCCGCTGTACGACCGGCTCGACGCCGACATTGCCTATGCCATGCTGGGCCTCAATGCGGTCAAGGGCGTGGAAATCGGCGCTGGTTTTGCCAGCGTGGCGCACAAGGGCAGCACGCACGGCGACAGCCTCACGCCCGATGGCTTCAAGGGCAACAACGCGGGTGGCGTGCTGGGCGGCATCAGCACCGGGCAAGACCTGGAGGTGCAGATCGCCATCAAGCCGACCAGCTCGATCCTGATCCCGCGCGAAACCATCGACACCCAAGGCCATTCCACGGAAGTCATCACCAAGGGCCGCCACGACCCTTGCGTGGGCATCCGTGCCACGCCCATCGCCGAAGCCTTGCTGGCCCTGGTGGTGATGGACCACGCGCTGCTGCACCGCGCGCAATGCGGCGACGTGCAACTGCCCACGCCCGACATCGCGGCTCAGGCGCGCGCTTGACAATCGCCCCGTTCGAACTGAGCTTGTCGAAGTCTTCGCCAACTTCGTTGGAAGCGTTTCGACAGGCTCAACGCGAACGGGGATTGCCTTGAGCACCCGAAGGCAACTCTTTCCATTTGCTGCGCTCTCCGCGAGCTACTTCGCGCACATCGGCTTTTTCAACCCCTACCTGCCGCTGTGGCTCAAGGAGCTGGGGTTCAGTCTGATCGCCATTGCCGTGCTCACCTCGGTGCAGTCGGCCACGCGGCTGTTTGCGCCCTACCTGTGGGGCTCGCTGAGCGACCGCACCGGTGAGCGCGTTCGGCTGCTGCGCTATGGCGCCACGGCGGCGCTGCTGTTTTCCCTGGGCCTGTGGTTTGACGCGGGGGGCGTGGTGCTGTTCGTGGTGCTGTTGCTCATGTTCAGCCACACCAGCGGCATGATGCCGATGAGCGAGGCGGCGCTGGCGCACCTGGTGAGCCAGGGCGGCGCTTTCGATGCCCGGCGCTATGGCCGCGTGCGCCTCTGGGGCTCCATGGGTTTTCTCGTGACGGTGGTGGCGGCCGGGCTGTGGTTCGAGCGCTTTGGCCTGGTGCACTTCCCGGCCTGGACGCTGGGCACGCTGGCGGCCGTGGCGCTGAGTGCCTGGCTTTTGCCGGATTTTCGCGAGCCGGCCCATGCCACCCAGGACGCCGCCAGTGTGTGGCCGGTGCTGCGCCAGCCGCCCGTGCGCTGGTTCTTTGCAGCGGTGTTCTTCCACGTGCTGGCGCACATCTTCATTTATGTGTTTCTGTCGCTTTACCTGGACTCGCTGGGCTACAGCAAGACGGTGATCGGGCTGCTCTGGGCGCTCTCGGTGGTGATCGAGATCGCCTGGTTCTTCACCCAGAGCCGCTGGTTGCCCCGCTTCTCGCTCTCGGGCTGGCTGGTGCTGGCGGCGGCGCTCATGTCGCTTCGCATGGCGCTCACCGCCGGCCTGCCGCTGGTGTGGCCGGTGCTGCTGCTGGCGCAGGCGCTGCACGCCATCACCTTTGCTGCGCACCACACGGTGTGCATTGCGCTGCTGTCGCACCATTTCCCCGGCCGCCTGCGCGGGCGAGGGCAGGCGCTCTACACCGTGGTGGGTTACGGCTTGCCCGGTGTGGTGGGCGGCCTGGCGGGCGGGCTGCTGAGTTCGGCTTTCGGCCTGGCCAGCGTGTTCTGGCTGTCGTCGGCCTGCGCGGCGGTGGCCTGCCTGTGCGCGCTCAGGGCGCGGGCGTTGCAGCCCACCAGCGCCGCAGCGGGTTGAATCCGGTCACCAGCGCGGTGGCCAGCAGCACCAGCGCGCCGCCGGCAAAGATGCCCGAGGAGACCTCTTCGCCCAGGAACAGGTGGCCCCAGGTGACGCCAAACACCGGAATGAGGAAAGCCGGGCTCATGGCCGCCACGGGCGTCACGTGGCGAATGATGCGCAGGTGCGCCCAGTAGGCCAGGCCTGAGGTGACCACGCCCATGACGAACACGGCCACCAGCGCCAAGGGGGTGAACTGCGCCTGCGGCCAGGCCCAGACCGCGCCCGGCAGCACCAGCACCATGGCCGCGAGGTGGATGCCCGCCGCAATCGCCAGCGGCTGCATGCGGGTGGTGGCGCGCTTCATGAGTGGCGTGGAGCAGCCGTAGCAGGCGGCTGCCGTGATGCAGGCCAGCGCGGCGGCGATGGTGGCCGCGTCCGGCTGCACCGGGCCGAGTTGCACGATCAGCCCCACGCCGATGAAACCGCACACGCAGCCCAACAGCTTGCGCGCAGTGAGCGTGTCTTCCTTGAACCAGGCCGAGGCCAGTGCCCCGAAGAGCACCGCCGTGGTGTTGAGCAGCGCGCTGTAGCCGGCCGGCAGGCGCAGCCCGGCCCAGGCGTAGAGCAGGAAGGGCACAGCCACCGACAGCGCCCCCAGCACCAGCAGTTCGCGCCAGTGGGCCCAGGGCCAGCCTTGGCGCAGGCCGCGCATGATGAAGGCCAGCGTGAGACCGGCGAGGGCCACGCGGCAGCCCGCGAGCACGAGCGGCCCCATGACGGGGCTGGCCACGCGGATGAACAGGAAGGAGGCACCCCACAGGGCCGACAGGCCCACGAGCTGCGCGAAGTGGCGCGTCTGCACCGGGGCTTAGCCCGCGGCGGCGATCTTGCGCACCAGCCCCTCGATGGCCAGCGTGTAGCCGTCCGTGCCAAAGCCGATCACGATGCCCGCGGCAGCGGGCGAAATGTACGAGTGGTGGCGAAACGCTTCGCGCGCGTGCACGTTGGAGATGTGCACCTCGATGACCGGCAGCGGCTTCACGCCGCCGATGGCATCGAACAACGCCACCGAGGTGTGCGTGAACGCCCCGGGGTTGAACACCACGCCGGCCAGGTCGCCGGTCTTGTGACGGCGCCCGGCCTCGTGGATCTTGTCAATCAGCGCGCCTTCGTGGTTGCTCTGGAACGCCTCCAGCGCAAAACCCAGCCGCTGTGCGGCGGCGAGGCATTGCGCCTCCACATCGGCCAGCGTGGTGGCGCCATACACGCCGGGTTCGCGCGTGCCCAGCAGGTTGAGGTTGGGGCCGTTGAGCAGCAGGAGGGTGGGCATGGGAGGCGTCTCGGTGTGAAGGTGGTGGTGAGGTTCAGCTTAAACCAGCGGCACGGTCAGCCGATCGACGACGGGCCGGGTGTCGGGGCGCACACCGCGCCACCACAGGAAAGCCTCGGCGGCCTGTTCCACCAGCATGCCGACACCGTCGGCCACGCGGGTCACGCCAGCCGCCTGCGCTTGCTGCAGGAAAGCGGTCAGGCCTTTGCCGTAGACCATGTCGTACGCCAGCGCGCCGGGTGCGAAGAGGCCTGCGGGCAGCGGCAAGGGCTCATGCGTGAGGCCGGTGGAGGTGGCGTTGATCACCACATCAAAGGCGTGGCCGGCGAGCTCGGCGTAGCCACTGGTCTGCAGCATGGCGTGGGCGGCGAAGTCGCGGCCGAGGGCATGGGCCTTGTCGGCCGTGCGGTTGGCCACCGCCAGCAGGGCGGGCTGTTCGGACGCAATGGGCAGCAAGGCCCCGCGTGTGGCGCCGCCAGCACCCAGCAACAGCACGCGCTTGTCCTTGAGCAGGCAGCCCAGGTTGCGCTGGAGGTCGTTGACGAGGCCCACGCCGTCGAAGTTGTCGGCCAGGATGCGCTCGCCCTCGAACTTCAGGCAGTTGGCCGCGCCGGCCAGGCGCGCGCGTTCGCTGGGGTGGGTGGCGATCTCGAACGCCTGGAGCTTGAACGGCAGACTCACGTTGAGCCCGCGCCCACCGCCCGCGCGAAAGCCCGTCACGGTGTCGGCAAAGCCGTCCAGTGGCGTTTCGATGGCGGTGTAGCCCATGTCCTGAGCCGTGGCCTGCGCGAAGAGGCTGTGGATCAAGGGCGATTTGCTGTGGCCAATAGGGTGGCCGAGAACGGCGTAGCGGTCGGTCATGGGAAGGGCGGCGTTGGGGAAGGCGCCATTGTCGCGCAAGCCCCTGGCGTGGCCGCGGGCTTGCGCAGCGGCCTACCATGGCGCCCATGAATACCACCCCACTCAAGATCGATTTCGTGTCCGACGTGTCCTGCCCCTGGTGTGCCGTGGGCCTGGGCGCGCTCGAAGAAGCCTTGCAGAAGCTGCAAGGCAGCGTGGCCGCCGAGCTGCACTTTCAGCCCTTCGAGCTGAACCCGAAGATGGGCCCCGAAGGGCAGGACATTGGCGAACACCTGCGCGAAAAGTACGGCTCCACGCCCGAGCAGCAGGCGCAGATCCGCGACACCATTCGCGCGCGCGGCGCCGAGGTGGGTTTTGCCTTCAACCCCGAAGGCCGCGGCCGTATCTGGAACACGTTCGACGCGCACCGGCTGCTGCACTGGGCCGAGGAGGAAGGCCAGCCCGGTCAGCAGCACGCACTGAAGAAGGCGCTGCTGGCCGCCTGCCACACGCGCTCGGAGGCCATGGGCCACCACGACGTGCTGCTGGCCTGCGTGCGCGAGGTGGGCCTGGACGAGGTGCGGGCGAAGGCGATTCTGGCCAGCGACGAGTTCGCGCAGGACGTGCGCGAGCGCGAAGCCTTCTACACCGGCCATGGCATCCATTCGGTGCCGGCGGTGATCATTAACGACCGACACCTCATCTCGGGCGGGCAGCCCGCGGCGGTGTTCGAGCAGGCGCTGCGGCAGATCGCCGAGGGTTGAACCGCGCGCCGGTCGGTGTTGCATCTGGAGGAGCCCATGCCCAGCTACGTCGAGCTCAACCGCATTCAAGACAAGGCCCTCAAGGCCAGGACCATCGAAGGCCTCCAGCGCCTGCGCCATGGGTTGACCCAGGCGCTGCCGGTGAGGACCGCCACGCAGACCCTGTTGCTGGCGACCTGGAACCTTCGCGAGTTCGACTCCGGAAAGTACGGCTACCGCTCTGACGAGGCGTACTTCTACATCGCCGAAGTGGTGAGCCGCTTTGACCTGGTGGCCATCCAGGAAGTGCGCGAAGGGCTGTATGCGTTGCAACGCCTGTGTCGATTGCTGGGGCCCTCATGGTCGTATGTGGTGACGGACGTGACGCTGGGTACGTCGGGCAATTCGGAGCGGCTGGCGTATCTGTTCGACACCAGCAAGGTCAGCTTCACTGGCCTGGCCGCCGAGCTGGTGCTGCCCACAGCGAAAGACCCCGACCCGGAAGTCTTGCAGTTCGCTCGTTCGCCCTACGTGGCCGGATTTCGGGTGGGTTGGGCTTATCTCACACTGGTGACGGTGCACATCTACTACGGTCAATCCGTGGCGGTCGATCCACGCCGGCTGCAGGAGATCACGGCATTTGGCAAAACGCTGGCCAAGAACGCCGCCAAGCTGTCGGCCGCACCGGTCTATTCACCGCAGGGTGAACCACAGCGGGACAACCTGCTCATCCTGGGCGACTTCAACATCTTCAATCGCAAGGACGTCACCATGGAAGCGCTGACGATGGCGGGCTTTCTGGTCCCGTCCGAGTTGCAGGATGTGCCAGGCTCGAACGTCGAGAAGTCCAAGCACTACGACCAGATCGCCTACTACCGGCAATTGCAGGCGCTCAAGCCGCAGGGAAGAGCCGGGGTGTTCGACTTCTACGAGCACGTCTACCGCCTCGAAGACGAGCCCCTTTATGCCGCGCAGCGGGCGCAAAAACCGGGGCGCAGTTTCAAGGACTGGCGCACGTACCAGATGAGCGATCACCTGCCGATGTGGATCGAGTTCGGTGTGGACGACGCCGACGCTTACCTTCAGAAGCTGGGTTCGTCGCTTGACGATGTGACGCCGGGGCCCGTCTGACGCTGCGGAGGGTCAGGCGGCTTCGCGCCGCTCCAGCGCGCGCTGGATGAAGTGCTTCTTCACCCGCGTGCGTGGCACCGGGTCGGGCAGGTGGCTGAACCAGGCGCGCACGTCTTCGTCCAGCCCGATGCCGTGCATGTAGTTGTAGATCGCCTTGCGCAGGCCGACGCCCAGTGCGTCGTGGTCCACCCCGCTGGGGTCGATGAAGCCAATGTCGTTTTTGGCAAACCTGACCTCGGGCAGCGGGATCAGCTCGATGCCATAGGCGGCCGGGTCCAGGCCCACGGGTGAATGCACGGTGCAGGCGAAGCGGTGGAAAAAGCCGCTCTGGATGCAACCGTTTTCGAACAGCTGGCGCACGTATTCGAGCGAGTCCACGGTGTCCTGCACGGTCTGCGTGGGGAAGCCGTACATGAGGTAGGCATGCACCAGGATGCCGGCGTCCGAAAAGCCCTTGGTGACGCGCGCCACCTGCTCGACCGACACGCCTTTTTTCATCAGCGTGAGCAGGCGGTCGCTGGCCACTTCGAGCCCGCCGCTCATGGCGATGCAGCCGCTGTCGGCGAGCTGCTGGCACAGCTCGGGCGTGAAGGTTTTTTCAAACCGGATGTTGCCCCACCATGAAATGGGCAGCTGGCGGCGCAACAGCTCGTCGGCCAGCGCCTTGAGCGACTTGGGCGGTGCGGCTTCGTCCACGAAGTGAAAGCCGCTCTGGCCGGTCTCGGCCACGATGGCTTCGATGCGGTCGACCAGGGTGGAGGCCGACGCCGTCTCGTAGCGGCTGATGTAGTCCAGGCTCACGTCGCAGAAGCTGCACTTCTTCCAGTAGCAGCCGTGCGCCACGGTGAGCTTGTTCCAGCGCCCGTCGCTCCAGAGGCGGTGCATCGGGTTGAGCATGTCGAGCAGGCTGAGGTAACGGTCCAGCGGGAGGCCGTCCCAGGTGGGCGTACCCACGTCCTCAAAAGGCACGTCCGGCTCGGCCATGTGGATGTACTTCACCGCGCCGTTCTCGCGCACGAAGCTGCGCACCAGGCGCTGCTTGGAACGCTTGCGCTGCAGGAACTCGATGAGTGCGAGCAGGGGCCGCTCGCCCGCGTCCAGTGTCACGAAGTCGACGAAGTCAAAGAGGCGCGGCTCGGCGAGTTCGCGCAGCTCGGTGTTGACGAAGCCACCGCCCAGCGCCACGTGGATATGCGGGTTCTGTGCCTTGATGGTCTGGGCGATGCGAAGCGCAGCGTAGAGCGCGCCCGGAAAGGGCACGGAGAGCAGCACCAGGTCGGGCTTGTGCTGGGCCAGTGTGGCCAGGGTGAGCGTGTGCAGGATGTCGTCGACCAGCGTGGGCGGTGCGGCCAGCGCGGCGGCCATCGGGTCAAAGCTGGGCTGGCTGCTGGCCAGCGACTCGGCGTAGCGCACAAAGCCGAAGCGCTCGTCGACCGCGTCGCGCAACACGTCGGCCAGGTCGTTGAGAAACAGCGTGGCCATGTGCCGGGCCTTGTCTTGCACGCCCAGCGCGCCAAACGCCCAGGCCAGCGGGTCGCCGCCTTCTTCGCTGAGCGCGGCGTCCACGTACACCTCGAGCGCGGCAAAGCGCGGGCCTTCGGGCAGCAGCTCGCGCGCTGCGACGCGGTGCGCCAGCGTCGCGTCGCGCCCTTGCAGGAAGGCGATGACGGGCCCGATGGTGCTGCGGTAGCGCTCGAACTGGTCCAGGAAGGCGTGCACGCTGGCGGTTCGTTGTGCTTCTGGCAGGGCCAGCGCGCGGCCGCGCACGGCTTCCAGGCCGGCCGGCGTGAAGATCTTGAGCACCAGCGCCAGCGCCAGGTCGGCCTGCACGGCGTCAAAGCCGCGCGAGCGCAAAAAGCCGGTGATGTAGGCGGTGGAGGGGTAGGGCGTGTTGAGCTGCGTCATCGGCGGGATGAGGCTCAGCACGCGCAGTGCGGGGGTGGTCATGGTGTGGCTTCTTGGGGTTCCCGATTGTGAGGCTTGGGGGCGTTGGGTTGGGGCGTCAGGCCTTCCGTGCAGGGGCCTCGCGTCAGGACGGTGGCGGCGCCCGCCTGCTCCGGCCTTGCTCGCGGGGGTCTGCCCAGGTTCGCCTGCATCGCTTCGTCAAGGCCTTGGCTGGTGCGCTGCGTCTGTGGCAACCGCGAATGGGGGCCTGCGCAGGCGGGCACCGCCACCATCCCGCAAGCAAGGGTCGGACCACGACGCCTTGCTTGCCACCCGCCCTCACCTCAAAAGGGGCTGAGAAATCCCAGGCTCAGGCCGCGTAGTCAGAAAGCGGAACGCAGCTGCAGAACAGGTTGCGGTCTCCGTACACGTTGTCCACGCGCCCCACCGGTGGCCAGTACTTGGCATGCGCCCGGGTGGAGGTGCTGGCGGCGCCCACGTCGCGGGCATAGGCGTGCGGCCAGTCGGCTTTCATCAGGCTGGCGGCGGTGTGCGGCGCGTTCTTCAGCGGGTTGTCGTCTTGCGGCCAGGTGCCGGCTTCCACGAGGCGGATTTCTTCGCGGATGGCGATCATCGCGTCGATGAAGCGGTCCAGCTCTTCCAGCGTCTCGCTCTCGGTGGGTTCCACCATGAGGGTGTTGGCCACGGGGAACGACAGCGTCGGCGCGTGGAAACCGTAGTCCATCAGGCGCTTGGCCACGTCTTCGGCCATCACGCCGCTGGTGTCCTTGAAGTGGCGCAGGTCCAGGATGCACTCGTGCGCCACATGCCCGTTGGCGCTGGCGTACAGCGTGGGGTAGTGGGGTGCGAGGCGTTTGCTGATGTAGTTGGCCGCGAGAATGGCCGCTTCGGTCGCGTGCTTGAGTCCATCGGCGCCCATCATGCGGATGTACATCCAGCTGATCGGCAGCACGGCCGCGTTGCCCAGCGGCGCCGCAGAAATGGCCCCCACGCCGTTCACGGGCAGGCCAGCGGTGGCATGACCGGGCAGGAAGGGCACAAGGTCTTCAACCACGCAGACCGGGCCAACGCCCGGGCCGCCGCCGCCGTGCGGGATGCAGAAGGTCTTGTGCAGGTTGAGGTGGCTCACGTCGCCACCGAACTCGCCTGGCGCGGCCACGCCCACCAGGGCGTTCATGTTGGCGCCGTCCACGTACACGCGGCCACAGTGCTGGTGCACCAGCGCACAGAGCTCTTTCACCTGCGTTTCAAACACGCCGTGGGTGCTGGGGTAGGTGATCATCACGGCCGCCAGTTGGGCGCTGTGCTGCTCGCACTTGGCTCTAAGGTCGGCCAGGTCGACGTTGCCGTTGTCGTCGCACTTGGTCACCACCACCTGCATGCCCACCATCTGAGCGCTGGCGGGGTTGGTGCCGTGCGCGCTGCTGGGGATCAGGCAGATGTTGCGGTGGCTCTCGCCGCGCGACGCGTGGTACGCCTGGATCACCAGCAAGCCGGCGTACTCGCCTTGCGAACCGGCGTTGGGCTGCAGGCTGATGCCGGCGTAGCCCGTGGCCTGGCACAGCCAGGCGCGCAGTTGCTCGTCCAGCAGCTGGTAGCCCTGCAACTGGTCGGCCGGCGCAAACGGGTGCACGTTGGCGAACTCGGGCCAGGTGATGGGAATCATCTCGCTCGTGGCGTTGAGCTTCATCGTGCATGAGCCCAGCGGGATCATGCTGCGGTCCAGCGCGAGGTCCTTGTCGGACAGCGCGCGGATGTAGCGCAGCATGCCGGTCTCGGAGTGGTGGCTGTGGAACACCGGGTGCGTCAGGTACTCGCTGGTGCGGCGCAGCTCGGCGGGAATGAGGGGCTCGACGCCTTTTTCGAATGCGTCGAAAGCCGGCAGCGCCTGACCGGCCGGGGCGAACACGCTCCACAGGGTGCGGATGTCGTCGCGCGTCGTGGTCTCGTCCAGCGTGACGATGACGTACTCGTCCCACGCCTTGCGCAGGTTGATGCCTGCGGCCACGGCGCGCGCGAGGATCGCATCGGTCTGGTCCTGCGTGTGCAGCGCGATGGTGTCAAACACGCCGTTGTCACCGTGGTGGGTGTCTGTGTAGCCCAGCTGCTCAAGGCCTTTGGACAGGATGGCGGTGTACGCGGCCACGCGCTGCGCAATGCGCTTCAGGCCCTGCGGGCCGTGGTACACGGCGTACATGCTGGCCACCACGGCGGGCAGCACCTGCGCGGTGCAGATGTTGCTGGTGGCTTTCTCGCGGCGGATGTGCTGCTCGCGCGTTTGCAAGGCCAAGCGGTAGGCGGGTTGGCCATGGGCGTCCACGCTCACGCCCACCAGGCGCCCGGGCAGCGAGCGCTTGAATTCATCGCGGCAGGCCATGTAGGCCGCGTGCGGGCCGCCCGCGCCCATGGGCATGCCGAAGCGCTGCGTGGTGCCCACCACAATGTCTGCGCCCATTTCGCCGGGCGACTTGATCAGCGTGAGCGCCAGCAGGTCGGCCGCCACGATGAAGGCGGCGTTCTTGCCATGGATCACCGCGGCGTCGCTGGTCCAGTCGTGCAGCCAGCCGCTGGAGGCGGGGTACTGGGTGAGGGCCGCGAAGTAGTCGTCGCCCGCCAGCAGGCTGTCCCACTCTTCGCCAGACATCGCCACCTTCACCGTGAGGCCCAGCGGCTTCGCGCGGGTCTGCACCACTTCAATGATCTGGGGGTGGATGTCACCCGAGACCACCAGCGTGTTGCCTTTGGCTTTGACCGAGCGTTTGGCCAGCGTCATGGCTTCTGCGGCGGCGGTGGCCTCGTCGAGCATCGACGCGTTGGCAATCGCCATGCCGGTGAGGTCGGTCACCATGGTCTGGAAGTTCACCAGCGCTTCCATGCGGCCCTGCGAGATTTCGGCCTGGTAGGGCGTGTAGGCGGTGTACCAGGCGGGGTTCTCCAGGATGTTGCGCAGGATCACGCCCGGCGTGTGCGTGCCGTGATAGCCCTGACCGATGAAGCTCTTGAGCAGGCGGTTCTTTTGTGCCAGCGCCTTGAGCTCGGCCAGCGCGGCGGCCTCCGTGACCGCCGCCGGCAGCTGCATGCCCTGGCTGCGCGCGATGCTGCGCGGCACGATGCCTTCGATCAGCGCGCGGCGCGAGGCCTCGCCAATGACCGAGAGCATGAGCGCTTCATCGGCCTCCCCGATGCCGATGTGGCGCGCCACGAATTCGGACGGGTTTTCGAGTTCACCGAGGGGTTTGACAGTGGGCATGAGCATGGTGGGTAACCTGTTTCCCGTCCGCCCTGAGCCTGTCGAAGGGCGGCGAACGTGACAAAGTGCGAAGGCTTCGACAGGCTCAGCCCGAACGGTGTGGTGGGTATTCCGATCATCGTGAGCTTGTCCAAGGGCAGGCTCAGTCCGAACGGAGCGGTCAGGCGTTCGAAGCGAAGGCGTTGTAGGCGGTTTCGTCGAGCAAGGCGTCGACCTGCGCGGGGTCGGCGAGCTTGACCTTGAAGAACCAGCCGGTGGCCAGCGGGTCGCTGTTGGCCAGCGAGGGGTCGGCGCGCAGGGCTTCGTTGACTTCGGTGATCTCGCCGCTGACCGGCATGTACACGTCGGCCGCTGCCTTCACGGACTCGACCACACCGGCCACGTCCTTCTGCGCAAAGCTGGCGCCGACGTCGGGCAGGTCGACAAACACGACATCGCCCAGCGCGTCTTGTGCGTGCACGGTGATGCCCACAGTGGCAATGCCGCCGTCAACGCGGATCCATTCGTGGTCTTCGGTGTACTTGGTGGTCATGGTTTCTCCAGTTTGGGTTGAATCGGTGTCCGTTGGCCCTGAGCTTGTCGACGGGCATGAAACGGTGGGAAAGGGCTCGACAGGCTCAGCCCGAACGGGTGGTGGGTCAACCGCGGAAATAGCGGTTGGGCACGAAAGGCATGGCGCTCACCTCCATGGGCACGGGCTTGCCGCGCACGATCGCATGCACGCGCGTACCGATGGTGGCGTGGGCCGGGGTCACGTAGCCGATGGCCACAGCCTTGTCTGCGCTGGGGCCCAGCAGCCCGCTGGTGACTTCGCCAATGGCCTGCCCATCGGCACTTTGCAAGACGGTGTGCTCGCGCACGGGAATGCGCTCCAGCGCGATCAGCCCCACGCGCTTGCGCGGCAGCGCCTCGGTGCCGTCGAGTTGCGCCAGCACGCGGTCCGCTCCCGGGAACCCGCCAGCGCGTGCGCCACCCGTGCGGCGCACTTTCTGCATGGCCCAGTTGAGGGCCGCTTCCACGGGCGTGGTGGTGGTGTCGATGTCGTTGCCATAGAGGCACAGGCCAGCTTCCAGGCGCAGCGAGTTGCGCGCGCCCAGGCCCACAGGCTTCACCTCGGGTTCGGCCAGCAGCGCGCGGGCCAGGGCCTCCGCGCGGTCGCCCGGCACCGAAATCTCGAAGCCGTCTTCGCCGGTGTAGCCGCTGCGGGTGATGAAGAGCTCAGCGCCATGCCAGGTGAAGGCGGCACCGGTCATGAACACCAGCCGCTCGACACCGGGCACGAGCCGCTGCAGGGCGGTCACCGCTTGCGGGCCTTGCAGCGCGAGCAGGCCGCGATCGGGCAGGGGAACCACCTCGCACCGTGAGCCGATGCGCGCCTGGATGTGGGCGATGTCGCCCGCCTTGCAGGCCCCGTTGACGATCACGAACAGGTCGTCGCCCCGGTTGACGAACATCAGGTCGTCGATGATGCCGCCTTCGTCGTTGAGCAACAGGCCGTAGCGCTGCTTGCCCACCGCAAGGTCGATCACATCCACCGGCATGAGCGATTCGAGGGCAGCGGCGGCGTCGGGCCCGACCAGCTTGAGCTGGCCCATGTGCGACACGTCAAACAGACCGGCGGCAGCGCGGGTGTGGTGGTGCTCGGCCATCAGGCCGGCGGGGTACTGCACCGGCATGGAATAGCCGGCAAAAGGCACCATGCGGGCGCCCAGCTCAAGGTGCAGGGCGTGCAGCGGGGTCTGGAGGAGATCGGTGGCGTCGGACACGGCGAAAAGCTCTCGGCAAGGGGCAGGCCCGTGGGGGCGGGACACGGTTCATCCGTGCGCTGCCCCGCTGTCCGCTTTACCTGAGAGATTCACGCGGGCGATGCCGCGCTTGCTCCTTCGGTGGGCCGCTTCAGGGAGCGGCCTCTCTCCAGGGGGGTACATCGGCCTTGCGGCCCATGTTTGCCAGTCCTTTTGCCTGAGCGTTCAGGGCACCCGGTGTGCGGTGCCGTCTGCGCCTTCGGCGAGCCTTTTCCGCGACGGAATCGGCTTCTCTCCTGACCGCGCGAGTGTAGCCGACCACCCAAGCCCCGCACGCGCCTCAAGGTGTTTCGAGGGCGGATTCCGGCAGAAGGCGCGCCAGCCGCTCGCTGATGCCATCGGCCCGCTCGCTGCCGGCCAGGCGCTCCACGTCGCTGATCAGGTCGCGGCTCACGGCCATCATGGCGGGCAGGTCGCGGGCTTCGCGCAGGGCGTCGCGGTAGCGTTGGGCCAGCGATTTGTCGCGAGGGGCAAACATGCGTTCGCTCAGGTCAAAGAGAAACATGCGCGCGCTGGCCAGCGAGCGCGGGCCTGAGAAGGCATCGGCCGACACCGCCGGCACGGCGCGTGGCGCTGGGCTCGCGGCGGCTGCGCTTTCGTTCACCAGATAGCCACGCGCCAGCAAGCCCGCCACCAGGGCACGGCCCTGGCCTTCGAACAACGCGAAGAGCTCATCATCGGCCTTGCGGCCGTCCGCCATGAGGAGCACGGCGCGCTCGCGCTGGGCGAGCTGTCGTTGCCCGGGAACCAGTTCGGCCCGGCCTTTGTCGGTCTTGTTCAGCATGTGGTGCAGGGAGTCGTTCGCGAACCCTGCACTGTGGTCAGTGCGTGTGACGAAGCGGTGAAGCACAGACATGAAAAAGCCACCCGAAGGTGGCTCGATCGACAAAGCCGGCGACAGCGTGACTTCGCTCACATGCCCGCGTAGTTCGGGCCACCGCCGCCTTCGGGCGTGACCCACACGATGTTCTGTGTCGGGTCCTTGATGTCGCACGTCTTGCAGTGCACGCAGTTCTGCGCGTTGATTTGCAGGCGGTCGCTGTTGTCGGCGTTCTTCACGAACTCGTACACGCCCGCCGGGCAGTAGCGCGCTTCGGGGCCGGCGTACTTGGCCAGGTTGATCTTGACCGGGACGCTTGCGTCTTTCAGCGTGAGGTGGGCCGGCTGGTGTTCTTCGTGGTTGGTGTTGCTCACGAACACGCTGCTGAGGCGGTCGAACGTGAGCTTGCCGTCGGGCTTGGGGTAGACGATCTGCTCGCATTCGGCGGCGGGCTTGAGGTAGAGGTGATCGGCCTTCTCGCGGTGCAGCGACCAAGGCGGCGACTTGAAGCCCAGGCGCGGGAGCAGCCAGTGCTCCACACCGACCATGAAGCCGCCGAAGAGGTTGCCGTACTTGAACCACGACTTGAAGTTGCGCGAGGCTTCGAGCTCTTCCTTGAGCCAGCTCTTGTCGAAGGCGACCGGGTAGGCCTTGAGTTCGTCGTGCTGGCGACCCGCTTGCACGGCTTCAAATGCGGCCTCGGCGCAGAGCATGCCGCTCTTGATGGCGGCGTGGCTGCCCTTGATGCGGGCGCCATTGAGGTAGCCCGCGTCGCACCCGACCAGCGCGCCGCCCGGGAAGGTGGTTTGCGGCAGGCTCATGAGGCCGCCGGTGGTGATGGCGCGCGCACCGTAGCTGATGCGCTTGCCACCCTCCAGGAAGGCCTTGATGCGCGGATGCGTCTTCCAGCGCTGCATTTCCTCGAAGGGGCTGAGCCAGGGGTTGCTGTAGTTCAGGCCGGTCACCAGGCCCAGGGTCACCTTGTTGTCTTCGAGGTGGTACATGAAGCCGCCACCGTAGGTGTCGTTCTTCATGGGCCAGCCCGCGGTGTGGATCACCAGCCCAGGCTGGTGCTTGGCGGGATCGATTTCCCAGAGCTCTTTCACACCAATGGCATAAGCCTGCGGGTCCTTGCCCTCGTCGAGGTGGAACTTCGCGATCAGGCGCTTGCCCAGATGGCCGCGCGCGCCTTCGGCAAACACCGTGTATTTCGCATGCAGCTCCATGCCGAGCTGGAAGTTCTCGGTGGGCTCACCGTCCTTGCCCACGCCGAGGTTGCCCGTGGCCACGCCCTTGACGGAGCCATCGTCGTTGAAGAGCACTTCGGCTGCAGCAAACCCGGGGAAAATTTCCACGCCGAGCGCTTCGGCCTGCTGGCCCAGCCACTTGACCACATTGCCCAGGCCGACCACGTAGTTGCCTTCGTTGTGGAAGTTGTTGGGGATCAGGAACTTGGGCGTGTCGATGGCGCCGGTTTCGGTGAGCCACAGCAGCTTGTCGTCGGTTACGGGCTGATTCAGCGGGGCGCCGTCGGCTTTCCAGTTGGGGAGCAGCTCGCTGATGGCCTTGGGGTCCATCACGGCGCCACTGAGGATGTGCGCGCCCGGCTCGGAGCCTTTCTCCAGCACGCACACGTTGATCTCGCCGCCCTTTTCTGCGGCGATCTGCTTGAGGCGGATGGCCGTGGCCAGGCCACCTGGGCCGCCACCGACCACGACCACGTCGTACTCCATGGCTTCGCGCGGGCCGTAGGTGCTGATGATGTCTTCGGGGGTCATGTGCTGGGTCTCGCTCTGTCGGGCCGTGGGCCCGGGGGTGTGCATGACGGCGCTGCAGTCGTGCAGGCCGGTGTCGTGGTCGCGACCGATTTTAGTGGGCCATGGCGCACAATCGTGTCGCAAAAGCCTGCGGTGCGCGATGGGCACGCAGAACGCATGACTTTAGAGGAGCCTCTCTCATGGCATACAGCCTGGATTTGTCGGGTCGCGTGGCCCTGATCACCGGTGCATCGGGTGGACTCGGTGAACAATTCGCCAAAACGCTGGCCAGCGCGGGCGCCGCCGTGGTGCTCGCGAGCCGGCGCACCGACCGCCTGATGGCCCTGCGCGCGCACATCGAAGCCGCCGGCGGCGATGCCCACGTGGTCGCAATGGACGTGACCGACACCGCGTCGATCAAGGCGGCGGTGGCGCACGCAGAAACCGAGGTGGGTGCCATCGACATCCTGGTGAACAACTCGGGTGTGAGCACCACGCAGCGCATCCAGGACGTGACCGAAGAGGACTACGACTTCATCTTCGACACCAACACCAAGGGTGCCTTCTTCGTGGCGCAAGAGGTCGGGCGGCGCATGTTGGCCCGCGCCAAGGGCGCCGCACCCGGCACCTACGTGGGCGGGCGCATCGTCAACATCGCCTCAATGGCGGGGCTCAAGGTCTTGCCGCAGATCGGCGTGTATTGCATGAGCAAGGCGGCGGTGGTGCAGATGACCAAAGCCATGGCGGTCGAGTGGGGGCGCTTCGGCATCAACGTCAACGCGATCTGCCCCGGCTACATCGACACGGAGATCAATCACCACCACTGGCAGACCGAGCAGGGCAAGAAGCTCATCGACATGCTGCCGCGCAAGCGCGTGGGCTCGCCCACCGACCTGGACGCGCTGCTGGTGATGCTGTGCTCGAACGAGAGCCACTTCGTGAACGGCGCGGTCATTGCCGCTGACGATGGCTTCGGGGCGTGATGGGCTTGCGCGTGCCACTCCTTCTGATCTGCTGACATGAATACCGCTGTGTTGGGCCGGCCCTCGGGCTGGCCGCCGGGCATGGTCGCCGGCATTCTGGCGGGTCTGGGCGCCGGCGCGTTCTGGGGCTCGGCATTTGTGGCGCCATTGCTCACGCCGGGCTTCAGCTCCATCGACCTCACCGTGGGGCGGTTCTTGTCTTGCGGTGTGCTCTCTGCGCTGTTGCTGTTGTGGGCGCGTGTGCGTGGGGAGCGCCAGCAACCCACCTGGCGCCAGGCGGGGGCCGCGCTGTGGCTGAGCCTGCTGGGCTACACGGGCTACTACCTGCTGCTCGTGCTGGCCATTCAGGCAGCGGGCGCTGCGCTGCCTGTGCTGATCATCGGCACCATCCCCCTGTGGATCATGCTGCTGGGCAAGCCAACGGGGCTGCGCTGGCGCTCGCTGTTGCCGGGGCTGGTGCTCACGGTGGCCGGGCTTGTGCTGATGATGCGCGTGTCTGCCCACGGCAGCGACGCGGGCGAAGGCACGAACTTCTGGCTGGGCATCTTGTACGCCGTGCTGGCCATGGCATCCTGGACGGCCTTCGGCCTGCTCAATGCGCGATGGCTGGCGCAGCACCCGGAGGTGAACTCCACCGTCTGGGCCAACTGGCTGGGTGTGGCCGCCGGGCTGGGCTCGCTGGTGATCTGGGCCGCTGTGGGCTCCGACTTCGACACGCTGGCGCAGCGCCCCGGCTTTGACACCTTCCTGATCGTCTGCGCGATCACGGGCATCGGTTCTGCGTGGATCGCTTCGGTGCTCTGGAACATGGCCAGCCGGCGCCTGAGCCCGAGCCTGGCCGGCCAGCTGATCGTGAGCGAAACCGTGTTCGGCTTGGTCTACACCTTCGCCTGGAGCGCCCAGTGGCCCGCCGCCCTGCAGTGGGTGGCCTGCGCGCTGTTCGTGCTGGGCATCCTCGCGTCCATCAAGGCGCATCGCTGAAGAACCTGCACCCATGAAACTCGAACTGCCCGATCACAAGAAACGCGTGTTCAGCATGACCATCCCCATCCGCTGGGGCGACATGGACGCCATGGGCCATGTGAACAACACCACCTATTTCCGCTACCTGGAGACCGTTCGCATCGACTGGATGCGCTCCATCGGTTGCCAGCCCGATCCGGCCGGTGAGGGACCGGTGATCGTCAATGCGTTCTGCAATTTCTACCAGCAGCTGGAATACCCCGGTGACGTGATCGCCACCATGTACGTCAGCGACATGGGGCGCAGCAGTTTCGAGAGCTGGTGCACGCTCACGCGCAGCGACGACCCCACGGTGATCTATGCCGAAGGGGGCGCCACCACCGTGTGGGTGAACTTCCCGCTGAAGAAGTCGGCACCGCTCCCCGATTGGCTGCGCGAACACCTCGCCTGATGCCCTGCGCCGCAGCGCGCGCACAAATGCTTGCAGACGGGATGCGCAGCCATGCCTAGCATGGCGGCATGAAAACACCCGTTCTTTTCCTGGGCAGCATCGGTTTGTCCCTGGGCTTGTTGAGCGCGTGCGGCGGTGGCGGCGGCGATGGCGATGCCAGCAGCCCAGGCGGCTCCCAAGGCAACGCACCGGACTTCGTGCCCACCACCGGACCGGTGACCGTGACCGAACTCGCCACCGGCCTGCCCAGCCCCTGGAGCCTGGCCTTTCTGCCGGACGCACGCATGCTCGTGACGGGGCGCACGGGCAGCCTGCGGCTCTATGCCGCCAACGGCCAGTCGTTTGCCAACATCAGCCTCAATGGTCTCTCGGGCCTGACCACGACCGGGCAGGGTGGGTTGCTGGACGTGGTTGTGGACCCCGCATTCGCGACCAACCGGCGCATCTACTTCACGTTCTCGGAAACCGACAGTGGCGATGCCAACCTCAATGGGACGGCTGTGGCGCGGGCCGAGCTGGACACCGGTGCGCTCACGCTCCTGAACTGGCAGGTGATCTACCGGCAGACACCCAAGGTGGCCAGCAGCGGGCATTTTGGCTCGCGCCTGGTGTTCGACCGCGACGGCCATTTGTTCGTCACGCTGGGTGACCGGCAGAACAGCGATCAGAGCCCCTTCGCGCAAGATCTCGGCCGCGGCAACGGCAAGGTGGTGCGCATCACCACCTCGGGCGCACCCGCACCGGGCAACCCCGTGCTCGGCGGCGCGCAACCCGGGCTGTGGAGCTATGGCCATCGCAACCCGCAGGGCGCCGCGCTGCATCCGGACACCGGGGAGCTGTGGACGAGTGAGCACGGCCCGCAAGGGGGTGACGAGGTGAATGTCACGCGGCCTGCGCGCAACTATGGCTGGCCGGTGATCAGCTATGGACAGGAATATGGCACCACGCAGCAGGTGGGCGAAGGCACCGCCAAGGCGGGCATGGAGCAGCCAGTGGCGTATTGGGAAACCAACGACGGGAGCGCGTGGAAGGGTGGGCAGAAGTCGTCTATTGCGCCCAGCGGCCTCGCGTTTTTCACGGGCACGCAACCCGCTCACTGGAACCGCAGCCTGTTCGTGGGTGCGCTCGCCGGGCAGGCGCTGTGGCGGTTACAGCTGGATGGCACGCGGGTCGTGGGGCGGGAGCGCCTGCTCGGCAACCGCAACGAACGCATTCGCGATGTCCGGCAGGGGCCCGACGGGCGCCTCTATCTCCTGACCGATGGCAGCAGCGGCAAGCTGCTGCGCATCGGCAACTGACGGCGGCCGCGCTTACTGCTTGTTCTCGCGGGCGTTGGCCTTGTACTCGATGTCATCGGCGTACAAGCGGCCGTCCTTGCGGTCCACATCCACCTCGACGTAGTGGCCCTGCCGCAGGTCCTCGAAACGTTTGTAATCGTTTTCGTAGTCGGTCTTGTCGGTGACATAGATCGTTTCCGCATTCACGACAAAGGCTTTGGCGGCCAGGTCGATCGACTGAATGCGGCCCTTGACGTCTTCGGCGTGTGCGGCGCCCGCGCCGAGCGCAAGGGCGGCAGAGACGAGCAGGGCGCGGGTTGTGTTGGTGGTCATGGACATGGGGTCCTCCGTTGTTGTGGTGCAAGGATGGAACCCATCGTGGAGGAAAAGTGCCCCGATGTCTGGTGCGTTTCGTATCGCACGGTAAAGGCGGTCTTGTCCTACAGACACCACGCGCGAAGCCTTTACTGGGCTGGCTTGACCTTGGGCACGCGACCCATCAGGAAGAACTCCGGGTTGGGTTGCATGTTGCTGAAGCTCGCCAGCCGGTTGGACAGGCCGAAGAACGCCGTGATGGACGCGATGTCCCAGATGTCTTCATCAGAAAATCCGTGCGCATGCAACGGGGGGAAATCGTCGTCATTGACTTCATGCGAGCGCAGGCACACCTTCATCGCAAAGTCGAGCATGGCCTTTTGTCTCAGTGTGATGTCTGCCTTGCGGTAGTTCACCGCCACCTGGTCGGCCACCAGCGGTTTCTTCTCGTAGATGCGCAGGATCGCACCGTGTGCCACCACGCAATACAGGCACTGGTTGGCCGCGCTGGTGGTGGTGACGATCATCTCGCGCTCGCCCTTGGTCAGCGAGCCGTCTTCCTTGAGCATCAAGGCGTCGTGGTACGCAAAGAAGGCGCGCCACTCGGCCGGGCGGCGCGCGAGCGAGAGGAACACATTGGGAATGAAGCCGGCCTTCTCCTGCACTTCCAGCACTTTGGCCTTGATGTCGTCGGGCAGTTGGTTGAGGTCGGGGGCGGGGTAGCGGCTCATGGTGGTGTCTCCGGGTGTGGGTATGGATTCATCCTACGGTATCGTGCGGGTCGCCAACGATTCACTCTTCGAGGAGCCAGCAATGCAAGACCACAACGATCCCGAGTTTCAGCGTGGCCTAGCCATGCGCACCCAGGTCATGGGCGAGGCCTTCGTGGCCCAGGCCTTCGACAACATGACGCCATTTACCGAGCCGATCCAGCAGCACATCACGCGCAAGGCCTGGGGCGATGTGTGGCAGCGCGGTGTGCTCGATCTCAAGACCCGCAGCCTGATCACGGTGGCCATGCTCACGGCGCTGGGCAGGCAGCACGAGCTCAAGGGCCACGTGCGCGGTGCGCTCAACAACGGCGCCACGCCGCAGGAACTGCAGGAGGTGCTGCTGCATGCGGCCGTGTACTGCGGCCTGCCCACAGCCGTGGAAGCGTTTCGCACGGCCGCCAGCGTGGTGGAGGGCGACAAGCCGTGAGCGCGCAGCGCTACGATCAGCGCTTTCCCACCATCCTCCCACCTTCCCTCGGAGTTCCGTCATGACCGCTTCCCGTCCCTCCCTGGTTCGCCGCGCCCTGCTGGCTGCAGGCCTGGTCTGTGCCGTTGGCCTGGCCCAGGCGCAGTCCACCACCCGCATCCTGGTCGGCTTTCCGCCCGGTGGCGGCACCGACGCGATCGCGCGCATCCTGGGTGACCGCCTCAAGGACGAGCTGGGCCACGCCGTGGTGGTGGACAACAAGCCAGGCGCCGGCGGTCAACTGGCCGCGCAGGCGCTCAAGGCGTCGGCGGCCGATGGCAACACGCTGTTTCTCAGCCACGACCACAGCATCACCATCCTGCCGATGGTGACCAAGAACCCGGGCTACGAACCGGCCAGGGACTTCGTGCCGGTCGCTGGTTTTGCCACCTTCGTCAACGCGTTTGCGGTGTCCAGCGGTACGCCCGCGCAGTCGTTCAAGGCCTATGTGGACAGCGTCAAGGCGTCTGGCGGCAAGGGCACGGTGGGCATTCCCGCGCCGGCGTCGGTGCCCCAGTTCCTGGTGCAGGTGGTCGCCAAACAAAACGGGCTGGATCTGGTGGCTGCGCCGTACCGGGGCAGCGCGCCCATGATGTCGGACATGCTGGGCAACCAGATCCCGGCGGGCGTGGCCTCCATTCCCGATTTCATCGAGAACCACAAGGCGGGCAAGCTGCGCGTGGTGGCGGTCATGGGCTCGCAGCGTCAGGCGGCCATGCCCGAGGTGCCCACCTTCGCCGAACTGGGTCTCAAAGGCTTTGAGGACGTGCCTTACTACGGTCTGTTCGCGCCCGCAGGCACACCCAAAGCCACGCTAGACCGGCTCGCCCAGGCGGTGCAGAAAGCGGTGGCGCAGCCCGATGTGCGCGAGAAGCTCACCGCGATGGGATTGACCGTGGGCTACATGAGTGGCGAGCAACTGGGTGCGCGCGAACAGGCCTACGGCAAGGTGTGGGCCAGGATCATTCAGGACAGCGGCTTTCAACCGCAGTGAGGCTGGCGCCTCTCGCCCTCACGCAGTGAGCAGGCTCAGCCCGATAGCAGGCGTTGCATGAGGTCGGGCGTGCTGTGGGCCTCGTACTTGCGCATGAGGCGCGCCCGGTAAATCTCGACCGTGCGGTGGCTGATGGCGAGGGCCTTGCCGATCTGTTTGCTGGTCAGGCCGTCCATCAGAAACGCCGCCACCTCCCGCTCGCGCGCCGTGAGCTCGGCCTTGACCGTGCGGCGGGAGCTCAGGTCCTCAAAACTCCAGATGCCTGCCGCGTGCGGTGCGTCCAGCCGCAGGGCGCGCCCCGTGACGTGGCACCAGAAGGTCTCGCCCTGCGACCGCCCACCCACGCGTTTCATGATGCGATCGTCCGCGTACGTGCCGCTGCGGCCCAGCAGCGGCGCCATGCGCGCGCCGGTGCGTTCGTATTCGTCGGCACTGGGGTACAGGATCTGGAAACTCTGGCCCACCAGCTGCTCGCGGCTGGCACCGAACATGTCGCACAGCGCCTGGTTGCAATCCACCATGATGCGCTGCCTGGAGAGCGCGAGCCCGACGGGAGCGAGGTCGAAAGCGAGGCGGTAGTCCACCTCCGGGAGCGGGCTCGCTGCAGCGTTCATGGGCATTCGGATGCGGGTTTGGCTTTACGAAATACTACGTACTTGGTTACGTAGTATCGTAGCGGCTTCCACGGTTCAACCCAGGAGACACCGACGTGAACAAGATTTTTCCGGACGCGGCCGCCGCGCTCAAAGGCATCGTGGCCGACGGCCAGTTGCTCGCCGTGGGAGGCTTCGGCCTTTGCGGCATTCCCGAGGCCCTCATTGACGCGCTGCGCGACAGCGGTGCGAAAAACCTCACCGTGATTTCGAACAACGCCGGCGTCGATGGCTTTGGCCTGGGCAAGCTGCTCGAAACGCGTCAGATCAGCAAGATGATTTCGAGCTACGTGGGCGAGAACAAGGAGTTCGAACGCCAGTACCTGGCCGGCGAACTGCAGCTCGAATTCACACCGCAGGGCACGCTGGCCGAGAAGCTGCGCGCTGGCGGCGCCGGCATTCCGGCGTTCTTCACCAAGACCGGGGTGGGCACCATGGTGGCAGAGGGCAAGGAGCTGCGCGAGTTTGACGGCGAGACCTACGTGATGGAGCGCTCGCTGGTGCCCGATATCTCGCTCGTCAAAGCCCATCGCGCCGACAAATCGGGCAACCTGCAGTTCCGTCTGACGGCACGCAACTTCAATCCCGCCGCTGCCATGGCCGGCAAGATCTGTGTGGTGGAAGTCGAGGAGGTCGTCGAGACGGGCGCCCTGGATCCGGACCAGATTCACTTGCCCGGCATCTACGTGCACCGCATCGTGCACAACGCCCATCCCGAGAAGCGCATCGAGAAGCGCACCATCACCGAAAAAGCAGGAGTCTGAACATGCCCTGGACCCAAGACCAGATGGCCGCGCGTGCGGCCCACGAACTCGAAGACGGCTTCTACGTCAACCTGGGCATCGGCATCCCGACGCTGGTGGCCAACCACACGGGATCCAAAGAGGTGTGGCTGCAGAGCGAGAACGGCATGCTCGGCATCGGGCCTTTCCCGACCGAGGACGAGGTCGATGCCGACCTCATCAACGCGGGCAAGCAAACCGTGACCACGCTGCCCGGCTCCAGCATCTTCGGCAGCCACGACAGCTTCGCCATGATCCGCGGGGGCAAGATCAACCTCTCCATCCTGGGCGCCATGCAGGTGAGCGAGAAGGGTGACCTGGCCAACTGGATGATCCCCGGCAAGATGGTCAAGGGCATGGGCGGCGCCATGGACCTCGTTGCTGGCGTCAAGCGCGTGATCGTGCTCATGGAGCACGTGGCGAAAAAGAAAGACGGCACCGAAGACCTCAAGATCCTGCCGGCGTGCACGCTTCCATTGACGGGCGTGGGTGTGGTCGATCGCATCATCACCGACCTGGGCGTCATGGACGTGACCCCCGCAGGGCTCAAGCTGGTGGAGCTGGCGCCTGGCGTCACCAAGGAGTTCATCCAGTCCAAAACCGGCGTCGCGCTGGTCTGACCGGTATACTCCACCCCCTACCCGTCATTGGGGAGTAGCCGACCTGCACCCTGCAGGGGTCTGCGTCAACACACTTGGCCCTCACGGCCATGGCGCAGACAGCTTCCAGCCTGGCAAGACCTTTGACCACACTGCCTCCGGATGGGCCGGGGATGCCGTGTGGTCTTTTGGTTTCTGCCGGCCCTCGGAGCATCTTTTGGAAGCCTTCCTCATCTCAACCGGCATCGTCGCCCTCGCCGAAATGGGCGACAAGACGCAACTTCTCTCCCTCGTGCTGGCCGCGCGCTTCAAGCGCCCGTGGCCCATCGTGTGGGGCATTCTTGTGGCGACCCTGCTGAATCACGCCCTGGCCGGTGCAGCGGGTGCCTGGATCATGGCAGCCGTGGGCCCGAACGTGATGCGCTGGGTACTGGGCGTGTCGTTCATTGCAATGGCCATCTGGATGCTCATCCCTGACAAGCTCGACGACGAAGACGCTGTGCCCAAGCGGCAGATGGGCGTGTTCATTGCCACCACCTGGGCCTTCTTCCTGGCCGAGATGGGCGACAAGACCCAGATCGCCACCGTGGCGCTGGGCGCTCAGTACGAGCCCCTGGTCGCTGTGGTGCTGGGTACCACCTTCGGCATGATGCTGGCCAACGCGCCCGTGGTGTTCTTTGGCGACGCCATCACGCGCCGGGTGCCGATCAAGATCGTGCACATCGTCGCTGCACTGATCTTCGCGGTGCTCGGTGTGCTCGCGCTGTTGGGTGTGGGCGCCTCCATGACCGGCTGACGCGCGGATTGGGGCGCTAGAATGCCCCCTGCTGCGGGTGTAGTTCAATGGTAGAACGGCAGCTTCCCAAGCTTCATACGAGGGTTCGATTCCCTTCACCCGCTCCAGTTTCCTGCGCTGCGCCTCAGCGCATGCACGCCAAAGCCAGCCTCAGCCTGCTGGCATCCTTCGTCGGTCTGTGTGCCCAGTGACGGGCCCGATGCCTGCAGACTGAAGTGCACATCCGGCCTTGCCGATGTCGCTGCGGAGCGTGATTTATTCAACCTTTCCTGCTCCCTTTTGAGCGCCAGAGTGGTTTGGACCGCACGGGCCGATTGGCGTGTGAAACAATTCCAAACGTTAACTTTTGGTTAGTTCTGAAGCGCAGCCAGGCTTCAGCTGTTGTCTTCCTTCCAGCAAGGAAACTGAAATGAATATTCCCAGCTTGCAGGCCACCGCAGTGGTCAGTAAAAACTCGATCGCGTTCGTCGAGCAGGTGTTTGCCCTCTATGGAGCCCGGCGGCCACTGGTGACGGTGTCGAATGCGTCGCAGGCGGAAAAACTGCCGGGTGTGGTCATTGATCGGTGCGTCACACCGGAAGAGCGTTCGGGTTGGTTTACCGCCCAACACCCCCTGATTCACGATGACCTGCCAGCGCAGGTGACCTACACCTCGGGCACCGAGGGCCTGCCCAAAGGCATCCTGCTGACCTACGCCAATCTGGCGGACGCTGCCGAGCGCATCATCGACCAAATGAAGATGACGGCCGAGGTGCGTGAGTACGTCGGTGTCCCGGCGACTTTCAGCTTTGGCATGGCCCGCTATCGGGCCATCAGTGCGGTGGGTGGCCGGGCGTACCTGCCGCCTCGCGGTTTCGATCCCATGGAGCTGGCGCGCATGCTGGCGGCTGGAGAGGTCAATTCGCTGTCCGCCGTGCCAACGCTGTTGCGCATCCTGTTGGCCACACCTGAGGTCATTGGGCAGGCGGGCAAGAACTTGCGCTGGATGGAGATCGGCTCGCAGCACATGACGTCGGACGAGAAGCGGCGCATTCGCGATCTGTTCCCGAACGCGCTGATCGTGCAGCACTACGGACTGACCGAGGCCTCGCGCAGCACCTTTCTGCAGATTTCCGATGCGCCTGCGGAGCTGCTCGATTCCGTTGGCCGCCCCGTGGGCCGCACCGAAACGCAAGTGGGTGCCGATGGACGCATCCGCATCCGGGGGCCACATGTGGCGAAATCGCGGGTGGACGCCAACGGCTTGCACGATCTCCAGGATGCGGACGGCTGGCTGCAGACGAACGACCTGGGACACATGCGCGACGGCTATCTGTTTTTCGATGGCCGGGCGGATGACCTGATCAACTTCGGTGGCATCAAGATCGTTCCCGACCAGCTCGAAGACCGCATGCGCTCGCGTCTGGGGGCCGGCGTCCAGATTGCCGTGACCAAGGTACCCGACGCGCAGCGCGGCGATGGTGTGCTGGTGGCTGCAAAAACCGATGCGTCCGACGTGGCGCGCGTGCGTGAGGCCGCTGTGGCTTCGCTGCGTGACATGGGCATTGACGCTGGAGGGTCGCTGCATGTGATGCCGGTGGACACCATCCCTGCGACAGGCACGGGCAAGGTGCAGCGCAGCGTGCTGGCGGCACAGTTCGTGGCGCAGCAACCCAAGGTCGTCTCGAATGCGAAACCTGCCAAGGGCGAGATCAGCGACGTGCGCTCGCTGTTTGAGCACGAGTTTCCGGGACAGAAGGTGGGGCCAGACGATACCTTTGAGTCGCTGGGCGGCGACTCGCTCCACTACATCAAGTTTTCGTTGAGTTTTGAACAGCGGTTTGGACCCCTGCCGACCAACTGGGAGCGGATGACGCCTTCAGCGCTGCAAGAACTGGTGGGCAAGTCCGAGAAGACCTTCTGGCGCCGCCTGGAGTCGGTGACGGTGGCGCGCGCTTTTTTCATGATCTGCATCGTGGCGTTGCACACCGATGCATTTGTGTACAGCCCCAACTGGGGTGCCGCTTACTTTCTGGTGATGCTGGCGGGCTATTCGGTCGCGCGCTGGCAGTTGCCGGAGATCATTCGAGCCGGTAGCGTCAAGACGCTGCTCAGAACCATTCGCTATGTGGCCATTCCGACGGTGCTGATGGTGGCCGTGATGCAGCTCCTGACGCACAAGTTCGAGGTGACGCCGCTGCTGCTGGTATCGAATTTCCTCGATCCGCACACGCTCAAGGGCTATCTTTTCTACTTCGTCGAGTTCTACATCCAGCTGCTGTTGCTGTCTGCCTTGCTGTTCTCCTTTGCGAGCGTTCGCGAAGCTTTCCGTGCGCGCCCGATGGTCAGCGCACTGGTGGTGCTGGTGGCCGTGGTGGCGATTGACCGCACCGTCGAGCATTTCTGGAACACCGACTTCAACTACCACCGCGTTCCCTGGCACTACGCATGGACCTTCGCGCTGGGCATGGTGCTGGCAGGGGCGAATGACATGCGCACGCGCTTTGTGGCGTTGGCGGTGTCGATCGTGGCGGTTTCCATCGTCTGGGGACCCACGTCGGCGGCGTTCTATGTGGGCGGCGGATGCGCGATCGTGTTGTTCGTGCGGGCCTTTGTGGTGCCGGCGCCTGTGAAGGTGCTGGTGGCCGAGATCGCTGGCGCGTCCATGTTCATCTACCTCAGCCACTCGCAGATGATCTCGATCGTCACGAAGATCTACGGGCACAACAAGCCGTGGCTGTCGCTCATCTCGGCCATCATCGTGGGCACCGCATTGACCCACGCATACGCGTGGTGCGAGCGCCGCTTTGCGCAGCTGAGGCAAGGCGCCCATTGAGGGCGGCTTGTCTCAGAAACCCACCGCCTGCCCGTCGCGCCGTGTGTCGCTGGCGGCCACGTAGCCGTCGGCGATGTCATCGCTCAGTCTGGCAATGAACTGGCCGCTGCCAAAGTCGAGGTAGGTGTCGGCGGTGGGCTCGAAGCGGTGACCCAGTGCCTTGAGGCCGTCGCGCAACGCGGGGGCCATCGTGGATTCAAAGTCCACATCCATGCCCTTGCCCCATTTCCAGCGCGGTGCGTCGCACGCAGCCTGGGGTTGCTGTCCGTGCACCAGCATGCGCACCAGCGTCTGCACATGGCCTTGCGGCTGCATGTTGGCACCCATCACACCGAAACTCATCACGCCCTGGCCTTCGCGCGTGACGAAGCCGGGAATGATGGTGTGGAAGGGCCGCTTGCCCGGTGCCACCTGGTTGGGGTGACCGTCCTGCATGGTGAAGCCGTGGCCACGGTTCTGCAGGCTCACGCCCCAGCCGGGCACCACCACCCCGCTGCCGAAGCCGAGGTAGTTGGACTGGATCAGGCTCACCATGCGCCCCTGCGCATCGGCCGTGGTGAGGTACACCGTGCCTCCGCGGGGCGGGTGACCGGCGCCTGGGTCGATGGCGCGCTTGGGGTCGATGAGACGGGCGCGATTGCGCAGGTAGCCTGGGTCGAGCAGGTCGGCCGCGCGCACTTCGGTCATGAAGCGTTCGTCCGCCACCCAGCGGTAGGTGTCGGCAAAGGCGAGCTTGATGGCCTCGATCTGCAGGTGCTGGCTCTCGATGCTGTCGGGGCCGTACTGGCCGATGTCGAGCTGCTCCAGCATACCCAGCGCCATGAGCGCGGCGATGCCCTGGCCGTTCGGTGGCAGCTCGTGCACGGTGTGATCGGCAAAGGACATTTCGATGGGTTTGACCCACTGCACTTCGTGCGCGGCCAGGTCGCTCGCGCGCAGCTGCGCGCCATGCTCGCGCGCGAAGGCCTCGATGGCCGCGGCAATCTCGCCCCGGTAGAACGCCTCGCCTCGCGTTTGCGCAATGCGGCGCAGCGCGCGACCGGCTTCGGCAAACGTGAAGCGCTCGCCGGGCAACGGCGCCCGCCCACGCGGCAGAAACGCCTGGGCGAAGCCGGGCTTGTCGTGCAGCAGCGGCACCGCCAGCGCCCATTTGTGGGCAATGACGGGCGCCACCGCCGCGCCACCTTCGGCCAGTTCGATGGCGGGTTCGAGCAGGTCGGCAAAGGGCAGGGCGCCAAAGCGCTCCGACAGCGCTGCCCAGCCGGCCACCGCGCCGGGCACGGTCACGGCATCGAAGCCGCGCAGTGGAATCTGGCCGCCGTGCTTCTGGTCAAAGTAGGCCTTGCTCCAGCCGGCCGGCGCCACGCCGGATGAGTTCATGCCATGCAGCGCTTTGCCGTCCCAGACGATCGCGAAGTTGTCGCTGCCCAGACCGTTGGAAATGGGCTCCACCACCGTCAGGGCGGCGGCCGCCGCAATGGCCGCGTCGATGGCGTTGCCGCCCTTGAGCAGCATGCGCAGCCCGGCCTGAGCGGCCAGGGGTTGCGAGGTGGCCACGGCATTGCGCGCCATGAGCGGGCTGCGAACGGTGGGGTAGGGGTTGCTCCAGTCAAACTGCATGGTGTGGTCTCAAGTGGATTTCACTTGAGGATATCGCCGATGCAGAGGTACTTGATCTCCACGTAGTCGTCCATGCTGTGATGCGAGCCTTCTCGGCCCAGGCCGGACTGCTTGACGCCGCCAAACGGGACGTGCTCGGTGGCCAGAATGCCCACGTTGATGCCGACCATGCCGTACTCCAGCGCCTCGCTCACGCGGAAGATGCGGCCCACGTCGCGGCTGTAGAAGTAGCTCGCCAGGCCGAACTCGGTGTGGTTGGCGGCGTCGATGGCTTCTTGTTCTTCGTGGAACTTGAAGACCGGCGCAAACGGCCCGAAGGTTTCTTCGCGGGCGCAGAGCATGTCGGCGGTGGCATCGGCCACCACGGTGGGTTCGAAGAACTGGCCACTGCCCAGGCTGCGCAGGCGCTGGCCGCCCGCCACCACGCGGCCGCCCTTGGCGAGCGCATCGTCCACATGGCGCTGCACCTTTTCCAGCGCGGCCTCTTCAATCAGTGGCCCCTGGTTCACGCCGTCGCTGAAGCCATTGCCGACCTTGGCGGTCTTGACCTTGGCCGCGAACCTGGCGACGAACTCGTCGTACACGCCCGCCTGCACGTAGAAGCGGTTGGTGCACACGCAGGTCTGGCCGGCGTTGCGGTATTTGCTGGCAAAGGCGCCCTCGACCGCGCTGTCGATGTCGGCGTCGTCAAACACGATGAAGGGCGCGTTGCCGCCCAGCTCCAGCGACATCTTCTTGACCGTGGGCGCGCACTGCGCCATGAGGATGCGGCCCACTTCGGTGGAGCCGGTGAAGCTGATGTGCCGCACCACGTCGCTGGCGCAGAGCACCTTGCCCACGGCAATGCTGTTGTCGCTGTCGGCGGTGATCAGGTTGAACACGCCCGGCGGAATGCCCGCCCGGATGGCGAGCTCGGCGGCGGCGAGGGCCGTCAAGGGGGTGAGCTCGGCGGGCTTGATGATCACCGGGCAACCCGCTGCCAGCGCCGGTGCCACCTTGCGCGTGATCATGGCCAGCGGGAAGTTCCAGGGTGTGATGGCGGCGCACACGCCAATGGGCTGCTTGAGCACCATCAGGCGGCGGTTGTTGTCAAAGGTGGGCAAGGTCTCGCCATTGACGCGTTTGGCCTCTTCGGCAAACCACTCGACGAAGCTGGCGCCGTAGGCCACTTCGCCTTTGGCCTCCGCCAGCGGCTTGCCCTGCTCAGCGGTCATGAGGCGGCCCAGGTCGTCCTGGTGGGCCATCAGCAGGTCAAACCACTTGCGCAGGATGGCGCTGCGCTCCTTGGCGGTTTTGGCCTTCCACGCGGGCCAGGCCGCATTGGCGGCGTCGATGGCGGCTTGCGCGTCCTTCGGTCCGAGGTTGGCCACGTCGGCCAGCTTCTGGCCGGTGGCGGGGTCGAGCACGTCGAAGCGGCTGGCACCCGAGACCCACTGGCCATTGATCAGGCCATCGGTCTTGAGCAGGGTCGGGTCCTTGAGCAGGGCCAGGGGGGAGGTCTTCATGTCCATCGGTGTCTCCGTCGATGCATTGCGCTGATAAAGGCTGTTGGCGCCATTCATTTAACTTGTTAAATAAATGGCGCCCGATTGTGCCGCCGAATGGCTCGCCAGCATAGCCCTGGGTGCTTTCGGGCACGGTGCCGCTCGCGACGCGGGCGCGTGGTCCACACGATTTCGCCGGTCGGACACGCGGGGTGGCCGGCATGTTGGAAAATACCGGGTTCCGCGCGCGCGAGCGCTGCCCCAGTCTCTCCTGACCGACAACCACAAGGCCACCATGACCCGCCCCGCCTCCGTCGCCGACATCCGCAAGAGCTTCCTGGATTTCTTTGCTTCCAAGGGCCACACCGTGGTGCCCTCCAGCCCGCTCGTGCCGGGCAACGACCCCACGCTCATGTTCACCAACTCGGGCATGGTGCAGTTCAAGGACGTGTTTCTCGGCACCGACAAGCGCCCCTACGTGCGCGCGGCCTCCGTGCAGGCTTGCCTTCGCGCCGGTGGCAAGCACAACGATCTGGAAAACGTCGGTTACACCGCGCGCCACCACACCTTCTTCGAGATGCTGGGCAACTGGTCTTTCGGCGATTACTTCAAGCGTGAAAGCCTGAAGTGGGGCTGGGAGTTGCTGACCGAGGTCTACAAGTTGCCCAAGGAACGGCTGCTGGCCACGGTCTACATCGACGACGACGAGGCCTACGACATCTGGACGAAAGAGATCGGGTTGCCCCCCGAGCGCGTGATCCGCATCGGTGACAACAAGGGCGGCAAGTACAAGAGCGACAACTTCTGGATGATGGCCGACACCGGCCCCTGCGGCCCGTGTTCGGAAATCTTCTACGACCATGGCCCGCACATCGCCGGCGGCCCTCCGGGCAGCCCCGAGGAAGACGGTGACCGCTTCATCGAGATCTGGAACCACGTGTTCATGCAGTTCGACATGAAGGAAGACGGCAGCATCGTGAAGCTGCCCGCGCCTTGCGTGGACACCGGCATGGGCCTGGAGCGTCTGGCGGCCATCCTGCAGCACGTGCACAGCAACTACGAGATCGACATCTTCGACGTGCTGATCAAGGCCGCGGGCCGTGAAACCGGCACCGCCGACCTCGCCAACCCCTCGCTCAAGGTGATCGCCGACCACATTCGCGCCACCTCGTTCCTCATCAGCGACGGCGTGATTCCCAGCAACGAAGGCCGCGGCTACGTGCAGCGCCGCATCATCCGCCGCGCCATTCGCCACGGCTACAAGCTGGGCCAGAAGACGCCGTTCTTCCACAAGCTCGTGCCCGATCTGGTGAAGATGATGGGCGAGGCCTACCCGAACCTGGCTTCGCAGGCGCAGCGCATCACCGAGGTGCTCAAGGCCGAGGAAGAGCGCTTCTACGAAACGCTGGCCAACGGCATGGAGATCCTGGACGCGGCGCTGGCCGATGGTGCCAAGGTGTTGCCGGGCGACGTGGCCTTCAAGCTGCACGACACCTATGGCTTCCCTCTCGACCTCTCGGCCGACGTGTGCCGTGAGCGCGGCCTGTCGGTGGACGAAGCCGGTTTCCACGCCGCCATGGAAGCGCAAAAGGCCAAGGGCCGGGCGGCGGGCAAGTTCAAGATGGACAAGGCACTTGAGTACGGCGGCGCGGGCAACACCTTTGTGGGCTACGAGCAGCTGGAAGCCCCTGCGAAGGTGGTGGCGCTCTACCTCGACGGCACCGCCGTGAACCAGCTCAAGGCCGGGCAGCAGGGCGTTGTGGTGCTGGACACCACGCCCTTCTATGCCGAGAGCGGCGGTCAGGTCGGGGACGAGGGCACCATCTCCGTTCGGGCTGTGCCTGTCGAAGCCTCCGCGAGCCCTTCGACAGGCTCAGGGCGAACGGCTGAGTTTGTGGTGCAAGACACGCAGAAGATCAAGGCCGACGTGTTTGGTCACCACGGCTCGGTGGAGCAGGGCGCGCTGTCGGTGGGCGACCACGTCACCGCCTCGGTGAACCTGGCCCTGCGTGCTGCCACCGTGCGCAACCACAGCGCCACCCACTTGATGCACAAGGCCCTGCGCGAGGTGCTGGGCGATCACGTGCAGCAGAAGGGCTCGCTGGTGAATGCCGAGCGCACCCGCTTCGACTTTGCACACAACGCACCGGTGACCGATGCGCAGATCCGCGCCATCGAAGCCATCGTCAACACCGAGATCCTGGCCAACGCCGCCACGCAGGCGCGGCTCATGGACATCGAAGCCGCCCAGAAAACCGGCGCGATGATGCTCTTCGGCGAGAAGTACGGCGACACCGTGCGCGTGCTGGACATCGGCAGCAGCCGCGAGCTCTGCGGCGGCACGCACGTGCAGCGCACCGGCGACATCGGCTTGTTCAAGGTGGTGGCTGAAGGCGGCGTGGCCGCGGGCGTTCGCCGCATCGAAGCCATCACCGGCGCCAACGCGCTGGCCTACCTGCAGTCGCTCGAAGACACCGTAGCCCAGGCCGCGGGCGCCCTGAAGG
>NZ_JAHVAB010000032.1 GCF_019264445.1 Hydrogenophaga sp.
GTAAGCGATTGAGGCGCCAACCAGCAAATCCCATCAGGGACCGCAGTCAAAAGCTGCACTCACAGTCCGAATGTACGGGAGCAATCTTCACCTTCGCGTTGTCACGAATTGAGAGGCTGGCATAGGGGGCGTTCATGTACGTACGGCGTCGGCATGGTGGCGATGGTCCTGAAGCCGCAGATTACGTCATTTTCTGACGAACTGCCTCAGGTTCAACCCCGCCACCAACAGCGTAAGGAAATACACGAGCATGGCGCCCAGCACGCACAAGGTGAGCAGGCCCACACGCTGCAGCGCCTGACCCTGAAAGCCCAGCCAATTGACATGCTCGGCGCACCACATGAGGAACACCGCCAGCAGCGCACTGGCCGCCAGCACCTGCATGCTGAACAGCGCCCAGCCAGGCAACGGCTTGTAGGCCCCGCGGCGCACCAGACCCACCAGCAGGAACAGCGCATTGACCATGGCGCCGATGCCGATGGCCAGGGCCAGGCCCGCATGGGCCAGCCTGGGCACCAGCAACACGTTGAGCAGCTGCGTGAGCAGCAGCACGCCAATGGCGATCTTCACCGGGGTGCGGATGTCCTGGCGGGCGTAGAAGCCCGGTGCGAGCACCTTGATGGCGATGAGGCCGATCAGACCCGCGCCGTAGCCCATGAGCGCCGTGGCGGTTCGCTGCACGTCGGCCGCCGTGAAGGCGCCATAGTGGTAGAGCACGGCCACCAGCGGGTGCGCAAACGTGAGCAACGCGACCGCGCAAGGCACCGCCAGCAGCACCACCAGGCGCAGGCCCCAGTCGAGCAGGCCGCTGTAGCGCGCCGTGTCGTCCGCGGCCTTGGCAGCGGCCAGTTGCGGCAGCAGCACCACGCCCAGTGCCACACCCAGCATGGCGGTGGGAAATTCCATGAGCCGGTCGGCGTAGGTCAGCCAGCTCACGCTGCCAGCCGTGAGGTGCGACGCGATCTGCGTGTTGATCAAGAGCGAAATCTGCGCCACGCTCACGCCGAGCAGCGCCGGCAACATGAGCGTGGTGACACGGCGCGTGCCGGGATGGTGCCAGGCGGTTTTCAAGGACGACCACCTCAGGCTCACCCGGGGCAACAGGCCCAGCCGGTGCAGCGCAGGAATCTGCACGCCGAGCTGCAACACACCTCCCAGCAGCACGCCACCGGCCATGGCATAGATGGGCTCGATCCCCATCTTGGCAAACCACGGCGCCCCCCAGGCGGCTGCAGAAATCATGGCCACGTTGAGCAGCACAGGTGTCGCGGCAGGCACCGCAAAACGCTTCCACGTGTTCAGAATGCCGGCCGACAGCGCCACAAAGGACATGAAGGCGATGTAAGGAAACATCCAGCGGGTCATGAACACGGCTGAGTCAAACCCGCCGTCGTCCAATCCACTGGCCATGGCCCAGACCAGCACCGGCGCCCCCAGCACGCCGAGCACGCAAGTGACCGACAGCGCCCACGCCAGCACGGTGGCAATCTGGTTCACGAGCTGGCGGGTGGCATCGTCGCCCTCCTTCTCGCGCACGCCGGCCAGGACGGGAACGAACGCCTGACTGAAGGCACCCTCTGCAAACAGGCGCCGCAACAGGTTGGGGATGCGAAAAGCGACGTTGAACGCGTCGGTCAGCGCGCTGGCGCCAAACGTTGCGGCCATCAACAGCTCACGCACGAGGCCCGTGATGCGCGACACCAGCGTGAGCAGCGAGACGAGGGAAGCGGACTTGAACAGGGACACGCGATGAGTGTAACGACCGCGTCTGGCGCGAAAGATCGGGTCGATCGCCCATGCGGACGACAGCGGCCCCACGGCGGCGGCCCCAGCACGCCCGGGTTGCGGGCCAGGTTGCCCATGCTAAAATCGCGGGCTTTGCTGGCATCATCCCCAAACATTGAAGGAATATCACCATGGCAACCAAGCCGAAGAAAAAGAACCCCCGTCTGGCATCCGGCCGCAAGCGCGTCCGCCAGGACATCAAGATCAATGCAGCCAACACCTCGCTGCGTTCCAAATACCGCACCGCCGTCAAGAACGTTGAAAAAGCCGTTCTGACCGGTGACAAAGCCAAGGCGACCGAACTGTTCGCCAAGATGCAGCAAGTCGTCGACATCGTGGCCGACAAGGGCATCTTCCACAAGAACAAGGCCGCGCGCGACAAGAGCCGCCTGTCGGCCAAAGTCAAGGGCCTCGCAGCAGCCGCTGCCTGAGTCCCACCGGTCTGGCCCCGCCAGACCACCAGCCCAGGCCTTCCGGCCTGCCGTTTGAAACGGGTGCGCTGCCAGCAAAAGCAAAAAAGCCGTCGCAAGACGGCTTTTTTGTTGCCTGCACGGTGACGCAGGAATCGGTTCAGGGCTTGCGCGGCTCTTCCGGGAGCAGGCAGGCTTCCGCCACCTGCAAGCCGTTGTCGCGCGCGAAGTTCATGCAGAAGTCCCAGGCCATGGGCTCGGCTTCGCGCAGATCGTGGTGCACCACCACGCACTTGATGCCGTTGATGGTGTTGGGCACGCACCAGGGCGAGTAGCTCAGGTGGCTGCCGGGCTGGGCACCGCCCGGGCGAAACGAGCTCATGACCCCGGCCAGGCGCTCGGCCCAGTCGCTGGGGCGAAACGTGCGACCGTCCTGTGTGACGCCCTGGATGAAGACTTGTTTGGCTGTCGGTGAAACCATCGGGGGAAGCCTTCGGATGGAGGGCTCGGCTGGGAGAAAACCACCGCCAGAGCGAGGATCGCTCGCTGGGGAGATCGGGAGGTATTCTATCTTATATAAGACTTGAACCAAGGGATAACCCAGGCCTTCGGCCAGGCCCTGGATCGCATTTCTTCGATGCCCAACAAGCAATGATGATGCCCACCCGCAGCGCCTAAAATCGCGCTTCAACGGCTCAACCTTCGTTGAGCCGCTTTCTTTTTGGCCCTTTCCACGGAGTCTCCCGCATGAATGCCGCCCTCAAGCCCGTCGCTTCACCCCACGTGATGAACACCTACGGCCGCCTGCCGATCGCGATGTCGCATGGCCGTGGCTGCCGTCTGTGGGACACGAACGGCAAGGAATACCTGGACGCGCTGGGGGGCATCGCGGTGAACACCCTGGGCCACGCCCACCCCAAACTGGTGCCCGCACTGCAGGACCAAGTGGCCCGACTGATCCATTGCAGCAACTACTACCACGTGCCCGACCAGGAGAAGCTTGCGCAGTTGCTCGTGGAGCGCTCGGGCCTGACCAATGTGTTCTTCTGCAGCACCGGCCTGGAAGCCAACGAAGCCGCCCTCAAGCTGGCGCGCAAGTACGGGCACGACAAGGGCATCGAGCGCCCGGAAATCGTGGTCTACGACAAGGCCTTCCATGGCCGCTCCATCGCCACCCTTTCGGCCACCGGCAACCCCAAGGTGCAGGCCGGCTTCGGCCCGCTGGTGGAAGGTTTCATCCGCGTGCCGCAGAACGACATTGAATCGCTCAAGAAGGCCACCGCAGGCAACCCCAACGTGGTGGCCGTGTTTTTCGAGACCATCCAGGGCGAAGGCGGCGTCAACCCGATGCGTGCGCAGTACCTCAAGGAGGTGCGCGCCCTGTGCGATGCCAACGACTGGCTGCTGATGATCGACGAGGTGCAGTGCGGCATGGGCCGCACCGGCAAGTGGTTCGCCCATCAGTGGGCGGGCATCCTGCCCGACGTGATGCCGCTGGCCAAGGGCCTGGGCTCGGGCGTGCCCATCGGCGCGGTGGTGGCTGGCCCCAAGGCCGCCCACATCTTCCAGCCCGGCAACCACGGCACCACCTTTGGCGGCAACCCGCTGGCCATGCGCGCCGGCGTGGAAACGATCCGCATCATGGAAGAAGACGGCCTGCTGGAGAACGCCGCGCGCGTGGGTGAGCACCTGCGTGCGGCGCTCGAAAAAAGCCTCTCTGGCAAGCCGGGTGTGAAGGACATCCGTGGCCAGGGCCTGATGATCGGCGTCGAGCTGGACCGCCCGTGTGGCGCCCTGACCCAGCGCGCAGCCGACGCTGGCCTGCTGATTTCGGTCACCGCCGACAGCGTGATCCGGCTGGTGCCGCCCCTCATCATGACAACGGCCGAGGCCGACGAGGTGGCGGGCATCCTGCTGCCGCTGATCCACGCCTTCCTGGCCGAATGAGCACGACCACCGCCATGACGATCCCGCACTACCTGCAGTTCAAAGACCTGGACGCCCCCACCTACGCCTACCTCTTCGAACGCGCGGCCTTCATCAAGCGCAAGTTCAAGGCGGTGGAAAAATACCAGCCCTTCGCCGATCCCGACCGCACGCTGGCCATGATCTTCGAGAAGGCCAGCACGCGCACCCGCGTGAGCTTTGAGGCGGGCATGTACCAGATGGGTGGCTCGGTGGTGCACCTGACCACGGGCGACAGCCAGCTTGGCCGCGCCGAGCCGATCGAAGACAGCGCGCGCGTGATCAGCCGCATGGTCGACCTGGTGATGATCCGCACCTTCGAGCAAAGCAAGATCGAAGCGTTTGCCGCTCACTCGCGCGTGCCCGTGATCAACGGCCTGACCAACGAGTTCCACCCCTGCCAGATCCTGGCCGACCTGTTCACGTTCCTGGAGCGGCGTGGCACGAATGCCGAAGGCAAGCCCGACGCGGCCGCCTTGCGGGGCAAGGTGGTGGCCTGGGTGGGCGACGGCAACAACATGGCCAACACCTGGCTGCAGGCGGCCGAGCTGCTGGGCTTTACCGTGCACGTGAGCACGCCTGGTGGCTACGAGGTGGACCCCGTGCTCGCCGGCATTCGCGATCACGGCTGCTACAAGGTCTTCAAAGACCCGCGCGAAGCCTGCCGCGGCGCACACCTGGTCACCACCGATGTGTGGACCAGCATGGGTTTCGAGGCCGAGAACGAAGTGCGCCGCGAAGCCTTCAAGCGCTGGTGCGTGGACGAAGACATGATGCGCGCGGCCCAGCCCGACGCCCTCTTCATGCATTGCCTGCCGGCGCACCGGGGCGAAGAAGTCAGCGCCGAAGTGATCGACGGCCCGCAATCGGTGGTGTGGGACGAGGCCGAGAACCGCATGCACGTGCAGAAGGCGCTGATGGAATACCTTCTGCTGGGTCGCCTGGCCTGAGTGCGGGCTCCGCGTTCCATCGCCTGCTGCACCTGAGACCCCTGCGCGCCACGCCATGAGCCAGTGCCAGACCTGTGGCGCCTGTTGCGCCAGCTTCCGCGTGGACTTCTCGGTGCACGAAACGCAGTCGGAAGGGGGCAGCGTGCCCGATGGGCTGTGGGTACCGGTGACCGATCACATCAGCCGCCTGCGCGGCACCGACCATGGCCGCCCGCGCTGCGCGGCGCTCTCTGGCCAGATTGGCCTCAAGGCCGTTTGCGGCATCTACGAATGGCGCCCCAACCCGTGTCGCGAGTTTGAAGAGGGCAGCGATGCCTGCGCGCAGGCGCGGCGCCGCCACGGGCTGGCACCGCTCTGAGCACCATGTCCGCCTGCCAGACCTGCGGCGCCTGCTGCGCGTCCTACCGCGTGCAGTTTGCCGTGTATGAACTCGACGAAGCGGGCGGCTCGGTGCCCGCCGCGCTGACCGAGCCGGTGAATGGCAGCACCTGCCGCATGCGCGGCACGGGCGAGGTGCCGATTCGTTGCGTCGCACTCAGCGGTACCGTGGGCACGGCCGTGGGCTGCACCATCTACCACCAGCGCCCCGCCCCCTGCCACGAACTCCGCGAGGGCAGCTACGCCTGCCACAAGGCGCGGGCGCGCCATGGCCTGCCGGCCCTCGACCACGAACCGCCCCTCTGAACACACGCATGCAAGCCCTGCTCGACGCCATCGCCACCGCGGACATGCCCACCGACGCCCAACGCCTGTTTCATGGCCGAGGCGCCCTGTACCCCGGCAGCGAAGCCTGGACGCTCGACGCCTACCCGCCTGTGTGGCTGGTCACCAAGTTTGGCGAAGCCTCGCCGCAGGAGAAGGCCGCACTGGCGGCTGCGCTTGAGCGGCGGCACGCCGACACCGCCCCCGGCCAGCCGCTGAATGCCGTGCTGCAGACGCGGCACGAAGGCCGCAGCGAAACCACCGTGATCGCCGGCAGCGTGCCTGAATCGCACGTGGTCATGGAAGACGGCGCAAAGTACCGCGTCAACCTGCTGCGCGGCCAGAACCATGGCCTGTTCCTGGACATGGCCGAGGGCCGGCGCTGGGTGCGGGCCCACGCGCGGGGCCACAAGGTGCTCAACCTGTTTGCCTACACCTGCGCCTTTTCGGTGGCAGCGCTGCAGGGAGGTGCCAAAGAGGTGGTGAACCTGGACATGGCGCAGGGGGCGCTGGCCACCGGGCAGCAGAACCACCCGCTCAACGGCATCACGAGTGGCGCCAAGTTTCTTGCCCACGACCTCTTCAGCTCCTGGGGCAAGGTCACGCGCATGGGACCGTATGGCCTGGTGATCGCGGACCCGCCGAGCTACCAGAAGGGCAGCTTCGTGGCCCAGAAAGACTACGCGCGCCTGGTGCGCCGGCTGCCCGACCTGCTGCGTCCGGGTGGCCACGCCCTGCTCTGTTTGAACGCACCCGAAATCCCCGAACAGTTCCTGCACGAACTGCTCGCCACGCACGCGCCCGAGCTGGAGCTGCTGCAACGCCTGCCCAACCCGGCGGTGTTTGCCGATGCATCGCCCGACCGCGCGCTCAAGGTGCTGCTGGTGCGGCTGCCGCCGCTCGGTTGACCCCTGTTTGCTTCAGACCTCAAGTATTTTGAAAGGTCGTTGGAAATAACCGACACCACGGCTTTTTTCACGGTGCTACCTTCACCGCACCATGAAAAAGCTCTGGGATATCTCCCCGCCCATCCACGCCCAGGCCCCGGTCTTTCCGGGCGACACGGCCTACTCGCAGGTGTGGGCCGCCACCATCGGCCCGGGGTGTCCGGTCAATGTGAGCGCGATCACGCTCTCGCCGCACGTGGGTGCCCACGCCGACGCACCGCTGCACTACGACCCCAGCGGTGCAGCCATCGGCGCCGTGGCGCTCGACGCCTTTCTGGGCCCCTGCCGCGTGATCCATGCCATGGGCTGCGGCCCGCTGGTCCGGCCTGAACACATCGCGCACGCGCTCGGCGCCCTGCCGCCGCGCGTGCTGGTGCGCGTGTACGAACGCCAGCCGCAAGACCGCTTCGACGACAACCTCCCCGCTTTCGCGCCTGACACCGTGGAGCAGCTCGCGGACCTCGGCGTGCGGCTGATCGGCATCGACAGCGCCAGCATCGACCCGGCCAGCAGCAAGACGCTGGACAGCCACCAGACCATTCGCCGGCGCGGCCTGCGCGTGCTGGAAAACCTGCTGCTCGATGACGTGCCCGAAGGCGACTACGAGCTGATTGCCCTGCCCCTGAAACTCACCACCGCCGACGCGAGCCCCGTGCGCGCCGTCCTTCGCGAACTCTGAAAGCCCGTTGGGCCGACCCCATGACCATGAACCTGCAAGACTGCCGCGCGCTCGACGCGCAAGACCCGTTGCGCTCGCTGCGCGATCTCTTCCACATTCCCGAGGGCACGATCTACCTCGACGGCAACTCGCTGGGCGTGATGCCGCGCAGCGCACCGGCGCGCGTGGCCGATGTGGTGGCGCGCGAATGGGGCACCGACCTCATCCAGAGCTGGAACAAGAACGGCTGGTTTGCCCTGCCGAAGAAAGTGGGCGACAAGATCGCACGCCTGATCGGCGCCGAGCCCGGTACGGTGGTGGCCACCGACAGCACCTCGATCAACCTCTACAAGGTGCTCTCGGCCGCGCTGCACCTGGCCGAAACCGACCAACCGGGGCGCAAGCGCATCGTGAGCGAACGCAGCAACTTCCCCACCGACCTCTACATCGCCGAAGCGCTGTGCCGGGAACGCGGCTTCGAGCTCGTGCTGGTCGAGCCCGACGACATTGCCGCCGCACTCACGTCCGACGTGGCCGTGCTCATGCTCACCCACGTGAACTACCGCACCGGCGCCATGCACGACATGCACGCCATGACCGCCGCCGCGCACGCCACCGGCGCGCTCATGGTCTGGGACCTCGCGCACAGTGCAGGCGCCGTGCCAGTGGACCTGAGCGGCGCAGGCGCCGACTACGCGGTGGGCTGCGGCTACAAGTACCTCAACGGCGGCCCAGGCGCACCCGCCTTCGTCTGGGTGCACCCGCGCCACACCGACCGCTTCTGGCAACCGCTGGCCGGGTGGTGGGGCCACGCCACACCGTTCGAGTTCACGCCCGACTACCGACCCGCCCCCGGCATCACGCGCTACCAGTGCGGCACCCAACCCATGATCAGCCTGGCCGCACTCGAATGTGGCGTGGACACCCTGCTGGCCGCCGAAGCCCACGGCGGCATGGCCGCGCTGCGCCGCAAATCGCTCGCGCTGACCGACCTCTTCATCGAACTCGTGGACGACCGCTGCCACGGTCACGGCATCGGACTGGCCACGCCGCTGGACCACGCGCAGCGCGGATCACAGGTCTGCCTCACACGCGACGAAGGCGCCTACGCCATCGTGCAGGCGCTGATTGCGCGTGGCGTGGTGGGCGACTTCCGCGCGGGCGATCCTTCGACAGGCTCAGGACGCACGGGCTCCAAAGACATCCTTCGCTTCGGCTTCACGCCGCTCTACATCGGCTTTGAAGACGTGTGGCATGCCGCCGACCAGCTGCGCCAGGTGCTGGAGAGCGGCGAGTGGAAGCGCGCCGAGTTCAACCAGAAACACGCGGTGACCTGAGCATGTGCCCGCACCAGCCCAGCGCGTCCAAGCCCGAAGACATCGTGCGCGAGGAAGGCGCGCAGCTCGACTTCAGCCGCGACATGAGCTATGGCGACTACCTGCAGCTCGACAGCATCCTGAGCGCGCAACGGCCGCTGTCGCCTGCGCACGACGAGATGCTCTTCATCGTGCAGCACCAGACCAGCGAACTCTGGATGAAGCTCATGCTCCACGAGCTGCATGCGGCCATTGCCCACGTGGCCCAGGACGAACTGCAACCGGCCTTCAAGATGCTGGCGCGCGTCTCCAAGATCATGGAGCAGCTGGTGCACGCGTGGGACGTGCTCGCCACCATGACGCCGCCCGAGTACAGCGCCCTGCGCCCTTACCTGGCGCAGTCCAGCGGCTTCCAGAGCCACCAGTACCGCTGCATCGAATTCGCCATGGGCAACAAGAACACGGCCATGCTCAAGCCGCACGCACACAGCCCGCAGCGCATGGCGGTGGTGCAGGCGGCGTTCGAAGCCCCGTCGCTGTACGACGAAGCCTTGCGCCTGCTCGCGAGGCGCGGCCTGGCGGTGCCTGAAAGCCACACGCAGCGCGACTGGACGCAGCCCTACGAGGCCAGCGACGCCGTGGAGCAAGCTTGGCTGCAGGTGTACCGCCACCCCAAAGACCACTGGGACCTCTACCAGCTCGGTGAAGAACTCACCGACCTCGAAGACACCTTCCGCCTCTGGCGCTTTCGGCATGTGACCACGGTCGAGCGCGTGATCGGGTTCAAGCGTGGCACCGGTGGCACCGGCGGCGTGAGCTACCTGCGCAAGATGCTGGACGTGGTGCTGTTCCCCGAGATCTGGCGCTTGCGCACCGACCTGTGAAGCGGCGCGCTGCCGCGCTCAGGGCAGCGCCATCGCCAGCGACACATGCAACGACCGGCCCGCCACCAGACTGACCTGGGCGCGGGCCTGCGGGAGGCTGTCGCGCGCGGCCTCCAGTGCCACCGGGTCCACCAGCGGCAATGACGGGGGCGCGCGGTCCAAGACCACGCGGGACTGCGCCGTGCGCGTCACGAGAACCGGATCTGCGATGGCTTCCAGCGTGGCCGGGATGGCGGTCACCGCCGCGGTCCCGGTGTCGGCACACCAGGTGGTGAGCGGCATGCCGGCCACAGGCACCAGCGCTTCGCCACGCCAGTCCGAGATGCCGCGCGCGAGTACCTGTCCATCGCTCACCACACGCAGCAGCACGCCACCCAGCGCTTCGTTGCTGCCCACCGCACGCAAACTCGCACTGAGCGCGACCCATGACGGCTGGAGGCGCCCGAAAGACGACAGGTACATCGGCACCACCAGCGGGTGAAACAACGACCCCACCAGTGCCGCGTGCGCCAGATGCGTGTGGAGCGCAAGGTCCATGCGCACGAGGCGCGAGAGGTACTGCCCCTGCGGGTCGCCCACCTTGAGCATCAGCGGCAGCGAACCGGCGCGACCTGCCGCCGCGACCAGGGGCGACGCCCCGTGCACCACGAACAGGCCGCTGCGGCTGCGCTGGATGTGCACGCCCGGTGGCGCTTCGACCTGCAAGCCCTGCAGCACGGGCGCGCCGGTGGTGGCGTCCACGCAGCGCAACGCGCCGAGCACCCGGCGCTCGGTGCGGTCCAGTTCGCGCGAAGCAGCCACCATGCGCTCACACCGCAGACCGCGCGACACCTGCGGTGAGCGAGACCGGAAAGCCGTCCATGCCTTCTCCAAACGAAATCGTTCAACCAACGTGGGCCGAATCGCCGAATCCACACGTTGCTGCGTCTCACGATGCGGCTGTACGTGGGTGGTTGCAGGCTTTTATACCGTTTGAGGGCTCAGGGTAAGGAACTAATACCCGTCTGGGGAAGGGTCGGCCGGCTTTCCAGTCGGGGGTTGATCCAGCACAAAAAAAACAGGGGGCCATCGGCCCCCTGCTTTCGTCGTGAAGCGCCGTGGCTCAGCCCGGCCGGATGTTGTTGCGCTGGATCACCTCGGCCATGGCGGCGGTGTCGCTCTTGATGCGGCGCGCCAGCCCTTCGGGGCCCGTGCCCGCCACCTGCCAGCCCTGGCCGAAGATCTTCTGGCGAATGTCTTCGCGGCGCACGATCTCGGTGAGCAAGGTGGCCAGCCGGTTCACATGCGCCTTGGGCAGGCTGTTGGGCGCGGCCACGGCGTTCCAGATTTCCAGCTGGAAGTCGCGCACGCCGGCTTCGGTGAGGCTGGGCACATCGGGCACCAGGCTGCTGCGGCCCGTCGAGGTCACACCAATGGCCTTGAGCTTGCCGGCCCGCACCTGCGGCATGGCCAGGCCCGGTGGCAACAGCGACATCTGCACCTGGCCACCCAGCATGGCCGTGATGACCTGCGGGTTGCCGGGGTACGGCACGTGCACGGGTGCAATGCCTGCGCGGCTCTTGAGCAGCTCCATGCCCAGGTGGGCCACCGTGCCCACACCGGGCGTGCCGTAGTTCCACTTGTCGCCCGACGCGCGCGCCGCTGCGATGTAGGCCGCGCCGCTCTCGGTCACGGTGGCCGGCACGCTGAGCACCAGCGGTGCCACCGCGATGAGCGAGACCGGCGTGAGGTCCTTGATGGGGTCGTAGGTCGTGTCGGGATTGAGGATCTTGGCGATCGTCATGTTGCCGTTGATCATCAGGCCAATGGTGTGGTCATCGTCCGCGCGCGCCACTTGTGCCGCCGCGATGTTGCCGCCCGCACCGGGGCGGTTCTCGATCACCACCGGCTGCCCCAGCGCCTGCTGCAGCGGGGCCGCCCCCCCCCCC
>NZ_JAHVAB010000042.1 GCF_019264445.1 Hydrogenophaga sp.
CGTTGGGGCTGCCGGGCGTCTTGCCCTGCACGCCGCGCATGAGCTCGAACAGTGTGTGCAGCGCAATGGTTTCGGCAGCCGCCGGCACGCCCGAGAGGCCCAGGCGCGTGGCCAGCGGGCCGCTGGCGGCCACACCTTTGCCGAGCCAGAAGTCCTGCGGGCGCAGCCACACGGTGTAGCCAAAGGTGGCCGCGTACTGCAGCGCGCGCTGCAGCACCTGCACATTGACGATGGGCACCTCGGCCTGGCCAAAGCCGATGCAGCCGGACTCGGTGAGCTCGGCCATTTCGGTGAGCACCTCGCCCTGCAGGCCACGCGTGAGTGCGCCCAGCGGGAACACCCGCGCCAGGTGCAGCTTCTCGGCGCGGAACTTGAGCATGTCCACCAGCCCCGGTTCGTCGAGCACCGGGTCGGTGTCGGGCGGGCACACCAGCGAGGTGACGCCACCGGCCACGGCCGCGGCCATTTCGCTCTCCAGCATGCCGGCGTGTTCCTGGCCGGGCTCGCGCAGGCGCACCGCCAGATCCACCAGCCCCGGCGCGACCACGCAGCCGGTGGCGTCGATGGTGCGGGCCGCGTGGAAGTCGGGTGCCACGTTGCCGATGGCGATGATGCGGCCCGCGGCAATGGCCACGTCGGCGATCTCGTCGCGCCCGGTGGCCGGGTCCATGACGCGGCCGTTCTGAATCAGGATTTTCACGTTAGGTCCTCATAGGTTTCGCCGCCGGGCCGCCCCACGGCGAAACGCGCCCCCTCGGGGGGCAGCGACCCGCGAAGCGGTGGAGCGTGGGGGTCAAGCTTCATTGCCGGCCACGATACCCATCACCGCCATGCGCACCGCGATGCCGTAGGTGACTTGCGGCAGGATCACGCTCTGCGGCCCGTCCACCACGGCCGAGTCGATTTCCACACCCCGGTTGATCGGGCCCGGGTGCATGACGATGGCATCCGGTTTGGCCCAGCGCAGGCGCTCCGGCGTCAAGCCAAAGCTCTTGAAATACTCCTGGCTGGACGGCAGCAGCGCGCCGCTCATGCGCTCGTTCTGCAAGCGCAGCGTGATCACCACGTCGCAGTCCTTGATGCCCTCTTCCAGGGTGTGGCACACGCGCACGCCCATGTGCGAGAGGTCGCTGGGCACCAGCGTGCGCGGGCCGACCACGCGCACGTCGGGGCAGCCCAGCGTGGTGAGGGCGTGGATGTCGGAGCGGGCCACGCGCGAGTGCAGCACGTCGCCGACGATGGCCACCGACAGCTTAGTGAAGTCGTGCTTGTAGTGGCGGATCGTGTACATGTCGAGCAGGCCCTGCGTGGGGTGCGCGTGGCGCCCGTCGCCGGCGTTGACCACGTGCACATGCGGCGCCACGTGTTGCGCGATCAGGTAGGGCGCGCCGCTCTCGCTGTGCCGCACGACGAAGATGTCGGCCGCCATCGCGCTCAGGTTGGCGATGGTGTCGAGCAGCGACTCGCCCTTGGCGGTGGAGCTGCGCGCGATGTCGAGGTTGATCACGTCGGCCGAGAGCCGCGTGGCCGCGATCTCGAAGGTGGTGCGCGTGCGTGTGCTGTTCTCGAAGAACAGGTTGAACACGCTCTTGCCGCGCAGCAGCGGCACTTTCTTCACCTCGCGGTTGCTCACGCTCACGAAGTTGGCGGCGGTGTCCAGGATCTGCGTGAGGATGTCGCGCGAGAGGCCTTCGGTGGACAGCAGGTGAATGAGTTCACCGTTCTTGTTGAGCTGGGGGTTTCGGCGTTGCACGGTCAGGCTTCCTTGGTTTCCAGCACGAAGCTCAGGCGGGCGGCTTCGTCGCGCGCGAGTTCGAGCGACTGGCCCGCCGGCAGCTCGACGCGCAAGGCGCAGACGTCGGCCTGGATCGGCAGCTCGCGCCCGCCCCGGTCCACCAGCACCGCCAGGCGCACGCTGGCCGGGCGGCCGTAGTCGAAGAGTTCGTTGATCACCGCGCGCAGCGTGCGGCCGGTGTAGAGCACATCGTCGATCAGCAGCACGTGCGCGCCGTTCACATCAAACGGCAGCGCGGTCTGCGCGCTGGCGGCCAGGCCACGCTGCGCGAAATCGTCGCGGTGCATGCTGGACGAGATCACACCAGCGGTGCCCGGGAGGCCGAGGTCGCGCTGCAGGCGCTCGGCGAGCCAGGCGCCGCCCGAGGTGATGCCCGCCAGCGACAGCGACACGGGGGAAGACGCCAGCAGCTGCTTCACGCCGCGCAGCAGCTCGCTGTACAGCGCCTCGGCATCGGGCAGGTGGGGGGACGACGGCAACGTCAAGGCAGGCTCCTCAAGAATTGTTCCAGGATGATGCAGGCCGACGCCGCGTCGGCGTCTTTGGCGCCCAGGCTGTGGGCTTCGGTGGTGCTGTAACGCTCGTCCACTTCAAACACCGGCAGGCCGTAGCGGCCCCGCAGCTGGCGCGCAAACTTCAGCGCCCGCGCGGTGTTCTCATGGGGCGCGCCATCGGGGTGGTACGGCACGCCGACCACCAGGGCATCGGGCTGCCATTCTTTCAAACGCTGGGCGATCTGCGCGAAGCGCGCATCGCCCTCGGCGGCAATGGTGGCCTGCGGCGTGGCGCTGCGCGTGATGCGGTTGCCCGTGGCCACGCCGGTGCGCTTGAGGCCGAAATCAAATGCAAGAAACATCTGGCCAGCCACCGGGCCTTCAGGGCGGGCACCCTGCGGTGCGGCAACCGGTGTGGAGGCGGGGCGGGCGGGCTCCAGCACTATGCGTGACCCGCGTCGGGCGAGAGCATCCACGGTTGCAGGCCCAGCAGCGCCATCGCGCGTTCGTAGCGCTCGGCCACGGGCGCATCGAAGATCAGGGAAGGGTCTGCCTCCACCGTGAGCCAGCTGTTCTCGGTGATTTCCGATTCAAGCTGGCCCTGCCCCCACGAGGCATACCCCAGCGACACGAACACGCGGCGCGGACCCGCTCCCGAGGCCATGGCCTCCAGCACGTCCTTGGAAGTGGTCATTTCCAGGCCACCGGGAATGGACAGGGTGGAGGCGTACACCGATTCGCCCTCGCCCGACACGGCGTCGTGCAGCACGAAGCCGCGCTCGGTCTGCACCGGACCGCCCTGGAACACGGGCAGCTCGTTGAGGTCGTCGCGGCCCATCGGCAGGTCGACCTTTTCAAACAGGCGGGGAAGAAGGATGTCGCTCGGCTTGTTGATCACCAGCCCCAGCGCGCCGCGCTCGCTGTGCTCGCACATGAAGACCACACTGCGGCCAAATAGCTCGTCGCTGAGGCCGGGCATCGCAATCAGGAAATGATTGGTCAGATTGATGGGGGCAAAATCAGCAGACATGGCGCGATTTTAAGCCGCCTACCCTGCCGGCTCTCATCGCGCAGGGGCAACCCCACGCTTGCTCATGAACAGCTACGACAAAGGTCTGATGTGGTTTCGCCGCGACCTGCGGGCCGACGACAACGCAGCGCTTTACCACGCGCTCAAGGCATGCCGGCAGGTGTGGTGCGTGTTCGTGTTCGACACCGACATCCTGGACGACCTGCTGGTGCGCGGCCTGCGCCAGGACCGCCGCGTGGAGTTCATCCGCGAAGCGCTCGTGGAACTCGACGACAACCTGCGCGCGCTGGGGCGCGACAACGGTGCCGAGGGCGTGGGTCTGATCGTGCTGCACGCGTCGGCCACGCAAGCCATCCCGGCGCTGGCGCAAAAGCTCGGCGCCCAGGCGGTGTTTGCCAACCACGACGACGAGCCCGCCGCGCTGGCGCGCGATGCGAAGGTGTTTGGCGACCTGGCGCACGCCGGCATCCTGCTGCACAGCCACAAAGACCATGTGATCTTCGAGCGGCGCGAGGTGCTCACCCAGGCCGGGCATCCGTTTGGCGTTTTCACGCCTTACAAGAACGCCTGGCTCAAGGCGATCACGCCCTTTCACCTGAAGGCCTACCCGGTGGCCAGGTACGCCGCGCACCTGGCCGGGGTGCCGGCCGAACATGCGGTGGCCGTGCCCACGCTCGCAGCCATCGGGTTCGAGCCCTCCAACCTGTCGCAGCTCGCGCTGCCCACCGGCGCCAGCGGCGCGCACCAGCTGTTTGACGATTTCGTCGAGCGCATCGACCGCTACGACGAAGCGCGCAACTTTCCCGCCGTGAAAGGGCCGAGCTACCTCAGCGCCCATCTGCGCTTTGGCACCATCTCGATCCGGCACCTCGCCTCGGTCGCCTACCAGATGCACCTGCAGGGCATCGCGGGCGCCAGCACCTGGTTGTCGGAACTGATCTGGCGCGACTTCTACCACCAGGTGCTGGCCAATTTTCCGCACGTGGTGGAGAAGGCTTTCAAGGCCGAGTACGACGCCATCAAGTTCGAGCACGGCAAGCACGCCAAGGAGCTGTTTGCCGCCTGGTGCGAGGGACGCACCGGCTTCCCCCTGGTCGACGCGGCCATGGCACAGATCAACCAGACCGGCTACATGCACAACCGCCTGCGCATGGTGGTGGCCAGCTTCCTGGTGAAAGACCTCGGCATCCACTGGCAATGGGGTGAGCGTTACTTTGCCGACCACCTGATCGACTTCGATCTCGCGGCCAACAACGGGGGCTGGCAATGGGCCAGTTCCAGCGGCTGCGATGCGCAACCCTGGTTCCGCATCTTCAACCCGGTGACGCAGAGTGAAAAGTTCGACCCCAGCGGCAAGTTCATTCGCCGCTACCTGCCGCAACTCGCCAGCCTGCCCGACGCCGCCATCCACGCACCCTGGAAGGCCAACGCGATCGAGCTGGCCGCCGCCGGCGTGGTGCCGGGCGAGACCTACGCCCTGCCCATCGTGGACCATGCCGAGGCGCGCGAGCGCACGCTGCTGCGGTACGCGGTGGTGAAGCAACCCGGCAAGACGCCGGGCTGACACCCCGCTGCGTCGAACTCAGGCCTCGGCAGCCGCCTTGGCGTAGTGACCGATGAGGGCGAGCAGCTCGTCTTCCGAGTAGGGCTTGCCCAGGTAGTGGTCCACGCCGAGCTCGCGCGCGTGCTCGCGGTGCTTCTCCGCGATGCGCGAGGTGATCATGATCACCGGCAGGTCGGACAGGCGCACGTCGCTGCGGATGTTGCGCACCAGATCGAAGCCGTCCATGCGCGGCATTTCGATGTCGGACAACACCACGGTCGGCCGCTCGGCCTGCAGTTTCTCCAGCGCCTGCAAGCCGTCGGCCGCCAGCGTCACGCGGTAGCCCTCGCGCTGCAGCAGGCGCTGCGTGACGCGGCGCACGGTGATGGAGTCGTCCACCACCAGCACCAGCGGCACGGCATTGACCTCAACGGCGGTGGGCGCCAGCGCATCGCCCGACGCACCGGCTTGCGGCGCGGCCGCGCGCTGCTGCGCCACCCACTCAGGCACCTGCGCGCCATACACCGTGGCCAGGGCCACCGGGTTGTAAATCAGCGCCACAGCGCCCGACGCCAGCACCGACATGCCCGCCAGGCCCGGCAAGCGCGAGAGCTGCGCGCCCAGGTTCTTGACCACGACTTCCTGGTTGCCCAGCACTTCGTCCACGTGCAGCGCCACACGCTGCGCCGCGCTTCGGAAGATCACCACCGCCTTGGTGCGGCCCTGGGTTTCACTGGAATGGGTGGATGACTGCAACAGCGCACCCGACCAGTAGAAAGGCACCTCTTCGCCAGCGACGTTGAGGTGGCCGCTGGCATAGGCCTTGGCCAGTTCGTCGTCGCTCAAGCGGCGAACCACTTCGACCAGGTTGGAGGGCACGCCCACCGTGAGCGATCCCGCGCGCAGCATCACCACCTGCGTCACCGCCGTGGTGAGCGGCAGCACGAGTTTGAAACTGCTGCCCTGGCCCGCCTGGGTGGCGGTCTCGATGCGGCCACCGAGTGCCACCACGTCGCTGCGCACCACGTCCATGCCGATGCCACGGCCCGCGAGCTCCGAGACTTCGCGCGCCGTGCTCAGTCCCGGCTCGAACACCAGCTGCGCAGCCTCTTCGTCGCTCAGCTGGGCACCGGGCTCGATCAGCCCTTGTGCCACGCCTTTTTCGCGCAAACGCACAAGATCCAGGCCCGCGCCGTCGTCGGTGAACACCAGCGACACGTCGTTGAGCTCATGGCCCAGCACGATCTCGATCTGACCTTCGGCTGGTTTGCCCGCCTGCTGACGCGCCTGCGGCGCTTCAATGCCGTGCACGACGCTGTTGCGCAGCAAGTGCTCGAACGCACCGGTCATGCGGTCCAGCACGCCGCGGTCCATTTCGATGTTGCCGCCGGTGATGTCCAGCCGCACCTGCTTGCCGGTTTCCTTCGACGCCTGGCGCACCACGCGGTACAGGCGCTCGGAGATGCCTTCGAATTCCACCATGCGCGTGCGCAGCAGGTCGCGCTGCAGCTCGCGCGTCTGGCGCGCCTGAGCCACCAGACTGTCTTCGGTCGCCTCCACGGCGCGCTGCAGGTTGCGCTGCACGGTGGCCACGTCGTTGACCGACTCGGCCATCATGCGGGTGAGTTCCTGCACGCGGGTGAAGCGGTCGAACTCGAGTGGGTCGAACGACTGGTCGGCGTCGCGCGCCTGCGCCAGTCGCGACTGCATCTGCGTCTCGGCCTGCAACTCGATGTCGCGCAGCTGGCCGCGCAGGCGGTCCAGGTTGCCCGTGAGGTCTTTCAGCGAGCCGCGCAGGGTGACGAGCTCGGACTCCATGCGCGAGCGCGTGATCATGACTTCACCGGTCTGGTTGACCAGGCGGTCCAGCAGTTCGGGGCGAACGCGCACGGCGGCACCCGCGCGCGCCTGCAACAAGGTGGGGGCCTGCGGCAAGGTGATGCCCGTGAGGCCGCCGGTATCGCTGGCCACCGCATCGGGCGCCACGGCAGCGGCAACTTCGGGTGCGGCCTGCAAGGGCGCAGGTTCCGGTGCGGGCTGGACGATCTCGACAATCTCGGCGTCGGCGTGGCGCAGTTGCTCGAAGCGCGCGCTGATGGCGTCGAAGGCGGCTTGCAACGGTTCCAGGTCGGCACCGCGCTGCAGGTCGGAGCCCAGCCGCTCGGCGGAGGTTTCCATGCGGTGCGCCATTTCGCCCAGTCGCAGCGCGCCCGCCAGGCGGGCACTGCCCTTGAGCGTGTGCAGATTGCGCAGCACCTCGGCGCGCGCGCTGGCGTTGTCCGGGCGCGCCACCCACTGGCGCAAGGCGCCGCCCAGCTGGGGCATCAGCTCCTGGGCTTCTTCGGCAAAGATGGGGAAAAGGTCGACGTCGACGGTGTCCATCGCGTCGATGTCGTCGTCGATGTCCTGCACGGCGCCCTGGTGCACACGGCTCGTGTCGGCATGCGGGGCGGTGAAGCTGGGCGCGGGCTCGGTGCGCCCGGGCACTTCAAAGCCGGTCAGGGCCAGCACGGGCGCCTCGTCGGCCTGCGGCTGCGCGTGCGGCACGGGTTCGGGATCCAACTCGGGCGCAGCGGCTGCGGCATCCTCCTGCGCAGGCGCATCCGCATCGAGTGAGGTGTCCGGCAGCTCAGGCTGCGGGTCGTGCACGACACGGTACAGCGCATCCATCAACTCGGGATGGGGGTCTTTCAGGAAACCGGCGGCGAACTGGTGCAGCAGCCGGCGGATGTCGTCTGACGCTTCAACGAACAGTTGCGCCTGCTCGGCGGTGGCTGGCTGGCCGGCCTGCTGGTGCCGGCTGACCGATTCGATCGCGTGCTCCAGCGCCCGCGCGATATCGGACAACGGCTGGAACCCGACCGTGGCCGAACTGCCCGCCAGCGAATGCGCCAGCGCCTCGGCCTGCTCGGGCACAGGCTCGTGGCGCTCCAGCGCCCACTCCGCCAGCACCGTGCTCAAACGGCGCGACCATTCGTCGGCTTCGTTGAGGTACACGTTGTAGAGCTTGATGCCGATGCGCAGCGGGCCGATGACCTTCGTCTGTTCGTCCGGCAGGCTCTCGACCTCGGGCACGTCGACAGGCTCCACGGATTGCACCACCTCCAGGGCGACGGAGGCAGGTGCCTCGTCTTCCTGGGCCTGGTCTTCCTGGGCCTGTTCTTCCTGGGCATCGTCTGCCTTGACTTCGGAATCCGCCACCTCGGGTTGCACGACCTCCGGCTCCACGAGCTCGGTGCTCGCGTGGCTCGGGCTAACGTCGTCCGGCCCATCGTGAGGGGTCTCAAGGACGGGCAGCGCATCGGTGGCCTGGGGCAGCAAGGCCGCACCCGCCGCGGATTGCGCGCTGGTCGACAAGGCGGCGAGGCTGCCGAAATCGATGTCGGCGAGCAAGGCTTCACCGCTGGGTGGTGTGTGATCCGGCTCGCCCAGCTCGCTGGACTGCTCAAGGGCGTTCGTGGGCGCGAAGTCTTCGACGGGCGCTTCGTTCACCAGAGCTGCCGGGGCGGCGGCAGCGGCAGCGGCTGCGGCAGAAACGGCTTCGAGGTTCAGATCGAACGTCGGCTCGGCCACAGCCTCTTGCGGGTCTGTGGATTCGGCGGGCGCGATCGCGTCTGGCAGGGAGACCTCGGCCGCCGCCGCGACCGGCACGCTGTGCGGCGCGCCGGGGGATGCCAGCGGCAGGTGCACGCCCTGCTCGCGCAAGGCCTCGGCACTGGCGCGAAAAGGCTGCGAGCGCCAGCCCGATTCCTGGCGTGCCGTGATGTCGTCCACCCAGCGACCGAATGCGGTCATGGCCTCACCCGCCAGGGCGAGAAGCTCCGAGCTGGCGGGGCGCTGTTCAGCCAGCACGGTATTGAGCAATTGCTCCATGGCCCATGCGGCTTCGCCGAACTCGTCCAGGCCCACCATGCGCGAGCTGCCCTTGAGGGTGTGGAACGCCCGGCGCAAGGTGGTGAGGTGTTCAAGATCGCCCGGATGCTCCCGCAGGTGGGACACGGCCTCCAGGCCATTGGCGACCACTTCGCGGGCTTCTTCCAGGAAGATGTCCAGCAGATCGTCTTCGTCGTTGTCGTGCGCGTCGTCCTCGCTCAACGCCTCGGGCGCGGACGGCTGCCCTGCCACCGACGATTCAGACAGCCCCATCAGGGCTTGTGCACCAGCGACGGCGTCGTCCTTCACCACGGCCTCGGCCGCTTCGCGCGCGGCACGCGCCACGCCAGACTGCTCGGCCAGCGACGCCTGATCGGCCAGCGAATCGAGCTGTTCGCTCAGGTCCACCAGACTCAGGCCGCCCTGCACGCCATCCACCACGCGCTGCACGCCATCGCTGATGGCCTGGGCTTCGGCACGCGCAGGCTGGTCCAGCTCGCTGGCACCCAGGGTGCGGCCCATCAGCGGCAGCAACTCGCCCTTGTCGTCGTCAAACACAAACAGCTTCTTGGCCAGCGCGGGCTGGTAGTTGAGCATGTCCACCAGGAAGCTCAACGCACTGAGGTTGTTGCCCAGTTGCTGGAACGTGCCTGCCTCGCGGGCCATGGCCTCGTCCACTTCGGTGTCGAGAATCTGCTCGACGGTGGTGCGCATGCGGACCACCGTGTGCACCGCCTGATCCAGACCGAGCACGGAAAGCACGCCGCGCATCTGCGCCAGCTGGGATGCAGCCACGTGCAGCCCGGATTTTTCCTGTGGCGCACGGAAGAACTGGTCGAGTGATTTCTCCACCTCGCCCAGCGAGACCTTGAGTTCGCCCACCACGCTGCCCATGGTCTGGCGGTCGCTCACACGCCGGTAGAGGTGCTCCATCCAGGCTTCCAGCGGCTGCGCGGGCTGGCCTGCGAGCACCCCTTCGAGCCGCTCGGCCAACGCCAGGGTGCGCTCGGTCAGTTCAGGCGCGCTGGGGTCGAAATCTTCAAAGGCGGCTTCGAGGTACAGGGTGGTGGTGGCCACTTCCATCGCCAGTTCGGCGCGCACGCCGCCGGCTTCATGCACCGCCTGATCGGCGGCTTTCACCAGCGCCTGGGCCAGCACGGTGCTGGCGGGGTGCAGCTTCAACAACGAATCGCCAATCAAGCTGAATTGATCAGCCACCTGGCGGCTGCGACTGGCGTCACCGCCCGCGTACAGCGACCAGACTTCCTTGGCGGCATGGATGCGCTTGCGTGCCTGCGCCAGCACCGCCGGGTCGTAGCGACCCAGCGTGGCCTGGTGGTAGTCCACAGGCGGGAGCCTGCCCAGGCCGAAGGCCTCGCGCACCGCCGCCAAGTGCGGCGTGGTGCTTGCAGAGACCGCAGCGGGCTGGGCACAGAAAAACAGCAGGTCGTGCAGCAGCGTCTCCGACACCTGCGGCTTGTTCTGCGTGAGGTTGACCAACTGCAGCAGGATGCGGGAGGTGGCCCGTTTGACGAAGACGTCGGGCGGCAGCAGACGGTGCGCCACCGCCTCGAAATAAGCGGCAGACACCCGCCAGAACGTGCGCACACGCACGTCTGTGGCGCCGGCAGAGAGCCCGCCACACAGCTTGGACAGCTGCTGGGCAGCGGCGGCACTCTGCGTCTTGACCACCAGGAGCACCAGGCGATCGAACAGCGAGCGGATCGCTGCGTTGCAGGCCAGCGGTGTCGCGTCGGCAGCGGCCGCCATGTCTTTGCCACGGTGTTCGAAAGGCCACAGGTCGGCCGGGTGCACGCGCTCGGCCGCAGCGAGCTCCTGCACGTCGCGGTACTGCGCAAACAGGGCCACAGGCTGCACCGGCTTGTTGTTGAGCACCGCCTCCAGGTACTCGATCAAGGCGAAGCTGGCGCGCTCGACCTTGCCTGCGGCCTCTTCGGTGCAGGTATTGGGACGCTGCACAAACCGCTGGACCGCCGCCTCCATGGCTCGCAGCACTTGGGCAGGCGCGCCCAGACCCACCATCTCAAGAGCGCCCACCGCCTGATGCAGCTGCTGGCGCGCCAGGCGCAGCGAACCAGGATCGACCGCCTCGAGGTCGTTGTTGCGGGATTGTTCGGTCTCCCGCACAAAACGCTTGATGGCCTTGTTGGCGCCGTCAAGCGACTTGCGCAGCTCCTCGAAGACCCACGCCAGAGGGCCGAGATCGGTCGTCGGCGCGTCCGCCTGCAGGCTGTCGGTGTCGATGGCAGTGTCGAGCATGTTCTTCCAGTGGGTTGACGCGGACGCGGACCGGACTCAGGCAATCTTGAATCGGGCCACCGACTGACGCAGTTCCTCGGCCATGGCGGAGAGCTCGCGCACCTGCGATGCCGTGGAGCGCGTGCCCTCGCCGGTCTGCTCCGTCACGGCAAAGATGTGCTGAATGTTGCCGGCCACTTCGTTGGCGGAATCGGCTTCGCGCGATGCAGCGCCAGAAATCTGTTCAATCAGCTCGGCGAGCCGGCGCGACACGCGGTCGATCTCGGAGAGCGCGGTACCCGCGTTGTCCGACAGCTTGGCCCCTTCCACCACACCCTGCGTGGAGCGCTCCATGGCGGCCACCGCGTCCTGCGTGTCGGTCTGAATCGCTTTCACCAGCGCCGAAATCTGGCGCGTGGCGTCCGCCGAGCGCTCGGCCAGCCGCTGCACTTCTTCCGCCACCACCGAGAAGCCGCGACCGGCTTCACCGGCCGATGCCGCCTGGATGGCGGCGTTGAGCGCCAGCACGTTGGTCTGCTCGGTAATGTCGGAAATCAGCTCCGTGATTTCGCCAATCTCTTGCGACGACTCACCCAGTCGCTTGATGCGCTTGGAGGTCTCCTGAATCTGGTCGCGAATGGCGTTCATACCGCCGATGGCGTCCTGCACGGCCTGCAGACCGGACTCGGCCGCCTGCAGCGATGCACGGGCCACTGTCGCCGATTCCTGCGCCTGACCAGACACCTGGTTGATGCGCTGCGCCATGTCCAGCACCGACTGACCGGTTTCGCGAATCTCGCGCAGCTGTTCGGTGGAGGCCGCCAACAGTTCGGTGGAGGTGCTTTCCACCGCCGACGTCGTTTGCGCCACGCGCGTGGCCGTGGCCTGCACGTTGCCCACCAGCGAGCGCAGTTCTTCCACCGTGTAGTTCACCGAGTCGGCGATGGCGCCGGTGATGTCTTCGGTCACGGTGGCTTCCTGCGTCAGATCGCCTTCAGCCACCGTCTGCAGTTCGTTCATCAGGCGAAGAATGGCGGCCTGGTTGGCATCGTTGACGCGCTTGGCATCCTGCTCCAGCGACTCTGCGGCGAGTCGCTGCGACTCCGCCACAGACTGGCGCTGACGGCTGTCGAGCAGCTGCACATACGCCAGACCACCCGCGCAGGCGAGTGCGAACAAGGCCGACAACAACAGGGCCAGCAGCTCGCCACCACCCAAGCCGGAGCGCGAGGACAGGTCGCCCTGCAGCTTCTCCAGACTCAACCGCAGGGGCTCGCTGTCCGCAATGATGCTGGCCTGCGCCTCACGCGCCGACACCAGACCCTGCAGGTTGCCCAGAATGGCGCCCGCTTCCACGCGCGTGGCTTCGTACAACTTGAGCAGGGCATCCAGACGTTCACGCACCTGGGGGTCGCGCGCCGCCGCCAGACGCAACTCGTCACTGCCCTTGAGCAGGCCCTCGGAAATTTCCTTGAAGGTGTTCAAGTCCTTGCCGAGCAGGAACACCGCTTCCGGACTCACGCCCTCCATCGTCAGGAACTCGTTGGCCGATTTGCCGATGCGCTGCGTCAGCATCACCAGCTGACCCGAAGCGGAAATTTCTGCGGCGGGCGCGTTCTGCTGCAGCTTCAGCGAAGAAATGGTCTCTGCAATTTCCAGCAGATCCGACGACTGACGGTTGATGGTGCGCAATGCGTTGCCCACCTGCGTCAGGATGTTCTGCTGGGCGAGAACAGCCGACGCGTTGCGCTCGGCCTGATCCACCTTGGGCAGCAACTCTTCCAGCTGCCCCGCATACTGCGGGCCCAGCGCGTCGAGTGACATGTCGTTGTCACCACTCTTGAGGCCACGCACGGTGCGGGCCATCACGTCCGAACTGTCACGCACTTCGGGGAACGCGGTCGGGCTGCCGATCAGGGCCTGCGAGACGCTCTTGGCCAGCCGTTGAGACTGCATCAGCGCCTGGCCACTGGCCGCCACCTGCTGACCCACTTTCTCCGTCTGGCTCAAAGCGAAGAAGGTCACGCCGCCCAGCACCACCAGACCCATGGCAAGCAACGTGGCCAACGTACGCTGGTGCTGTTCAGCAGGACGGCTGCCCAGCAACGGCAAGCTCACGTGACCGGTGCGATCCGTGCTGTCTTCCTCCTGCGGGCTGTCGATCAGGCCTTCCGACGAGAGCTCGGGCGCCAGCCGGGCCGCAGCCAGCTCGGCCACCTCCTGGTCGGTGGCGTTGGACAGGTCAGGTTCATCGCCGGCTTTTTTCTTGAAGAGACCCTGGAATCGATCAAGCATGGCCATGTAAACACCTTCCAACTGAAAACAGAATGACAAATGGACCCAAGCGGTCCGCGGGTTCAAGCTTCAGGCGGCGATCGCCAGAAATTCGGGTTCGGTCACGAGCACCTGCAAGTCCAGCTCTTGCCAGGACTGGCCTTGCACATCGACCAGCGAGCGCGTGAAATAAGAAGGGGCGCCCTGGGGATTCGCGCCGATGGCGGAAAACATGGCGGGATTGCGCAAGCCCAGCAAGCGGTCGATCCAGATCACGGCGTTCACGCCCAGCGCCGTGTGGAGACTGACCAACCGGGACTCCGAGGTCACCCGGTCATTCACGGACGGTGCATGGGCGTGAAGGGTCGTCTCGACCAGTCGCGCGAGATCGATCACGCCATGCAGGCCACCGCGCAGGCTCGCCACCCCGGCGTACCAGGGCTTGGTGTAAGGCACGCGCTGCAGCACCGACCAGGGAAAAATTTCGCCAGACTGCACCAGAGGCAGCAGGTAGCGATGGCCACCCGCTTCAACCGCGAGCCAAGTGGCAGTGACAGCTTCGGTTTTGGCGGCCGTCAAACGCTGAGCCAATCGTTCCTGAAGTTCCTTGAGTGATTGACGTTTGGCCATGCTCGGTGAGGTTCAGGTCTTAGGTGCGGTCAACCCAGAGCACGAATCTTCGACAGCAGTTCTTCTGCGTCTACCGGCTTGGTCACGTAGTCACGGGCCCCTTGGCGCATGCCCCAAACGCGATCGGTCTCCAGGTTTTTGCTTGTGCACATGACGATGGGAATGCTCGAGAACTGAGGGTCCCGCGTGATGGCACGCGTGAGTTGAAACCCATTCTGACCGGGCATCACAACGTCCATGAGGATCAGGTCGGGCTTTTCCTCGCCAAGCCGACGAAAGGCCTCGTCCGCATTCTCAGCGGTGGTCACTGTGTAGCCGTTTTTTCCCAGCAGGTCGGACAGCACCATCAGCTCGGTTTTCGAGTCGTCGACCACGAGGATTTTCCGAATGGGCATCACACTGCTCCGGTTAGGTTGGCACCGAACTGCTGCACCGCTTGCAACAGCTGATCTTTGGTAAAGGGTTTGGTCAGGTAGTCCTGCGAGCCGACCATGCGTCCGCGAGCCTTGTCGAACACGCCGTCCTTGGACGACAGCATCACCACGGGAATGCCGGCGAAGCGTGCGTTGCGTTTGATGATGGCGCAGGTCTGGTACCCATCCAGACGCGGCATCAGGATGTCGCAGAACACCAGATCGGGCTGGTAGTCGTTGATCTTGGCCAGGGCATCGAAACCATCGTCGGCCAGCAGCACTTCGTGCCCGCCCTGCTTGAGGAAAATTTCGGCGCTTCGGCGGATGGTGTTGCTGTCGTCAACCACCAGAACTTTGAGGGCAGGCGTTGTGCTCACGTTTCACTAGCTCCAGAGATGGACAGAACGAGGAGAGCAAGACCGGGCGACCGGACCCGCCATGAAACCATCAGGTGCGCCGAATGAAGCTCAGATCTGCACCATTTCAAAGTCTTCTTTGCGGGCGCCGCATTCGGGGCAGGTCCAGTTCATCGGCACCTCAGCCCATGGGGTGCCAGCGGCCACACCATGCTCGGGAGCGCCTGCAGCTTCGTCGTAAATCCAGCCGCAGATCAGGCACATCCAAGTCTTGGTTTCGGTCATGGTTATAGGGGTCATTGTCTTAGAATGCAATCATTGTATCGAGCCATATGTGCCGCTCCGCAAGCCAGTTGCGCCGGCTGTCGATCACGTCCGGCGCTGCGCGGAACCCGTCTCGGGCCTCTACGTCTTCACCCTGCCCTTCCTGAGAACCATGCCCGATACACCTGCCTCTTCAGCGCCTGCAACGGGCGAACAGCCTGGAGACACTTCGCTGCCCTGCGTGATGACCTTCAACACCAGCGACCCCAGCGGCGCAGGCGGCCTGAGCGCAGACATCACGGCCATGTCGAGCGCATCGGCGCATGTGTTGCCCATCGTCACGGGCGCCTATGTTCGCGACACCTCCGAGATCCACGACCACATCGCCTTCGACGAAGAGGCCGTCGTGGACCAGGCGCGCTGCGCACTGGAGGACATGCCCGTACAGGCCTTCAAGGTCGGCTTTGTGGGCAGCCCCGAAAACCTGAGCGCCATCGCAGAGATCACGACCGACTACGCCGAAGTGCCCGTGATCACCTACATGCCCGATCTCTCGTGGTGGGACGAGCTGGCCATTGAAACCTACCTGGATGCGTGCGCCGAACTGCTGCTGCCACAGACCACCGTGCTGGTGGGCAACCACAGCACGCTGTGCCGCTGGCTTTTGCCCGAGTGGGAAGGCGACCGGGCGCCCAGCCCCCGCGATGTCGCCCGCGCTGCAGCGGTGCACGGCGTGCCGTACACACTGGTCACCGGCTTCAACGCAGCGGACCAATACCTCGAGAGCCATCTGGCGTCCCCGGAAGCCGTGCTGGCCACCGCCCGCTACGAGCGCTTCGAGGCCACCTTCACGGGCGCAGGGGACACACTGTCGGCCGCACTGTGCGCGCTCATCGCGGGCGGCAGCGACCTGCAGTCGGCGTGCGCTGAAGCACTGACGTACCTCGACCAATGTCTGGACGCCGGCTTCCAGCCCGGCATGGGCCACGCGGTGCCCGATCGCCTGTTCTGGGCGCACGACGACGATGGTGCCGAGGACGCAGCGACCTCCGAGACGCCACCTGACAGCACGCTGGACGCCGACGCCTTTCCGCTCGACACCACACGACACTGAGCTTCAAACATGACCACGACCGACCGCAACCTGCAACTCTTTGAACGCGCCAAGGCCCTGATCCCAGGCGGCGTGAATTCACCTGTGCGCGCCTTTCGGGCGGTGGGGGGCACACCGCGCTTTGTGCAGCGTGCGCAGGGCGCATATTTCTGGGACGCCAACGACCAGCGCTACATCGACTACATCGGCTCGTGGGGCCCGATGATCCTCGGCCACGGCCACCCGGCCGTGGTGGAAGCCGTGCAGAAAGCAGTGCTCGAAGGTTTCTCGTATGGCGCGCCCACCGAGCGCGAAGTGGAGTTGGCCGAGGCCATCATCCGGCTGGTGCCCAGCATCGACATGGTGCGGCTGGTGAGCTCGGGCACCGAGGCGGGCATGAGCGCGATCCGCCTGGCCAGGGGCGCAACCGGGCGCAAGAAGATCATCAAGTTCGAAGGCTGTTACCACGGCCATGCCGACGCGCTGCTGGTGAAAGCTGGATCGGGCCTGGCCACCTTCGGCAACCCGACCAGTGCCGGCGTGCCGCCCGAGGTCGTTCAGCACACCATCGTGCTGGAGTACAACAACCTCGAACAGCTCGAAGCGGCTTTCACCGAGCACGGTCCCGAAGTGGCCTGCCTGATGATCGAACCCATTGCCGGCAACATGAACTTTGTGCGCGCCAGCGTGCCGTTCATGAAACGTTGCCGCGAACTGTGCACCCAGCACGGTGCGCTGCTGGCCTTCGACGAAGTCATGACGGGGTTCCGCGTGGCGCTGGGCGGCGCGCAAAGCGTGTACGCCCGACTGATCCCGGGGTTCGAGCCCGACATGACGGTGATGGGCAAGGTCATCGGCGGCGGCATGCCGCTGGCCGCCTTTGGCGCGAAGCGCGCGGTCATGGAGCAGCTGGCACCGCTGGGTGGCGTCTACCAGGCTGGCACGTTGTCGGGCAACCCCGTGGCCACCGCCTGCGGTCTCGCCACGTTGAAGGAAATCAGCAAGCCCGGCTTTTACGAAGCGCTGTCGGCCACCACGCGCTCGCTGGTGGAAGGCCTCAAGGGCGCTGCAGCGGCTGAGGGCGTGGCGCTCAGCGGTGACAGCGAAGGCGGCATGTTCGGCTTCTTCCTGTTTGATGAGCTGCCGCAAAACTACGCCAAGGTCATGACGACCGACGGCCCGCGCTTCAACCACCTCTTCCACGGATTGCTCGACCGCGGCGTGTACATCGCACCCGCGTTGTACGAAGCGGGCTTCGTGAGCGCGGCGCACACGGCGCAGGACATCGCCGACACCGTGGCGGCTGCACGAGACGTGTTCAAAACGCTGCCCCGGTGAAGCACCGGACAGCCCAAAGAAAAAGGCCGCTGATGTCCCAGCGGCCTTTTTTCCTTGGGTGAAAACGCTCAATGCCGGAAGTGGCGCACGCCTGAGTACACCATCACCACGCCGCGCTCGTCAGCGGCGTCGATGACTTCCTGGTCGCGCATCGAGCCGCCGGGCTGGATCACGCAGGTCGCGCCCGCATCCACCACCACATCCAGACCGTCGCGGAACGGGAAAAAGGCGTCGCTGGCCACCGCCGTGCCTTGCAAACTCAGCTTCGCGTGGCCGGCCTTGATGCTGGCGATGCGCGCGGAATCCAGACGACTCATCTGACCCGCGCCCACCCCCATCGTCATACCGTCCTTGCAGAACACGATGGCGTTGGACTTCACGAACTTCGCCACCTTCCAGGCGAACAGCAGGTCGTCGAGTTGCTGCTCACTCGGCTGCAGCTTCGTCACCACCTTGAGGTCGGCGCGCTGCAGCACGTGGTTGTCGGCGCTCTGGATCAGCAAGCCTGAGCCCACGCGCTTCACGTCGCTGAGGTTCAGGCCCTTGTCCCAGGCGGTCGGGCCTCCAGGCGGCAGTGCGATTTCGAGCACACGCACATTGGCCTTGGCCTTGAAGACTTCGAGCGCTTCGGGCGTGTAGCCGGGCGCCATGAGCACCTCGACGAACTGCTTGCTGATCGCCTGCGCGCCAGCGCCGTCGAGCACGCGGTTGAGCGCGATGATGCCGCCGAAGGCGCTGGTGGGATCGGTCTGGAAGGCCTTGCTGTAGGCCTCCAGCGCGTCTTTGCCCACGGCCACACCGCAGGGGTTGGCGTGTTTGACGATCACGCAGGCGGGCACATCAAAGCTCTTGACGCATTCCCACGCCGCATCGGCGTCGGCAATGTTGTTGTAGCTCAGCTCCTTGCCCTGCAGCTGCCTGGCCGTCACGAGCGAGCCGGGCGCGGGATGCAGGTCGCGGTAGAAGGCGGCGCTCTGGTGCGGGTTCTCACCGTAGCGCAGGTCCTGCAGCTTGACGAAGCGCCCATTGCTCTGCGCGGGGTATTCGCTGCGCCGGGGCACGCTGGCATCGTCTTCGAATGCGATGGAGGAGAGGTAGTCGCTGATGGCCGCGTCGTAGTTGCTGATGCGGTTGAACGCCGCCACCGACAGCGCGAAGCGCGTCTTGTCGCTGAGCTTGCCGCTGGCCTTGAGCTCGTCGATCACACCCGCGTATTGCGCGGCATCGGTGAGCACCGCCACGTCCTTCCAGTTCTTGGCCGCGCTGCGCACCATGGCGGGGCCGCCAATGTCGATGTTCTCGATCGCGTCTTCCAGCGTGCATCCGGCCTTGGCCACGGTGGCCTCAAACGGATAGAGGTTGACGATGAGCAGGTCGATGGTGTCGATGCCGTGCGTCTTGAGCGCGGCCATGTGCTCGGGCAGATCGCGGCGGGCGAGCAAGCCGCCATGCACTTTGGGATGCAGCGTCTTCACGCGGCCATCGAGCATCTCGGGGAAACCGGTGACCTCGGCCACTTCGGTAACGGGCAAGCCTTTGTCGGCCAGCAGTTTGGCGGTGCCGCCGGTGGAGATGAGGGCCACACCGAGCCCGTGAAGGGCCTGGGCGAGTTCGACGATGCCGGTCTTGTCGGAGACGGAGATGAGTGCGCGCATGAGCAGGGTCTTGGTGGTTTTTGAAAAGGTCGGGCTCAGTCGATGAGCTTGTGTTCGAGCAACTTCTTGCGCAGCGTGTTGCGGTTCAGGCCGAGCCATTGCGCGGCACGCGACTGGTTGTGCTGCGCTTGCTCCATCACGACTTCAAGCAGGGGCTTTTCCACCGCCTTGACGAGCATGTCGTGCAGGTTGGACGGATCGGTGCCGTTGAGATCGCGAAAGAAATCTTCCATGCTGGCACGCACACAGTCGTGCAATGTGTTCTGTTTCATGCGGCCAGCTTCCAGTCGTCTCTCGGGGTTGAAATGGTGGGACTCGACCACTCGTCCAGGCTGTCGCTCACGCAGCGCAACTGGTCTTGCACGGTGGTCGTGGCATTGACTCGCGAGCGAAAGAGCGCCGCGGCACCGGGCGGCAGCGGCAAGGACTGCGCGTACCACCCCAGGTGTTTGCGCGCGCTGCGCACGCCGGTGGACTCGCCGTACAGGTCGTAGTGATCGTGCAGGTGGTCGAGCAGCCAGACGCGCACGTCGGCCATCGAGGGTGGGGGCAGGTGCTCGCCTGTGGCCAGAAAGTGGGCGATCTCGCGAAAGATCCAGGGTCGGCCCTGCGCGGCGCGCCCGACCATGATCGCGTCAGCCCCCGTGCGGCGCAGCACCTCGCGCGCCTGCTCGGGGCTGGTGATGTCGCCGTTGGCCACCACGGGAATGCGCAAGCGGCTCTTGATGTGGGCCACCGTGTCGTGCTCGGCCTGGCCTTTGTAGCCCTGTTCGCGGGTGCGGCCATGCACGGTCAGCATCTGCACGCCAGCGGCTTCCGCGGCCATCGCGAGTGTGGGCGCATTGCGCACGCTGGCGCACCAGCCCGTGCGCATCTTGAGCGTGACGGGCACGCGGTGCGGCTCGCATGCAGCCACCACGGCCTGCACGATCTCGATGGCCAGGGCTTCGTCCTGCATGAGGGCCGAACCGGCCCACTTGTTGCACACCTTCTTGGCCGGGCAACCCATGTTGATGTCGATGATCTGCGCACCACGGTCGATGTTGTAGCGCGCGGCATCGGCCATCATCTGCGCGTCGGTGCCAGCAATCTGAACCGCGATGGGCGCGGCCTCTCCCTCGTGGTTGGCACGGCGCGAGGTCTTCAGGCTGTCCTGCAGATCGGGGCGTGACGTCACCATTTCGCTGACCGCATAACCCGCGCCCAGCCGCTTGCAGAGCTTGCGAAATGGCCGGTCCGTCACCCCTGCCATGGGCGCGACGAACAGGGCATTGGGCAGGGTAAAAGCCCCGAGTTGCATGGCGGTGGGAGAATCGGTGTCGAGCGGTGTAGCGGCCGCGATCCCAGCAAACGCGGGGGGCGAAGGAACGCGATTGTATCTGCCTGTTTTTTCAGCAGGCGATATGTTCGATCCACCCGTCGAACCCTGTCCAGCTCCCTCTCTTTTCGATGCGCCGGTCACCGGCACAGAGCCACCCTTCATCCATGCCCGACTGGTTGAATCAACTGATGCAATTGCTGGCGCTGCCCGAGTTCGGGCTGAGCACCGTGCTGGTCGTGTCGTTCCTGTCGGCCACACTGCTGCCGCTGGGTTCCGAGCCCGCGGTGTTTGGACTGATCAAGCTCAATCCCGATCTGTTCTGGCCCGCGATTCTGGTGGCCACGGCGGGCAACACGGGCGGCGGCGCGGTGAGCTGGCTGATGGGGCTGGGCACCCACAAGGTGGTCGACCGCGCGCGCGGCGGCCATGTGGACGTGCGTGCCCTGAAGTGGCTCGAACGGTTTGGCCCCAAGGCTTGCCTGCTGTCGTGGTTGCCCGTGGTGGGCGACCCGCTGTGCGCGGTGGCGGGCTGGATGAAGTTTCCTTTCTGGCCCTGCCTCGCGTACATGGCCATCGGCAAGTTCGCGCGCTACCTCACCATGACGGCCGCGCTGCTGTGGTTCTTCCCCGGAGCGCTGCACCCATGAGCCGTCACGCGCTGCCGCGCTCGCTGTGGGCGCTGATGGTCGGCAACTTCGTGATCGGCACCGGGGTGATGGTGGTGCCCGGCACGCTCAACGACATCAGCCATTCATTGGGCGTCTCGATCCCGCAGGCCGGCCAGCTCATCACCGCGGCGGCGATCCTCATGGGGCTGGGCGCGCCCCTGTTTGCCAGCCTCGTCGCCGGCTGGGACCGCCGTCGTCTGCTCACCCTGTCGCTGGTCTGGTACGGCGTGCTGCTGGGTGCCTGCGCGCTGGCGCCCCACTACGCCGCCTTGTTGCCGCTTCGGGTGCTCGCCGTCATCGCACCCGCAGTGTTCACGCCGCAAGCGGCGGCCAGCGTGGGTCTGCTGGTCCCGACCACGCAGCGAGGCCGCGCGATCACCTTCGTGTTTCTGGGCTGGTCGATCGCTTCGGTCATGGGCATGCCCTTGTCCGCCTGGATCAGCGGCGAGCTGGGCTGGCGCTGGGCCTTCGGACTGGTGGCGGTGATGTCGTTTGCCAGCAGCGCCTGGGTGTGGCGCGAAATGCCCAACGGCATCAAGCCAGCTGCCCTCTCACGCGAGGCCTGGGGCCGCACGCTGGGTTCTGCCGCGCTGATGTCTGCGGTGGGCGTGACACTGCTCTCGGCCTTCGGGCAGTTCACGCTGTTCTCTTACTTTGCGCCCTACTTTGCCCAGACGCTGGGCGCCAGCGCCGGGCTGCTCTCGCTGATGTTCCTGTGGTTCGGCGTGTTTGGCCTGGCGGGCAATGTGGCGGTCACGCGCTACATCGACCGCATAGGCGCGCCCCACGCGGTGCTGATCACACTGGGTGCCATGGTGGTCACGCTGCTGGTGTGGCCGCTGGGAAGACAGGGCTTCTGGGCGCAGGCCTTCGTGCTCGTGCCTTGGGCGCTGGGGTGCTTTTCCTGCAATTCGGCGCAGCAGGCACGGCTGGTGAACATCTCGCCCGAGCTGGCGTCCGCCACGGTCGCGCTCAACACCTCGGCCATGTATGGCGGCCAGGCGCTGGGCGCCGCGCTGGGCGGCGTGATGATCGCGCAGGGCCGCATGCTCGACCTGCACCAGGTGGGCCTGGTGGTGCTGATGCTGGCGATGGCCGTGAGCGTGTGGGCCGCGCGGCTTCAGAAACGCTCGTAGGGCAGCAGGTACCGCCACTCGCCCACCGGCAGGCCGGCCAGCGAGATGCGGCCCAGCCGCAATCGGCGCAAGCCCGTGAGCTGCAAGCCGGCGCGCTCGCACAGGTGGGCCACCTGGCCAGGCTGGTTGCCCTTGATGGCCAGGCGCAGGCGCAGTTCGCTCTGCCAGCTCGCGCGCGCCGACGGCACGGCCCAGCCGTCAAAGAAGAGCGCCTTGCCCAGCGACTTCAGCACCGCGTCGCGGCGGGCCTCGTCTTCGAGCTCGGGATCGGCCGCCACCTCAGCCAGCCATTCGTGCTCGAGCTGCCCGGCGTCGTCGGTCATCTTGCGGGCCACGCCGGGGTTCTGGGTGAACACCATCAGGCCGCTGGCCTTGGTGCCCAGGGGCGACACCGGCAGCAGCTTGTGCAAGTGGGCCTTGAGTGGTCGCACGCCAGAGCGGTCACCCTTGAAACGGTTGCTGGCCGTGAACCACTTGGCGGCCAGTGCGTCCGGCAGAAGCGGTTCGTCGGGCAGCACGCGGGTGGCAGGCTTGTGCCAGAGAAGTGTCATGGAGGCCAGTGGCTCCAGCTTCGCCCTGGGGTCGAGCACCACGGCCTGGTCGTCGCGCACCCGTTCCATGGGTTCTTCGACCACCACGCCATCCACGCGCACCCACCCGCCGGCGATGTAGTTCTCGGCGTCGCTGCGCGAGCACGGCAACTGTGCCGCCAGGCGTTTGGCCAGGCGCTGCGGTTCGGGCCGGCCGGTGTCGCTCATGCCGGCGTTCAGCTGCTGAAGAGGAAGTTCATCACGTCGCCATCCTTGACGACGTATTCCTTGCCTTCGGCGCGCATCTTGCCTGCGTCCTTGGCCCCCTGCTCGCCCTTGAAGGCGATGAAATCATCGAACCCGATGGTCTGGGCGCGGATGTAGCCCTTCTCGAAATCGGTGTGGATCACGCCCGCGGCCTGCGGTCCCGTGTCACCCACCTTGATGGTCCATGCACGCACTTCCTTCACGCCGGCGGTGAAGTAGGTCTGCAGGCCCAGCAGCTGGTACGCCGCGCGGATCAGGCGGTTCAGGCCGGGCTCGTCCTGGCCGAGTTCCTTCAGGAACTCGAGCCGGTCGGCATCGTCCATCTCGGACAACTCGGCTTCGATCTTGGCGCAGATGGCCACCACGGGCGCCTTCTGCTTGTCGGCAAAGGCGCGCAGGCGGTCCAGGAAAGGGTTGTTCTCGAAGCCGTCTTCCGACACGTTGGCCACAAACATGGCGGGCTTGGCGGTGATCAGGAAAAACTGCTTGAGCTGGGCCTGCTCTTCCTTGCTGAAGTCGATGGTGCGCACCGGCTGGGTGTCGTTGAGCGCGGCCTGGCACTTTTCCAGAATGGCCACCTGCTTGATCGACTCCTTGTCGCCCGAGCGCGCGGTCTTGTTCACCCGGTGCAGCGCCTTCTCCACCGCGGCCAGGTCGGCCAGGCACAGCTCGGTCTGGATGACCTCAATGTCGGCAATCGGGTCAACCTTGTTGGCCACGTGGATGACGTTGTCGTCTTCAAAGCAGCGAACCACGTTCACGATGGCATCGGTCTCGCGGATGTGCGCAAGAAACTTGTTGCCCAGGCCTTCGCCCGTGCTGGCACCGGCCACCAGGCCGGCGATATCCACAAACTCCACGATGGCCGGCACGATGCGCTCGGGTTGCACGATCTCGGCGAGCTGCTGCAGGCGCGGATCGGGCACTTCGACCACACCGGTGTTGGGCTCGATGGTGCAGAAGGGGTAGTTCTCGGCTGCGATGCCGGCCTTGGTCAGCGCGTTGAAAAGGGTGGACTTGCCCACGTTGGGCAGGCCCACGATGCCGCATTGGAGGCTCATGGAAGACTTTCGGATCGGTCGGGGAAACCCGTGATTTTACGGGTGGGGTCGGTGTTTACTCGAAGCGCCAGTCGGCCCCCACCGCCTGGCCCACGCGCAGCACCTGTCCGTCGCCTTCGAGCACGATGGCGTTCATGCCGAAGGTGATGGCGCCATGGAGGCGTGGGTCTTGGCGGTACACCTGCAAGGTGTCGTTCACCTCGGGGCTGGAGAGGGCGGTCTCTGGATCGATGTTGGGTATCGGGCAGCGGCCACAGGGCTTGACCGGCTCCACGCGAGCCACGGCGTCGCCCGTGGTGATGTGCAGGGTGCCCACGCGGTCCTCGTCGTGTGCTTGCACACCATCGAGCACGATGTTTGGCCGAAAGCGGCTCATGGCCACCGGTGCGTGACCCGCAGCGCCCAGCCGCTGGTTGAGTTCGTCCAACGATGCGGTGCTGGTCACGAGCAGGCTGAAGCCGTCAGCAAATTGCGTGGTGGCCTCGCGCCCGCCGGTCCATTTCAGGCTGCTCACACGCCGCACTTCGGGGTCAAACCGGGCCAGGCGCAGCCGTTTGAGGTTCGCGGGCGCCTCGGGGCCGAGAAAGTCGCTGAACCACTGCGCGGCCAGGTCCCCCATGTCGCAAGCCATCACCTCGTCGTCCCACACGCGCACTTTCAGTGGGCCTTCAGCGGCATCGAGCGCCAGATGCAGGGAGAGCATGCCCGGGGCGCGCAGCACGAGCTGCCCCATCTTGAATGCGGTCTGGATCAGCGCCATGCGGGGCAGTTCGCGCTGGGTCACGAATTCACCGTCTTCGTCCACCACCATCCATGCGCGGTCGTACAGCAGCCCGGTGTCGGTGAGTTCCGCTTCGGTCAGCGAGATGCCGGCGCAGGATTTGACGGGATACACCCAGAGCTGGGCGATGGTGGCCTGGACGTCGGTCGGGGCAATGGGGGTGTCTGCGCTCATGGTGCTGTTCGTGGCCTTGTGTGGGGGGCGGCGGCACCGTCTGGCGCCGCGTCGTGCACGGCGGTCGGGCCAAAGGCAGCGATGCCAGCCGGGGTATCGCCACAGGGAGGCCCGGATTGTGCCCTGCTCCTAAAATCCCCGCATGAACTCTCCCGCCCCCCGCACCGGCTCCCCCCGGCGTTTCGACGTTGCCATTCGCGGGGCCGGCGTGGTGGGCCAGACACTGGCCCTGCTGCTCGCCCGCGACCGCCTGCGCGTGGCCCTGGTGGGTTCGCCACGAGGCGCGCAGGACCAACCCGATGTGCGGGCCTACGCCATCAACGCCGCCTCCCGCGAGCTGCTGCGCTCGGTGCGCGCCTGGCCCGAGGTTGACCTCCAGGATGCGCGCGCCACCCCCATCACCCCGGTGAGCGCCATGCAGGTGTGGGGCGACGAAGGCGGCGAACTGCAGTTCTCCGCCGATGAGCAGGGCGCCGACGCACTCACCTGGATCGTCGACGTGCCCGCGCTGGAGCAACGGCTCGCCGACGCGGTGGGCTTTCAGGCCGGTATCGAGTGCATGAGCGAAGCCCCGCCAGCGGCGCTCACCGTGGTGTGCGAAGGCAAGCGCAGCCACACGCGCGACGAGCTGGGCCTGGCCTTCGATGTGCGTCCGTACCCCCACAAGGCGGTGGCCGCGCGGCTGCACTGCGAGCAGCCCCACGGCGGCATCGCACGCCAATGGTTCACCCAGGGCGAGGTGATGGCCTTGCTGCCCCTGGGCGGCGCGCAGGGGAACTCCGTGGCGCTGGTGTGGTCAGTTCCTGCACAGCAGGCGGACGCCTGGCTGCAAGCCGACCCCACCACCTTCACCCAGACCGTACAGGCGCGCTGCGCCCAGGCCCTGGGCCACATGCACATGGAAAGCCCCGCCCAGGCCTGGCCTCTCGAACTCGCGCGCGCCCAACGCTGGATCACCCGCACCGCCCAAGGCGGCGTGGCGCTGGCCGGGGATGCGGCGCACACGATGCACCCGCTCGCCGGCCAGGGGCTCAACGTTGGCCTGGCCGACGCGGCCGAACTGGCCCGCGTGCTGCAGCAGCGCGAGTACTGGCGCGAGCTGGGCGACCTCAAGCTGCTGCGCCGCTACGAGCGTGCACGTGCAGCCGAGGTGGCCGCCATGGGCTGGGTCACCGATGGCTTGTTCGGCCTGTTCTCCCATGCCGACGCGCGCGTGCAGGCGCTGCGCAACTGGGGCCTCAATGGCTTTGATCGCAGCGGCCCGCTCAAGCGCTGGATCGCCCGCCAGGCCATCGGGGCGCCTCAGGCCTGAGCCCCTCTCCATCCTCCGATTGTTCTGAACACCCACGCGGCCCGCACGATGAAACTTCTCAAGACCCTTCTGTTCACGGCCCTGGCGGCCCTCTCGCTGGCCGCCGCGGCGCAAGAAGCCACCATCCGCAAGAACCTCGCCGAGCGCCTGCCCAACCTGCCGGCGATCGATGAGATCAGCAAGACGCCGATGCCCGGCATCTTTGAGGTGCGCGTCAACCAGAGCGACATCTTCTACACCGACGCCGAAGGCAACTACCTGATCCAGGGCTCGATGATCGATACCAAGGCACGCGTGGACCTGACCGAACAACGCGTGGAAAAGCTCACCGCCATCGCGTTCAAGGACCTGCCCCTCAAGGACGCCTTCACCATCGTGCGTGGCAACGGCAAGCGCAAGATGGCCGTCTTCGAAGACCCGAACTGCGGCTACTGCAAGCGCTTCGAGCGCGACCTGATGAAGATCGACAACGTGACGGTGCACGTGTTCCTGTACCCCATTCTCAGCGCCGATTCGGGCGAGAAGTCGCGCAACATCTGGTGCGCCAAAGACAAAGGCAAGGCCTTCATCGACTGGATGGTGCGCGACGTGACGCCGCCCGCCGCCAACTGCGACGCCGCCGCCGTGGCGCGCAACTTCGAGTTCGGCAAGCGCGCACGCATTACCGGCACGCCCACCATCATCTTTGCCAACGGCGCGCGCGTGCCGGGTGCGATCGGCGCGGAGCAGATCGAAAAGCAGCTCGCGGAAGCCAAGCCTTGAGCGCCGCAGCGAAGGCCCGGCCTCGCCGCTCGAAAGCAGCGCCCGCAGGCGTGCGCTACACCGTCTCGGTGCTGAACGCGCATGCCCACCTGTTCGCCGTCACGCTGCAGATCGACCGCCCTGCGAAACACCAGCGCGTGAGCCTGCCGGTGTGGATTCCCGGCAGCTACCTGGTGCGTGAGTTCTCGCAAAACCTGCAGGCCCTGAGCGCCTCGCAACACGGCGCTGCCGTCGCGCTGAAGCAGCTCGACAAACACCGCTGGCAAGCCCAGTGCGAGGCCGACCAGCCGCTGGAGCTGCGCTACGAGGTATACGCGTTTGACGCCTCCGTTCGCACCGCCTTCCTCGACGCCTCACGCGGTTTCTTCAACGCCACCAGCCTGTGCCTGCGCGTGCTCGGGCAGGAAGACCTGCCGCACGCGCTCGAGTTGGCGCCCGCGCCGACCCTGTCGACCTGGCAGGTGGCCACTGGCCTCACGCCGCACCGGGTGGATGCGCAAGGCTTTGGCCAGTACCTGGCAGAAAACTACGACGAGCTGGCGGATTGCCCGGTGGAGATGGGCGCCTTCTGGAGCGCCAGCTTCACCGCGGCCGGCGTGGAACACCGCTTCGTGGTCGCGGGTGCGGGCCCCTGGATGGATGGCGAGCGGCTCATCGCCGACACGCGCAGAATCTGCGAAACGCAGATTGCTTTCTGGCACGGCAAACAGGCACCACCGTTCTCCCACTACGTGTTCATGCTGTACGCCAGCGCCGACGGCTACGGCGGCCTGGAGCACCGCAACTCCACCGCCCTGATCTGCCAGCGCGCCGACCTGCCGCGCCCTGCAGCGCCGGGCGAGAAAACCGCGCCACTCAAAGCCACCGACGGCTACACCACCCTGCTCGGTCTCATCAGCCACGAGTACTTCCACACCTGGAACGTGAAGCGCCTGCGCCCCGCCGAATTCGCGCGCTACGACTACGACACCGAGAACTACACCGAGCTGCTGTGGTTCTTCGAGGGCTTCACCAGCTACTACGACGACCTGATGCTGCGCCGCGCCGGGCTGATCGACGACACGGCCTATCTGCAGCTCGTGGCCAAGACCATCAACCAGGTGCAGCAGACGCCTGGGCGGCTCGTGCAGACGGTGGCGCAAGCGAGTTTCGATGCGTGGGTGAAGTACTACCGCATGACGGAGAACACTCCCAACGCCACGGTGAGCTACTACACCAAGGGCTCGCTGGTGGCGCTGTGCCTGGACCTCACCTTGCGCGCCGAAGGCCACACCTCGCTCGATGCGGTCATGCGCGAACTCTGGCAGCGCTGCGAGGGTGGCCCCATGCGCGAGGCCGACCTGCTGCGGGCCCTCAAGCGCCTGGGCAAACGCAGCTTTGACGCCGACATCGCCGCCTGGGTGCACAGCACGGACGAGCTTCCGCTCTCGTCGCTGTTGCAGGCACACGGTGTGAAGGTGTCGCACGACAAGGCGCCGCTGGCACAGCAGCTGGGCCTGCGCGTGAGCGAAACCAACGGCACCTTGGTGCTCAAGCAGGTGCTGCGTGGCGGCGCGGCCGAAGCCGCAGGCCTGGCGGCGGGCGACGAATGGCTGGGTGTGGAATTCCCCGCCAGCACACCCGGCGATACCGCCGAAGCCTGGCGCATCCACAAGCTCGAGGACGTGCCGCCCGTGCGAGCGCGCCGCCCGCAACTCACCGCACTGGTCTCGCGCGACAAGCGCCTGCTGCGTCTGCCACTCGCATGGCCCACCGAATCGCTCACCGTGCGCCTGGCCACGGGAGAAGCGGCCCCGGTGGCTGCCTGGCTCGGCGCTGCGCCCTAGATCTTCGGCAAGCGCGCGACCAGCTCCTGGTCGAACTGCTGCACGGTGGCCGCGTTCTTGAAGTTCTTCAGGCCTTCGCGCAAGCGCGGCAGCAGGATCTGCAGGTCGGCCGGTGTCTTGCAAGCTTCGACCCGCAGGGCGAGCTGCTCGCCCATGGGGCCCAGCTGGTCGTTGAGGAAGCGCGCCACCAGCCGGCGCGCCTCGCTAAAAGGCAGTGCGGGCAACGGCGCCTGGTGTGGCGATGCCGCCCCCGCGTGACCCGACGCCACCGCTCCCGCATCTGCGCTGGCGCTGTGCGACAGCAGCGCGCCGCCGGCATCCACCTGGGCGATCCAGCCGGCTGCCTCCAGCTGTTCCAGCAAGGGCCCCGCAACCCCCTCACCCCCCAGCAACTTGTCCATATCGCCCACCGAGCGCTTGCCGTCCACCATGATGAGCAATGAGCGCAGGCGGGGACCGAGATTCGGAGGGCGTGTCGTCAGCGCTTCGCGGCCCAGATCGGTCTTGGCAAGCAATGTGTTTTTGTCCATGGTGTTCGACAGTTTGCCGAAATGTAAGGCCAGCATCAGCCCATGCCAACCGGGTAGCGCCCTAGGGCACCCCCCATTTCGAGCAGCGTGTCACGGAGACGGCATCCAATGCCGCCGTCACCCCTTGCGCAGGTCCACCACGCGCTTGGCCTTGCCCTGGCTGCGCTCCACACCGCCTTCGGGTTTGAGCTGCACCGATACGCTGCTGCCCACGAACACCTTGATGTCGTGCTGCAACTGCCGCGCCGCCGCTTGTGCCGCCTCGCTCTCGGGCGCCAGCCCTGCGCGCGTTTCCACCACCACCGAGAGGTCGTCCATGGGTCCCTGGCGCGTCAGCACGCACTGGTAGTGCGCGCTGAGCTCGGCCCGCTTGAGGATGAGCTCTTCGATCTGCGTCGGGAACACGTTGACGCCGCGCACGATCATCATGTCGTCGCTGCGCCCGGTGATCTTTTCCATGCGGCGCATGGTGCGTGCGGTGCCCGGCAACAGACGCGTGAGGTCGCGCGTGCGGTAGCGGATGATGGGCAGCGCTTCCTTGGTCAGGCTGGTGAACACCAGCTCGCCCATCTCGCCGTCGGGCACGGGTTCACCGGTCTCCGGGTCGATGATCTCGGGATAGAAATGGTCCTCCCAGATCGTCGGGCCGTCCTTGGTTTCCACGCACTCGTTGGCCACGCCCGGGCCCATCACTTCCGACAGGCCGTAGATGTCGACCGCATCGATGCCCATGCGCGCTTCGATCGCGGTGCGCATGTCGTTCGTCCAGGGTTCGGCGCCGAAGATGCCCAGGCGGATGCTGCTCTCGCGCGGGTCCAGACCCTGGCGCTCGAACTCGTCGGCGATCGCCAGCATGTAGCTGGGCGTGACCATGATGATGTCGGGCCGGAAATCCTGAATCAGCTGCACCTGCCGCTCGGTCTGTCCGCCACCGAAGGGCACCACGGTCAGGCCCAGCTTTTCAGCGCCGTAGTGCGCGCCCAGGCCACCGGTGAACAGGCCATAGCCGTAGCTCACGTGCACCAGGTCCCCCGGGCGGGCGCCGCTGGCGCGGATGCTGCGCGCCACCACGGTGGACCACGTGTCGATGTCCTTGCGCGTGTAGCCCACCACTGTGGGCTTGCCGGTGGTGCCGCTGCTGGCGTGGATGCGCGCGCATTGTTCGCGCGGCACGGCGAACATGCCAAACGGATAGCTGTCGCGCAGGTCCTTCTTGGTGGTGAACGGAAACTTCGCCAGGTCGGCGAGGCTTCGGCAGTCGTCCGGGTGCACGCCTGCCGCGTCGAACTTGGCGCGGTACACGGGCGAGTTCTGGTAGGCGTGGCGCAGGGTGGCCTGCAGGCGCTGGAGCTGCAGTGAGCGCAACTCGTCGACGCTGGCTTTTTCAATGGGCTCCAGGGCAAATGTCTTCATGGCTGCTCGTCCTCAGGAAACACCGTGCCGGCGATCACGGCACTCTTGCCGCGAAACATCGCCACCACCTCACCGGTCTGGTTGGTCACACGCATGTCGTAGATGCCGTGGCGGCCCGACAGCGTTTGCTCCACGCCCTCGCAGGTGAGCACGTCGCCCAGCCGCGCGGGTTTCAGAAATTCGATGCTGCAGCCTGCAGCCACCGCGTTTTTGTTGTGGCTGTTGCAGGCAAATGCGAAGGTGGAATCGGCCAGCGTGAAGATGAACCCCCCGTGGCAGATCTGGTGCCCGTTGAGGTGCAACGGCTTGACGACCATGCGGATGCTCGCCCGGCCCGGCTCGCAGCTCAGCAACTCCATGCCCATGGTGTCCTTGCTGGCGGCGTCGACCGCGAACATCGTCTGGCCGACTCTGGCGGCCCGTGCTTCTGGCGACATCATTCCCCCTTGAACCGCGCCGGGCGTTTCTCTCGAAACGCCATCACGCCTTCGATGTAATCGTGCGTGCGACCCAGCGCCGACTGCGCGTCGCGCTCGGCGTCGAGTTGCTGGTTGAGCGTGCGCGTGCCGGCATCGCGCAGCAGCGCGCGCGTGGCCACCAGCGCCTGGGTGGGCATGGTGGCCAGCCGCTCGGCCAGCGCCATGGCAGCGCCCACGCAATCCTCGGCCACGTCCCACACCAGCCCCCACTCCTTGGCCTGCGCGGCGGGCAGTTTGTCGCCCGTCATGGCCAGCGCCATGGCGCGCGCCAGCCCCAGCCGCTCCACCAGGAACCAGCTGCCGCCGGCATCGGGAATGAGCCCGATCTTGCTGAAGGCCTGGATGAAACTGGCGTTGGGCGCGGCGATGGCGATGTCGCAGGTCATGACCAGCGAAGCCCCCGCCCCCGCTGCCACGCCGTTGACCGCTGCGATGGTGGGCATGCGCAGGCCCTGGAGGCGGCGCGCGGTGGGGTTGAAGGCCTGATCGATCACCGGGCCGGGGTCGGCGCGTTTCACCAGATCCGGACCGGGTTCGAAATCGAACTCGGCCAAGTCGGCGCCCGCGCAGAAGCCGCGGCCTGCACCGGTGATCACCAGGGCGCGAATCTGCGCATTCGCCTCGGCCCGATCCAGCGCGGCCCACAGGTCGCGGTGCATCTGGCGGGTGAAACTGTTGAGGGCGTCGGGGCGGTTGAGCGTGACCAGGGCCACGGCCCCGCGCTCTTCGTACACCACGGTGGTGTTGCTCATGATCGGTTTGTCTCCTGCGCGGCGTTGTGGGTTGGCCGGAATTTAACATTAACCAACCAATCGGTCGGCTAATGTTTTCCCTTGGTGCGGCTCGATATAGTGGTGCACCCTCATCCGCCCTTCATTGCCCCAGGAGACACCATGACCGCCGCCACCTCACCCGAATGCATCACCGTGCGCACCGAAGGCCGCGTGGGCATCGTCACGCTCAACCGCCCCAAGCAGCTCAATGCACTGAACAACCAGCTCATGGACGAGCTCGGCGCCGCGCTCAAGGCCTTCGATCTGGACGATGGCATCGGCTGCATGATCATCACCGGCAGCGAAAAAGCCTTCGCGGCCGGCGCCGACATCGGGGCCATGGCGACCTACACCTTTGCCGACGTCTACAACGGCGACTACATCACCCGCAACTGGGAAACCATCCGCGGCATCCGCAAGCCGGTGATTGCGGCGGTGAGCGGCTTTGCGCTGGGCGGCGGCTGCGAGCTGGCCATGATGTGCGACTTCATCATCGCGGCCGACAACGCCAAGTTTGGCCAACCTGAAATCAAGCTGGGCATCATCCCCGGCGCGGGCGGCACCCAGCGCCTGCCGCGCGCCGTGGGCAAGGCCAAGACCATGGACATGGTGCTCACCAGCCGGATGATGGACGCCACCGAAGCCGAGCGCGCCGGCCTGGTGAGCCGCGTGGTGCCGCTGGACAAGCTCATGGACGAAGCCCTGGGAGCCGCGCTGACCATCTGTGGCCTGTCGCTGCCCAGCGTGATGGCCGCGAAGGAGTCCGTCAACCGTTCGTTCGAGGGCACGCTGTCGGATGGCGTGATGTTCGAGCGCCGCCTCTTCCACGCCCTGTTCGCCACCGAAGACCAGAAGGAAGGCATGGACGCGTTCGTCAACAAACGCAAGCCGGTCTTCCAGCACCGCTGAACGCCAAAAAAAGCTGGCTATAATGCGCGCTTCGTTGGCGATATAGCTCAGTTGGTTAGAGCGCAGCATTCATAATGCTGATGTCGGTGGTTCAAGTCCACCTATCGCCACCAGCACATTCCAGAAGCGGGTACCGGCAACGGGCCCGCTTCTTTCATTTGGGGCATGCAGCATGGCGTTGAAATCGACCATTTTCAAAGCAAACCTGCAGATCGCCGACATCGACCACGGCTACTACGCCGACCACGCGCTCACCCTGGCCCGCCACCCCAGCGAGACGGACGAACGCATGATGGTGCGGCTGGTGGCCATGGCCATCCACGCACACGAACTCCAGGACACCTGCCGCGGCGACGGCACGCTGGCCTTTGGGGCCGGGCTGTCCGACCCGGACGATCCGGACGTGTCACTCACCGACTTCACGGGCCGCAAACGCCTGTGGATCGAGGTCGGTCAACCCGAAGACAAACCCCTGGCAAAAGCCTGCAGCAAGGCCGATGCGGTGGTGGTGTACGCCTTCGGCAGCGCCGCCGACGTGTGGTGGCGCGGCATTGAAGGCAAGCTCACCCGCCTGGACCGCCTGCAGGCCTGGCGCCTGCCCACCGAAGTGGCGCCCGCGCTGGCGCAGCTGGCCGAGCGCAGCATGCAGCTGCAAGCCACGGTGCAGGAAGGCGCACTCACCCTCTCCAGCGAGCGCGGCAGCGTGCACATCGAGCCGCTGCGCTGGAAATAACCTGCCCATCGGCCGTGCGTTGTCCTGTTTGTGAAGGCGCTGACAGCCGACACTTTCAAACCATTGACGCCCGTGCCTATGCCCGCTGCCTGCTCTGCGAGGCGACCTTCCTGCTGACGGCGCACCTGCCGTCTCCCCAAGCTGAGCGGGCGGAATACGAACTGCACCGCAACACGCCTGACGACCCGGGCTACCGACGCTTTCTGTCGCAACTGGCCACACCCCTGTTGCAGCGCCTCAGCCCCGCCAGCCACGGGCTCGATTTCGGTTGTGGCCCCGGGCCGGTGCTGGCGGGCATGCTGCGCGAGGCCGGCCACCGCGTGGCCTTGTACGACCCGTTCTTTCACCCCGACCCGGCGGCCTTGAACGAGCGCTACGACTTCATCACCTGCACCGAGGTGGTGGAGCATTTCCACCGGCCTGCCCATGAATTTCGGCGCCTGCACACGCTGCTGCAGCCAGGCGGGTGGCTCGCCGTGATGACGCGCTTTCAAACGGACGACGCGCGCTTTGCGCAATGGCACTACCGGCGCGACCCCACGCATGTGGTGTTCTATCGTCAGGCCACCTTCGAGCGCCTGGCGCTCCAGCACGGCTGGAGCTGCGAGGTACCGGCTCCCAACGTGGTGCTGCTGCGCAGGCCCTCGGCCTGAGCCGGCTTCAGCGGTCGCTGCGCCGGTGCTCGACCCAGATCAGTTCACGGGTGTTCACACCCAGCGATGCCGCCTGCGCGACCAGCCGCTCGCGCACGCCGCTGGGCAATTGCTTGTCGCGCGAGAGGATCCACAGGTAGTCGGTGTCGGGACCGATCACCATGGCCCAGCGGTAAGCCGGGTCGAGCGCGATGACGTGGTAGCCGCCATAGAACGGCCCGAAGAACGACACCCTGAGCGATCCGGTGCCGGGGTCGCCAGTGAAACGCGCCACGCCCTTGGCCTCTTTCCACTCGCCACGGGCGGTGTCAAAGCCGCGGTTGACCACCGACACGGTGCCATCGGCGTTCAGGCCGTAGGTGGCGCTGACGTCGCTGAGGCCGCGCTCGAAGCGGTGATCGAGCCGGGCGATCTCGTACCACTGCCCGGCATAGCGCTTGACGTCGAACGGACTCACCACGGCCACCCCCTGCGGTGGGGTGGTGAAGCAGGCCGAGAGGAAGGGCAGCACACTCAGGCACAAGGCCAGGAGCCAGCGGTGGCAGGGGCGCGATGAAAGGTGTGGGGTCATGGTGGTGGGAGATTGTGCGCCGCGACCCGCGTGAGACAATCACCCCCCGCTGAATGCCCCTCATGCCCGGGGCTTCACCCCACCCCCACAGCCTCTGGATAGATGCCATGAACCGCTGCCGTTTCGTTCACACCGCCCTGCTGGGCTTGAGCTCTGCGCTCCTGCTGGCCCTCGCACCCGCTGCGGCGCACGCCCAGGCCGTGCAGCGCAACTTTCCTGCCAAGGCGCTGCGCGGCTCCATGGTGGTGGTGCAGCCACCGCTGGTGGCCATGGACGATCGGCCCACACGCTTCTCGCCCGGCGCCCGTATTCTGGACACCCGCAACAACCTGGTGATGTCGGCCACGCTGGTCAACCAGGAACTGGTGGTGAACTACACCCTGGACCAGCGCGGCCAGGTGCATCAGGTGTGGCTGCTGACCGAGGCCGAGGCCAAGGAAAAGCGCCCGGGCTACGGCACCCAGCGCAACTTCATCTTCGAGTCGCAGCAAGCCTCGCCCGCCGGCACGCCGGCGCGCACGACGAACTGACCCGGCCCCGCCGCCGCCCGCGCCGGCCGCGCGCACAGGACGCCACCCGCTGGTGTCCTCTCCCTTTCTGGTTGGAAATTCCCATGAGCAAAAAAGTCTTCATCAAAACCTTCGGCTGCCAGATGAACGAGTACGACTCGGACAAGATGGCCGACGTGCTCGGCGCCGCGCAAGGCTACGTGCCCACGCAAGACGTGGAAGAGGCGGACCTGATCCTGTTCAACACCTGCTCGGTGCGCGAGAAGGCGCAGGAGAAGGTGTTCAGCGATCTCGGCCGCGTCCGGCATCTCAAGGAAAAGGGCGTGCTGATCGGCGTGGGCGGCTGCGTGGCGAGCCAGGAGGGCGCGGAGATCATCAAGCGCGCGCCGTATGTGGACGTGGTGTTTGGCCCGCAGACGCTGCACCGCCTGCCCGAGCTGCTGAACCAGCGCGCGCGCCACGCGTTGCCGCAGGTCGACATCAGCTTTCCTGAAATCGAGAAGTTCGACCACCTGCCGCCGGCCAAGGTGGAAGGCGCTTCGGCGTTCGTGTCGATCATGGAGGGCTGCTCCAAGTACTGCAGCTACTGCGTGGTGCCTTACACCCGCGGCGAAGAAGTCAGCCGCCCTTTCGACGACGTGCTGGTGGAGGTAGCCGGCCTGGCCGACCAGGGCGTGAAGGAAGTGACGCTGCTGGGCCAGAACGTGAACGCCTACCGAGGCACCATGGGCGACACCCGCGAGATCGCCGACTTCGCGCTGCTGCTCGAGTACGTGGCCGAGATCCCCGGCATCGAGCGCATCCGCTACACCACGAGCCACCCCAACGAATTCACGCCGCGCCTGATCGAGGCCTACGGCAAGATCCCGCAGCTCGTGAACCACCTGCACCTGCCGGTGCAGCACGGCAGCGACCGCATCCTGATGGCGATGAAGCGCGGCTACACCGCCATGGAATACAAGAGCACCGTGCGCAAGCTGCGCGCGATCCGCCCCGACATGGCCCTGAGCAGCGACTTCATCGTCGGCTTCCCCGGTGAGACAGACGACGACTTCAACAAGATGATGAAGCTCATCACCGACGTCGGCTTTGACGCCAGCTTCAGCTTCATCTTCAGCCCGCGCCCGGGCACGCCCGCGGCCAACCTCCCCGACGACACGCCGCACGCCGTGAAACTCGAGCGTCTGCAGCACCTGCAGGCCACGCTCGAAGACAACGTGCGCCGCATCAGCGCCAGCCGCGAAGGCACGGTGCAACGCATCCTGGTGGAAGGCCGCTCGCGCAAGAGCGCAGCCGAACTCATGGGCCGCACCGAATGCAACCGCATCGTCAACTTCGAGGGCGGGCCGCTGGCGGACCGGCTGGTGGGCCAGATGGTGGACGTGCGCATCACCGAAGCGCGGCCGCATTCGCTCAGAGGCGCTGTGCTCGTGGCACAAGAGGCCTGACGCCGCGTGAAACCCCTGCGCTTTTCCTTCCAGCAGCTGCTGCTGGTGGCCTTCCTGCTGATCGGCGCGCTGCTGGGCGTGGCGGCGGTGCGTGCCCTGTTCTCGCTGGAAACGCTCATGGCGCAGAGCCGCGAGAGCGCGGCCCAGGCCATTGCGCTGTCCACGGCCGCGCAGTCGCTGTCCGAACGCAGCCTGACCATGGAGCGCGCGGCGCGGCAGTCGCTGGTGCTGCGCGACCGCCAGCTGCGCCAGCGTTTCGACGACGCCGCCGGCAATGCGCGCGACATCCTGCGCCGGCTGGAAGACAACGACCTGCCCGCCGACTACGCCTACAACTGGCGCGACCGCCTCGACGCCATCACCCTGCTGCTCGACGGGCCGCCCGAAACCGCCCTGGACCGCGAGCGCGAGGTGGCACAGGTGTTTCGCGAGATCGATGGCCACAGCGCTTCCATTGCGCAAAAGGTGCAGTCCATCATCACGGACCGCAACGAGGCGCTGCAAGCCCGCTTCGAAACCAGCCGGCAGGAACTCACGCAGCAGGTGGTGGGCTCCATCGGGGTGGCTGCGATCCTGGCGCTGGCGTTCGGCATCTGGCTGGCACGGCCTTTCAAGCGGCTGGAGAAGGCGATCCAGGGACTGGGTGAAAACCAGCTCGACGTACCGATCGACATCCCCGGCCCCTCCGACGTGCGGCGCGTGAGCCAGCAGCTCGAGTGGCTGCGCCTGCGCCTGACCGAACTGGATGCCGACAAGGCCCGCTTCCTGCGCCACATCTCGCACGAACTCAAGACCCCGCTGGCCTCGCTGCACGAAGGCGTGGCCGTGCTGGGCGATGGCGTGGCCGGCGCGCTCAACCCCAGCCAGGCCGAGGTGGTCAACATCCTGCAGCACAACACCCAGTTGTTGCAGCACCAGATCGAGGCCCTGCTGCGCTTCAACGCCGCCGCCTTCGAGGCGCGCCAGCTCAAGCGCGAACGCACCGACCTGCTCGCCCTGCTCGAAGACCAGATCGACACCCAGCGCCTGCAATGGCAGGCCCAGGCCCTGACGGTGCGGGTGGAAGGCGTTGCCGTGACGATGCCGGTGGATCGCGAGAAGATTGCCTCCGCCGTGGGCAACCTGCTGTCCAACGCCATCCGTTTTTCACCGCACGGCGGTCACATCCGCCTGCTCCTGATCGACCTGCCCGGGCGCGCCTGCATCGACATCATGGACCAGGGCCCCGGCGTGGCCGAGGCCGACCGCGAACGCATCTTCGAACCCTTCTACCGTGGCGAACGGCAACCGCAAGGGGCCGTGCGCGGCACCGGCATCGGCCTGTCCATCGTGCACGAATACATTCTGGCCCACGGTGGCCGCATCACCCTGCTGCCGCAGCGCCAGGGTGCTCATTTCCGGATTGAACTGCCCCATGCCCACTAACTTCCCCAACGCCGCCCACCCCTTGCGCGTGGCGGGCTTCGCCGCCGTGCTGGTCTTGTCTCTGGCGGCATGCAGCACCGCGCCAGCCGCACCCGAGAGCACCGACAACGGCAGCGTGCCCATGCCGCAGAAGAGCCCGTCCGTGGTGGCCGCGCCGTCGCCCACGGCCACGCCCGTGTTGACCGCGCCCGTCGAGACGCCCAGCGTGATCAGCGCCGAAACCCCGCCCGTGCCCGATGTGATCACCGCCCTGCTGAGCTACGCCGACCGGCTTCACGCACTCAGCCCGACCGACCTCGCCGCCGAAATCGTCGTGCAGGGTGACCCGGGCAACGTGGCGCTGCGCCAGATGCAGCTGGCCCTGGCCTTGATGCACCTGCGCCAGCCCGCCGACACCGCCCGCTCGCTGGGCCTGCTGCAGCGCGTGATCACGCACACCGGCCCCGAGAGCCTGCCGCTCAAGCCGCTGGCGCGCCTGCTGGCCAACCGGCTGATGGACCAGCGCCGGCTGGAAGACGCGGCCGAGCGACAGGCCCAGCAGCTGCGCGACAGCCAGCGCCGCATCGACCAGCTCAATGAGCGGCTCGAAGCCATGCGCGCCATCGAACGCAGCCTCACCACCCGCCCCCCTGCCGCCGCGCCCAACGGCACGCGCCCCAACCCATGAACACCCCTACGCCCCTGCCATCCACGCACCGCGCGCGCCTGCTGGTCGTCGACGACGACGCCGACATGCTGCGCCTGCTGGCGATGCGCCTGGGCGCAGCGGGGTATCAGGTCACCTCGGTCGGCTCAGCCGAAGCCGCGCTCAGCCAGCTCGACATCGAGCGGCCGCAGCTGGTGCTCTCCGACGTGCGACTGCCAGGCAAGGACGGCCTGGCCCTGTTTGACGAAATCCGCAAGCGCCACCCCTCGCTGCCGGTGATCCTGCTCACCGCGCACGGCACCATTCCCGACGCCGTGGAAGCCACCGCGCGCGGCGTGTTCACCTACCTCACCAAGCCCTACGACGCCAAGGAGCTGCTCGAGAAAATCGCGCAGGCCCTGGCCCTGGGCGCACCCGCCGACGACAGCGCCCGCGTGGACGAGGCCTGGCGCAGCGAGATCGTGAGCCGCTCCAACCGCATGGCCGATGTGCTGGCCGAAGCGCGCATGGTCGCCCAGAGCGATGCCAGCGTGCTGCTGCGCGGCGACTCGGGCACCGGCAAGGAAATGCTGGCGCGCGCCATCCACAAGGCCAGTGCGCGGGCCAGCAAGCCCTTCATTGCGGTGAACTGCGGCGCCATCCCCGAGGCCTTGCTGGAGTCCGAACTGTTCGGTCACATGAAAGGCGCCTTCACCGACGCCGTGTCCAACCACAAGGGCCTGTTCCAGGCGGCCGATGGCGGCACGCTGCTGCTCGACGAGATCGGCGACATGCCCCCTGCGCTGCAGGTGAAGCTGCTGCGGGTGCTGCAGGAGCGCGCGGTGCGCCCGCTGGGCTCGAGCCAGTCGCTGCCGGTGGACGTGCGCATTATCTCGGCCACGCACCGCGACCTCGAAGACGCGATGGCCAACGCCCAGTTCCGAGAAGACCTGTATTACCGCCTCAACGTCGTCACGCTCACGCTGCCCACCCTGGCCGAGCGGCGCGAAGACATCGCCCTGCTGGCCAACCATTTCCTGGCGCGCCTGGCCGCCAAGTACGGCAAGCGCAGCTCCGGCTTTGCGCCGGAAGCGCTCAAGGCGCTGACGATGGCGGCCTGGCCGGGCAACGTGCGCCAGCTCTACAACGTGGTCGAGCAGGTGTGCGCGCTCTCCACCACGCCGCTGGTCTCGCTCGCGCTGGTGCAGCGCGCCTTGCGCACGCCTTCGGTGGAAGTGCTCAGCTTTGCCGACGCGAAGCAGCGCTTCGAGCGCGAGTACCTCGTGGACCTGCTCAAGATGACCGACGGCAATGTGGCCGACGCCGCGCGCCTGGCCCAGCGCAACCGCACCGAGTTTTACCGGCTGCTGCAAAAACACGCCCTCACGCCCGGGCTGTTCAAAACCGACGCCCAAGGCGCCTCTGGCGACGCTGTCGCTGAAGAGTGACACGCACAAGCTGTTGTTTTTGCTGGATTTTTCCCCGGCAGCCCAACAGCCTGTCGCCATCTGGCGACAAAAACAGGGGGTTCAGACACCCCGAACAGCCCTTCAGGGCGCCGGACACATCTGGATACCTGAAAAGCGGTTGATTTGAAAGGGTTTTTTCGTGTTGGCACAGGGTTTGCCCTTATACCGGCATGCCCCACACGATTCGCCCCCTTTTCACCTCCCGCCAGCTGCGCGGCTGGACCGTGCTTGGCGCCCTGCTGGTCTCGCTGTGCGGGGCGTCGGCCCAAGCCGAGCGCTTTGACTGGGACAGTCTCACGCAACTCGCCCAGACGCGCGCCACGCAGCCCTACCGCGCAAACAGCGACAAGCTCCCCGCCGAGCTCGCCACCATCACCTACGACCAGCTGCGCGACATCCGCTTCAAGCCGGACCAGTCGGTCTGGCGAGATCAGAACCTGCCGTTTGAGGTCCAGTTCTTCCACCTCGGCCTGTACCAGACCGAGCCGGTGCGCATCCACGAGCTCAAGCCTGACGGCCGGGTGAACCACCTGCCCTACCGCAGCGCCGACTTCGACCAGGGCAAAAACAACTTCGACACCAGCCGCTGGGGCGACCTGGGCCACGCCGGCTTCCGCCTGCACTACCCGCTCAACGGCCAGGCGTACAAGGACGAGCTGGTGGTGTTCCAGGGCGCGAGCTACTTCCGTGCGCTCGGTGCCGGCCAGCAGTACGGCCTGTCGGCCCGCGGTCTGGCGATCGACACCGTGGGTGGCAGCGGCGAGGAATTCCCGCGCTTCTCCGAGTTCTGGCTGCAGCAGCCCGCCGCCGGCGCCACCGAGGTCACGGTCCTGGCCCTGCTGGAGTCGCCACGCGCCACCGGCGCCTACCGCTTCGTGATCCGCCCTGGTCAGCAGACCACCACCACCGTGAACGCCCGCGTGTTCCTGCGCGCCGGCGCCGGCCCCGTCCACACGCTGGGTCTGGCACCGCTGACCAGCATGTTCCTCTCGGGCGAAAACCAGCCCCTGCGCGGCGACTTCCGCCCCGAAGTGCACGACTCCGACGGCCTGATGATGGTCAGCGGCGAAGGCGAATGGCTGTGGCGCCCGCTGCAGCGGCCGAAAGACGTCACGGTGAGCTCCTTCACCATGCAGAACCCGCGCGGTTTCGGCCTGATGCAGCGCGACCGCAGCTTCGCCAACTACGAAGACGTGGAAGCCCGCTACGAGCGCCGCCCCAGCGCCTGGATCAAGCCGCTGGGCAACTGGGGCGCCGGGCGCGTCGAGCTGGTGCAACTGCCCACGCCCGATGAGACGCACGACAACATCGTCGCCTACTGGGTGCCCGGTCAGCTGCCCGCCCCCGGCCAGCCGCTGGAGCTGAGCTACGAACTCGCCTGGCAAGGCGACACCCAGCAGCGCCCGCCGTCGAGCTGGGTCACGCAGACCCGCCGCGGTTACGGCTTCACCCGCCTGTCACCGGCCGAGCAGACGCGCCAGCCGCAGTACGTGATCGATTTCGCCGGCCCCGCGCTCGACGCCCTGCCCGCTGACGCACCGGTCAAGGCCGTCGTCACCGCCAACGCCAATGGCCGCGTGCTCGAAACGCTGGCCTACCCCAACCCCGCCACGCGCTCCTGGCGCGTGACCGTGCGCGTCGAGCGCGTCGACGCGACCCAGCCGGTCGAACTGCGCGCCTTCCTTCAACACCACAACGACACCGTGAGCGAAACATGGACACATCTGTTGCTTCCCGAATGAGCACGGCCCCTGCGCCATCGCACCACGGTGCCACGCCTGAGAGCCTTCCCATGCCCTTGCATGCCCGCACGCAGCTGCGCGAAGAGCGCCACCCCAACTCGGTGACGGCGCCCCCGATCAACCGCGGTTCGATGGTGCCGCGCCCCTGGCGCGGTTTCTGGAACAGCATCGGCACCGCCCTGCTGAGCGCTGCCAGCCGCGCGCTGCCCCCGCGCACGCCCGTTGCCACCGCCACCGAGGTCGCTGAGTCGCCCATGGCCTGGCAGAGCGCGGCCAACCGCCGCCGCCTGGTGTTCGCGGTGCTCGCGGTGCTGAGCACGGCCTTTGCCACCAGCCTGTTTGCCGACGCGCAACCCGAGCACCACAACGCCTGGATGCAATATGGCCAGCTGGCGCTCTTCGGCCTGCTCTCGGCCTGGGTGGTCACCGGCTTCGTCACCGCCCTCATGGGCTTCTGGGTTTCGCTGTTTGGCGACCGCCACACGCTGCGCGCGGCCGATGTGCGCGAGCACGCCATGAACCCCGATGCGCGCACGGCGATCATCATGCCGATCTGCAACGAGGACGTGCCCACGGTGTTTGCCGGCCTGCGCGCCACGTGTGAGTCGCTCGCGGCCACTGGCCACGCCGGCCAGTTCGACGTGTTCGTGCTGTCCGACAGCTACGACCCCGCCATTGCTGCCGCTGAAAAATCCGCCTGGGAAGACCTGCGCGCCGCCCTCGCCGCCCAGCCCGACCTGCCGCAGATCGAGGTGTACTACCGCCTGCGCACCCGCCGCACCCACCGCAAGGCCGGCAACGTGGCGGACTTCTGCCGCCGCTGGGGCAAGGACTACCGCTACATGGTCGTGCTCGACGCCGACAGCGTCATGAGCGGCAGCTGCCTGGTGTCCATGGTCAAGCTCATGGAAGCCAACCCCAAGGCCGGCATCATCCAGACCGCCACGCAGGCCATCGGCCACGCCACGCTGCACGCCCGCGCGCAGCAGTTCGGCTCGCGCGTGACGGGTCGCCTGTTCACGCTGGGCATGCAGTTCTGGCAGCTGGGCGAGTCGCACTACTGGGGCCACAACGCGATCATCCGCGTCGAGCCCTTCATGAAGCACTGCGCGCTCGCGCCCATCAAGGGCACCGGCGGCATGTCCGGCGGCATCATGAGCCACGACTTCGTGGAAGCCGCCCTGATGCGCCGCGCTGGCTACCACGTGTGGCTGGTCTCCGACCTGACCGGCAGCTACGAACAGCAACCGCCAGACCTGCTGAGCGAACTGCAGCGCGACCGCCGCTGGTGCCAGGGCAACCTGCAGAACTCGCGCCTCATGGCCGAGCCCGGTATCCACCGCGTGCACCGCACCATGTTCGCCATCGGCGCCATGTCTTACCTGTCGGCACCGCTGTGGCTGGCCTTCCTGTCCATCGGCACCGCGCTGTGGGCGGCCGATTCGAGCGCCATCCCCAGCTGGCAAGCCGTGCCTGAAGAGCTGCGCGCGCTGTGGATGTGGACGTTGACGATGCTGTTCATGCCGCGCGTGCTGGGTCTGCTGGCCGTGTTCATGAAGGGCGAGCAGAAGTCCTTCGGTGGCACCGTGGGCCTGCTGAGCAGTTCGGTGGTCGAGACCGTGCTGGCCTTGATGCAGGCGCCCATCCGCATGCTGGCCCACTCGCTGTTCGTGCTGGTGGCCATCACCGGCCTGAAGCTGGAGTGGAAGTCGCCCCCGCGTGAAGCCAACGGCGTGTCGTGGCGCGATGCGCTGGCCCGCCTGGCGCCCATGACGTTGGTGATTGGCCTGCTGGGTGCGGGCGTGGCGGCGATCAACGCCAACGCGCTGATCTGGCTGATGCCCGTGGCCCTGCCGCTGTTGCTGGCCGTGCCCCTCACGGTGGCCACGAGCCACGTCGACCTGGGTGCCTGGATGCGCTCGCGCGGTGTGCTGCTGATCCCTGAGGAATCGTGGTCGCCTGCGGTGCTGCGCCGTGCGTGGCGGCATGCCAGCCGGTTCACCCTGGCGCACCAGGCGGCTTGATGTTTTGATCGCCTGCCTTGCTCGCCCGCGGGTGGGCGAGGTCGGGTGATCCGGTCCCGTCAGGCGCGCCGCGCCACCCACCAGCCCCCCAGCTGGTTCACCAAGAGCCCGAGCAACACCAAGCCCGTGCCGAGCCACTGCTGCGGCATGGGCAGCTCGTTGAAGAACATCCAGGCCGACCACAAGCCCACCACTGGCACCAGCAGTGAAAACGGCGTGACGCGGCCAGCCGGGTGGCGCTTGAGCAGCTGCGTCCAGAGCGTGTAGGCCAGCAAGGTGGCCAGCCAGGCCAGGAACAACACCGCCAGCAGCGCCGGCCAGCGCAGGCCGATGAGCTGGGCCAGCACGGTCTGCGGGCCGTCCATCCACAGCGCCAGCGCCACAAACGGCAGGATGGGAAACACGCTGCTCCAGACGATGAAGGGCATCGGGTCGTAGTCGCCTTGCCGGTTGGCCAGGCGCACGACGATGTTCGACACCGCCCACATGAAGCCCGCGCCCAGCGTGAGCACAAAGCCTGCCAGCGTCATCTGGCCAGGGCCTTCACCATGCGCCGTGGCGATCAGCACCAGGCCGCTGAGGGCCACCGTGAGCCCCAGCCACTGGTGGGCACGCGCGCGCTCGCCCAGCAGCGGCACCGCCAGCAGCAGCGTGAAGAACGCCTGCGTCTGCATCACCACCGAGGCCATGCCCACCGTCATGCCCAGGCTCAGGCCCAGAAACAGAAAGCCGAACTGCCCCAGCCCCTGCGCGAGGCCATAGGCCACCACGTAGCGCACGGGCAGCTTCGGGAACCGCACGAACAGCAGGAACGGCAGCGACGCCGCCGCAAACCGCAGCGCGCCCAGCAACATGGGGCCGATGCCCTGCAGCCCCACCTTCATGACCACGAAGTTCAGGCCCCAGATCACCACCACCGCGAGGGCGCGCAGCAGGTCGCCGCGCGACAGAGGCAACGCGATCATGGCATCGCCCTCACGGGTCTGCCTTGCGCGTCGCGCGCGGCCACAAACGCGCCGAACGCCTGCGCGCTGGTCTTGCGCGGCGTGTAGCCGAAGCGCTCTTTCAGCGCCGTGTTCAGCAGCACCGGGCGGTAGCGCAGAAAGTCGAGCTGCTCCGGTCCGTAGCGGCTCACGCCCAGCGCCGAGCCCACCCGCAGCAGCGTGCGCAGCAAGCCGGCGGGCAGCACGCGCAGCCGCTTGCCCAGGCGCTGCGCGATCTCGGGCAGCGTGAGCGCGCCGTCGCCGGCGAGGTTGTAGCAGCCGGGCACGGCCTGCCCGCTCAGGGCATGCAGGATGGCACCGGTCACGTCCTCGTCCCACACGAACACGAACGGGCTGTCGCTGCCGGCGATGGCGAGGATGCGCGGCTTTTCGAACAGCGCGGTGATCTGGTTGTCGACCCGCTCCCCCAGGATGGTGCCGATGCGCAGCACCGTCTGGCGCAGCGCGGGGTGCGTCTGGCGCACCTCGGCGAGCATCTCCTCCACCAGGCGCTTGTGATGCGCGTAGGCAAACACCTCGTTGCCGCGCAGCGCGTGCGCCTCGGTCAGCCAGGCCGGGTTGTCGGCGTGGTAGCCGTACGCCGCACCGCTGCTGGAGACCACCAGGTGGCCCACGCGGTGCGCCAGGCAGGCGCTGACCACGTTGTGGGTGCCACCCACGTCCACCGAATGCTCGAACGCGCGGTTCGATCCCTTGCCGGGTGTGACGATGGAAGCCAGGTGCACCACGGTGTCGATGGCGTGCTGGCCCACGGTGTCGGCGAGGGCGCTGTCGCGCACGTCCTGCACGACGCAGGTCACACGGGGCAGGCGGTTCTCGGGCGGCACGTCCCGCACATCCACCGCCACCACGTGTTCAATATGCGGCGCGCGCGCGAGCGCCTCGACCAACCCACGCCCCAGAAAGCCCTGCGCACCCGTGACCAGCACGCGCCGCGCTGCCGGCGCCTTGTCTTGCGGTGCGTTCATGGCCGGCCTGCGTCGGGCACGCCGCCCTGCAAAGGCCGCCGTGCCCACCAGCTCGCCAGGGCCAGGCCCGCGATGATGTCCCAGAAGCCCCAGACGCCCGCCACCACGGCCATGCCACCGAGGCCCCCGAAGAAGCTGAAGATGATGACGAGGCCGAGCCCCGCGTTGCGGATGCCGACTTCAATGGAGAGCGCGCGGCGGTCGTAGTCGGGCAGGCCGGCGGCGCGGGCGATGGCGTAGCCGGTGCCAAAGGCCAGCGCGTCGTGGGTCACCACCGCCAGCAGCACCAGCCCGACATAGTCCAGGAAGTAGCGCCAGTTGCCCGCGATCGCGCCCACGATGAAGGCGATGAGCGCAATGAAACTCAGGATGCGCAGCGGCTTCTTGAAGCGTGTGGTCCAGTTCGGGAAGCGGTGCGCGCACCACAGGCCCAGCACGAAGGGCACGCCAATGATCAGCAGGATGTGGCCGAACATCTCCACCGGGTCCAGCGCGATGGTCTTGAGCAGCGGCGCGGCGGTGGGGTGAATGCCGCCCCAGAACGCAAAGTTCAGCGGCATGGCGACGATGGCAATCGCGTTGGACACCGCCGTCATCGACACGCTGAGCGCCACGTTGCCGTTGGCGCGGTGGGTCAGGATGTTGCTCACGTTGCCGGGAGGGCAGCAGGCCACCAGGATCATGCCCAGCGCGATGCTCGTGGCGGGCTGCAGCAGCAGCGTGAGCCCGAAGGTGATGGCGGGCAGCGCGATGAACTGCGCCACGATGCCGACCGTGAACGCCAGCGGCATGCGCGCGACTCGGCGAAAGTCATCGATGCGCGTGTCCAGCGCAATGCCGAACATCAGGAAGGCCAGCACGCCGTTGAGCACGGCAAGCGAGGCCGGGTTGAAATTCAGGCGGATCTCGTCAACAGGCAGCATGGAGGTCTCCTCGGTTGTTGTTCTTGGCGCTCGTCAGGCCAGCGCCTCGACCGCCTTGCGCACCGTGGCGCGGTAGACGTCCTTGTTCACGTAGTAGGCCATGCGCTCGAGCTGCAGGTATTTGTAGCCACCCGAGAGATCAGGGGGTGGCCCGGCCTTGGCCACCTGGAGTGCCAACGCGCTGGCCTTGCCTTCGTCCAGACCCTTGAAGTACCGGGCCACCAGCTCGGCCTGTTCGTAGCGCCCCTGCCAGCCCAGGCCGCTGGCCTCGACCATGCCGAGCACGGCGAGCCGGTCAAAGCGCGGCGCAAAGATGTTGAGGTACAGGCGCGGCGCCATGCCTTGCCAGTTGAGCAGGGCGTGGTCGAGGAAGGGGTAATGCAGCTTGTAGCCGGTGGCCGCGAGCACGAGGTCGTAGTCGCCCTGGCTGCCGTCCTTGAAGTGCACGGTGGGGCCGTCAAAGCGCGCGATGTCGGCGCGCACGCCCACGTCGCCATGGCCGATGTGGTACAGGATGAGCGAGTTCACCACCGGGTGCGACTCGTACATCTTGTAGGCCGGCTGGGGAAAGCCAAAGCGCACCGGGTCGCCGGTAAACCACTTCAGCACCGTGCTGTCGATCTTCTGTTTGAGCCAGGGCGGCAGCTTGATCTTGCCGCCGATGGAATCGGCCGGTTTGCCGAACACGTACTTGGGCACGAAGTAGTAGCCGCGCCGCACCGAAATGTCCACGCTGCGCGCCTGGTGCACGGCGTCGACCGCAATGTCGCAGCCCGAGTTGCCGGCTCCCACGATGAGCACGCGCTTGTCCTTGAACTGCGAGGCCTGCTTGTAGGCGGAGGTGTGCAGCAGCTCGCCGGCAAAGCGCCCTTCGAACGCGGGCATGTTGGGCTCGGCGAGCGTGCCGTTGGCCACCACCACGCCCTTGTAGTCGGCGGTGGTCTGCTGGCCCTGGGCGTCTTCGGTGGTCACGCGCCACAGCGTGTCGGGCGCGTCGCTCACCGGTGCCACCCGGAGCACGCGCACGCCAAAGCGGTAGTGCTGGCGCAGCCCGAAGTGGTCGGCAAAGGCCATGAAGTAGTCCAGCAGCTCGCGGTGGCTCGGGTAGTCGGCCACGCGCTCGGCCATCGGGAACTCGCTGAACTCCGTCATGCGTTTGCTGGAAATGAGGTGCGCCGAGGCATACACCGTGGAGCGCGGGTTGTGGATGTTCCACAGCCCGCCCACATCGGTATGGGCCTCAAAGCCCTGAAAGGCGATGCCGTGCTTCTGCAGGCACCGCGCGCCTGCCAGGCCCGAGGGCCCGGCACCGATGAGGGCGATTTGTTCTTGTGTTGATGTGGTCATGGTGTGTGAGAGGCGGCTGTCGATCCAGAGACGTCGCGGAACCGGCTTTGCCGGGCCGCAGACGTCGCCCCCTCGAGGGGGTCGCGCGCAGCGCGGCGGGGGTGTTTCATTTCCTCAAACCTGGTATGTCGGTCGAACCGGGTTCGCCAGCGCGGGGTTTGCGCGGCTGGCTTAGCAAGATGCGGTCGTGCAGCCGTGCGGGCAGCAGGCTGAGTGCACGCGAAAGCCAGCCAATGCGCCGGGGCAGCACGATGTGTTCGGTGCCGCGGGCCACCCCCGCGAGCAGGCGGCGCGCGGCCTCGTCGGGCTCGAGCAGGCCCGGCATGGCAAAGCGGTTGCCGGCGGTGAGTGCCGTGCGCAGGTAGCCGGGGCTCACGGTGTGCACGCTCAGCGCGGTGGGCCGAAGCTCGGCGCGCAGGCTCTGCAGGTAGGCGATCAGCCCGGCCTTGCTCGCGCAATAGGCGCCATTGCCCGGCATGCCGCGCCAGCCCGCCACGCTGGCCACGCCCACCAGCGCGCCGCGCTGCCCGCTCGCGCGCATGGGGTCCAGAAACGGTTGAAAGGTGGTGGCCGCGCCCAGCAAATTGATCTCCAGCATGCGGCGCATCGTGGCCAGGTCGCTGGCCTGCGCGGTGTCAAAACCCCCGGCCACGCCAGCGTTGGCCATCACCAGATCGGGCGGGCCGAAGCGGCCCAGCCAGTCGGCCGCCATGGCCTGCATGGCTTCAGCGTCGGACACCTCCGGTGTGTAGACGGCGCATCGCCCGGGCGCCAACGATGCCAGCGCCTCCAGCGCGGGTCGCCGCAAGCCGACCAGCGCCACGCACGCGCCCTGTTCCAGGAGCTCGCGCACCAGCGCCTGGCCCAGGCCACCACACGCGCCCGTCACCACCGCGTTGCGAAAGCTCAAACGTGTCAAACCACCGTCTCCTCGTGTTTGCTTGTGCCCGCAATGTAGGCGGCACTAGAATTTGTCTCGAAATATTTTCGGTAATCGTCTCATTATTCGAGATATGAACACAGACACCGAGGTCAGCCCCGGCCTGCGCCTGCTGGAACTGCTGGACCTGCTGGCCCGTGAAAACACGCCCCAGGCCCTGCCCGACGTGGTGGCCAAGAGCGGCTGGCCCAAGCCCACCGTGCACCGCATGCTGACGCAACTCGAAGCCGGTGGCTGGCTCGTGCGCGAACCGGACGGTCGGCACTTTGCGCTGGCGCCACGGCTGCTGCGACTGTCGGAAGCGGCGCTGAGCAGCAGCACGCTGCAGGGCGTGCGCCACGCGGTGTTGCGCCAGCTGGTCAGCGAGGTGGGCGAGAGCTGCAACCTCACTGCGCTGTCGGGCGCCGAGGTGATCTACCTTGACCGCGTGGAGTCGGCGTTTCCGCTGCGCATGGAGCTGCGACCGGGCACCCGCGTACCAGTGCACTGCTCGGCCAGCGGCAAGCTCTTCCTGGCCTGGATGGGCGCACGGCAGCGCCGCACCGTGCTCGATGGGCTGGATTTGCGCCGCTACACCGCCAGCACGCTCACCGGGCGCGACGCGCTGGAAGCCGAACTGGAGACCATCCGGCGCGACGGCCATGCGGTGGACGCCGAAGAATTCGTCGAAGGCCTGGTCTGCGTGGCGGTGCCGGTGTTCGCACCCGGTCAGACCACGGTGCGGTGCGCCCTTGCGCTGCAAGCCCCCGCCGCGCGCATGACGCTGGCCCAGGCCCGGTTGCAGCTGCCGCGCCTGCAGACCGCCGCGCAAGCGCTGGCGCGCACGCTCGGCTGAGCACCCCGTGTCACTTCAATAGAGCGTGTCGCGCTGGCGCGCGGGCAAGGCGCGGTCGTAGGCCGCCCCGTCGATGTCGTTCCGGGTGAGCGCCGCCAGCATCTCGCCGGCGGTGGGCACCGTGGTCTGGGTGGACGCATCCCAGAGACCCGCGCGCTTCATGGCCCGCGCGCACTGGAAGAACACCGACTCCACGCTGATGACCAGCACGCAACGGGGCGGCTTGCCGTCCATGGCCAGGCGCTGCAGCAAGTCTGGCGCCACCGAGATGCGCGCGCGGCCGTTCACACGCAGGGTTTCGCCCACGCCCGGCACCAGAAACAGCAAGGCCACGCGCGGATCGGCCAGGATGTTCTTCAAGCTGTCGATGCGGTTGTTGCCGGCGCGTTCGGGCAACAGCAGGGTGTGGGCGTCCAGCACCGTCACCAGCCCCGGCGGGTCACCGCGCGGCGATGCGTCCAGCCCGTCGGGCCCGACGGTGGCCAGCACCGCGAAGGGCGAGGCCTCGATCCAGCGCTGGTACACCGGGTGCAGGTGCGAAACCTCCTTGCGCACCGAGGCTTCGCCCACGGCACCAAACAGGGCCTGGAGTGCGGCCAGGTTTTCGATGGTGTGGTCGGAGTCGCGCAGCGTCATGGCGTGTCGGGGTTCAGCCCATGCCGGGCAGCTTGGGCATGCCTTTCATGCCACCCATGCGCTTCATCATCTTCATCATGCCGCCGCCCTTCATCTTCTTCATCATGTCCTGCATCTGCTCGAACTCCTTGAGCAGGCGGTTGACCTCCTGCACCTGCACGCCCGCGCCGGCGGCAATGCGGCGCTTGCGCGTGGCCTTGATGATCTCGGGCTTCTTGCGCTCCTTGAGCGTCATGCTGCAGATGATCCCTTCCTTGCGCTTGATGTCCTTCTCGGCGCGGTTCATGTCCACCTGACCCGCCTTGGCCGCCATGGCGGCGGGCAGCTTGTCCATCAGGCTGGAGAGACCCCCCATCTGCTTCATCTGGCGCAGCTGGTCGAGGAAGTCATTGAGGTCGAAGCCCTCGCCGCTCTTGACCTTGGCCGCGAGCTTCTGGGCCGCCGCCATGTCCACCCCGGCGGTCACCTGCTCGACCAGCGCCAGGATGTCCCCCATGCCCAGCACGCGTTGCGCGTGGCGGTCGGCGTCAAACACCTCCAGGCCATCGATCTTTTCCGACACGCCGGCAAACTTGATCGGCGCGCCGGTGATGGCCCGCACCGAAAGCGCCGCCCCACCGCGCGAGTCGCCGTCGAGCTTGGTGAGGACGATGCCGGTGAGCGGCAGTGCGTCCTTGAAGGCCTTGGCGGTGTTGATCGCGTCCTGGCCTTGCATCGCGTCCACCACGAACAGCGTCTCCACCGGCTTGAGCACGGCGTGCAGCTCCTGGATCTCGCGCATCAGGGCTTCGTCGATCGCCAGCCGGCCGGCCGTGTCGACCAGCAACACATCAAAGTAGTGTTTGCGCGCGTGATCCAGGGCGGCGCGCGCAATGTCCACCGGCTTCTGGTCGGGCGTGCTGGGGAACCATTCGGCGCCGGCTTGCCCGGTCACCGTCTTGAGCTGCTCGATGGCCGCGGGGCGGTACACGTCGCCCGAGACGGTCAGCACCTTTTTCTTGCGCTTCTCGATCAGGTGCTTGGCCAGCTTGGCGGTGGTCGTGGTCTTGCCCGCGCCCTGCAGGCCGGCCATGAGGATGACCGCCGGTGGCTGCGCAGCCAGGTTGATGTCGGCCACGCCGTCGCCCATGGTGGCGGCCAGCTCGCGGTTGACGATCCCCACCAGCGCCTGCCCCGGGGTGAGCGAGCCCACCACCTCCTGGCCCAGCGCCTTGTCCTTCACCCGGGCGATGAAATCGCGCACCACGGGCAGCGCCACGTCGGCTTCGAGCAGGGCCATGCGCACCTCGCGCAGCATGTCCGTGACGTTGCTTTCGGTAATGCGGGCCTGGCCGCGCATTTCCTTGACGATGCGTGAGAGTCGATCTGAAAGGGCTGAAGCCATGCTGCGCTTGGTGGGGGAAAAGGCCGCTGACCCGCGTGGATGCGGGCCGTCAGGCGGGTGGCACGGCCAGCGGGCCGGCGCGCTCGGGCCGAACAAGCCCGTTAAACTGTCCGGATGATTTTAGCCGCGCCCTCCCCTTTCACGCCTGGCGCGCTCCACCGGTCATGAGCCTGCTCCCCTCCCTCGCCACCAACCTGCCTGTGACCACCGCGTCTGCCCTTGCCGCGCTGGTGTATGCCGTGCTGGCCTGGACGCAACCGCGCATGTCGGGGCCGCAGAGGCGGGGCTTCCTGGTGCTGGCCTGGACCCTGCATCTGCTCGTGCTGATGCTGGGTCTCTTCGAGCAACCCACGCGCTTCGGCTTTGCGCCGGCCTTGTCCGTGACGGCCTGGCTGGTGCTCACGGTGTACCTGATCGAGAGTCGCCTGTACCCGCAGATGCGCGCGCGCTGGACGCTCGCGGTGGTGGGCATGGCCGTGGTGGTGCTGGCCTGGGTATTCCCCGGCACACCCTACCCGGCCCTGCAATCGCCGCTGATGCCCCTGCACTGGGCACTGGGCATCGCCTCGTACGGCCTGATCGGCGCTGCCGTGGTGCATGCCTGGCTGATGCAACGCGCCGAGCGGTCCATGCGCCTGGGCGAAGCCAACGATGCGGCCATGCCGCTGCTCACGCTGGAGCGGCTCACCTTCCGCTTCGTGGCGGCGGGCTTCGCCTTGCTGAGCGCCACGTTGCTGGCGGGCTGGTATTTCTCTGAAACCCTCAACCACCGCTGGGTCTGGGACCACAAGACCACCTTCTCCGTGCTGTCCTGGCTCACCATGGGCGTGCTGCTGGGGGGGCGCTGGCGCCTCGGCTGGCGCGGCCGCGTGGCGGTGCGCATGCTCTATCTGGCGGCCGGTCTGCTGCTGCTGGGCTACGCCGGCTCGCGCTTCGTGCTTGAAGTGCTGCTGCACCGCGCCTGACACTGCCCCCATGAAGTACCTGCTCGTTCTGGCCGTGGTCGTGGTCGCGTTCTATGTGTGGCGCAACAACCGCCTGGCCGACAGGGACCAGGCCGCGCGCCGCGCGCCCCCGTCGGGTCGGGCCCAGGCGCCGGCCATCATGGTGGCTTGCCAGCAGTGCGGCACGCACCTGCCACAAACCGAAGCCGTGCGAGGCAGCCAGGGGCACTACTGCAGCGCAGAACACCGGCGCCTGCGCGAAGACTGAGATGGTCCGGGACGTCAGCTCGCAGTTCGCGCCGTCCTGGTACTCGGCCTTCGAAGGCGGGAGCAACCAGGGTCGCGAGCAGCGCCAGCGGGCCTTCGTGAGGCTCTGGCGGGCCTTCATGCGCGCACGGGTGTTCATTGCCACCGTGCTGCTGGCCTTGCAGGCGTTCTTGCTGGTCACGAAATCCGGCGGACCCGACTGGCTGACGCTGGTCTGCTCGGCCCACCTGTGCATCGCGTTCCTCACGCTGTACCTCTGGCGACCGAGCGAGCAAGGCCGCGCAGCGAAATTGCAGTGGCTGCTGACCATCGGCGTGGATGTGGTGGTGTTCGCCCTGCTGCAGACCTTCCAGATCGGCAGCATCAACTACACGGCCCTGTTTGCCTTGCCGGTGCTGCTCGCGGCGATCATGGGCTCGCTCACGCTGGCGCTGGCCACGGCCGCCAGCGTCACGCTGTACCTGCTGGGCGAGGCCGCGCTCAACGCCACGCTGTTCAGCGACCTGTCCACCGCCCGTTTCCTGCAAGCCGGCCTGACCGGCACCGGCTTCTTTCTGGTGGCGGTGCTGGCCAACCAGCTCGCCATCCGGCTGGCCCGCGAAGAAGCGCTTGCCGCCAGCAGCCAGGCCGCCGCGCGCGCGCAAGCCCAGGTCAACGAACTCGTGATCGAGAGCCTGACGGTGGGTGTGCTGGTGGTGGACCCGCACGGTGTCGTGCGCAGCGCCAACCCGGCCGCACAAGCCATGCTGCTGGGCCAGGTATCGCCGCAAGCGGCCAAGTTGCTGCTCTCGGCGCGATCGAGCTGGCAGCACCTGGCGCACATCGTGAACGAAACGTTTTCCATGGGTGAGGCCCTGGAAACCGAGACCACCATCGACAACGAGGACCGCCCGATCCAGCGCCTGCACGCCCGCACCCGGCTGACCGCGCAGGGCGGCCGGCGCGCGGGACTGTGTGTGTTGTTTCTGGAAGATTTGCGGGAGGTCGAGGCGCGCGTGCGCACCGAGAAGCTGGCCTCCATGGGGCGCATGTCGGCCGCTGTGGCACACGAAATCCGCAACCCGCTGTCGGCCATCACGCAGGCCAACGCGCTGCTCGACGAAGAGGTTCAGGCCCCCGCCCAGAAGCGCCTCACGCGCATGATCGAGCAGAACGCCCAGCGCCTTGCCCGCATCGTCGACGACATCCTCAACGTCGCGCGCGCCCAACCGAGCCAGGGCCAGGTCTCATCGCCCACGCTGCCCCTGGACCAGACCGTGCGGCAGATCGCACAGGAATGGGCCAGGCAAAGCCGCGCCGAGCGCGTGCTGGGTGTGCACGTGCATGCGCCCGAAGCCTACGTGGGCTTCGACCCTGAGCACCTGCGCCGGCTGCTGGTGAACCTGCTGGACAACGCGCTGCGTCACGCCAGCGGCAAGCCCTCTTCGATCCGGCTGATCTCGCAGCCCAGCGGCAACGAACACGTGCGCCTCTCGGTGTGGAGCGATGGCCAGCCGCTCGAAGCCAGCGTGATGCGCCACCTGTTCGAGCCCTTCTTCTCCTCCGAGAGCCGCTCCAGCGGACTGGGCCTCTATATCTGCCGCGAGCTCTGTGAGCGCTATGGCGCACAGATCGCCTACCGGCGCACGCGGCTGGACCAGCGCGAAGGCAACGAGTTTTATGCGCTCATCCCCGCCAGCGGGCCAGCCGCTGCCACCCCCCGCGAGCCCATGCAGCAAAGCCTGTCGTACCCGGTGGGCGATTCCGTCGCCACGCGCAACGAGCCGCATGGCTACCGGCTGTCGGGTGACGCCCCTCTGGGCGCGCGCTGACGCCTCCACGCCCGAGCACCGAGATGCCCACCTCCAACACCCCCGCCTCCGTGCTGGTCGTCGACGACGAGCCCGATCTGCGCACGCTGTACGAGCTCACGCTGCTGCGCGAGGGCCACGCGGTGGTGGCCGCACCCGACCTCGCACAGGCGCGCGAATGGCTGGCGCAGCAACGCTTTGACGTGCTGATCTCCGACATGCGCCTGCCCGACGGTCTGGGCCTGGACCTGCTGCGCGAGCTGGCCGAGGCGCAACGCCCCGAGAAAAGCATCGTCATCACCGCCTATGGCTCGGCCGAGAACGCCGTCGAGTCGCTCAAGGCGGGTGCGTTTGACTACCTCACCAAACCGGTCGACCTCAAACAACTGCGCAGCGCGGTCACGGCCGCCTTGCAAAGCCAGCGCCAGAGCGTGACCGGGTCGGTACTCAACGCGGTCGCAGGTGCCGTCGCTGCCCCTGCTGGCGGTGCGACCGACGCGGCACGCAAAGGATCGCCACTCGCCACCAGTGCGCCCTCGCTGCAGCGCATCGTGGGCGGCTCGCCCAGCATCGTGCAGATCAAGGCGCGCATCGAAAAAGTGGCCTCCAGCATGGCGCCCGTGCTCATCCTGGGCGAATCCGGCACCGGCAAGGAGCTCGTGGCGCGCGCGGTGCACGACTGCAGCCACCGCAGCGCAGGCCCCTTCGTGGCGGTCAATTGCGGCGCCATCCCTGAAAACCTCATCGAGGCCGAGTTCTTCGGTGCACGCAAGGGCGCATACACCGGCGCCACCACCGATCGCGATGGCTACTTCCAGGCGGCACGCGGCGGCACACTGTTCCTCGACGAAATCGGCGATCTGCCGCTGGCCATGCAGGCCAAGCTGCTGCGCGTGATCCAGGAGCGCCGGGTGCGCGCGCTCGGGGGCGTTCAGGAGGAGGCGGTCGACGTGCGGCTGGTGAGCGCGACGCACCGCGACCTCAATGCGCTGGTGCAGGCCGGCCAGTTCCGCCAGGACCTGTTTTACCGGCTCAACGTCATCGGGTTGCGCACACCAGCCCTGCGCGAACGGCGCGACGATCTGCCGCTGCTGGTCCAGGCGCTTCTGGAACGGCTGTGCGCCGAGTCTGGCCAGAAGGTCCCCGATCTGTCGCCGCGTGCCATGGCCTGGCTGCGGTCCCGCGAGCTCCCGGGCAATGTGCGCGAGCTCGAGAACCTGCTGCAACGTGCACTCGCGCTGAGCAGCGGCCACGCGCTGGAGCCGGAAGACTTCGGGGAGTCCGAAGACATGCAGGAGGTGCCCACGCAGCCCGACACGCTCGAGCCTGCCGCGGGCTCGCCATCGATACCTCAGCGTCCACCCGAGGACATCCCCGCCGATCTTCAAACCTACCTGGACGAACAGGAGCGGCAGGTGCTGATGAAGGCCCTGCGCGAGAGCGACTTCAACCGCACGGCCGCTGCCGCGCGGCTGGGCCTGAACCTGCGGCAGATGCGCTACCGCATCCAGCGCCTGGGCATTGCCATGCCCTCCCCGGACGATGACGACACCGCCTGACGCCGCCGATGCCTCCTGGCGCGGGGGTTGGCTGCGCGCCGCCCGCCACTGCCCATCGCCCAATTTCGGGCCGCGCCCGCCCGGTGCCGCCATCGACCTGATCGTCCTCCACTCGATCAGCCTGCCACCCGGCGTGTATGGCGGCCCGGAGGTGGAGCAACTCTTCACCAACCAGCTCGACTGGGGCGCGCATCCTTACTTCGAAGACATCCGGGGCATGGAGGTGTCTTCGCACTTCTTCGTGCGGCGCGACGGGGAAGTGGTCCAGTTCGTGGATGCCGACGCGCGCGCCTGGCATGCCGGCCAGTCCTGCTGGCGTGGCCGACACAACTGCAACGACGACTCGATTGGCATCGAACTCGAAGGCCTGGAAGGCGAACGGTTTGAACCCGCGCAATACGAGGCACTGGCGCAGCTCTGCACCCAACTGGTGCAGCGTTATCCGGTTGCCCACGTGGCCGGCCATGAGCACATCGCGCCCGGTCGCAAACAGGACCCGGGCCCCGGATTCGACTGGTCTCGGCTGCGCGCCGCGCTCGGTTGGCCCGACGCGTGTTTCCCGCAAGAGACACTGCCCCGCACAGCGGCAGACCGCTGAGTTCGACACACGAAAAACCGCGCTTCAAGAGCCGGCCTTGCAACGGCGCGCCCCGTCGGGGCAAAACCCGCTGCATCGCGCGCCGACGCTGGCGCTTCACGCAAAAATGCAATCGCGTTGCCCATTCGGCGGCGATCCCCCGCCGGGCGCCAGGGCGTGCAACCGCACAATTTCCGCGAGACGAAAAAGGCGCCACACCGCTTCCGGGCGACTTTCTGGAAAACACTACCCGTAGTGGCTTGAATGGGACATGGACACCAGATATAGTGTGCGCTGTGAATCCGGAACCCCGCCTTTTCCCGCATGCCCAACGCCCGATTGCTGTCCGTCGGGCGTCCGCCAAAGTCCGCTGCGGCCACTGCTGATCCGGCACTGCCATCTGCCCCGTCGTCGGACACCTTGCACCCGATGCCATCACCACACAACAAATGAACGAAAGAGGAACCATGCTGACCGCGTCTCCCATCACCACCCCATCGCCTGCCACGCAGAAGCCCACAGCCGTCACACCGGCCGCAGCACCGCTGGCCGCGAGCAGCTCGGTTTTTTCCAACTACCAGATCATCCGCCGCAACGGCGCCGTGGTCCCGTTTGAGCCCAGCAAGATCGCTGTGGCCATGATGAAGGCCTTCCTGGCGGTGCACGGCACCCAGGGCGCCGCATCGGCCAGCGTGCGCGAAACGGTGGACGAGCTGACGCAGAACGTCGCACGCGCCCTGATGCGCTCGCGCCCGGGTGGCGGCACCTTCCACATTGAAGACGTGCAAGACCAGGTCGAGCTCGGCCTGATGCGCAGCGGCCACCACGAAGTGGCGCGCGCCTACGTGCTGTACCGCGAACGCCGCACGCAAGAGCGCGCGCACCAGGCGGAAGTGGCGCAGCCGTCCGAGCCGGTGCTGCATGTGATCGACGGTGGCCAGCGCGTGCCGCTGGACCTGCAACGCCTGCAGAGCCTCATCAACGCCGCCTGCAGCGGCCTGGGCAAGGACGTCAAGGCCGATCCAATCGTCGCCGAAACCAAGCGCAACCTGTATGACGGTGTGCCCATCGAAGAGGTCTACAAGGCCTCCATCCTGGCCGCACGCACGCTGATCGAAAAAGACCCTGACTACACGTACGCCACCGCACGCCTGCTGCTGCACACCATCGTCAAGGAAGTGATGGGCGAAGAAGTGCCGGCCGACCAGATGGGCGCGCGCTACGCCGACTATTTCCCACAGTTCATCAAGAAGGGCGTGGACAACGACCTGCTCGACGAAAAGCTGCTGCAGTTCGACCTGGCCCGTCTGGGCGCCGCGCTCAAGCCAGAGCGCGACCTGCAGTTCGACTACCTCGGCCTGCAGACGCTGTACGACCGCTACTTCCTGCACGTGCGCAAGACCCGCATCGAACTGCCCCAGTCGTTCTTCATGCGCGTGGCCATGGGCCTGTCTCTCAACGAGATCGACCGCGAAGCCCGCGCCATCGAGTTCTACGAAGTGCTCTCCTCGTTCGACTTCATGTCGTCCACGCCCACACTGTTCAACAGCGGCACCCTGCGCTCGCAACTCTCCAGCTGCTACCTGACCACCGTGCCCGACGACCTCGACGGCATCTACGAGTCGATCAAGGAAAACGCGCTGCTCTCCAAATTTGCGGGCGGCCTGGGCAACGACTGGACGCGCGTGCGCGCCCTGGGCTCCCACATCAAGGGCACCAACGGTGAATCGCAAGGCGTCGTGCCTTTCCTCAAAGTGGTGAACGACACCGCTGTGGCGGTGAACCAGGGCGGCAAGCGCAAGGGCGCGGTCTGCACCTACCTGGAGACCTGGCACCTGGACATTGAAGAATTCCTGGAGCTGCGCAAGAACACCGGCGACGACCGCCGCCGCACCCACGACATGAACACGGCGAACTGGATTCCCGACCTGTTCATGAAGCGCGTGATGGAAAAGGGCGAGTGGAGCCTGTTCTCGCCCAACAGCGTGCCCGACCTGCACGACCTCTTCGGTGCCGACTTCGAGAAGGCCTACGTGGCCTACGAAGAAAAAGCCGCACGCGGTGAGATCAAGCCCTACCGCAAGGTGCCCGCCAGCGACCTCTGGCGCAAGATGCTCTCGATGTTGTTCGAAACGGGCCATCCCTGGATCACCTTCAAGGACGCCTGCAACGTGCGCTCCCCGCAGCAGCACGCCGGTGTGGTCCACAGCTCCAACCTGTGCACCGAGATCACGCTCAACACCAGCGACACCGAAACCGCCGTGTGCAACCTGGGTTCGGTCAACCTGCTCAACCACGTCAAACGCGGTGACGACGGTGCAAAGGTGCTCGATCACGACAAGCTGCAGGCCACCATCAAGACGGCCATGCGCATGCTCGACAACGTGATCGACATCAACTACTACGCCGTGAAGAAGGCGCGCGACTCCAACATGCGCCACCGCCCGGTGGGCCTGGGCGTGATGGGGTTCCAGGACGCACTGTACGAGCTGCGCATCCCCTACGCCTCCAACGAAGCGGTGGAGTTCGCCGACCGCTCCATGGAAGCCGTCTGCTACTACGCCTACTGGGCATCCACCGAACTCGCCCGCGAACGCGGCCGCTACGCCAGCTACCGCGGTTCGCTGTGGGACAAGGGTGTGCTGCCACCTGACACGCTGGACCTGCTGGCCCGTGAACGCGGCGGCTATGTGGACGTGGACCGTTCCGGCGCCCTGGATTGGGACGCGCTGCGCAAGAAGATCGCTGTCGATGGCATGCGCAACTCCAATTGCGTGGCCATCGCACCCACCGCGACCATCTCCAACATCATCGGCGTGGACGCCTCCATCGAGCCTTGTTTCGGCAACCTCTCGGTCAAGTCCAACCTGTCCGGCGAGTTCACCGTCATCAACAGCTATCTGGTGAAAGACCTGAAACGGCTGGGGCTGTGGGACGACGTGATGGTCATGGACCTCAAGCACTTCGATGGTTCGCTGCGCCCGATCGACCGCGTGCCGCAAGAAGTGAAGGCGCTCTATGCCACCGCATTTGAAGTCGAACCCCTGTGGCTCGTGGAAGCCGCAGCGCGTCGCCAGAAGTGGATCGATCAGGCGCAGAGCCTGAACATCTACATGGCTGGCGCATCCGGCAAGAAGCTCGACGACACCTACAAGCTCGCCTGGTTGCGCGGCCTCAAGACCACCTATTACCTGCGCACGACGTCGGCCACCCAGATTGAAAAATCGACGGGCCGTGCGGGCCAGCTCAATGCGGTCTCACTCAGCGCGACCAGCGCCGGCATGGCGGCCACCACAGCGGCCGCGACAGAGCCAGCAACCGACGTCAAATTCTGCGCCATCGACGATCCGGGTTGCGAAGCCTGTCAGTGATCGAATGAGAGATGCGCACACGCATTGCGATGTTCAACGAATGCCATTCGATGCAACACCGCAACACAAAATGTGCGCATCTCGCATGATCACTTTGCATTTCATGCAGACACTTTGATAATCCGAACATTGGAAATTTCTATGTTGACCTGGGACGATCACATCACGCCCTCATCGAAGCCAGCGAACAACCCACTGCCCACCGGCACGTCGGGTCTGCAAGCCGCACTGTCCTCCCCTTCCGCTTCGATCAACACCGTCGCCCCGTCGCCAGCCGCCGCAGCCGTGCCTGCTGCACGCCGCATCAACGTGGCCGACAAGCGCATCATCAACGGCCAGACCGACGTCAACCAACTGGTGCCGTTCAAGTACAAGTGGGCCTGGGAAAAATACCTCGCCACGTGCGCCAACCACTGGATGCCGCAAGAGGTGAACATGAGCCGCGACATCGCGCTCTGGAAAGACCCCAACGGCCTGACTGAAGACGAGCGCCGCATCGTCAAGCGCAACCTCGGTTTCTTCGTGACGGCCGACTCGCTGGCGGCCAACAACATCGTGCTGGGCACATACCGCCACATCACCGCGCCGGAATGCCGCCAGTTCCTGTTGCGCCAGGCATTCGAAGAAGCGATCCACACGCACGCCTACCAGTACATCGTGGAGTCGCTCGGCTTGGATGAGTCCGAGATCTTCAACGCGTACAACGAAGTTCAGTCGATCCGCGACAAGGATGAGTTCCTGATCCCGTTCATCGAAGCGATCATGGATCCGAACTTCCACACCGGCACGCCCGAGACCGACCAGCGCCTGCTCAAGAGCCTGATCGTGTTTGCCTGCCTGATGGAGGGGCTGTTCTTCTATGTGGGCTTCACGCAGATCCTGGCGCTGGGTCGCCAGAACAAGATGACAGGTGCTGCCGAGCAATACCAGTACATCCTGCGCGACGAATCCATGCACTGCAACTTCGGTATCGATCTGATCAACGCGATCAAGATGGAGAACCCGATGCTCTGGACCAGCGAGTTCAAGGCTGAAATCAAGGAGCTGTTCCTCAAGGCCGTTGAGCTGGAGTACCGTTATGCCGAAGACACCATGCCGCGCGGTGTGCTGGGCCTCAACGCTTCCATGTTCAAAGGCTACCTGCGCTACATCGCCAACCGCCGTGCCGTGCAGATTGGCCTGGAGCCCCTGTTTCCCAACGAAGAGAATCCGTTCCCCTGGATGAGCGAAATGATCGACCTCAAAAAGGAACGCAATTTCTTCGAAACCCGTGTGATCGAATACCAATCCGGCGGGGCGCTGTCCTGGGATTGATGCCGCTAACACCGGAGCCGCATTGCCTCTTTTGACCACCAACATGTGTTCCGTTCATCCAAAACCCTGTACGCATCGCCAAGGCGACGGTGGCAGGGTTTTGTCACAGGATTCAAATCCTTGGGGCCAGCCGTGGATGCATCCACACGGCCTCAGGGCGTTGAATCACTTCGCTGGCGACAAGGCTGGCTGAAGTGCTCTTTGCAACTTGATCAAGGAGAAAACAATGGCAACTGCAAAAAAAGCCCCGGCCAAAAAGGCCGCACCGGCTAAAAAGGCTCCGGCCAAGAAACCCGCTGCGAAGAAAGCAGCTCCAGCGAAGAAAGCTGCACCGGCCAAAAAGGTCGCAGCGAAGAAGGCCCCGGCAAAGAAAGCTGCACCGGCCAAGAAGGTCGCAGTGAAGAAGGCTGCTCCTGCGAAGAAGGCAGCTCCGGCGAAGAAGGTCGCTGCGAAGAAGGCAGCGCCGGCGAAGAAGGCTGCTCCTGCCAAGAAGGCAGCGCCAGCGAAGAAGGCCGCTCCCGCCAAGAAGGCAGCCCCGGCCAAGAAGGCCGCTGCCAAGAAGGCTCCTGCGAAAAAGGCCGCTGCGAAGAAGGCCCCTGTGAAAAAGGCAGCCCCAGCAAAAAAAGCTGAGCCGGCCAAGAAGCCGGCGGCCCCTGCTGCTCCTGCGGCGCAGACGAAGCTCAACCCTCAGGCAGCTTGGCCGTTCCCCACGTCCAGCAAGCCCTGAAGTTGTCGTTGAGATGACCTGCAGCC